>NZ_JBEXMW010000016.1:0-360954 GCF_040610775.1 Nonomuraea sp. NPDC003709 | reverse complement strand
GACGGGGCCTTAGACAAGTCCGATCCTCCCAGCTCAAGGGCACTTTTCTTATGTGAATGATCAGGTCGGCTCAAATTCGCCGTGAAAGCCGCAGGCTAGCCGAAACCATGCGATGAACTGCTGGTGAAGATCAATCACTCCAGGCCGCCGTGGCGTCGGCACCGGCCGCCTCAGGCCGGGAGCGCCATCCATTGCAGGTCGTCCACGAGCAGCAGTGTGGGCCTGCCCGACCGGGAAGTGCCCAGGGCCGGCCGCAACCTTCGTATCCCGCCGAATCAAACGCGTCTTTGATCACCGAGGCGTCGGCGTTTCGGCCGACCCACGCAAATCAGCCTCAGCCATCGATTGTCGAGCGCACGCCGAAAGGGTTGTCGATGGCGTACCGCCAGCGCCCGTCCCTTCCGCGGCGGGCGACGTCGGTGGCGGTGCCCTCGATGTGGACCTGCTGCCCGTCCCGATCCACACCGTCGATGGCCCAGTCCACGATCAGCAGGGCCGTGTCGCCCGCGGCATAGACGTGCCGCGGCCGGACCGTGATCGGCAGCCCCAGGGCCATGAAGCGGGCGTTGGCGGCTTGGGCCTGCGGGCCGGTCAGCGGGGAGCCGGGCTCGGGTACGAAGACCGCTCCGCTCTCGTAGACCTCGGCCACGGCCGCCGGGTCGCCGGTGTTGAAGCGGTCGGCGAACACGGCAGGCACGTCCTCGGGGCGTTCGGCGAGTTGGCGCATCGCAGTTGCACGTCCTTCCGGCAGGTAGAAATCGGGTGGATGCGGAAAAGCTAGGAGGCTCCCTCGTGACTCACCAAACGGTTGGCCACCCCGGCCTGCCCGATGATCCTCGGGCCGAGGTCACCGAGCCGGATCCGTCGTGTCCGGTGGAGATCGCGCTCGCGGCGCTGCGCGGGCGGTGGACGACTCTCGTGATCCGCGAGTTGCTGCGGGGTGAGCGTGGGTTCACGGAGCTCCGGCAGGCGCTGCCCGAGTTGTCGGACAAGGTGCTGTCCGATCGGCTGGCGCAGCTCGCCGAGGCCGGGGTGCTCGAACGTCGCCGGAGGTCCGGATGGCCGCCCCGTACGCACTATCGGCTCACCCCGCACGGGCGCCGCCTCGGGCCCGTCCTCCAGGCGCTCTGGGATTGGGGCGCCCAGGCTGAAGGCCGCCATGGGCAGGAGGTCCAGTCGGGTCTGACCGCCACGGCCGAGAGCGATCACAATTGAGCGCGGGTGAGGGCGGGTGGGTGCGGCTTGATCGGGCGGCGGGGTGCCCATCAGCGACCCCGCGGCCCTGCTCGACTGGGCCAGGCGCGCTGATGCCTCTACTGCTACGGCGGCGATCCGGGCCAGATGGACCGGCTGGCGGACGTGGTCAGCACCCTTTGATCAAGAGAAGTCCTACAGCAGGGCCAGCATCCGATCCGCCTGCGCGGACCGGATCTCCCGGCGGCAGCGCAGCAGCCAGAACAGCGCGAGCAGCCGCCGGCACTCCGTGAGCCTGGCCGCCTCCTCGGCGGTCAGCTCGAACCGGTCGAGCACGGCGGTCAACCCGGCCGGGTCGTTCTCCCAGACCGAGATGTGCTCGGTGACCTCGGCCAGCTCGAACGCGCGGTCGCTGCGCCCGGAGTACTCGAAGTCGATGACCCGGACCCTGGTGCCGTCCCACAGGTAGTTGGCCAGGTTCCCGTCGCCGGTGCCGAACACCGGGGTGCCCGGCTGCGCGAACATCGCCTCCAGGCCCGGCCCGGACACCCAGTCCGTGGCCGCGCGGAGGGCTTCGGCGGTCGCGGGTTCGGGCGTGGCCGCCGCCGCCCAGTCGCGTACCTTTTGCAGGAGATAGACCGGGTGCCCGGCACGCGCCGGCACCCGGTCGAGCAGCCGGGACGGGATCGAGCGCTGGACGCCGGTGATGGCCTCGGCCAGGGCATCGACGAGTTTCCCCGCGATCTCCCCGCTCACCGTCGTACCGTCCAGGCGGGTCATCACCACAGTCGGCGGGTCGGCCTCCAGCTCGGCGGTCACCGGCGCCGGGGCCAGGCCGGGATCGTGTTCGCCCAGCAGTTCCAGGGCACGCCATTCGCGTTCGGGCTCACCGTGGTCCGACGACCGGTACCGCTTGATCACCACGTCGGACCGCACCTCGATGGAATGGCCGCCCATCCGCCCTCCGATCTTGCCGAATGGGACGACATGCTAGACCAATCACCCGAAGTCGCGGCGGCGAAGAGCCGCGAGGGCGCCGCCGAGGAGCAGCGCCGTGAGGGCCGTCAGCGCGAGGGCGGGGCGGACGTCGAAGGAAGTTCCGAGCATCGGGTTGGGGATGTAGTGGAACGGCTCCAGCGGGGTCCCGTGCCACAGCCCGTACAGGGGGCTGACGATCTTGCCGAGCCCGGCGGTCAGGAGCCAGACGATCCAGGAGATCGCCACGCTCGCCCTCGGGACCAGCCCGTACGCGAGCACGCAGACCGCCCCCACGCACCAGGCCGCCGGCACGGCGCTCAGCGCCCCCACCAGGAAGCGGGGCAGGTCGCGCGCGAGATCGCCGACGAGCAGCGAGTACAGCGTGCCGAACACGAGCCCGGCGACGGCCATCAGCGCCGCCGTGCCGAGCCCGGTCACGACCAGGTGGCCGGCCGCCCAGCGCAGGCGGGTCATCGGGGTGGACTGTACGGTCTCCGCGCGGCCCGAGGTCTCCTCCGAACGCAGCCGCAACGTCATGAGCACCGGGTAGAGCGCGACGGCGTACGCGATGATGAGGATCAGGTACCACGAGTACGCGCCCAGCGCGGTGCCCGTGTCGGACACGCCGAGGAGGCTCATGATGCTCTGCACCACGAGGCTCGGCCGCGAGAGCAGGTCCTGGGCGAGCGGGCTGAGCCCGGCGCCGGCCATGGCGAAGCACGCGACCCCGGCGGCCCACTTGGCCAGCAGAGCGCGGTGCAGCCGCCAGGCCAGGCTGATCGGGCCGCGCAGCTCCGGCGCCGACTCCCGGCCCAGGCGCTCGGGCAGCAGGCCCTCGCCGAGGTCGCGGCGGCCGAGCAGCCGGTACGCGACCGCGCACAGGGCCACGCTGACCAGCACCGACACGCCGAGCAGCCACCACCGCTCGTCCTGGTACGCCCGCACCAGATGGCTCCAGCCGATCGGCGACAGCGCCTTCAGCCAGTACTGTCCGGTCGCGTCACCGGCGTAACGCATCACGTAGGCGGCGCCGAGCGCGGCCAGGCTGATCGCGGTGGCCGTGCGGGCGCTGCGCGCGAGCTGCGCGGCCACCGCGGCGACGGCGCCGAACACCCAGCCCGCGACCGTGATCGCGGCCCCGTAGGCGACGGTCCCGACGGGCTCGAACCCGAGCCCGAGGAGCACGGCTCCGGTCAGCACCCCGCCGGCCAGGCTGATCCCGCCGGCGACCAGCAGGGCGGCGGTCAGCGGCGCGTGGCGGCTCACCATGCCGGAGCGGACCAGCTCGGCCCTCCCCTCGTCCTCCTCCCTGCGCGTGTGGCGGACGACCGACATGAGGGCCGCGAGGGCGCTCGCCACGTACAGGAACCCGCCGCTGCGCCACGTCGCGATCACCTCCAGCCGCGGCTCGATGAGGCCGCCGCCGAGCGCGCGCAGGAAGACGTTCCTGGTGGCGAGTTCGACATAGGTGAGCTTCAGCTCGTACGTGCCCATGGCCCGGTTGACGTAGGACACCAGCGCCAGGGCCAGGGCCACGATCAGGAGGATCCACCAGGGCGCGATGCCCCGCTCGCGGCGCAGCGCCAGGCGGACGAGGTGGCCGGTGCCTGCCAGGGCGCCGGCCCGGCCTTGTCGTGCGTCAGCCATTCGGCATCAGCTCCTACTCACGAGTACAGCCAACTGTTCCGATGAACAGCAGGCTATACCTGCGTATAGGTGACAGCCAGCCCTGGGCCCCGATCCAGAGGTTGGGGCCGGTCAGACCGGGTTGGGGAGCGCTCCGCCGTAGCGCCTGTCGCGCTTCGCGAAGACCTCGCAGGCCTCCCACAGATCCCTGCGGTCGAAGTCGGGCCACAGCCGGTCGAGGAAGACCATCTCGGCGTAGGCCGACTGCCACAGCAGGAAGTTCGAGAAGCGCTGCTCCCCCGACGACCGCACGAACAGATCCACCGCGGGGATCTCCGGCTCGTCCAGGTAACGCGCGAACACCTTCTCGTTGACCTTGGACGGCTTGACCCGCCCGGCCGCGATGTCCTCGGCCAGCCTGACCGCCGCCTCGACGATCTCGGCCTGCCCGCCGTAGTTGACGCAGAACTGCAACGTCAGCTTGCTGTTGCCGACCGTCATCTCCTCGGCCGCCTGCAGTTCCGAGATGACGCTCTTCCACAGCCGCCCCGGCTTGCCCGCCCACCGGACGCGCACACCCATGGCGTTGAGCTCGTCGCGCCGCCGCCGGATCACGTCACGGTTGAACCCCATGAGGAAGCGGACCTCGTCGGGCGAGCGCCGCCAGTTCTCCGTGGAGAACGCGAACGCGCTCAGATAGGGGACGCCCAGCTCGAGCGCCCCCTCGATGACGTCGAACAGCGAGGATTCGCCCGCTTTGTGCCCCTCGATGCGGGGCAGGCCACGAGACTTGGCCCAGCGGCCGTTGCCGTCCATGATGATCGCGACGTGCTTGGGCACCAGGTCGCGCGGGATCGGCGGGGGCGTCGCGCCCGACGGATGCGGGGTCGGAGGTCGTACGTTCACACAGGCTCCCTTTCGACGTGTCGGAGAGAGCGTATTCCGTGTTCGAGGTGCCATTGCAGATATGCGGCAACGAGCCCGCTGCACTCACTCCGGTGGCGCGACTCCGAGGCGTCGGCGGTGGCCCAGTCGCCACGCAGCAGCGCCGTCATGAGCCCGATCGTCTCCCCGGCGGGCACGGCCGAGCCGGCCGGGCGGCACGCCCCGCACACCACGCCCCCCGCGACGATGGCGAACGCCCTGATCGCCGGTGCCTGGCACTTGGCGCACGCGTCGAGCGCGGGGGCGTAGCCGGCCACGGCCAGCGAGCGCAGGAAGTACGCGTCCAGGACCAGCCGGGCCTCGTGGACGCGTTCGGCCAGCGTGCGCAGCCCGCCCACCAGCAGCAGGAACTGCCGCAGCGCCGGCTCCTTCTCCCCGTGCGTCAGCCGGTCAGCGGTCTCCAGCATCGCGCTGCCCGCGGTGTAGCGGGGATAGTCGGCCGCCAGCGTCTCGCCGTAGGGTCTGATCGTCTCGGCCTGCGTGACGACGTCGAGCGTACGGCCGACGTGGAGCTGCAGGTCGACATGCGTGAACGGCTCCAGCCTGGCGCCGAAGCGGGACTTCGTGCGGCGCACGCCCCTCGCCACGGCCCTGATCTTGCCGGTGCGCTTCGCCAGGATGGTGACGATGCGGTCGGCCTCACCGAGCTTCTGTGTGCGTAGAACTACGCCTTCGTCACGGTAGAGACTCACTCGGACATCTTACGGCCGCACCGAAGCGACGTTACGGGCATGCTCTGGTGACGCGACTTTACGTCACCCTCACTAGACTTTGACGTCTGTCCCCGGATTACCCGTTGTTCAACCCCCCGCTACCGCCTCGAAAGGGAGTCATGACCCGCGTGGTCCTGCTGGGCGCCTCGCCCGGCCCCGACACCTCTCCGACCGGCCTGAGGCTGGCCGCGCTGCCCGGCACGCCCACCGTGGCCGAGCGCCTGCGCAGCCAGCTCACTTCCCTGGATCCGCGGCTCGCCACGATCGAGTCAGGCGACGTGGCCGCCGCCCTGCGCGCGCTGGCCGACGTCGCGGAGACCGCGACGGAGAACCTCTTCATCATCCCGGAAAACTCTGTCATCCACGACGAGCTGATCTACCAGATCACCAAGGCCAAGCGCGGCGCGCTGGCGCTCGTCGCCAAAGAGCCCCGGCCGGACGTGACAGAGGAGGAGCCGCAGGAGGACATCGTCCCGATCGACGAGGCAGAGCCCGAGATCGGCCTCGGCCGCCTCGAAGGGCTGCCCATCCGCTCGCGCGTCGGCAAGTCGCGCGTGGTCTCGGTGGGCACCGCGCGCCACGCCGTGACCAGGCCCAACGCCATCCTGCTCGGCCCGCTGCACCTGAGCGCGCGCAACGCGCCCATGCTGGCGCAGACCTGCCGCGAGCTGGCCGCGATGGCCGACACGTTCGGCGAGGACGACGACCTGCTGCAGCTGATCGTGTTCGGCCTGGTGCGCAACGGCGTGTCGGTCGGCATCAGGGGCCGGCGCGACCTGTTCTACCGCCGGGTCACGACCCAGGAAGAGGTCAACGAGGCCGGCACCGAGATGGCCGGCATGAACGAGGACCGGGCCAGGCTCAACAACGCGGTCAAGGGCGCCGACGGCTTCTTCACCACGTACTTCGTCTCCACCTACTCCCGCTTCATCGCCCGCTGGGCGGCACGGCGCGGGCTGACGCCCAACCAGGTGACGCTGATCTCGATCACGCTCGGCGTGGCCGCCGCAGCCTGCTTCGCCACCGGCGACCGGCCGTGGATGGTGCTGGGCGGTGTGCTGATCTACTTCGCGTTCGTGTTCGACTGTGTGGACGGGCAGGTCGCCCGCTACGCACGTAAGTTCGGCGTGCTGGGGGCCTGGCTGGACGCCACGTTCGACCGGTTCAAGGAGTACGTGGTCTTCGCCGGGCTCGCCGTCGGCTGGGTCGTCTCGGGCAACAGTGACGACATCTGGATCCTGGCGCTGGCCGCGATCGGCCTGCAGTCCGTACGCCACCTGCTCGACTTCTCCTTCGGCGTCTCCAACCGCCGCAAAGCCCCGTCCCCGCTGCCCACGCTGGCACTGGACGCGCCCGACGACCGCGACCTGCGTCAGGCCCTCACGCGCCGCAAGGTCGAGCGCAGCCAGGGTCTGCGAGGCGTGCTCAAGATGTGGACCAAGGCCGGCAAGTTCCGCGCCGTCCACTGGGCCCGCAAGATGATCGTCTTCCCCATCGGCGAGCGGTTCGCGGCCATCGCGATCACCGCCGCCCTCTTCGACGCCCGGATCACCTTCATCACCCTGGTGATCTGGGGCTCCGTCGCCGCCGCCTACACGCTCACCGGACGCCTCATGAGGTCGCTCGTATGATCACCCAACCGCAGGCCATGGCCACCCCCACGCCGGACCCCGACGAGGAACGCCGTCGCATCCAGACCGCCCGCCTGCTCGCCTACCGTGACGACGGCCCGCTCGCCCACGCCCTCGCCGGCAAGCTCGGCAAGGGCCTGCCGCCCGTGCCCACCACGCTCGTGGCCCTCCTGGCCGTGCTGGCCTTCCTGGTCACCGGCCTGCTCGACCAGGGCGGCCCGATCCTGCTCCTGCCCGTCGCGACCACGCTGCTGCTCGTGCTGCCGACCACGCCGCGCGACCACCTGGGCCGCTTCGACTGGCTCACCCCGCCGCTGCTGCGCGGCGCCGAGTTCCTCGCCGTGATCTCGATCGGCCTGGCCGCGGGCGCGCCCAAGTGGCTGCTGTTCGTGCTCGTCTACGTCGTGGGTTACCACACGTACGACACCGTCTACCGGACCCGGCAGAGCATCTGGCCGCCCGCCTGGGTGTTCCACGCGGGGCTGGGCTGGGAGCTGCGCCTGCTGGTCATCGGCCTGGGCGCCGCGCTCGGCATCCTGACGCCGGTGCTGGCGGTGCTTACGGCGTACCTCTTCGTGCTGTTCGCGGTGGAGAGCGTGACGAGCTGGGTCCGCCTCGACAAGGCCTCCGCCCAGGCGGGCGCCGACGCCGAGCAGGACCTCGAGGCCTCCCCCGAGGACCAGCTCGAACAGGCCACCGGCGAGGCCGACAAGGGCTGACCCCACACGCGGCCCGGCTTGCCGACGCCCGCCCCGAGCACAAAGGGCTTCCCGAGGGAGCGCTTCGCGCTCGGGGCTCAGGCGTTCTTATGGAGGCGCCTTCCGGCGCACCCCCCGCGCCCGCGGCGCCATCGCGAACCCACCCCTTGACCGACGAGGCGGTGGGCCGACTGACACCCACCCAGACCAACTCGCCTCCGACCACCCACCGGCCAGGACGCAACACCGCTGAACGGCAACCCGACGACCTGCCGTAAGATGCCGCCCCATTCCGCGATTGGGCCAACGTCCCGCTTGGCAGGGCGAGCGCCACCGAGGCGAGCACGATGGATTGGATCTCGGCCTCAGCGCCTGATTCGGGCAGCCTAGCTTGGCAATGGGCACTGAATGGCGAGCCCTGGGGCGTCGAGCCAGATCCACTGCTCATCGGGTGTGGCGGTCATGCCGAATCTACTGATTGGCCGCCTATCCACGCTCGCCGCGAGCCATGAGGCGATGCGCGGACAGTGACATTGCCGCCATTCCGGAAAGTGGCCGTTTAGTCTGGGGGCAGGACACGGATCCGGCCGGAGCCTGGAGACGCGGATGGCGTTCTTGTCGCGGCTGTTCAAGCGGGGCGATCCGCCGGCCGAGCGGGAGGAAGCGCGTCGGCGGGGGATGCGGGACGCCCGGGAGCATCCTTTGGGCGAGTTCACCGATCCGGAGTTCCAGCCCGCCTACGTCACCGAGGTCCGGGCCCTGGCCCGTGAGCAGGTCACCGAGGTCGATCGGCGGCTGGCGGCCACCCGTACCGCGATCCTGGAGCGGGCGCTGGGGGCGCGCGAGGTGATCTTGCAGGAGCTGGCCAGGAGTGACACCCACCCGGAGCCGTCCCTCGCCAACGGTCACGTCTCTGACGAAGTCGACGAGCAGCCGGACGCGTTCATCTCGATCGCGGAGGCGAGAGCGCGGCGGGCGGAGACGCGGCGGCGGGCCGTGGTGGAGGAGGCGAACGTCGGCGTGCAGCGGGCCAGGGCCCGCATCGAGCACCTCACCCAGGAGTGGGAGAGCGCGCTGATCGAGCGCGACCACGAGGTGGAGGCGGTGCACGCCAGGGCCGAGCAGCTCATCGCCGCGTACAAGGGCGGGGTGCTGCGGGCCCATCCGCGCAGGGAGGAGATCCCGTCCTTATGGAAGGGCGAGGTCATCGCGATGGGTGCCACGGGTGAGACCGCCACGGCGGTCTCCGGGCGGGAGGAGATCGCGCGGATCCTGCGGGAGGTCGAGGACCGCATCGAGGTGTGGCACTCCGAGGTGATGCCCCGCGAGCTGCCGGGAGGGGCGCGCCGCCAGCTCTCGCCGCCGCCGCCAGCCGATGCCGGCGTCCCCGAGGACCGCGACGCGGGGGACGCCGGGGACGATCGCGCTTCAGGGAGCGAGCAGGAGGGCACGTGAGGGCCGAGGAGCGTGACGGCGACGACGACGGGGCTCGGGAACGGCGCATCCCGGCGCGCAGGCCGGTGGCGGCACGAGAAGCGCCCGACCCCGTCGCGGCGTCGGAGGCGCGCAGGCCGGAGGCGGTGGCGAGGGCGCGTGGGGTTGGGGCGGTGCTGGGGGTGATCCTGCTGGTCGCCGCCACCGTGGCGGCGTGCGGGACGGAGGCCAAGGCGGTCTGCGGCGTGATCGTGGACTCGACCAGCTACGCCGACCCCGCCACCTCCAGGAACGACGTCACCTCCAAGCTGCCCGCCTTCACCCAGGGCTGCGACTGGATCGGGTTCGCGGCCGTCACGGGCAGCTCGGAGAGCAGCACCTGCCGCCAGGACCCGGTCTCCATCGCCGCCACCCAGGCCGAGAACCCCAACGACAACCCCGTGGTCGAGGATCGCGTCAGGGCGCACCGGATCACGGAGGTGGTGCCGAGGGCGGTGAAGCTGTTCGGCTGCCCGGCGGAGGGCGAGGGCTCCGACGTGCTGGGAGCCCTGCGGTACGTGGCCAAGCAGCTCGGCGCGCAGCGGCAGCCGGACAAGCCGCACCGGCTCATCGTGTTCAGCGACCTGATCAACAACCGGGGCGACCTGAACATCAACAAGCTGGACCTGAGCGAGGGCGCGCGCAAGCAGAAGATCAAGGAACTGCGGGACGCGCGGCTGCTGCCCGACCTGACCGGGTACTCGGTGGTCGTGCACGGCTTCCTGCGGGAGAAGACGTCGAGCCCCGACCGGTTCCCGCTGCTCGAAGGCTTCTGGAGGGAGGCCTTCGAGGCGTCCGGCGCGAGCCCGGTGGATCTGCTCTAGGAGAGCGCGCTCCCTCCGGGTACGCAACGTTGACAGCAGGTAAAGACTGTGTTGACATCGGCCCAGAGAGCGCTCTCTCTCACAAGGCCCCCCACCCCCCATGGAGCAACGATGACAACAGCCCTCCGGCGCCGGCGCCGACTGGCGGCGGTGGCCGTGGCGCTCGCGGCGCTCAGCGGCCTGCTCGTCAACGTGGCCGTCAGCGCCTCGGCCGCCGTCCCGCCCACCCCGTCCGGCTGGTCGCTCGTCTGGTCGGACGACTTCGACGGCGCCGCCAACACGCTGCCCTCGTCCACCAACTGGATCGTCGACACGGGACACGCCTACCCCGGCGGCCCGGCCAACTGGGGCACCGGAGAGATCCAGAACTACACGTCCAGCACCTCCAACCTCAGCCTCGACGGCGGGGGCAACCTCCGCATCACGCCGCAGCGCAGCGGCTCGGGTGAGTGGACCTCGGCGCGCATCGAGAGCCGGCGGGCCGACTTCAAGCCCGCCGACGGCCGGATCCTGCGCATCGAGGGCCGCATCCAGATGCCGAACGTGACCGGCGACGCCGCGCTGGGCTACTGGCCGGCGTTCTGGGCGCTCGGGGCGCCGTACCGGGGCAATTACTGGAACTGGCCGGGCATCGGCGAGTTCGACATCATGGAGAACGTCAACGGCATCAACGCCGTCTGGGGCGTGCTCCACTGCGGCGTCAACCCGGGCGGGCCGTGCCAGGAGACGACCGGCCTCGGCACCAACCGCGCCTGCCCCGGATCGACGTGCCAGGCGGCCTTCCACAGCTACCGCTTCGAGTGGGACCGCAGCGTCAGCCCCAACCAGCTGCGGTGGTACGTGGACGGGCAGCAGTTCCACAGCGTGAGCCAGTCGCAGTTCGACGCCGCGACCTGGTCCAACATGACGGGGCACGCGGGCTACTTCCTGCTGCTCAACGTGGCCATGGGCGGGGCCTTCCCCAACGCGCTCGGCGGCCAGACGCCCACGGCGGCGACCGTGCCGGGGCGGCCGATGCTGGTCGACTACGTGGCGGTGTGGCAGAGCGGCAGCGGCACCCCTCCGACGAACCCGCCCGGGGGCGTGGACGCCCGTTCGACGATCCAGGCCGAGCAGTACCAGGGGCAGTCGGGCACCATCGTCGAGACCACCACGGACACCGGCGGCGGCCAGAACGTCGGGGCGATCGCCAACGGCGACTGGCTCCGGTTCGACGGCGTGAACTTCGGGACGGAGGCCGCCCGCCAGTTCAGGGCCAGGGTGGCGTCCGGGGCCGCGGCCGGGGTGAGCGGGCTGGTGCAGGTCCGGCTGGACAGCCCCACCGCCGCTCCCATCGGGGACTTCGCTCTCGCCAACACGGGCGGGTGGCAGAGCTGGCGTACGGTGCCGGCCAACATCTCGGGCGTGACCGGGACGCACACCGTCTATCTGACCTTCAGCAGCGGTCAGCCCGCCGACTTCGTGAACGTCAACTGGTTCACGTTCTCGACCGCCTGAGGCTCAGAGGGCCTCGAAGAGGCGCGGGAAGACCTTGGAGACCTTGGACAGCAGGTACTCGCCGTAGGTGCCGGTGAAGTCGACCTGGCCGTCCCAGCGATGGCCGGGGGCGTACGGCAGCGGCGGTACCTCGCTGTCCCAGCCTGGGTCGAAGAAGAACGGGAAGCTCAGGCGCTCGTTGCCGCTGCGGTTGCGCACCCGGTGCGGGGTCGAGCGGTAGTGGCCGCCGGTGAGCTTGTCGAGCATGTCGCCGATGTTGCAGACGAAGGTGTTCTCCAGGGGCGGGGCCTCGATCCAGCCGCGCGGGGTGCGTACCTGGAGGCCGCCGTTGGCGTCCTGGAGGAGGAGGGTCAGCAGGCCGTAGTCGGTGTGCTCGCCGACGCCCCAGGTGTCGGGGTCGTCCGGCGGGGCGGGCGGATAATGAAATATCCGGAAAAGCACGGTCGGCTGGGCGGTGTAGCCGGAACGGAAGTAGTCCTCGTCCAGGCCGAGGCTCAGGGCGATCCCCGACATGATGGCCTGGGCGAGCGCGGTCATCGAGCCGAGATGGTCGAGCACGGCGTCGCGGAGCTCGGGCACCTGGGCGGGGAACAGGTTCGGGCCGTGCAGCGGCAGCGGGCCCGGCGGCTCCTCGGCGCCGAAGTAGATGCCCTCCTTCAGGTCGGGCCGCCCCGAGGTCAGCTCGCCGCCGACCGGGAAGAAGCCGCGCCAGGCCTTGCCTCCCCGTTCCATGGAGATCTCGGCCTTGACCTCTTCGGGCAGGGCGAAGAAGCGCCTGCTCGCGACGTCGAGCCGGCGCGGGAGGTCCGGCGGCACGCCGTGGCCGGAGACGTAGAAGAAGCCGCTGTCCCGGCACGCCTCGCCGATCGCCTCCGCCACGGCAGGCTTGTCGGCGGCAAGGTCGGCGGTGAGGCCGGGGTCGGTGGCGAGCAGGGGCGAGACGTCGATCACCGGCAATTCGCTCACACCGTCATTTTGACATCCGCCCGCTCCCGGGACCCAGTGACGCACAATCGAAAGCAGGACCCGCGGTAGGAGGCCTGATGCGCTTCATTCGCCGGAAGCAGGACGACGACGTCGAGCCTGGCCAGGTCACCCGCATCACGCCTGCCGTGGCGTACGACGGCGACCTCTACCACCTGCCCGACTGGGCGCGGCGCCGCCACGAGGAGCGCGAGCTCGGCCGGGGGCACGCGGCCGACGGCCAGATCGACACGCTCACGCTCCAGACCGGCAGCGTGCCGCGCTTCCACGAGCTGGAGGACGAGCGGCTGGCCGAGCTGGCCGAGATCGAGGACCGTACCGAGCAGGAGATCCAGCGGGCCCGCGCCGAGTTCGAGTCGCAGAAGATCAGTCTCGCCGAGTCGCAGCGGGCGTTCGGGGAGGCGCGCAAGGCGCTGGACGACAGCCAGCGCCAGGTCACCGAGCTGGAGCAGCCGAGCCGCCGGCCGGGCGACGGGCGGCCCAGCTCCATCGCGATCTCGGGCAGCCGCTGGCCGGTCGTCCGCCGCTGGCTGCCCGCCGCGCTCCTCCTGCTGCTCCTGCTGATCGTCGAGGTGCCCATCCTCTACCAGGTCATCCTCAACTGGGGCGACAGCGTGGCGATGACCGCGCTGCTCGCCGCCGGTGCCGCTCTGATCATGCTGGTGGCGCCGCACATGTACGGTCGCGCGTTCCGGTCGTGGCAGGAGCACGGCAGCCCGGCCAAGGGGCGGTGGCTGCTGGCCGGGGTGGCGCTCGTCTGGCTCGGCCTCATCGTCGCCGTGGCCGTCCTGCGCCGGGACGCCCTGGTCAAGCCGCTGGTCGTGGACGGCCGGGACATCGGGCCGACCTCGGAGGGGGTCAGCCAGGTGCCCACCATGATCCTGCTCCTGGCCCTCCTGATCGCCACCGCCCTGATCGCCGCCGACCTGGGGCGGCGCATGCACAACCCCAACGACCAGCGGTTACGTGAGCTGCGGGCCAAGCGTGACGCCGAGGCCCGCGCCTGCGCCGCCGCCCAGGCCGCCTACCAGCGGGACGCCGGATACGCCGAGAGCATCGCCCAATACCTTCAGGCGGTGGACCGGCGCAGGGCCGGCCGGCTGCGCCGGCTCGACAGCGGCTTCGACAGTCTGGCCACGGCGTACCTGGGAGGCGTGGTGGAGGGCCTCAAGGACCCGGAGGCGGCCAGCTGGGCTGAACGCATCGTCCTCCACCGCCGCACCCGCTCCTGACTCCCGTACCGGTACGAGGGCTCAGCTCGACTCCCTCACCACGAGCCGGGTCGGCAGCACGACGGAGGTGGTGTGGCGGCCCTCCAGCCGCGACAGCAGCAGCCGCGCGACCGCCAGCGCCTGCTCCGCCAGCGGAACCCGCACGGTGGTCAGCCCCGGCGTGGTGGCCGAGGCGGCGTCGATGTCGTCGAAGCCCACGATCGCCAGGTCCTCGGGCACCCGGCGGCCCAGCTCGCGCGCGGCCTGCAGCGCCCCGATGGCGAGCTGGTCGGTGGCGGCGAACACGGCGTCCAGCGCCGGCTCGTCGCCGAGAAGCTGCCGGGCCGCCGCCGCGCCCGAGGCGCGGGTGAGGTCGGCGAGGGCCAGTAACGGCTGCGCGCCCGCCCGCTGCAGCGCCGCCCGGTGCCCGGACAGCCGGTCCTGGACGGCGACCAGGTCCATCGGGCCGCAGATCATGCCGATGCGGCGGCGCCCGCTCGCGAGGAGGTGCTCGGTGGCGGCGGCCGCGCCGCCGGCGTTGTCCACGTCCACGTACGGCACCAGCGAGGCGACGGCCGGCTTGCCGAGGAGCACGATCGGCACGTCCGTACGCGAGAGCCGCTCGGCCAGCGTGTCGCCCCGGTCGGGCGGCAGCAGCACGACGCCGTCCACCAACCGGGCCTCCGCCTGCTGGACGATGCGCCGGTGGCTCTCGGCCGTGTCGGCCAGCATGAGCGTGATCTGCTTGCCGGCGCCCTCCAGCATGCTGGTGACGTACTGCACGACGGCGGCCGTCAGCGCGTCCCCCTGCCTGGGGACGGACAGGACGAGGGCGATGGCGTTGGTCCGCCGGGTGACCAGGCTGCGGGCCGCGGCGTTGGGCACGTAGCCGAGCTCCTTGACGGCCCGCATCACCGCCGTGCGGACCTCGGGGCTCACCGACGCCTCGCCGTTGACCACACGCGAGACGGTGGCGCGGGAGACGCCGGAGCGGGCGGCGACGGTCTCCAGGGTGGGCCGCTTGGGCCGGGTCTCGGTGAGGCCGTTACGCCGGATGACGTCGCGGTACCACAGCGCGCTGTCCTTCGGCCGCCGTTTCTGGGTGGCGAAATCGACGTGCACGAGGCCGAACTTCCGCTGGTAGCCCTCGGTCCATTCGAAGTTGTCGAGCAGGGTCCAGACGAGATATCCGCGAACGCGGGCGCCGTCCTCGACGGCCGACAGCAGGGCCCGCAGATGCTCCTCGACGAAACTGATGCGTTCGACGTCGTGAATGCCGTCGCCGGTCACCACGTCGACGAAGTCGGCGCCGTTCTCGGTGACCATCAGGTCGAGCTCCGGATATTCCGCGGAAAGGCGCCGCAGCACCAGCGAAAGGCAATTGGGCACGATCGGCCAGCCCATCGCGGTGACCGCCGTCGGAATCGTGCAGAACAGCACGCCCTCGCTTCCCGGATAGGCCGAGGCGGCGGGCTCGCTGGGCTGGGCCTGCACCACGGAAGGCGAGTAGTAATTGATACCGAGCAGGTCGAGGGGCTGGGCGATGATGTCGAGGTCGCCGTCGCGAATGTGGTCGAGGCCGCCGTTGCGCTCGATGATGGGCAGGATCTCGGCGGGGTACGAGCCGCGCAGCATCGGCTCCAGGAACTGCCGGTTGGCCAGGGCGTCGATCCTGGCCACGGCCTCGGCGTCCTCCTCCGACAGCTGCCTGCCGAAGTCGCTGACCTGGGCGGGCGTCAGGACGGGCGAGATGTTGAGCACCGTCCCCACCCGGGCCGCCCCGCCGGACCGCAGGGCCTGCGCGGCCAGCCCGTGCGCGAGCATCATGTGGTGGGCGCTCCTGAACGCCTCGGCGGCCGATTTCCGGCCCGGCGCGTGGCTCCCGTCGCCGTATCCCAGGAAGGCCGCCACCCAGGGCTCGTTCAGCGTGAACCAGGTGTCGACCCGGTCACCGAGCCGGCCGTGCACGGCGGCGGCGTAATCCGCGAAACGGCGGGCGGTGTCGCGGGACGGCCAGCCGCCGAGCTCCTCCACCGCCTGCGGCAGATCCCAGTGATAAAGGGTCGCATAAGGCGTGATGCCGGCCGCGAGAAGCTCGTCAAGCAGCCGGTCGTAAAAGTCGAGGCCGGCCTCGTTCACCTTGTCCGAGGCGTCGGGGAAAACCCGCGGCCAGCTCACCGAGAACCGGTAGGCGGCCATTCCCAGGTCTTTCATCAACCGCACGTCTTCGGGATAACGGTGGTAATGGTCGCAGGCCTCGGCGCGGTCGGCGGAAAAGACGTCCCAGATGGACGGCCCCCGGCCGCCGGCGGACGTGGCCCCCTCGATTTGAAAGGCCGAGGTAGAGACTCCCCACACGAAACCCTCGGGGAAGCTTGCGGTGCTCATTTTGGCGGAACCCTCCGATGACTGTTTGCCCGCTTAGTCTCCCGCGTGCCGCTCGTCGCGCGCCAGCCTGGCCAGGCGGTATACAGAGCGCGTGGAACTGGATCGGCTCGATCGTGACATCATCGCGGCGCTCGTCGAGGACGCCCGCGCGACCTTCGCGGACATCGGACACCAGGTGGGGCTGAGCGCGTCGGCGGTCAAGCGCCGGGTGGACCGGCTGCGCGAGACGGGGGCGATCACCGGGTTCAGCGCGAGGGTGGCGCCGCAGGCGCTCGGCTGGACGACCGAGGCGTACGTGGAGCTGTTCTGCCAGGGCAAGACCAAGCCGTCGGACATCGCGCTGGCCGTGGCGAAGTTCCCCGAGGTGGTGGGGGCGGCCACGATCACGGGCGAGGCGGACGCGCTGCTGCACATCAGGGCCACGGACGTGCGCCACGTGGAGCGGGTGATCGAGCGCATCGCGGCGCAGTCGTTCGTGGTGCGGACCAAGAGCTCCATCGTGCTCTCGCGGCTCGTGGACGCACCTCCCGGCACCTCCGTTCCGGAGCCGCGCAACGGATCCCCTGCCCAGCTCTGAAAGACGCAACAGACCCGCGCGAACACGCAATGCCAAACACTTGGCCTGCATAAACATGCATTCTTAGGCTGTCTCCGTCCCTTCGAAAAGGACATCCACCCATAAACCTCGACGGAGACCTGCATGCCCAAACACTTCTTGATGTGCCGTCCGGACTACTTCACGGTCGAGTACGCGATCAACCCGTGGATGGACCCCGAGGCCGGTGCGGACCGCGACCTGGCGGTCCGGCAGTGGGAGGGCCTGAAGGCGGCGTACGAGGAGCTCGGACACCGGGTGAGCCTGATCGACCCGATCGAGGGGCTGCCCGACATGGTCTTCGCCGCCAACGGCGCGCTGGTCGTGGACGGCCTCGTCTACGGCGCCCGGTTCGCCCACGCCGAGCGCGGCCCCGAGGGCCCCGCCTACCTGCGGTGGTTCACCGAGCGCGGCTACCCGGCGCGCGAGCCGCTGCACGTCAACGAGGGCGAGGGCGACTTCCTCACGCTCGACGACGTCATCCTGGCCGGCACCGGCTTCCGCACGGACGTGGTGGCGCACCAGGAGGCGCAGGAGTTCCTGGGCCGCCCCGTGATCACCCTGACGCTGGTGGACCCGCGCTTCTACCACCTGGACACGGCGCTGTTCCCGCTCGACGGGCGCAATGTCGTGTACTACCCGGAGGCGTTCTCCGAGGGCAGCAGGAAGGTGCTGCGCAAGCTGTTCCCGGACGCGGTGATCGCGACCGCCGAGGACGCCGAGGTGCTCGGTTTGAACGCCGTCAGCGACGGCAGGAACGTCGTCATCAACGCCGAGGCGTCGAACCTGCAGCTGGAGCTCAAGCGGCGCGGCTACGAGGCCATCCCCGTCGACCTGTCGGAGCTGCGTAAAGCAGGTGGCGGACCCAAGTGCTGCACACTGGAGATCAGGGGGGAGAACTGACCATGACCACCAGCGCAGAGCTCATCGAGATGAGCGAGCGCCGTAGCGCGCACAACTACCATCCGCTTCCCGTCGTGATCCACGAGGCGCACGGCGCCTGGGTCACCGACGTGGAGGGCAAACGATATCTGGACTGCCTGTCCGGCTATTCCTCGCTCAACTTCGGCCACGGCCACCCGAAGATCATCGAGGCCGCCCGCGACCAGCTCGACAACCTGACCCTGACCAGCCGCGCGTTCTACCACGACCAGTTCGCGCAGTTCTGCGCCGGGCTCGGCGACCTCACGGGCAAGGACCTGATCCTGCCCATGAACACCGGCGCCGAGGCCGTCGAGACCGCCATCAAGGTGGCCCGCAAATGGGGCTACGAGGTCAAGGGCGTCGAGCCCGACCAGGCGAACATCATCGTGATGGAAGGCAACTTCCACGGCCGCACCACCACGATCGTGAGCTTCTCCACCGATCCGGAGGCACACGACAACTTCGGGCCCTACACGCCGGGCTTCCGGCTCGTGCCGTACGGCTCCACCGAGGCGATCAGGCAGGCCGTCGACCCGAACACGGTCGCGGTGCTGGTCGAGCCGATCCAGGGCGAGGCCGGGGTGCTCGTGCCGCCGGACGGGTACCTGAGCGAGATCCGGGAGCTCTGCACCGCGCAGGGGATCCTGATGATCGCCGACGAGGTGCAGTCGGGGCTGGGGCGCACCGGGCAGACGTTCGCGTGCGACTTCGAAGGGGTCGTGCCCGACGTCTACGTCCTGGGCAAGGCGCTCGGCGGCGGCGTCGTACCGGTCTCGGCCATCGCCGCGAACCGCGACGTCCTCGGGGTCATCCAGCCCGGCCAGCACGGGTCCACGTTCGGCGGCAACCCGCTGGCCTGCGCGGTGGGCATCGCGGTCATCGAGCTGCTGAACACCGGCGAGTTCCAGGCCAGGGCCGCCAAGCTGGGTGAGGTGCTGCACGCCCGGCTGCGCGAGCTGATCGGCAAGGGGGTCCTGGAGGTGCGCGGGCGCGGGTTGTGGGCCGGCGTGGACATCGACCCGGAGCTCGCGACCGGGCGCGAGGTGTCGAAGGCGCTGATGGCGCGGAGCGTCCTCGCCAAGGACACCCACGGCTCCACGATCCGCCTCGCCCCGCCCATCGTGGTCTCCGAGGAGGATCTGATCTGGGCCGTCAACCAGCTCGCCGACGCGCTC
Source organism: Nonomuraea sp. NPDC003709 (assembly GCF_040610775.1). Classification (NCBI taxonomy): domain Bacteria; kingdom Bacillati; phylum Actinomycetota; class Actinomycetes; order Streptosporangiales; family Streptosporangiaceae; genus Nonomuraea; species Nonomuraea sp. NPDC003709. Next base: position 342,098 of record NZ_JBEXMW010000016.1, on the reverse strand, counting down.
TACGAGCTCAACACCGCCTGACCCGGTTTCAGAAAGCGGACCCGCCGTACACCGGCGGGCCTGTCGAAAGCCTGACGCGCCGTTCGGGGCCGGGCTTCGCAGGGTTTTTACGGCGGAGCACGGGAGGGCCCAGCCACCGCACGTGGCCGGGCCCTGTCCAGGGAGACGCTTCTCCGGTTCACGGGGCCGGGCGCCGTTACGGCGCCCGGTCACCCGTCTGGGTGGTCATTTGCCTGCCGGGGACGCCTTCGCGGTCGCCGGCGCCGGCTCGTCCGACGGCCCCTCGGTAACCGTCGGCGGCGCGGCGGGCCCGTCCGACGGCTCCGTGCTGATCGCCGGCTCCGGCAGCGCGGTCGGGCCGTCCGTCGCCTCCAGCGAGGCCGTCATGGTCGGCACCGGCTCCGTGACGGCCTCGTCGCTCGGCAACTCCGACGGCACGGCCGAGCTCGTCTCGCCCGGGGCGGGCTCGGCGCTGGACGGGGCGCAAGCCGCCGCCTCTCCCTTGTCCGACGGCGTCGCCTGCGGCAGCACGTCCACCACCGACGTCTTGAGCTGGGCGGTCAGCGCCAGCACGCTCCCCTTGGGAGCCCGGACGAGCCGGCCGTCCACGACCGTCTCCCGCTCCCCCATGAACACATGCGTGGCCGGGTCGAAGATGGCCTGCCTGAGGATGCCCTGGGGGTCGACCCGCCCGAGCGCCACCCCCTTGCGGCCCGACGAGTCCTCCACCCCCTCGGCCACCTGCACGCCGGGGATCGACTTGGCCGCCTCGAAGAGCGCGTCGCGCTGCGCCTTCGGCAGGTACGTCTCCCTGACCAGGTCCGTCAGGTGGTCGAAGGCGGCCCGGTCGTTCTCGTCGCCCTTGGCTTCGGCGGCCACGGCGGGCATCTTGTAGAGGCGTGCCCGCATCCCGGCGACGTCCGTCGGCAGCGTGCTCAGGTAGGTGTAGTCGGTGCGGTTCTCGGCCCGCTGGGAGGGGCAGGACGGCAGCACGTGCCAGTCGGAGCCCTGCCAGTTCCTGGCATCCGCCGGCAGCTGCTCGCCCGGCCACGGCTGAGGCTCGCGGCCCTCGATCAGCAGCAGGCCGTTCGCGCTCCCGTCCACCGACTGCCAGATCTTCCTGTGGGTCCGGTAGAGGTGGCGGGTGGTCTCGCCGCTCTGTCCGGCCGACATCGACCCGTACATGGTGTCGGACTCGATCAGGATGAACTGGCCGGGACGGGGAGCCAGTTCGTCGGACGACGACACGGCGGCCGACTGGGTCACCCCCGTGGCGGGGCCGGTGCTCCCGTGGCCCTGGTTCGTCAGGGCCACGGCCACCCCGCCGACCAGCGCGACCGTGACCCCGAACGCGGCCGCGGCCTGCCAGCCGAATCCGGGCAGGCGAAAGCGGCCCCCGCCACGCGCCTCCACCAGCAGCCGTTCCCGCGCCGTGGCCCTCGCCTCGGCCCCGTACGGCGGCACGGCGGGCCGGCCGTCGGCGAACGTGCGGATCTCGTCCTCATCCATGCTGGGGCTCCTCTGCTGCGAAGGGATCGGTGCCGCCGAGAGCCCTGCGCACCTTGACGCGGAGCCTGTGGAGCCTGGACCTGACGGTGCCGACGGGCACGCCGAGCGCGAGCGCCGCGTCCTCGTACGTCAGGTCCGCCCACGCCACGAGCAGCAGCAGGTCGCGCTCGCCCGCGCTGAGCCGGGTGAGCGCCCTGGCCAGTCTGGGCTGGAGCTGCTCGGCGGTCACCCGATCCGCGCTGCGGTCGTCGAAGCTGCCGGGGCGCTCCACGTTCACCTTGGCCATGGCGGCGGTGCGCCGCCGTTCGGCCCTGCGGTGCTGGGCGACGACATTGGTCGCGATGCCGTATAACCATGGCCTGGCATCGGGCCACGAGCGGTCGTAACGCGCCCGCCGGCGGAACGCGACGAGGAACACCTCCCCCGTCACGTCGTCGGCCAGCTCGGTCCCGAGGCGCCGGGCCGCGTACCTGTGGATCTCGTCGGCGTGCCGGTCGAACAGCGCCGCGAAACTCTCCGGGTCGGCCAGCGAATGCCCGATCAGCGTCGAGTCATCCAGCGTCTCAGGCACATCCTGAACACCCACCACTCTGCCGGTCCTCTCTCATGCGGTCACCCTGTTGTTGACCGCACGCCGGAGGGCGGTTCCACCTTTCTTGTGGCTACGGGAGGCGCCACACCTCCATCCCCTCCGGAGCCGGCTCTGGGGTGAAGCCCGCGCTCTCCAGCTCCGAGACCAGCCGCTCCCGGGCGGGCCAGTGGTTCGTGAGGACCACCTCGTCCTCGCTGATGGCCACGCCGTGCTGCCTGATCCGGTAGACGAAGCGCGTGGTGACGCTCTCCCCCTCGGCCTCCAGCACCTGCCCGGCCACCTCGTACGCGTGCCTGCCGACCTGGTACGACCCCAGGACCTCCAGATCGCCCGGCACCGGCGCGGACCGCTCCCGCCAGTTGAACACCAGCCGCCCGCCCGGCTCCAGCTGCCTGGCCAGCACCTCCCACAGCGTGGCCCGCTCCTCCGCGTCGAAGCTCTGCAGGACGGAGATCATCACGACCGCCTCGACCGGTTCGTCCACCTCCACGTCGAGCGCCCCATAAGGCAGCACGGTCACCCGCCGCAGCGTGGCGGGGTCGGACGCCAGGCGGGAGACCAGGACCGAGCGCATGCCCAGCGACGGCTCCAGGGCGTAGATCTCGGCCGGCGTCTCCCTGGCGATCAGCTCGGTGATCAGGCCGGTGCCCGCGCCGATCTCGAGCACGCTCCGCCGCACCCCCTTCAGCAGCAGGGGAAGCAGCTCCCGCACCATCGGGACATGCCCGTCCTCGTGCCAGAGGTCGTAGAACGGCACGGCGGCGGCGTAATCATCCTTGTGCATGCGCTTCAGCGTAGGCGGACGGAGTCGATCGGCCTGACCGCATCGCCGACGGACTCGTACCAGGTGACCTCGTCGGGCAGGGTCAGCGTGGCCACCGCGTTCTGGAACCAGGGCCCCTTCGTGACCCGCCACCTGAACGGCGGCTTCGGGATGCCCGCCAGCCGCGCCAGCAGGCCGCCGACCAGCGTGGCGATGGAGAACTGGGTGAACACGTTGGCCCAGCGGAGCAGGCGGCTGAGCGGGTTGCGGATCGGCGAGCAGACGATCTGGTAGATCTGCCCGGCACCGGCCTTGGCCAGGTAGGAGTAGTGGACGTCACCCGAGAGGATCAGCACGGGCCGGCCGGCCTTCACCAGCAGCCGGGACAGGTCCTCGAACGAGCGCCGGAACGCCGCCCAGTGCTCCAGGTCGATGCGCTGCCGGAACTTCTCCGACCACCGCCGCGCCAGCCCGCCCCACTTGCCGTCGCACAGGGCCTCGTTCCAGTTCTGCACGCCGTGGACGCCCTCGGGGAGCAGGAACGGGATCGACGAGCCGATGATCAGCCGCTCGGCCGGGGCGGCGACCTGCTCCTCCAGCCAGGCCCACTCCCCCGGGTCGAGCATGCGGCGGTCGCCGGGCGTGAGCTGCCTGGCGCACCTGGTGTCCACCATGATCAGGCGGGCGTTGCCGAAGTCGCGGGCGTAGCTCCAGCGGTTGCTGCTCGGCTCGGCGTCGGCCTTCTCCGCGAACGAGTCCAGGGCCGCGCCGCCGTCGCCGTCCATCAGCTTGCGCAGCAGCGGGTCCTCCGCGCGCTCGGCCGGCGAGAGGTTGCCGAGGTGCTGATAGATCCAGTACGCCCCCAGCCCCGCGACGACGCGGCGCGGCCACCACGGCACGGCGGCCATCTGCTCGCGCCAGGGCTGCGAGCTGTTCCAGTCGTCACGCAGGTCGTGGTCGTCGAAGATCATCGCGGACGGGACGGTGGACAGCAGCCAGCGGATCTCCTCGTCGGTCCAGGCCAGGCGGTAGAGCTCGGCGTACTCCTCGAAGTCGGCGATCTCCCCCTGCGGCTCCGTGCTCCTGCGGGAGCGGATGTATTCGAGCATCGCGGGCGAGGGGTTGTCGGCGTAGACCTGGTCGCCGAGGAGCACCAGCAGGTCCGGCCACTCCTCGTCGTCCGCGGTGGGGAGGTGCTCGCCGTACGCGCGCAGGACGTCGTCGCCGTGGGTGAGGACGTACGTGGCGTCATGCGGGACGCTGGTGCGGCACGAGCCGAACGCCAGCTTGCGCAGCCCATCGGCGGGCAGCAGCCGGATCCGGCTCGGTGGGCGACCCGCCAGGGGCCATACCTGCTCCCCGTCGAGCCTTACCGAATACGACCCGATATCCTGGGAGAGTTCAACGAGATCCACGATCGCGTAGTGGTGACCGTGCACGGTGAAGGTAGGCGACCGGTAAGACCTGCCGTCCGCCTCGATGGTGACCGTGCAGGGCTCGGCGGTCTCCACCCAGATCGAGGCGCTGACGGAGTCCACGTATCGCAGCATCGGCCCCATCACGAGTGCGGGCATCTCACTCCCCGAGATATTCACGATTCAGCACACTGACCGGACGCAAGCCTGCCAGAGTGGCACGGTCCACAGCACCTCGGGATTTCATCGACCGCTAGGCAAGGTCAAACCCTCCGCCTTAGGATGATCGAGACAAGCACGCCCAAAGCGGGAGGCAAAGGCGCTTCTCTCTTAAAAAGGGCGTCATAGCAGGAGGACTCTCTTCCATGAGCATCATGGTGCCGTCAAAGACGCCGGCCCTGATCACCCCGGGCCGTCAGGCCCTCGACTCCGCACTCCACCAACTCGACCAGGCCGCCGAGCAGCTCGGACTCGACGACGGGCTCCGCACGATGCTGGCCACGCCCCGGCGGTCGCTGACCGTCTCGGTCCCGGTCCGGCGCGAGAACGGCCGCCTGGACGTCGTGCAGGGCTTCCGCGTCCAGCACAACGTCTCGCGAGGTCCCGCCAAGGGCGGGCTCCGTTTTCATCCGGACACCGACATCCACGAGGTCACCGCGCTCGCGATGTGGATGACGTGGAAGTGCGCGCTGGTCGGCATCCCGTACGGCGGCGCCAAGGGCGGCGTGGCCGTGGATCCGTCCACACTCACCGAGCGCGAGCGGGAGCGCATGACCCGCCGCTACGTCAACGAGGTCATGCCGCTGATAGGCCCTGAGCAGGACATCCCGGCTCCGGACGTCGGCACCGACGCGCAGACCATGGCCTGGATCATGGACACCTACAGCGTCCACACCGGCTTCCCGGTGCCCGGCGTCGTCACCGGCAAGCCGAAGACGCTGGGCGGCTCGCACGGACGCATGTCCGCCACCTCGCGCGGCGTGCAGATCGCGGCGCTGGCCGCGCTCGGCCGCTCGCCCGCCGGCAGCACCGTCGCCGTGCAGGGCTTCGGCAAGGTGGGCGGGCCGGCCGCGCAGTTCCTGGCCGACGCGGGTTGCAAGGTGGTGGCCGTCTCCGACGCCACGGGAGCCGTGTACGCACGCGGCGGCCTCGACATCCCCGCCCTGGTCGCGTACGCGGCCGAGGCCGGGGGCGTGCGCGGCTTCCGCGAGGCCGACGCGCTGACCCATGACGAGCTGCTGGAGCTGGACGTGGACATCCTCGTCCCGGCGGCCCTCGAAGGCGCGATCACCGAGGCCAACGCGCCCCGGATCCGCGCCCGGCTGATCGTGGAGGGCGCGAACGGCCCCACCACGCCCGAGGCCGACGAGATCCTGACGGCCAACGGCACCACGGTGGTGCCCGACATCCTCGCCAACGCGGGCGGGGTGATCGTGTCCTACCTCGAGTGGGTGCAGAACCTGCAGGCCTACTCGTGGAGCGCCGAGGAGGTCGAGCGCAAGCTGCGCGAGCTCATGCTGGAGGCCTTCGCCGAGGTGAAGTCGGTGGCGGCCGAACGCGGCCTGACGCTCCGGCAGGCGGCACACGTCATCGGCGTGGGCCGCGTCGTCGAGGCCCACCAGCTCCGCGGCCTCTACCCGTAACCACACCTCAGTCCCACCGGCTGAACCAGGGTGGGCGCGCCACCACCGCGCGCCCACCCCTCCCCGAAGAACCCCAGCCCCCTGCGACGGTGGCGCGGACGTAGCCGTGGCACCCGCCCTACTGGTGCTCGTAGAGGCGGTAGGTGGCCAGGACGTTGAGCCGGTGGAGGTCCCGGCAGAGCGCGAGCATCCCCTGCTCGGCCAGTTCCCGCGGCACCGGATAACGGGCCAGGGCCGCCGCCAGGCCGGGATCGAGCGCCTCCGCCCACGGATCGGCGCAGGCCGCGTACGTCTCCTCCAGGCTGCGCCCCGCCCGCACACTGGCCAGCACCTCATCGTGCAGCCGCTCCAGATAGCCGATGAGGGCGTCCACCGCCGCCGGCCCGTCGCCCATCGGGCCGTGGCCCGGGACGATCGTCTCCAGCTCGGGCAGAGCCTCGCGCATCCTGCGCAACGACCCCAGGTACGGCTCAGGACCGCCCTGGAGCAGCATGTGAGCCGTACCCGCGTGACAGACGAAGTTGCCGGTCCACGCGGTACGGGTGTCGGGCACGTACACGACGGTGTCACCCGGACCGTTGCCGGGGCCGAAGTGGTGCAGCTGGACCACGCGCCCGCCGAGGTCGATCTCCGCGTACTCATCGAACACGAGGTCGGGCAGACGCCACGTGGTGACCGCGTCGAGCAGGGCGTCGTCGCCGTACATGTTCGCCGACCTGGTCTGCTTCTCGTACGCGAGGTCGGACATGTTGTCGCGGTTCGTCCGGGACGAGACGACGACGACCTCGTCGGGGAACGCGGCGTTGCCGAAGCTGTGATCGCCGTGGTACGTGGTGTTGACCAGGTAGCGGAGGGGCCGGTCGGTCAGGTCGGCGGCGATCGCCTGGATTTTTGCCGAAATTTCGGGTGTGATCCCGGCGTCGACGACCAGCGCCGCGTCCCGCCCGGCCACCACCCCGTTGTTGTCCTTCGGCGGGAGGCTCGCCATCAACGCGTACACACCCTCGGCGAACGCGTGCGGCACCAACTCCAGGCCCACCGGCGACAGGTTCGGCCCGCCGTAACCGGCCGGCCGCTCGGCGATCTCACGCTCGGGAATCCGCGAAGTGAACATTTCCGCTCCCATCTCTCTCCGTGCCTCTAAACTAATCGAACGAGCGATTATTTTTCAAGGTGATTGGATGTCCCCGTGAGCAGCATCACCAGCGGCCGCCGTCCGGGCCGTCCTTCCAAGGCCGAGGCAGGCGACACCAAGGCCGCACTCCTGGACGCCGCACTGCGCCTGTTCGCGCAGAAGGGGTACGCGGGAACCTCGATCAGGGCCATCGCCAGAGAGGTGGGGTTGAGCGAGAGCGTCCTTTACGCGCACTTCGCCAGCAAGCAGGCGATCTACGACGCGGCCATGTCCCTGGCCGGCCCGCAGGCGGCCGACGTGGCGCTCGACCAGGCCCCGGACGAACCGGCGGCCTTCGTCGAGTCGTTCGCGGCCCGGGTGCTGGCCGCGTGGGACACCCCGCAGTCCAGGCAGGTCATGAGCCTGGTCTCACGTGACGGCCTGATCCACGACGACACCCTCTCCGTGGGCATCGAGAACGTACTGGGCCATCTCGCCGAGGTGTTCGCGCGGTGGCAGTCGGAGGGGCGGATCCGTACGGACCTGGGCACTCCCGACGACCTCGCCTACGCCCTCCTGGCCCCGATCGCCCACGCCCGGCTGCTGTGGCTGCACGGGAACGCCACGGAGGCCCAGCGCGAGCGCGCCCGCGACCGCATCAAGGCCCACGCCGCCCTGTTCGCGAAAACGCTCACCCGCTGAACCCACCACGACAACGGCCCCACCGACGGCAGCGACCCACCGCACCCGCCCGGCGTCGGGGAAGAGCGCGTCACCCAGCGGGACCGGCCGTCAGACGCGGAGCTCCGCGTAGTCGAGGGCCTCCATCAGCCTCTCCAGGTCGCGCATGAGCTGCTCCGTGCGCTCCCGCCCGAACGCCCCCGCGATCAGCCCGTGATGCTCGGCCACCGCCCCGTCCACCCGCGCGAGCAGCTCCGCCCCCCGGTCCGAGACGAACACCGCCACCCGCCGCCGGTCACCCTTGGACGGCCCGCGATAGACCAGCGCCCGGTCGATCAGCCGGTCGATCGCCTTGGTCAGCGTCGGGTGCGGCATCAGCACCGCCTCCGCCAGCTCGCCCATCGAGTCGCCGTGCCCGTCGGCCAGCGCCCGCATGATGCGCCACTGCTCGACCGTGACATCCTCGCCGGCCAGCACCGCGGCCAGCCCGCGGTTGACACTGCGCTCCGCACGGCTCAGCAGGTAGGCGAGTGAGGACCCGAGCCCAGAGGTGGTCATGGAGAAAGGTCCTTTCATCGGAGAGCTAGAACGGAGGATACTCGTCGGCGTGGCGGCGACCGTCGACCCGTTGGAAGCGCGGCTCATACCGTCGGAGTCGATCAGGATCGGCCTGGTCGTGCCCGTGTCAGGGGTGCTCGGCCTGATGGGCCCGTGCGCGATCAACTGCGCGGTGCTGGCCGCCGAGGAGGTCAACGCCGGCGGCGGCGTGCTGGGCAGGCCGGTCGAGCTGGTGCTCATCGACGGCGGCCGGCCCGCGCGCCAGGTGGCGGCCGAGGTGGCCGGGCTGGTCGGCTCGGAGACGGTGCAGGCCGTCGCGGGCGCCCACGCGAGCGACGTGCGGGTGGAGGTCGTGGCCGCGATCGCCGGGCGGGTGCCGTTCGTGTACGCGCCACCGTACGAGGGCGGCGGCCACGCGCCGGGCGTCTACTTCCTCGGCGAGACCCCGGGCAGGCAGCTCGCGCCGGGCATCGAGTGGCTGGCCGGCGCGCGCAAGGCGCGCCGCTGGTACCTGCTGGGCAACGACTACGTCTGGCCGCGCCTGGTGCACGCCAGCGCCCGCGGGCGGCTGCGCGCCCGGGGCGCGAGCGTGGTGGGTGAGAGCTTCGTCCCGTACGGCGAGGCCGTCAGCCGGCTCGACCGGGTGGCGGCCGCGCGGCCCGACGCCATCCTGCTGACGCTGATCGGCAGTGACCTCATGGCGTTCAACCGGGCGTACGCGGCCGCCGGGCTCGGCGCGGCCCGGCTGTGCGGGGCGCTGGAGGAGCACGGCCTGCTGGGCGTCGGCGGGGACGTCACCGGCGAGCTGTACGCGTCCATGGGCTACTTCCGCGACCTGTCCACCGACGCCGGTCTCGACTTCGCCGAGCGGTACGCGGCCAGGTTCGGCGAGGACGCCCCCATGCTGAACGCCCACGGCCACGGCTGCTACGAGGCCGTGGCGATGCTGGCCGCGCTCGCGGCGCGGGCGGGGTCGCTGGCCGTGCCCGCGCTCGACGCGGTCGCCGACGGCACCGAGATCACCAGCGCCCGGGGCACGCTCACGCTGCTCGACCGCCAGGTACGCCATCCCGTGCACCTGGGCAGGGCGGACGGCCTGGGATTCTTTCTAGAGAAACCTTTTCAGTAGAAAGCTTTGGCTCTAGGGTGCGAATCGCCCCCCACGCAGCTAGGAGCCGTAATGAGCACAGTCGAGCAGTTCGGCTACCGCCAGGAACTCCAGCGTTCCTTAGGCTTCGCCGACCTGATGATCTATGGCTTGATCTTCATGGTGCCGATCGCCCCGTTCGGCATCTTCGGCCACGTCTTCGCCGTCTCCCACGGGATGGTGGCGCTCGCCTATGTCATCGGCCTGGTGGCGATGGCGTTCACGGCGCTGTCGTACGCGCAGATGGCCCGCGCGTTCCCCATGGCCGGCTCGGTCTACACGTACGCGGGCCGGGGAATCGCCGCCCCCGTCGGGTTCATCGCCGGATGGGCGATCCTGCTCGACTACGTGCTCGTGCCCTCGCTGCTCTACCTGGTGGCCGGCGTGGCCATGAACTCGTTCGTGCCCGCGGTGCCCGTCTGGCTGTGGCTGGTGGCGTTCATCGTGCTCAACACGGTCGTGAACTACCTCGGCATCCAGATGACCGCCAGGATCACCCGGATCATGCTGGTGGCCGAGCTCGCGGTGCTGGCGATCTTCCTGGTGGTCGGCGGCGTCGCGCTGGCCCAGGGCAAGGCGCAGACCGGCGCGCTCACCCCGTTCTTCGACTCCGCCGGATTCAGCTGGAGCGTGGTCCTGGCCGCCGCGTCGGTGGCCGTGCTGTCGTTCCTCGGCTTCGACGGCATCTCCACGCTGGCGGAGGAGAACCGCGAGGACGCCCGCCGGCTCGGCCGTTCCATGGTGGCCGCGCTGGGGCTGGCCGCGGTGCTGTTCGTGGCGCAGACCTGGGTCGCCGCGCTGCTCACCCCCGGCCGTGACGCTCTGATCGCGAACGACGACCCGGCGGGCAGCGCGTTCTACACCACCGCGGAGTTCGCCGGCGGGCACTGGCTGTCGGTGCTGACGGCCGTGGCCACCGCCGTCGCGTGGGGGTTCGCCAACTCGCTGGTCGCGCAGGCGGCCACCTCTCGCCTGCTGTTCGCGATGGGCCGCGACCGCCAGCTCCCCTCGTTCCTCGCGAAGGTGGACCCCAAGCACAAGGTGCCGGTCAACGCGACCCTCGTGGTGGCCGCGCTCTCCCTGATCATCGGTGTCTACATGAGCACGCGGCCGACCGGCATCGGCGAGCTGAGCTCGCTGGTCAACTTCGGCGCCATGGCCGCGTTCCTGCTGCTGCACGTCTCCGTCGTCGTCCACTACGTCATCAGGCAGCGCAGCCGCAACTGGCTCGCGCACCTGGTCGTGCCCGTGGTCGGCATCGTCGTCCTGGTGGCCGTCGTCTTCAACCAGAGCGTCTACGCACAGTGGGCCGGCGGCATCTGGCTGGCCGTCGGCCTCGTCGTCCTCGGCATCTCGTACGCCCGCGGCCGCCGGCCCGTACTCCCCTCGGAGGTCAAATGAACGTCGTCTCCTACCGTCCCTCCCCGGAGGACCTGAGCTACACCTTCGGGGGCCGCTCGGCCGTCGGCAAGGTACGGCCGGGCACGATCCTGGAGCTGTACACCGAGGACTGCTTCGGCGGCCGCGTGCGGACCGTGGACGACCTGCCGTCGCAGGTGTGCGAGTTCCCCTACCTGAACCCGGTGACGGGCCCCTTCCACGTCGAGGGCGCCGAGCCCGGCGACACGCTGGCCCTGCACTTCGTGAAGATCACACCGGCCAGGGACTGGGCGGTGTCGACGACGTTCCCCCACTTCGGCGCGCTGACCGGCACCCACACCACGGCCATGCTGCAGCCGCCGCTGGAGGAGCGGGTCTGGCGATACGACATCGACCTCGACCGGGGCGTGGCCGTCTACCACGCCCGCAACAGCGACTTCAGCGTGGCGCTGCCGCTCGACCCGATGCACGGCACGGTCGGCGTGGCCCCCGCCGCGAACGAGGCACGCATGACGATCACCCCGGACGCGCACGGCGGCAACATGGACACCCCGGAGCTGCGCGCGGGCGTCACCGTCTACCTGGGCGTCAACGTCGAGGGCGGGATGTTCTCGATCGGCGACGGCCACGGGTTGCAGGGACACGGTGAGGTCTGCGGCACCGCCGTGGAGTCGGCCATGAACACCGTGGTCGCGGTCGAGCTGGTCAAGGGGGTGGCGACGCCGTGGCCGCGGCTGGAGGACGACCTGCACCTGATGTCCACGGGTTCGGCCAGGCCGCTGGAGGACGCGTACCGGATCAGCCAGCACGACCTGGTCACCTGGACGTCGGAGCTGACCGGGCTGGACACGCTGGACGCCTACCAGCTCGTCAGCCAGGCCGGGCAGGCGCCGGTCGGCAACGTGTGCGACACCAACTACACGATGGTCGCGAAACTGCCCAAGGAGTATCTGGGCCGCCCGGCCGCCTACGCGTCGGCGCACGCCCGGCTGCGCGCGCTGGGCTCTCAGTACACAAGTTGAGGTAAAGATTGATGTTGCAGGTCAGAGCACTGATCATCGTCACCTTAAGGTGGGAGTGTGCTCAGGTTGGTGCTGTCTCTGGTCCTGCTCGACCCCACCGCCGTCGCCGAGGTGTCGCAACGTAACGTCCCCGTACCCCGCGTCCTGACCCCCGACGGCGACCGCCTGGGCTATGCGCCGGTCCCGCGCCCCTACACGGGGGCGCGGCGCCTCACGGGGGTCCTGCTCGGCCGCGACCCCGTGACGCGGACGAACGTGCTGTGCGGGGGCACGGTGATCGGCTCGCGCAGCCGCAGCCTGGTGGTCACCGCCGCGCACTGCCTCTACCAGAACGGCCACTCGCTCCAGCAGGTGACCTTCCTGCCCGGCTACGACCTGGGGCAGCCGAAGCTGGGGGTCTGGCAGGCCGTGCGCGTGTGGGTGCCCGACAGGTGGCGCACCGAGCCGTACTCGGCGAGTCTGCTGCCGTACGACGTCGGCCTGGTCGGTGTGGCGCGCCGCGAGCGCCCGCTGGAGGCCGTCACCGGCAAGGGTGTGCGGCCGATGCCCACCACCAGGGGCACGAAGCTGCGCGGGCTCGAACTGCTCGGCTATCCGGCGGGCAAGGGCTATCCGGGCACGAAGATGTACCGGTGCGTGGGCGACGCGAGCGAGGGCCTCTCCGAGGGGCCCGGGCTGATGATCACGCGCAACTGCCACGCCGCCGCCGGCGGGAGCGGCGGTCCCGCCCTGTACGGCGACGCGCTGGCCGGCGTCGTGTCGTCCTCCAGCCCGATGAGCGACACCCAGGGGTACACCGTGCTGACCAGGCTGGGCGAGTCCGTGTTCGGGCGGATGCTGGCCAAGGCCGACAAGGAGATGCTCAAGCTGCCCGGCTGACGATCTCCTCGCAGAGCGCGTGGGTGGCCAGGGCGTCGTCGGCGGCGATCCGGCGGCCTTCGCGCACGGCGGCGAGGAAGTCGAGGCAGATCTGCTCGATGCCGCGCTGTCTGGCCACCGGCACCCAGTCGGGGCGACGGGCGAGCGTCTCGCCGCCCCGGTAGTCGACGACGTCGCCGAGGTTGGCCACGCGGCGCTTGGCGCCGTCGCCCATGGCCTCGCAGGTCTCCTCGCTCGCCCCGCTCGTCCGGTTCATGACGCCGATGGCGGTGAAGCCGTCGCCCGTCAACTCCAGGACGACGTGCTCGAGGAGGCCGTCCTTGACGCGGGTCCTGCTCCTGGTGCCGGTCACCGGGCCGGGGGCGAGGAACCTGAGGGTGTCCACCACGTGGATGAAGTCGTCGAAGATCACCCGGCGCGGCTCGTCGGGCTGGTTGTCGCGGTTCTTCTCCATGAGGACGAGGTGCCGGGGATGGGCGGCGAGCCCGGCGTATCCGGGCGCGTACCGGCGGTTGAAGCCGACCATCAGTGACCTCCCCTCGCTCTCCGCGAGCCGTACGAGCCGCTCGGAGTCCTGGAGCGTGTAGGCGATCGGCTTGTCGACGTAGACGTGGATCCCGGCCTTGAGCAGGGGCTCCACGATCTGCGGGTGCGCCTCGGTGGCCGCGTGCACGAACGCCGCGTCGGCCCCCGCCTTGATCACCTCGTCCACGCTCGTGGACCGCGCGGCGATCCGGTAGGTGTCGCCGAGCCGGTCCAGGCGGGCCTGGTTGCGCGTGCAGAGGTGCAGGTCGAGGGAGGGCTGGGCGGCGAGCACGGGGAGGTAGGCCTTCTCCGCGATGTCACCCAGGCCGATCACGGCTATCTTCACGCCTCGAGCGTAGCCTTGAGGCTCACTTCGATCGGCGTAGGCGCGACACCGAACGTGGTCTGGAAGGCCGAGGAGTCGAGCACGAACGGCTGCGTGAACTGGTACCTGACGTGGCCGAGCTCCCCGATCATGGGCGAGAACAGGCCGGCCACCCTGACCAGCGGCCACGGGAGCTGCGCGAACTTGGGCGCGGGCCGCCCGAGCAGCGCGGCCATCCGCTCCCCCATCTGGCGGAAGCTCAGCGGCTCGCCGGTGGGCACGTGCCACGGCCGGCCCCAGGCCCGCTCGTCGCCGCCGGCCACGATCAGCGCGTCCGCCACGTCGGGCAGGTAGGTCCAGCTGTGCGGCATGTCCGGAGGGTAGACCAGCTGGATGGTCTTGCCCTCCCTGAGCGGCACGAGGAACCGGCCGCCCAGGTAGGACTGGTCGCTGGCGCCCGGGCCGAAGAAGTCGGAGCCGCGCACCTCGGTCGTCCTGATCCGGCCCGCCTCGTGCGCGGCCAGCGCGTCCCGCCACATCTTCGCCCGCACCCGGAACTTGGGGTTGGCGGAGGTGAGCGGCAGGTCCTCGGTCATGGGGCCGTTCACGGGCCCGTACGGGTAGAGGTTGCCGAGCATCACGTACACGGCGCCGCTCGCCTCGGCGGCGGCCAGGAACGACTCGGCCATCGGCGGCCAGTCGGTGAGCCAGCGGTGGTACTTGGGGTTGACGCAGTTGTAGAGGACGTCGGCCCCCTTGGTCGCCTCGATCAGCCCGGCCTTGTCGGAGATGTCGGCGGCCACCTTGACGGCCCCCTCGGGACCGCTGCCCGAGCGGGTCACGACGGCGACCTCGTGTCCCTGAGCGAGCAGCTTGTTCGCCACATGCGTGCCGACCTGGCCGGAGCCTACGACGACGTGCTTACCCATGATCAGACCTGCTTCCAGATGATGCGGAGAACCGCGTTGACGACGAACACAGCGAAGAAGACGACGGCGGGGGTCGCCAGGCCGGAGGCGTAGAGCGCGACGGCGCCGCCGCCGAACCAGAGGATCTCCAGCGCGGCGCGGGCCAGACCGGTGAGGGGGAACGTGGCGTTGGCGCCCCCGCCGGCCCCGAACAGCGCCCAGGCGGCGATGAACAGCGCCGGCGCACCCACCCCGGCCAGCAGCCTGATCCACCAGGCGGCGCTCAGGGTGAAGCCCCAGTATCCCACGGAGGCCAGCACGCCGAGCTCCAGGAAGAACATCAGGACGGCGTTGGCGCCTTTGACTGTGCCGAGCATTTCGGTCCTCCGTGAACTGTCATTCGCTTACGAGAGCAATGCTCTCTCAAAAGAGCAGGGATCGTCAAGAGCGGTGCTCTCGTTTTTTGGCACCGCTCTGATAGCCTGCTTCCATGACAGCCAGCCGCACCGCCAGAGAACGCGTCAGGGCCGAGCTCACCAGGGAGATCACCGACATCGCGCGTCGCCAGCTCGCCACCGACGGCGCCGGCGGCCTGTCGCTGCGGGCGGTCGCCCGGGAGATGGGTATGGTCTCCTCGGCCATCTACCGCTACTTCCCGAGCCGCGACGACCTGCTGACCGCGTTGATCATCGACGGCTACAACGCGCTCGGCGAGAGCGTGGAGCGCGCCGACGCCGAGTGCCGGCAGGACGACTACCTGCGCCGGTGGATGACGGCCTGCCACGCCGTCCGCGACTGGGCGCTGGCGCACCCGCACGAGTACGCGCTGCTCTACGGCTCCCCCGTGCCCGGCTACCAGGCTCCGCAGGACACGGTCCCGGCCCGGATCCGCGACGTCACCGTGCTGGGCCGGATCGTCTCCGACGCCTGGGCCGCGGGCGCGGTCCAGGCCCTTCCCGGCGAGGCCCCGCGCGAGCTGGCGCCGGAGGCGGCGGCGATCCGCGGGCTCATGCCCGGCGTGCCCGACGACGTGCTCTGGCGCGGCCTGTCCGCGTGGACCACGCTGTACGGGTGGGTCAACTTCGAGGTGTTCGGCCAGTTCAACAACACGATCGAGAACAGGCGCGCGGCGTTCGAGCACTCGATGCGGCTGGCGGCTTCGGCGATCGGGCTCGCCGCCGCGTGAGCGGCGCCGCTCAGCTCGGCTTGAACAGCGGCACCAGCACCTCGTCCACGATCGCGACGACGAGCTCGTCGGGGACGGGCGAGCCCTCGAAGAGGAAGTGGTGGCGCAGCAGCGCGTGACCGGCGTCGAGGCGGCGGGGGGTGACGGCCCCGGGGGCGACCTCGCCGCGCTCGACCGCCCGGCCGACGACCTCCGTCATCAGCCTCCTGGAGGTGCTCTGGGAGTCCTTGCGCAGGGCGCGCAGCGGGGACCCGCTGCTCAGCGCCTCGCCGAGCAGCCCGCGCATGGCCTCGCCCGCCGGGCCCGCCAGCGCCTTCGACGTCATCCTGAGCATGGCCACCAGGTCGTCGCGCAGGTTGCCGGTGTCGGGCGCGGCCCCGGGGGTGGGCAGCGAGTTGTAGACCGCGTCCATCACCAGCTCGATGCGGGTGGGCCAGCGCCGATAGAGCGACGCCTTGCTGGCCTTGGCCCGCTCGGCGACGCGCTCCATGGTCAGCCCGGCGTAGCCGGCCTCGGCCAGCTCGTCGAGCGTCGCCTGGAAGATCGCGGCGTTCAGCGCCTCGCCCCGGCGTCGCGGCAGCTTGCGGTGGTCGGTCACCATGGCATCTTAGAGAGCTCGGGTGACGCGACCGGTGTCGCCGTTCACGGTCACCGGCTGGCCGTCCACCAGCACGGAGGTGGCCCTGCCGGTGCCCATGACGGCCGGGATCCCGTACTCCCTGGCGACAATGGCGGCGTGCGAGGCCGCGCCGCCGGCGTCCACGACCACGGCCGACGCCAACTGGAACAGGGGCGTCCACGACGGGTTCGTGTACGGGCAGACGAGCACGTCGCCGCTCTCCAGCCTGGCGAACTCGGCCGGCTCCCTGATCACCTTCACCGGCCCGGTCGTCACGCCGCCGCTGGCCGGGGAGCCGGTGACCAGCGCGTCCCCCGTCTCGTGGACCGGGAAGACGGCCGCGGGGTCGATCAGTCGCACGCCCGACAACTCCTCCCGCTTGGCCGCCCGTGCCCGGACCGCCTCGCGCAGCCGTTCCCGGTCGGCGCCGGCCATGGCGGTCACGTCGCGGATGGCCTCCAGCTCCGGCAGTCGCAGGTGGAAGACGTCCTCCGGCCGGTCGAGCACGCCCTGCCCGCGCAGACGGCGGCCGATCTCCATGAGTGATCTGCGCAGGATGGGCTGCGGCATCATGAAGAAGAAGTGGCTGTCCTCGCGGAACGCGACGCCCGCGCGGGCGGCCTCCACCCACCGCCGCATCCGGGCGCGGCCGCCGGCTGTCAGCCACGGGTGGCGGAGCAGGCGGCCGAGAGCGTCGTCGCCATCCTTGCGCGCGGGCGGCGCGGCGGCCAGCACTTTGATCAGGTCGATGACGGTCTCGGGGACGTCGGACCAGGTGGGCGTGGTGACGAGGATCGGGCTCGAGGTCTCGCGGTGGCCGTACTCGGCCAGGAACGCCCGCAGCCCCTCCTCGAACTCGGCCGGCCTCGGGCCACCGTCGAGCGCGCCCGTCCGCCTGGCCAGCTCGGCCAGCCGTTCCAGCGCCTGGTTGGCGTCGGTGGTACGGGTACGCGCCCCGTGCAGCAGGTCGCCGAAGAGCCGGCCGCGCCCGAGCAGCTTGACCGCCACCAGCAGCCGCAGCAGCGCCAGCCCGGTGCCGGGCAGGTAGTCCGCGCGCAGGCCGGCCACCGGGTCCACCAGGTCCAGGGCCCGCCGGGGCACGCGGACGAGCTCCGCCCACGGCAGCTCCGCCAGGTCGCGGGCGGCCAGCTCCCTGACCGCGGCGAGGTAGGCGCGCAAGCGCGGGTCCTCCGTCCAGCGGGCGGGGTCGAACCTCCTGGCCCTGGCCAGCAGGCTGAACGGGACGGCCGGCAGCTTCCGGGTGGGGCGCGGGCTCCGCGGAACGAGCTGGTAGACCACGCCGTCCTCCTCCCGCAGGAACCCGTCGAACACGCCGGCCATGCCGAAGCCGGCCACCACCCTGGCCATCAGCCCGACGGGGCCGTACGGGATCCAGGTCGTCATGTCGATCGGATAGGGCCGTTCCGGGAGGTACTCCATCAGAATGGTGGCGATGCGGCGCTGGGCCGGGTTGAGCCTCCCGACCGGGGGCGGCGGCAGCGCGGTCATGGGCCGGGCCTGCAGCAGGTGGACGCGACCGCCCGCGTACGCCCACTCGATGTCCTGGGGCCGCCCGAAGTGCGCGGCGACCTCCTTCCCCAGCCTGGCCAGCTCCCCGAGCGCCGCGTCGGGCAGGCGCTCCTGAGCGGCCGAGCCCGTCTCGCGCGTGACTCCCCCGCCCGCCGCGCCCCTGATGACGACCTCGTGACGCCCCGGCGTGAAGGCCGTACCGGCGTCGGAGATCACGTAGTGGTCGGGCGTGACCAGGCCGGACACCACGGCCTCGCCGAGCCCGCTGCCGGCGTCGACGACGAGCTGGGCGCGGTCGCCGGTGACCGGGTTCGCGGTGAACATGACGCCCGCCAGGTCCGCCTCGACCATGCTCTGCACCACGACCGCGATCCGCACCTCGGAGTCGTCGATGCCGAGCCGGGCGCGGTAGGCGACGGCGCGGTCGGTCCAGAGCGAGCCCCAGCAGCGGCGTACGGCGTCGAGCACGGCCCGCTCGCCCACGACGTTCAGGTACGTGTCCTGCTGGCCGGCGAACGCGGCCCCCGGCAGGTCCTCGGCGGTGGCGCTGGAGCGCACGGCCACGGGCCCGCCGCCAAGGGCGCCGTACGCGCCGGCGACGGCCTCCCGCAGCTCGTCGGGCAGCTCGACCTGCTCGAAGTACGCCCGCGTGCCGTGCCCCTGGGCGATCACGTCGTAGGCATGGGTGGTGACGACGAAGCCGCCCGGGACGGGGAAGCCGTTCCTGACGAGCTCGCCCAGGTTGGCGCCCTTGCCTCCGGCCATGGCCAGGTCGTCCCGGCCGAAGGCGGCCAGCGGTGCGACGAGTTTCACGATCTCTCCTCGGCGTAGGCGGTGGTGCGGAGCGGACGCGCCGGCAGCGCCAGCGCGAGGAAGAACGCCACGGCCAGCAGCGGCGCCATGGCCGCGAAAACCGGCGGCACGGCCGCGGCGAAGGCGTCCCGCATGCTGTCGGGGACGTCGGACGGGTTCGTGGCGGAGATCCCGGACCTCAGCGTGATCAGCGCGCCCACCAGCGCGACCCCGGCGGACGCGCCGACCTGGCGCAGGAAGGTCACCGACGAGGTGGCGGTGCCCAGGTCGGCGTACTCCACGGCGTTCTGGGCGGCCAGCACCATGGTCTGCATGACGAGCCCGACCCCCAGCCCGGTCACCAGCATCGCGCCGGCCAGCGCGAGCGGGTCGCGGCCCGCCAGGCCGATCAGCCCGAGCCCGGCGGCGGCCACGGCCGTGCCCGCGATCGGGTATGGCCGGTACCTCCCGGTCCGCGTGATCAGCCGCCCGGACACGACGGTCGTGGCGAGCACGCCCGCCATCAGCGCCGTCACCAGCAGCCCCGCCCCCGTCGCGCTGGAGCGCAGCGCGATCTGCAGGTAGGCCGGCATGTACGTGATCGTCCCGAACAACGCGAACCCGATGAGCAGGCTGATCGACACCGGCACCGCGAACGCCCGGTCGCGGAACAGCCGCAGCGGCAGGATCGGGTCGCTGGCGAACCGGGCGCTGACCAGCCACGCCAGCGCCCCGGCGATCGCCACGCCGAGATAGACGGGGTTCCCGGTCTGCCCCAGCAGGACCACCCCGACCACGGCGACCGCCAGCGTGACGGCCCCGGCGACGTCGAGCGGCGCCCGGCCCGCCTGCCCGCGCGGCCTCGGCAGCCGCAGGGTGGCGCTCAGCACGACCAGCGCCAGCACCCCGAGCGGCGGGTAGATCGCGAAGATCCACCGCCAGCTCAGCCGGTCGACGAGGAACCCCCCGATCAGCGGCCCGCCCACGGCGGCCACCACGTACATGGCCCCGATGAGCCCGAGGTAGCGGCCCCGCTCGCGCGGGCTCACCACCTCGCCGATGATCGCCTGAGCCCCGATCATCAGCCCGCCGCCGCCCAGGCCCTGCACGGCCCGGAAGGCGATGAACTGCGGCATCGACGTGGCCACCGCGCACAGCACGGCCCCGGTCACGAACACGACGATGGCGACCTGCATGGTGGGCTTGCGGCCGTACCGGTCGCCGAGCTTGCCGTAGACGGGCATGACCACGGTGGCGGCGGCGAGGTAGGCGCTGACGACGGCGGGCATCTGGTCCAGCCCGCCCAGGCTGCCCGCCACGGCCGGCAGCGCGGGCGCCATGATCGTCTGATCGAGCGCGCCCAGCAGCATCGCCAGCATCAATCCGGACAGCACGACGCCCATGACGTCTCTCCTTAGAGAACGACTCGTTCTCTAAGGAGCATAGGATTCAACTCGAAGAAACGCAACGTTCACTAATCGGGCCTCAGCGGATGCCGCGGGTCCGGAGCGCGGAGGCCAGGGCGGCGATGCTCAGGAAGGAGACGGCGAGCAGGTAGTACGCCGGCGACACCTGCGAGCCGGTCCCCGAGACGAGCGCCGCGGCGATGGCGGGGGTGAACCCGCCGAAGATCGCGACCGCCGCGTTGTAGCTGAACGACAGGCCGGTCGCGCGCGCCTGCACCGGGAATGCGTCGGCCATCACCGACGGCAGCGCGCCGAAGTAGGCGGCCTTCAGCAGGCCGAGGATCGTCATGCAGAGCGTCAGGGTCAGGAACGACGGCGACGCGGTCAGCCAGAGGAACAGCGGGACGACGCTCCCGCCGATCAGCACCGCGGCCGGGATCATGATCTTCAGCCGGCCGAACCGGTCGGCCAGCAGGCCGACGAAAGGGGTCGCGACGGTCAGGGTGACCCCGGTGATGAGCAGCGCGACGAACGACAGCGAATCGTTCAGGCCCAGCTCCTCGATCCCGAAGGTCGGCATGTACTGCAGGATGAAGTTGAGCGCGGTCGAGATGACCATCGCGCCACCGGCGATCAGCAGGCCGCCCCAGTGGTCGCGGAAGACCGACCGGATCGGCGAGGGACGCTCGCCCGTCGCCTCCGGCGTGATCTCCGGCGACTCCAGGACGTACCGGCGGATGTAGAGGCCGACCGGAAGGACCAGCAGCCCGAACACGAACGGCACCCGCCAGCCCCAGGCCGCCATCTGCTCCTTGGACAGCACGGCGGTCAGGCCCGCGGCGAACCCGGAGGACATCAGGGTCGCGAGCCCCTGGCTGGCGAACTGGAAGCTGCCGAGGAAACCCTTGCGGCTGTCGTCCTGCTCGACCAGGAACGAGGTGGCGGCGCCGAACTCGCCGCCGGCCGCGAATCCCTGGATCAGCCGCGCGACCACGATCCCCAGCGGCGCGAGGAGCCCGAGCGTGGCGTAGCCGGGCATGACCACGATCAGCAGGGTGCCGAGGGCCATCAGCCAGATCGTCAGCACCAGGGCCTTCTTGCGCCCGTGCCGGTCGGCGTACGCGCCGATGACCAGTCCTCCGAGCGGACGGATCAGGTACGTCACGCCGAACACCGCGTATGCCTGCACCAGCTGGACGCCGGGCGCGTCGGCGGGGAAGAACACCTGTCCGATGTAGGCCGCCATCAGCGCGTACACGGCGAGGTCGAACCACTCGAGCGCGTTGCCGATGGTCGCCGCCGCGATCGCGCGGCCGGTGGAGCCGCGCGTCGCGGGCTGGGTCGGATCTGTGGAGGCGACGGCCATCGAAGGTCCTTCCGGTGGGGGCTGACGTCTGTCAGACCGGTTGGGGGGCGGGGAGAGGGTGGTCGGCCGAAGGGTTGCCGAGAGCGTGGAACAGCGCGGCGGCCAGCACGACGCCCTCGCGGGCGATCCCGGCGAGCAGGTGCTCGTCGGGCGCGTGCTGGAGGCAGCCCGGGTACGAGTGCGGCAGCCACAGGGTCGGCAGCCCGAGGACGTCGGTGAAGACGAAGTTGGGCAGGGAGCCGCCGATGTTCGGGAGCAGGGCGACGGGCCCGCCGGTCACCTGCTCCAGCGATCCCCTGGCCCACCGCATCCACGGGTCGTCGAGTGCCGTACGGCTGGCCGGGAAGTGGCCCAGGACGCTGACGCCGACCATCGGGTAGCCGTGGGCGGCGAGGTGCTCGGCGACGGCCTGCTCCACGCCGCTCACGTCGGTCCCGGCCACGTACCGCAGCTGCAGGATCGCGCGGGCCCGGCCGGGGATCGCGTTGACGGGGTTGTCGATGTCGGCCGACCCCATCGCCAGGACCTCCAGGGTGTTCCAGCCGTACAGCCGCTCGGCGGCGGTCAGGCCGGTGTCACCCCAGCCCTCGTCCGGGGCCGGGTCGCCGGGGCTGTTCGCGACGGTGACGCCGGCCAGCACCTCGCGGACCGCGTCCGGGAGCTCCGGCGGCAGCAGGGCCGGCACCCGGATGCGCCCGTGCCCGTCGACGCAGCTCGCGATCGCGCCGGCCAGGGTGGTGGCGGGGTTGCGCAGGACGCCGCCCCAGTTGCCGGAGTGGTAGGTGTTGGGGCGCAGATCGACGTCGAGCGCGATGTCGACGCCGCCGCGCGACCCGAGGAACAGCGTGGGCGTCGCCGCGTCCAGGCGCGGCCCGTCCGAGGCGATCAGGACGTCCGCCCGCAGCTCCTCGCGGTGCGCCGCGGCGAACTCGGCCAGCCCCGGCGAGCCGATCTCCTCGCCGGACTCGAACAGGAAGATCAGGTTGAACCCGAGCCTCCCCTGCCGGGCGAGCAGCAGGCGCAGCGCGGCGAGGTTGATCAGGTGCTGACCCTTGTTGTCGGCCGAGCCGCGGCCGTACCAGCGGTCGCCGTCGGCGGTCAGCGTCCACGGGTCCCGGCCACCGCTCCACCGGCCCGCGTGGCCGTCCACCACGTCGGCGTGGCCGTAGCAGAGGAGCGTCGGCAGCGAGGAGGACTCGATCCGGGTGCCGACCAGGAACGGGCCCCCAGCGAGGTCGGGGTTGGGGTGCTCGGTCACGGAGCACCCCAGGCCGGTCAGCGCGGGTGCCAGAACCTCGTCCAGGTATGCCTTGACGGCAACGCGGGCTCCCGGCTTGGTGCTCTCGGTGGGGTAGGAGACCATCGCGGCGAGGTCGGTGAAGAACGCGCCGGAATCGACGTACTCCTCCGCCTGTTCGATGAGGTCTGCTGGGATCACGAGAGGTTCCTCCGGGGGATCGCGGGCGCTGTGCTGGTCAGCAGCGTAGGACGGTTCACGGGCTTGGACCATTGCCGATTGCCGCAACGAGCGTTCTACTATTGGCAAACCCGTGTGCCAGAAGCATTTACCAGGAGGTCCCGATGCAACTCCTGCCGGTGGGCCTCTCGTACTTCCTCGAGGTGGCCCGGACGGGGTCGGTGACCGAGGCGGCCCGTACGCTGACCGTCGCGCCCTCGGCGATCAGCAGGCAGATCGCCAAGCTGGAGTCCGGGTGCGGGGTGCCCCTGTTCGTCCGGCATCCGCGCGGGATGGCGCTGACCGAGGCCGGGTCCCGGCTCCTCGCTCACGTCCGCCGCAGCGAAGCCGAGGCGTCCGCCCTGGTGAACGAGTTGCGGACCGGGCGCGGAGCCGATGTCCGCAACGTCACGGTGGCGTGTTCGGAGGGGTTCGGACGGCGGATCGTCCCGCGGGCGATGGCGGCCTTCCGGCGCGACCACCCCGACGTGACGTTCCAGCTCGACGTCGTCCCCCGGCAGGAGGCCACCCGCCGGGTGATCGAGGGGATCGCCGACGTCGCCGTCACCTATGCGATGGGGCCGCAGCACGATGTGCGGGTGGAGTGCGCCGTCGTGATCCCGGTGGTCGCGATCGTCCCGCTCGGGCACGAGCTGGCCGGACGTGACCGGGTCGGGCTGGCGGAGCTGTGTGAGCACCCGCTGGCCCTCGCCTCCACCGGGACCAGCCAGCGCGAGCTCTTCGACATCGGCACGCAGATCGAGGGGCTGACGGTCCGCCCGGTGCTGGTCTGTGACGGGCTCGGCCCGCTGCACGAGTTCGTCCGCTGCGGGGGTGGCATCGCGCTCGTCGGAGATCTCGGCGACCTGCACCGCGAGGGCTCGGGCGAAGGGGTCGCCTACGTACGGCTGGACCACCCGGTGTTCCGCCAGCGGGAGGCCCAGGTGCAGACCGCCCTGGGCCGCCGGCTGCCCTGGTCGGTGACGGAGTTCACCGGGCTGCTGGTCTCACTGCTCGGCCCGCCGCCCAAGTGACGGGCGGCCCCTTGGACGGCGTACCGAGTCGATGGGATGCGGTGCGGTCAGCGCGAGGCGCGGTTGACCGCGGAGATGATGGCCTTGAGCGAGGCCGTCGTGGTGTTGGCGTCGACGCCGACGCCCCACAGCACCTGGCCGTCGACCTCGCACTCCAGGTAGGAGGCGGCCTTGGCGTCGGAGCCGGCGCTCATCGCGTGCTCCACGTAGTCGAGCACGCGCACCTGGATGCCGACCCCCGCCAGGGCGTCGATGAAGGCCGAGATCGGGCCGTTGCCCGCGCCCGCGATCTCGCGGATCTCCCCGTCGACCCGGACGTCGGCGCCGATGCGGTCCTTGTCGTCCACCGTGGACTCGTGGCGGTGGGCCATCAGGCTGAGGCGGCCCCAGCGGTTGGCCGGGTTGGGCAGGTATTCGTCGCGGAAGATCTCGTACATCGCGGTGGGGCTGATCTCGCCGCCCTCGCTGTCGGTGCGGGCCTGCACCACCTTCGAGAACTCGATCTGCAGCCGACGCGGCAGGTCGAGCTGGTGGTCGGCCTTCATGATGAACGCGACGCCGCCCTTGCCCGACTGGCTGTTGACGCGGATGACGGCCTCGTAGGTGCGGCCGATGTCCTTCGGGTCGATCGGCAGGTACGGCACCGCCCAGGTGAACGCGTCGACCGGCACGCCCGCCGCGGCCGCGTCGCGTTCGAGGTGCTCGAAGCCCTTCTTGATGGCGTCCTGGTGGGAGCCGGAGAAGGCGGTGTAGACCAGCTCGCCGCCCCACGGGTGGCGCGGGTGCACGGGCAGCTGGTTGCAGTATTCGGTGACGCGGCGGATCTCGTCGATGTCACTGAAGTCGATCTCGGGGTCGACGCCCTGGGAGAACAGGTTCATGCCCAGGGTGACCAGGCAGACGTTGCCGGTGCGCTCGCCGTTGCCGAACAGGCAGCCCTCGATGCGGTCGGCGCCCGCCATGTAGCCCAGCTCGGCGGCGGCCACGGCGCTGCCGCGGTCGTTGTGCGGGTGCAGCGACAGGACGATCGAGTCGCGGTGCTTGAGGTTGCGGTGCATCCACTCGATCTGGTCGGCGTAGATGTTGGGGGTGGCCATCTCGACCGTGGCCGGCAGATTGACGATGACCTTGCGCTCGGGGGTGGGCTGCCACACGTCGTTGACCGCGTCGCACACCTCGACGGCGTATTCGAGCTCGGTGCCGGTGAACGACTCGGGAGAGTACTGGAAGTAGACGTCGACGTCGCTCGCGTCGGCGAGCTTCTTGACCAGCTTGGCGCCCTCGACGGCGATGGCGGTGATGCCGTCCTTGTCCAGGCCGAACACGACGCGGCGTTGGAGGGTGGAGGTCGAGTTGTACAGGTGGACGATGGCCTGCTTGGCGCCCTCGATGGACTCGAAGGTGCGCTCGATCAGCTCCGGCCTGGCCTGGGTCAGCACCTGGATGACCACGTCGTCGGGGACGCGGCCCTCTTCGATGATCTGGCGGATGAAGTCGAAGTCGGTCTGCGAGGCGGCCGGGAAGCCGACCTCGATCTCCTTGTAGCCCATGCGTACCAGCAGCTCGAACATCTGCAGCTTGCGATGGGAGTCCATCGGGTCGATCAGGGCCTGGTTGCCGTCCCGCAGGTCCACCGCGCACCAGCGGGGCGCCTTGGTGATGACCTGGTCGGGCCAGGTGCGGTCGGTCAGGCGGATGGGCTCGAACGCCTGATAGCGATGGGTCGGCATGGGGCTGGGCTGCTGAGCGGTCATGTCTGCTGGCTCCTCATCGGTCGAAAGAAATCGGCCGACGCGCATGACTGGCTCCGCGGCGAGGGAGCCGGCCTCAGTGGCCCCCGCCGCGGCAGCTAAGAAGCAGCCCACGCAGCATGCCATGCACGTTACCAGACGTCTCGCGATGCACTGCCCCGGATCTCAGATCCTGAGAAGGCGGCGAGTCGCCCCCAGCCGAAGTGCGACGGAAACGGGCCCCGGGGCGGGAGGCCGGCCCGGACCGGTGACTAGAGTTCAGGCATGCGGGACGACGAAATTCTCACCAAGATCAGTGCCCTGGTCGACGAGGAGCACGAGCTTCGCAACAGGCTGACCCAAGGCGAGGTGACCACGGACGAGGAGCACGAGCGCATCAAGCAGCTGGAGGCGGCGCTCGACCAGTGCTGGGACCTGCTCAGGCAGCGCCGGGCCAGGCGGAGCGCGGGCGAGGACCCCGACAACGCCGCCGCCCGCCCCGCCAACGAGGTCGAGAACTACAGCCAATAAATTCGCTCGCCCCGGCCGTCGTCCGTGCGATTTGCTGGGCACATGTGGATCCAGCCCATCGATCTCGACCGGCCGGGCGACCTGGTCACGGGCCTGCATGAGGCGTACACGGCGGCCTACTCCGACGACCCGGGCCCGCTGATGTCGCTCGCCAACTTCCGCCACGGCATCGCCAGGCACTCACCGGGCGACCGGGCCGAGCTGTGGGCCGTCGTCGAGGGCGGCGAGGTCGTCGGCGGCTACGCCCTGTCGCTCTCCCAGCTCGACAACACGCACATGGGCTGGATCTTCCCCCTCGTCGTGCGCCCCGAGCGGCGCGGCCGGGGGCTGGGCTCGGCGCTGTTCGAGCATGCGCTGGAGAGGTTGCGCCACCACGGCAGAAGCCTGCTCCTCACGGAGACGCCGACCACCGGCGTGGGCGCCCGCTTCGCGCTCGCCCACGGCATGACGGTCGCGGTCGCCGAGGCCCGCCGCGTGCTGGATCTCCGCAAGGCCGGCTGGGACACCCTGGAACGCATGATCCCCACCGTCGAGGGCTACCGTCTCGAACGCTGGACCGGCCCGGCCGACCCCGGCCTGATCCCCGACCTCTCGACCCTGATGAACGGCATGAACGACGCCCCGCGCGACGCCGGCATCGAGGACTTCGACTTCAGCTCCGAGCTCATCCGCGACCGCGAGGAGGGCATCAAGGAGCGCGGCCTCACCAGCTATTCGATGATCGCCCGCCGCGACTCCGACGGAGCCCCCGCCGGATACACGCGTGTCTACCTCGCCGCCGACCGCTCGGACGGCTGGGGACATCAGGCGGACACGACCGTGCTGGCCGGGCACCGGGGCCACCGCCTCGGGCTGCTGCTCAAGCTCGCCAACCTGTTCTGGCTCCGCGAGCACGAGCCCCACCTGGAGCGGATCATCACCTGGAACGCCACCTCCAACGCCCACATGCTGGCCATCAACGAGGCCATGGGCTTCGAGCTCCTCGACGAATGGAACGAATGGCGGCTGGAACTGTAGGCCGTTCGGAGGCGGGAGGCTAACCTGACCCTTTATGACCTTGGAGGCGTTGAGGGACGGGGATCCGCGCCAGGTGGGGCCGTACACGCTCCTGGTCCGGCTGGGCGAGGGCGGCATGGGCGTCGTCTACCTGGGCCAGGCGCCGGACGGCACGCGGGTGGCGGTCAAGCTCATCCACGCCAGGATGGACGCGCAAGCGGACTTCAGGCGGCGCTTCGCCCGCGAGGTGGCCGCCGCCAAGCGGGTCGCCCGCTTCTGCACCGCTCCCGTCCTGGACGCCGACGTCGAGGGGGACGTGGCGTACCTGGTCACCGAGTACGTCGAGGGGCCCAGCCTGGGGGACGCCGTCCACGAGTCGGGGCCGCTGAAGGGCTCGGCGCTGGACGGCCTGGCCGCCGCGATGGCCATGGCCCTGCGCGCCATCCACGGGGCGGGGGTCGTACACCGCGATCTCAAGCCGTCGAACGTGCTGCTCTCCCAGGTGGGGCCCAAGGTCATCGACTTCGGCATCGCGCAGCTCATGGACGCGGAGATGAGCAGCGCGATCGTGGGGACGCCGTCGTACATGTCGCCCGAGCAGGTGTCGGGCGCCACCATCGGCCCGGCCTCGGACATCTTCTCGTGGGGCTGCACGGTCGCCTACGCGGCGAGCGGCAGGCCGCCGTTCGGCTCGGGCTCGGTCCCCACGATCCTCCTGCGCATCATCAACGAAGCCCCGAAGCTGCACGGCCTCTCGGGGCCGCTGCGCGACCTGGTGCTCGCCTCGCTGACGAAGAACCCGCGCGAACGCCCCACGGCCCAGGACCTGATGGACCACCTCAGCGTGGCGGACCCCGGCGGCGCTCCACTCCCCAGCGCGGAGACGGACACAAGCGATACTCCGGCATCCACTGGTAGCACTGGCACGGGCACGAACGCGACCGGTCACCCGGGGCACGCCGATGTGACGACGGCGCCGCCTGACGGCCCAAGACCGCCCGTCGCGGCGACGGCGCCGCCCGACAGCCCCTTGACTCCCGGCCCCGGGGTGGCGGGGAACCGGAGGAAGATGCTCGCCGCGGCGGCGGCCGTCACCGTGGCCGTGGGAGGCGCGTCCGTGGCGGTCGCCTGGCGCACCCTGGGCACCTGGTCGAGCGCCCGCACCCCCGCCCAGACGACCACCACCCAAGCCGCCCGCTCCAACAACCAGGCCAAGCCCCAGAACCCGCTCACAGCCCCAGGCAAGATCACGTTCTACTCTCCACCGGAGCCGGCCGCCACCCGCCAGGCCAAGCAGTGGAAGAAGGACCGCCCCGAGGACGCGGAGCTCATGAGCAGGCTGGCCGCGGTCCCCCATGCCATCCGCCTCAACCAGCCCGAGGCCAGACCGGAGGTCGACGCCACCGTCAAAGCGGCCCGGCAGGAAGGCGGCGTCCCGGTGTTCCTGATCAACTCCCTGCCGGGCAGCGAGTGCCGCTCGACGACCGCCGCGGAACTGGCCTCGTACCAGGAGTGGATCAAGGGCATAGCGAGCACGATAGGCCGGGCCGAGGCGGCGGTGATCCTCGAACCGGGCGCCACGGTCAAGATCCCCGGCGTCAAGGCCTGCGACCCGCAGGGCTCGGTGGACCAGCGCTACGACGCCCTCCGCCAGGCCGTCCAGACCCTCAAGGCCAACCCGAACACGGCCGTCTACCTCGACGGCAGCCAGGACCTCTACCCGGGCACCGCGCTCATGGCCGACCGGCTGATCAAGGCCGGCATCGACCGGGCGGACGGCTTCTTCCTCAACACGGGGGCCTTCCACCCCACGGAGCGGAACGTCGCGTACGGCAAGGCGCTGTCGGCCTGCATCAGCGTCCAGCGGGCCACGGGCGCCAAGGACTGCCCGTCGGACGGGAAGGTGGACCCGGCGACGATGCCCCACTTCGTGGTCGACACCGCCAGGAACGGCCAGGGCTCGTGGTCCCCGCCGCCGAAGAAGTACCCCGACCCGCAGACGTGGTGCAACCCGCCGGGCCGGGGCGCCGGCGACCGGCCCACGACCGACACGGGTGAGGAGCTGGTGGACGCCTACCTGTGGATCGCGCGGGCGGGCTCGTCCAGCGGCCGGTGCAGGCGCGGGGAGGGCGGGGAGAAGGACCCCGAGCGCGGCGTCGTGTCCCCGGAGGCCGGCGAGTGGTGGCCGGATCTGGCGCTGGAGAGGGCCGAGAAGGCCAACCCGCCATTGTGACGGGCCGGGGCAAGCCCGAGGTTGCGCCCATGTTAAGCGGACGTTAGATCTCGGCCGCCTGCCCTTGTCCGAACATCCTTCTGCGGAGAGGCTCTGACCTGCACCTACTCCCCCCAGGAGGTTACCCGTGAGCAAGGCACGCGTGCCGTGGAAGGCAGTGATCGGCGGCTCCGTCGGCAATCTGGTCGAGTGGTACGACTGGTTCGTCTACACCAGCTTCGCCGTCTATTTCGCCGCGTCCTTCTTCCCTGAGGGCGACAACACGGCGAAGCTGCTCAACACCGCGGCCATCTTCGCCGTCGGCTTCTTCATGCGCCCGCTCGGCGGCTGGCTGCTCGGCCGTTACGCCGACAGGAAGGGCCGCAAGGCGGCTCTCACGCTCACCGTCACCCTCATGTCGGCCAGCGCCCTGCTGATCGCCATCGCCCCGACGTACGAGACGGTCGGCTACTTCGGCGCCGTGGTGCTGGTGGTGGCCCGCCTGCTGCAGGGGCTGTCGGTCGGCGGCGAGTACGCGGCCAGCGCCACGTACCTCACCGAGGCCACCCCGCGCGGCCGGCGCGGCTTCGCCTCGAGCTTCCAGTACGTCTCCATGACCGCCGGCCAGCTCGTCGGCCTCGGCCTGCAGATCATCCTGCAGAACACGATGTCCACGGAGGCCCTCAACTCCTACGGCTGGCGCATCCCGTTCGTGATCGGCGCCCTGGGCGCCGCGGTCGTGTTCTACCTGCGCCGCAACCTCCTGGAGACGGAGGCGTACGACGAGGAGGAGCGCGAGGTCGAGCACGAGGGCCGCGGCACGATCAAGCAGCTGCTGGCCCACAAGAAGGAAGCGCTGCTGGTCATCGCCCTGACCATGGGCGGCACGGTCGCGTACTACACCTACACCACGTACCTCACCAAATACCTCGCCATCACCGCCGGCCTGCCCAAGGAGACGGCCACGCTGGTGAGCTTCTGCGCGCTGTTCATCTTCATGTGCCTGCAGCCGCTGGCCGGTGGGCTGTCGGACCGGATCGGGCGGCGGCCGCTGCTGATCACGTTCGGGATCGGGTCGATGCTGGGCACGGTGCCGCTGATGACGGCGCTCGGCGGGGTCACGGGGTTCGCCGGCGGGCTCACGCTCTCTCTGATCGGCCTGATCATCGTCACCGGCTACACCTCGATCAACGCGGTGGTGAAGGCCGAGCTGTTCCCGACGAACGTGCGCGCGCTCGGCGTCGCCCTCCCCTACGCCATCGCGAACGCCCTGTTCGGCGGCACCGCCGAGTACGTGGCGCTGTGGTTCAAGAACAACAAGATCGAGTCCGGCTACTTCTGGTACGTCTCCGCCTGCGCCGCCGTGTCGCTCGTGGTCTACCTCACCATGCGCGAGACCAGGGACGCCGCCCTCTCCCGCGCCGAGCAGACTTCGGAGGATGTGGTCGCGGCCCGCGTCTAACCTGGGCACATGCGAGTTCTCCTGGTCGAGGACGACGATCGGCTCGCGTCCGCGCTCACCACGGCCCTCGCCCGGCACGGCCATCAGGTCGCCCGTGCCGGGCTGGCCGTCGACGCCCTCCGTCTGGCGGGGGGCGTCGATTTCGTCCTGCTCGACCTGGGCCTGCCCGACATGGACGGCCTCGACGTGCTGCGCCGCCTGCGCCGGGTGTCGGCGGTGCCGCTCATCGTGGTCACGGCCCGCACGGAGGAGCGCGAGGTGCTGCGCGGGCTGCGGTCCGGGGCCGACGACTACCTGGTCAAGCCATTCCGCACGGTGGAGCTGATGGCCCGCATGGAGGCGGTGGTGCGGCGCGGCACCAGGCCGATGCCGGCCCGCGACGACGTGGTGAGCGTCGGCGACGTCCGCATCGACCTGGAGTCCAGGCAGGTCACGGTGGCCGGCGAGCCGGTGACGCTGACGCGGCGGGAGTTCGACGTGCTGGCGATGCTGGCGCGCGAGCCGGGCGTGGTGCGCGGCCGGGAGGAGATCCTCGACGAGGTCTGGGGCGATCCGCTGCTGTCGGCGTCCCGCTCGCTCGACGTGCACGTGGCCAACCTGCGTTCCAAGACCGGCCGTCCGGGGCTGGTGGAGACGCTGCGCGGCACCGGCTACCGGCTGGGCTCGACGGCGTGAACTCCCGCCTGGTGGTCACGTTCACCACGCTGATCGTCTTCCTGATCGCGGCGCTGGCCGTGCCGCTGGGCCTCGCCTACGCCTCCCACCGGACGAACCGCCTGCTCCTCGACCGCCGCGCCGACGCCACCCGCTTCGCGGAGCTGGCCGACCAGGCGGCCAGGGAGGACGACCGCTCGGGGCTGATCGCCGAGATCGACCGCTATGCCGAGCTCTACGGGGCGGCGGTACGCGTACGCGACCGCGACGGTTCCGTCCTGGCCACCGCGGGCCGCTTCGACGCCGACGACCGGGAGGCCACCCGCCTGGCGCTGTCCGGCCGCACGACGGAGGAGCTGCCCACGATCAACCCGTTCGGACCGGCCACGGTGCTGCTGGCCGAGCCCGCGGGCCGGGACGCGCAGCTGTCCGGCGTGGTGCTGCTGGAGGCCCCCACCGACCGGGCCAGGCAGGACGTGTCGCTGGTGTGGGGCGCGCTGCTGGTCGGCGCGCTGGTGGCGCTGGGCTACTCGGCGCTGGTGGCCAGGCGGCTGGCCCGCTGGATCCTGCGGCCCGTCACCGAGCTCGACCGGACCACGCAGGCCATCGCGCAGGGCAGGCTCGACGCGCGGGCGCATCCCGGCGCCGGGCCCTCCGAGCTGCGGCGGCTGGAGGAGCGCTTCAACACCATGGCGGACGCGGTCTCCAACGCGATGGAGCGGCAGCGGGCGTTCGTGGCGGACGCCTCCCACGAGCTGCGCACCCCGCTCACGGCGCTGGGGCTGCGGCTGGAGAACCTGGAGCCGCATCTGCGGGGTGAGGGCACGGCCGAGTTCGGGGAGGCGATGGCGGAGCTGGACCGGCTGGCGCTGCTGGTGGAGGACCTGCTGGCGCTGGCGAAGGTGGAGGCGGGCGCGGGCGTCGAGGGCAAGGAGATCCCGCTGGCGCCCCGGCTGGGGACGTGGCGGGAGGTGTACGCGGCCAAGGGCATCCACCTCATAACCGAAATTTCGGAAATGGCAGTGGTTCCCGAGGCAGCGGCCAGGGTCGCGGACATCGCGCTCGACAACGCCCAGAAGTTCGTGCCCGAGGGCGGCACCGTCACGGTCACCCTGGAGGACGGGGTGCTGCGGATCGCGGACGACGGGCCCGGGCTCGGCGAGGAGGAGCGGGCGGAGGCGCTGGGACGGTTCTGGCGGTCCGGGGCCCACGCGAACGTGGTGGGCAGCGGCCTGGGCCTGGCCATCGCCGCCGAGCTGGCCAGGGCATGCGGGGCCACGCTGGCGCTGCTGCCCGCCGTACCGCACGGTCTGGTCGTGGAGCTGCGCCTGAGGGCTCAGCCGTAGGCGGAGCGGTAGTAGCGGGCGGCGCCCGGGTGGAGCGGGACGACGCCGGTGCCGATGGCGTAGCGCATGTCGAGCCGCCCGCCGGGCGCCGACGGGGCCTGGAGGCGGTCGCGGGCGCCGAAGAGGGTCTCGGTGATCGAGTACGCCAGATCGTCCGGGAGCGTGGCCCGGCACATCAGGTAGCTGGGGGTGCCGATGGTCGGCACCGGCCGGCCGACGCCGTACACGCCGGCGGGCACCAGCCCGTGCTCGTAGAGCGGGCCGAACCGGCGGCGCAGGACCGTCACCAGCGGCTCCAGCGGCACGAGCTCGATGTCCTCCAGCGCGGCCAGGACCGGCGTGGGCACCCCGCCCGACCAGAAGAACGCCTCGATCCCGCCGTCGCGCAACGCCTGGACCGACTCGTCCAGGCCCAGCCTGCTGACCTCGGCGGGCTCGGCCAGGTCGGCCACGGCCAGCACGCGGGTGGCGGTCACCGCGGTGCCCGAGCCCTCCAGCCCGATGGAGACCGCCCGACCCGCCAGGTCCTTGACCGCCGCGATGCCGGAGCCCCGCCGCACCACCAGGTGGACGTAGTTCATGTACACCCTGGCCAGCGCGGAGACCGGCTGGTGGCGCACCCTGACGGCGTCGTCGGCGCTGTCGGCCAGCGCGAACGCCACGTCGGCCCGCCCGTCGGTCATCATCGTCAGGTTCTGCACACTGGCCGCGGTCTTCATCACCCGCACCGTGAGCCCGTCCTGCCGCAGCTCCCGCGCGAGCCCGTCGCCGAGCTGCTCGTAGATCCCGCCCGTCACGCCCGTCGCCAGCCGCAACTCGGCCCGCCTGCCGTCGGCGGCCGAGCACCCGGTCGCCAGCGCGGCGAGCCCCAGGAAGGCGCGGCGAGATATCGGCATGAAATTACGTTATCCGGTCCACCAGAATGGACATGTGAGCGAACGGGACGCACGCCTACTCATCGCCTCAGAGCTGACGATGTTCCTGCCAGTGAGCCGGCGCCAGGAGTGGCAGCGGGTGACGCCGGACGGCACCTCGACGCTGGGTCACCACGTCGAGTCGCTCGGCATCCCGCTGACCGAGGTGGGGCCGATGGGCGCCGACGGCCGCGGGGTGCCGCCGTCGTACCAGCTCGTGGCCGGTGACGTGGTGGAGGTCCAGCCGGTGCCGCGCCCGCAGCCGCTGCCGGAGGAGCCGCGGTTCCTGCTGGACGTGCACCTGGGCACGCTGGCTCGGCGGCTGCGGCTGCTCGGCATCGACACGGCCTACCACAACGACATGGACGACCCCTCGCTGGTGGTGCAGGCCAACGAGGAGCACCGGGTGCTGCTCACGCAGGACCGCGGCCTGCTGCGCCGCCGCGCGCTGTGGCTGGGCGCGTACGTACGCGGCTCCCGCCCCGCCGACCAGCTCCGCGACCTCCTCGAACGCTTCACCCCGCCGCTGCGCCCGTGGACGCGGTGCACGGCGTGCAACGGCGAGCTGCGGCCGGTCGCCAAGCAGGAGATCGCGCCGCTGCTGGAGGCGGGCACGGAGCGCAACTACGACGCGTACGGGCGGTGCGGCGAGTGCGGCCAGGTCTACTGGCGCGGCGCGCACAGCGACCACCTGGAGGAGATCATCAGGTCGGCCCGCGCCTGGACCGCCTAGCGGCAGAGGGTGAAGGGCTCGACGCCGGGCAGGTGGCGGGCCCACTCCTGGGCCGTGAGGGTACGTCCGGCACGCCGGCAGACGGCGCCGGCCACCCGGCCCCCGTCGAGTTCGTGGGTGCGCGGCGTGCCGTCCGGCGTGACGCTGTAGACCCTCCTGCCGTCCGGTGAGAAGGCCAGCCGGCCGCTCCCGGCCGCCTGGAGGCCGTCGAAGAGCACGCCCAGCGGGTGGTTGTGCGGCACGCCCCACAGGCGGACGCGGGCGCGCCCAAGGGCACCCGATCCGGCGACGGACGGCACCGCCCCCTGCCCACCGGAGCGATGAGCAGGAGCATCGGACCATCCAGGCCGGACCGGACGCCCGCGGGTGTGAGGGACCCCGCCCCCGCATCCCCGGACCACGGACACGATCCGTGCCGCCCGGACGCGGCGCGTATGCGGGCGACCAGAACGCTCAACACCGTTCGGAGCGTTCGGCTGAGCACATGCACCTCAGGCTCAGTCCATAGGAACGGTCGGTGGGAGTGAGAGCAGCAATCAGTTGTGCCATTCTGATCGACGTCTCCTCCTCCAAGGAAGGTCGCGTGGAATTTCGCATCATGGGGCCGCTCGAAGTGCTCGACGGCGACGGCCAGGACCGCACCCCCACCGTGCCGAAGCACCGCGATCTGCTGGCGATGTTCCTGCTGAACGCCGGGCGCCCGCTCAAGGTCGAGCGGCTGCGCAGGCTGCTGTGGCCGCGCGAGGACGGCGACCGCTCCGACTCGCTGGTGCGCGGCTACGTCGGCCAGCTCCGCCAGCTCGTCGGGAAAGACGTGATCACGACCGTGGCGGGCTCGTACGTGCTGGCGCTGGGCGACGGGCAGCTCGACGTCGACCGGTTCCGGCTGCTGGTGGACAAGGGGGCCTACGAGGAGGCGCTGAGCCTGTGGCGGGGCGAGGTCCTGGAGGACGTCGACCCCGAGGGCGAGCGGTGGGTCGAGACGCGCCGGCTGCGCGAGGAGCTGGAGGAGCTGCGATTACTGGCGCTGGAGCGCCGGGTGCAGGCCGACCTGGACGCCGGCAGGCACCGCGAGCTGCTCGGCGAGCTGCGCCGGCTGACCAGGCAGCACCCGATGTGGCAGCGCTTCCGCGGCCAGTACATGCTGGCCCTCTACCGCAGCGGCCGCCGGGTGGACGCGCTGGCCGCGTACGCGGTGCTGCGTGACCAGCTCGACGGCGGGCTCGCGATCGAGCCCGACTCCGAGCTGCAGCTGCTCTACCACCGCATGCTGCACGACGACGTGTCGCTGCACGTCTCGGCCGGCCCGCCGGTGCTGCTGCCCCCCGACGTGACCGGCTTCACCGGCCGGGGCGAGCTGCTCGACGAGGTGGTGGGCGGCCACGTCGTGGTGCACGGGCAGGCGGGCGCGGGCAAGTCGGCGCTGGCCGTGCACGCGGCCTGGCGGGAGCGGGAGAGCTTCCCCGACGGCATCCTGTACGCCGACCTGCGCGAGACGACCACCCCGTCGGCCGTGCTGGAGGACTTCCTGCGCTGGCTGGGCTGCCCGGCCCAGGCGATCCCGGCGTCGCAGGAGCAGCGGGAAAGGCTCTTCCGCACCTACACGGCCAACCGCAGGCTGCTGGTGCTGCTCGACAACGCCTCGGGCGAGGCGCAGGTGCGGCCGCTGCTGACCTCGTGCCCGACGATCGTGACCAGCCGGTCCTCGCTCGGCGGCCTGACCGGCGCGCGGCGGCTGTCGGTGGGCGTGCTCGGCGCCGCCGAGGCCATCGACCTGCTGGTGAGCGGCTCGGGCCGGCCGGCCGACGACGCCATGACCCGGCTGGCCCGCTTCTGCGGCGGCCTGCCGATCGCGCTGCGCATCGCCGGCTCCCGGCTGGCGGCCCGGCCGGAGTGGACCGTCGACTACCTGGTGGCCCTGCTGGAGGACGAGCACGAGCGGCTCGACCGGCTGCACGCGGGTGACCAGGCGGTGCGCAGCGTGTTCGCGATCGGCTTCGACGGGCTGCCCGAGTCCGCCCGGCTGACGCTGCGGGGGCTCGGCGCGCTGTCGGCCCCCGACTTCGCCGACTGGGTGACCGAGCAGCTCGGCGGGCAGGCCGAGGCGCTGGTGGACGCGGGCCTGCTGGAGACGCACGGCGTGGACGTGGCGGGCCAGGTCCGCTACCGGCTGCACGACCTGACCAGGCTCTTCGCCCGCGAGCAGCCCGTGCCGGGCGTGCTGGGGCGGCTGTCGGAGGTGGTGCTGGCCAGGGTGCGGGCCTCGCGGTTCTCGCTGGTGTCGGGCGATCCGGCCACGGCCGTGGCCACCAGGGACATCAGGGAGTCGGTCGAGTGGCTGGCGGCCGAGCGGGCGTTCCTGGTGAGCCTGGTCGCCGACCTGCACGCGGCGGGGCTCGACGAGGGGTGCTGGCGGCTGGCGCACCTGCTGGCTCCCTACCTGGAGCGCCACCGGTTCCTGGACGACTGGCGGGCGGTGGCCGCGCGGGCGCTGGAGGCGGCGCGGCGCTCGGGCGACGACCGGGGCGAGGCGCTGGTCCTGCTGGACCAGGGCGACCTGCACCTGGCCGAGCGGGAGTGGGAGCTCGCGCACGGGCGGCTGCGGCTGGCGCTGGGCATGTTCCTGCGGCAGGGCCGGACCCGCGAGGTGAACCACACCAGGCGCCGGCTCGGCCGCGTCCATCTGGAGCAGGGGCGGCTGGAGGACGCCGAGCGCGCCCTGCGCACCTGCCTGGAGGGCGCCGACAACCAGCGGGACGCCGCCGACGCCGAGCGCGTGCTCGGGGCCGTGCTGCGCCGCGCGGGGCGGCTCGACGAAGCCGCCGAACGCCTGCGGGCCGCCGTCAAGCACCTGGAGGAGCTGGGCGACCGGCACCGGCAGGCCGACACGCTGCTCGACCTGTCCGCGACGCACCTGGCGCAGGCCGCCAAAACGGACGCCAGGGCCGCCGCCGAGCAGGCGAGGAGCATCGCCGTACGCCTCGGCGACCGGCTGCTGGACGCGCACGCCCTGCTGGCCCTGGCCAGGCTGAACCGGGCCGAGGGCGCGGCGGGGCGGGCGCGGGAGCTGGCCGGGGCGGCGCTGGAGGTGTTCGAGCGGACCGGCGACCGCCAGGGCGCCGCCAACGCCCGCGCCCTGCTGGCCCAGGGTTAGACCGCGAGCAGGCGGCGGACGTCCTCCCGGTGCAGCTCCTCGGCGGCCCCGGTGCGCACGACGTGCCCGCCGTCGAGGATGACGAACGTGTCGGCCAGCCGCAGCGCGATGTCCAGGTACTGCTCCACCAGCAGCACGGCCAGCCCTGCGGCGTGCAGCCGCTCGATCGCCGCCTCGATCTCCAGGATGATCGACGGCTGGATGCCCTCGGTCGGCTCGTCGAGTATGAGCATCCTGGGCCTGGTGACCAGAGCCCGGGCCATGGCGAGCTGCTGCTGCTGGCCGCCCGACAGGTGGCCGGCGCTCCGTTTGAGCAGCGGCTTGAGCGCGGGGAACACGTCCAGGGCCTCGTCGATGGCCTCTTTGGTCACCTTGGCGGCCTCCATGGTGACCAGCAGGTTGCCCAGGACCGAGAGCTGGGGGAAGCACTGATGGCCCTGGGGGACGTACCCCATGCCGAGCCTGACCCGCTCGTGCGGTTTCAGCCGGGTGACGTCGCGGCCGTCGAACGTGACCGTGCCGGCCGTCGCCGGGATCACGCCCATGACGGTGTTGAGCAGCGTGGTCTTGCCGACGCCGTTGCGTCCCATGACGCACACGAGCTGTCCAGGCCCGACCTCCAGAGAGACCCCGAACAGTACGCGTGCCCTCCCGTACCCCGACTCAAGGCCGGTCACCGACAGCATCGCTGGCCCTCCTCCCCAGGTAGACCTCCTGGACGCGGGGGTCGGCGCTGACCTCGTCGACCGACCCCTCCACGAGCACCCTGCCCTCGTGCAGCACGGTCACCGTCGAGGCGTGCCGCCGAAGGAACTCCATGTCGTGCTCCACCACGATCACCGTGTGGTCGGCGGCGATCTGGGTGAGCAGCTCCCCCGTGCGCTCCCGTTCGTCGCTGGACATGCCCGCCACCGGCTCGTCCAGGAGCAGCAGCCGGGGGCGCTGCGCCAGCAGCATGCCGATCTCCAGCCACTGGCGCTGGCCGTGCGAGAGAACACCGGCCGAACGTTCGGCGAGATCTTCGAGTCCGGTCCTGGCCAGCGCCTCCTCGACGGCCTCCGACACGCCCTTGCGCCGCCTGGCCAGCGACCAGAGCGGCTTGCGGAAGCTGGCCGCGAGGTCGAGGTTCTCGACCACGGTCAGCTCCTCGAACACGACCGACGTCTGGAACGTGCGGCCGACGCCCAGGCGGACGATCTGGTGCTCCTTCCTGCCGACCAGGTCGTGCTCGCCGAACCGCACGCTGCCCGCCGCCGGCCTGGTGAGCCCGGTGATCACGTCGATCAGCGTGGTCTTGCCCGCGCCGTTGGGCCCGATCAGGAAGCGCAGCTCGCCCTCGGGCACGGTCAGGTCCACGCCGTCGAGCGCCCGGAACCCGTCGAAGACGACCTGGACGTCACGCAGTTCGAGCACGCCGCCACCTCCCCACCAGGCCCACGATCCCCTTCGGGGCGAGCGTCATGACCAGGATGAACAGCGCTCCCTGCAGGTAGAGCCAGCCGTCGGCGAACTGCTCGCTGAACGCCGTCTTGGCGTAGCCCATGACGACCGCGCCGAGCACCGCGCCGGCCAGCGCGTGCCGTCCGCCGACCGCCACCGCGACGACCAGTTCCAGCGAGGGCACGACGCCGAGCAGCGCGGGCGAGATGATGCCGACCACCGGCACGAACAGCGCGCCCGCCAGCCCCGCCATGCCCGCCGAGGCGGCGAAGGTGACGGTCTTGACCAGGGCCGGGTCGTAGCCGAGGAAGCGCACGCGATCCTCCCCGTCCCTGACAGCGACGAGGAGCCGGCCGTAGCGGCTGTTCACGAGCTGGCGGGTGGCGAGGTAGAGGACCCCGAGGACGACCGCCACCACGATGTAGAGCACCCGCTGCGTGGAGTCCTCGGCCAGGTCCTGGCCGAACAGCTCGAAGAAGTTCGTCATGCCGTTGGTGCCGCCGGTCAGGCCCTGCTGGCCGACGAGCAGGATGACCATGGCGGCGGCCAGCGCCTGGGTGAGGATCGCGAAGTACGCGCCCCGCACCCGCTGCCTGAACACCAGCGTGCCCAGAATCAGCGCGATCGCCATGGGTCCCAGCACGGCCATGGCGAGGGCGAAGACCGGGTTGGCGAACGGCGCCCACAGCGTCGGCAGCTTCTCCACCCCGCTCCACACCATGAAGTCGGGCAGCCCGCCGCCGGCCTCGGTGAGCTTGAGGTACATCGCCATGGAGTAGCCGCCGAGCCCGAAGAAGACGCCCTGCCCGAGGGCGAGCATGCCGCCCTGCCCCCAGGCCAGCCCGATCCCGAGCGCGACGATCGCGTAGCAGAGGTATTTCGCCAGCAGCCCCAGCCGGAACGGCTCCAGCAGCAGCGGGGCCGCCACCAGAGCGATCACGGCCACGGTCGCGAAAGGCAGATTTCTCTTGATCACGTTCATGTGAGCACCCTTGACCGGAGCACGAACATGCCCTGCGGGCGCACCTGCAGGAACGCGATGATCACGGCGAACACGATCACCTTCGCCAGCGAGGCGTCCGACCAGAACTCGGCGTAGGAGTTCAGCAGCCCCAGCCCGATCGCGGCCAGCACGGCGCCGCGCAGCTGCCCGAGCCCGCCCGCCACGACGACGAGGAACGCGTCCACGATGTAGTACGTGCCGAGCGCCGGCCCGACGGGCCCGATCAGCGTCAGCGCCACCCCGGCCACGCCCGCCAGCCCGGACCCGATGAAGAACGTCAGCATGTCCACCCGGCCGGTGTCGATGCCGCTGGTCGCGGCGAGCTGCCGGTTCTGCACGACGGCCTGGGTCCGGCGGCCGAGCCCGGTGCGGTTGAGGTACAGCCAGACCGCCACCACGCCGGCGATCGCGAGCCCCATGATGAACAGCCGGTTGTAGGGCAGGATGCCCACTCCGCCCGCGAGCCAGGAGGGGGCGGGCACCTGCACGTTCGGCGCGCCGAACAGGTCGCGGGCGAGCTGCTGCAGCACCAGGCTGACACCCCAGGTGAGCAGCAGCGTGTCCAGCGGGCGGCCGTAGAAGTGCCTGATGGCGGCCCGCTCCAGGATCAGCCCCATGAGCCCCGCCACCAGGAACGCCGCCGGCAGCGCGAGCACCAGGTCCTGCAGCAGGAACGCGGTGTACGCGCCCGCCATGATGAACTCGCCGTGCGCCATGTTGATCACGCCCATCTGCCCGAACGTGAACGTCAGCCCGAGCGCGATGAGCAGCAGCACCGCCCCGATGGACAGGCCGATGGGGAGCTGGTTGAGGAAGGCCGGCATCACTGCCCCGCCGCCAGGCCGGAGGCCCAGGAGTAGCCCTTGAGGTACGGGTCCGGCTTGATCGGCTTGCCGGAGTCCCACACCTGCTTGATCAGGCCGTCGGGCTGGACGATGCCGATGCGGGCGGTCTTGTACATGTGCTGGTTCTCGCCGTCGATGGTGACCAGGCCCTCGGGGCGTTCGAGCGAGATGCCGGGCGCGGCCTTCTTGACCGCCTCGACCTCGGTGCTGCCCGCCTTCTTGACCGCCTCGGCCCACAGGTAGACCGCGTTGTAGCCGGCTTCCATGGGGTCGGAGGTGACCTTGTTCTGCCCGTACTTGGCCTTGTACGCCTTGACGAACGCGTCGTTGGCCGGGGTGTCGGTGGTCTGGTAGTAGTTCCAGGCGACCGGCTGGCCCACGATGTTGTCCACGCCGATGCCGGTGACCTCCTCCTCGGCGATGCTCACCGACAGCACCGGCATGCTGTCGGCGGACGAGCCCGCGCTCTTGAGCTGCTTGAAGAAGGCCACGTTGCTGTCGCCGTTCAGGGTGTTGAAGACGGCGTCCGGCTTGGCCTGCATGACCTTGTTGACCAGCGTGGAGTATTCGGTGTGGCCGAGCGGCGTGTACTCCTCGCCGAGGATCTCCATCCCGTTCGCCGCCGCGTACGCCTTGATGATCTTGTTCGCGGTCCGCGGGAAGACGTAGTCGCTGCCCACCAGGAACAGCTTCTTCTTGCCCTGCTCCTTCAGGTAGTCGAGGCCGGGGATGATCTGCTGGTTGGTGGTGGCGCCCGTGTAGAAGATGTACGGGGAGCTCTCCAGGCCCTCGTACTGCACCGGATACCAGAGCAACGCCTTGTGGCGCTCGAAGACCGGCAGCATGGCCTTCCTGCTGGCCGAGGTCCAGCCGCCAAAGACGGTGGCGACCTTGTCCTGCCTGATCAGCTTGGTGGCCTTCTCCGCGAACGTGGGCCAGTCGGAGGCGCCGTCCTCCACCACGGGGACGAGTTGCTTGCCGAGCACGCCGCCGGCCTTGTTGATCTCTTCTATGGCCAGGAGTTCGGCGTCGCGGACGGTGACCTCGCTGATCGCCATCGTGCCGCTGAGCGAGTGGAGAAGGCCCACCTTGATCTCCTTGGAGTCGGCGGGCTTGGCATTCGATCCGCAGGCCGCGAGGGCCAACACCAAGGTGGCGGAGACAATCGGACGGGAGATGCGCACAGCCGTTCCTTCCTGCCGACCGTTACTGGGAGAAAGGTGACTCCACGAGATTTCCCGAGTAGATCGCGGTTGTTAAGACGCGTTTGCCGATTGTTCACAAATGCACTTAATCCGAAATATGGGGGTTGAGTCGCAGTGCGAAACCAACACGACATGCCCCGGCAACAGCCACGAAACCGCCGGTTCCTATGGTCCGGCCATGCGGCTTACCTCACACGAGCAGGAACGGCTGCTCATCCACGTCGCCGCCGGGGTGGCGCGCGAGCGGCAGGCCAGAGGCCTGCGCCTGAACCACCCCGAGGCTACCGCCATCATCGCGTCGTTCCTCATGGAGGGGGCCAGGGACGGGCGCTCCGTGGCCGACCTCATGGAGGCCGGACGGTCGGTGCTCGGCCGGGCCGACGTCATGGAAGGCGTGCCGGAGATGCTGGAGAGCGTGCAGATCGAGGCGACGTTCCCCGACGGCACGAAGTTGGTCACCGTACACAGGCCGATCCCGTGATCCCGGGCGAGTACGTGCACCCCGAGGGCGCTCACACCCTCAACCCCGGGCGCGAGCGCCGCACGCTGCGGGTGGTGAACACGGCGGACCGGCCGGTGCAGGTGGGCTCGCACTACCACTTCGCGGCCGCCAACCCGGGGCTGGAGTTCGACAGGAAGGCGGCCTGGGGCATGCGGCTGGACGTGCCGGCGGGAACGGCGGTCAGGTTCGAGCCGGGCGTCGAGCGCGACGTGACGCTCGTGCCGCTGGCGGGCAACCGGGTCGTGCCCGGGCTGCGGCCGGAGTGGGCAGGGCCGCTCGATGGCTGACATCTCGCGCGCCCGGTACGCGGCGCTCTACGGCCCCACGGTCGGCGACCAGATCCGGCTGGCCGACACCGACCTGTTCATCGAGGTCACCGAGGACCTGTCGATCGGGCCCGCCGGGCCGGGCGACGAGGCGGTGTTCGGCGGCGGCAAGGTCATCCGCGAGTCCATGGGACAGGCGCGGACCACCCGGGCGCAGGGCGCGGCCGACCTGGTCATCACCGGCGCGGTGATCCTCGATCACTGGGGCGTGGTCAAGGCCGACGTCGGCATCCGCGACGGCCGCATCTACGCCATCGGCAAGGCCGGCAACCCCGACACGATGGACGGCGTCGACCTGGTCATCGGGCCGTCCACGGAGGTGCTCGCGGGCAACGGCAAGATCCTCACCGCCGGGGGCGTCGACTCGCACGTCCACCTGATCTGCCCGCAGGTCCTCGACGAGGCGATCGCCTCCGGCGTCACCACGATCGTCGGCGGCGGCACCGGCCCCGTCGAGGGCACCAAGGCGACGACCGTCACCGGAGCCTGGT
This sequence comes from Nonomuraea sp. NPDC003709, assembly GCF_040610775.1. Classification (NCBI taxonomy): domain Bacteria; kingdom Bacillati; phylum Actinomycetota; class Actinomycetes; order Streptosporangiales; family Streptosporangiaceae; genus Nonomuraea; species Nonomuraea sp. NPDC003709. The sequence continues at coordinate 298,704 of NZ_JBEXMW010000016.1, read as the reverse complement.
ACCTGGGCCGGATGCTGGAGTCGCTGGACGCGTACCCGCTGAACTTCGCGCTGCTCGGCAAGGGCAACACGGTCTCCACGGACGGCCTGACGGAGCAGCTCGAGGCCGGGGCCTCCGGCTTCAAGCTGCACGAGGACTGGGGCTCGACGCCGGCCGCCATCGACGCCTGCCTGAGCGTGGCGGACGCGTCGGGGGTGCAGGTGACGCTGCACACGGACACGCTGAACGAGGCGGGGTTCGTGGAGTCCACGCTGAAGGCCATCGGGGATCGGATGATCCACGCGTACCACACCGAAGGGGCCGGCGGCGGGCACGCTCCCGACATCATCCGCGTCGCCTCCTACCCCAACATCCTGCCCTCCTCCACCAACCCCACCCGGCCGCACACCGTCAACACGCTGGACGAGCACCTCGACATGCTCATGGTGTGCCACCACCTCAACCCGTCGATCCCGGAGGACCTGGCCTTCGCCGAGTCGCGCATCAGGCCGGCGACGATGGCCGCCGAGGACGTGCTGCACGATCTGGGGGCGATCTCGATGATCGGCTCGGACTCGCAGGCGATGGGGCGGATCGGGGAGACGATCATCCGCACGTGGCAGACGGCGCACGTCATGAAGGGCCGCCGGGGGTCGCTCGGTGGGCCCGCGGACAACCTGCGAGCCCGCCGCTACATCGCGAAATATACGATTTGTCCGGCTATCGCCCACGGGCTGGACGGCGAGATCGGCTCCGTTGAACGCGGCAAGCTCGCCGACCTCGTCCTCTGGGACCCGGCGTTCTTCGGGGTCAAGCCCGACCTCGTCCTCAAGGGCGGCGTGGTGGCCTGGGCGCAGATGGGCGACGCCAACGCCTCCATCCCGACGCCGCAGCCGGTGCTGCCCCGTCCCATGTTCGGCGCCTCACCGGTGACCGCCGCCGCCACCTCGCTCCACTTCGTCGCGCCGCTGGCCCTGGAGTCGGGCCTCGCCGACCGGCTGTCCGTACGCCGCCGCCTGGCTCCGGTGGCGGACGTACGACGGCGCGGCAAGTCCTGGATGCCGCTCAACGACGCCATGCCCCGGATCGAGGTGGCGCCCGACACGTTCGAGGTCCGCATCGACGGCGACCTCGTCGAACCGGCCCCCGCCACCCGCCTTCCCATGGCCCAGCGCTACTTCCTCTTCTGATGCCATGAACCCAGCGCTGCTCCTCCTCGCCGACTCCCGCCTCCCGGCCGGCGGCCACGCCCACTCGGGCGGCACCGAACAGGCCATCACGTCGGGAGCGGTCTCCGACGTGCCCTCACTGGCGCGTTTCCTCCGCGGCCGCCTTCACACCACCGGCGCCCTCGCCGCCACCCTCACAGCCGCCGCCCACACCCAGGCCACCACCCCAGGGCCGACCACCACCACTGGGGCGGGGGCCGACGCCGAAGTCGGTCAGGTCGCGGCCGGGGCGCCGTGGGTGCTGCTCGACGCCGAGGTCGATGCCAGGACCGCCGCCCCCGCCCAGCGGGACGCGTCCAGGACCCAGGGCAGGCTCCTCCTCAGGGTCGCCCGCCGCGTGTGGCCGTCACCGGTGCTCGATGAGCTGGCGCGGGCCGTACCGAGCCCTCATCACCCGATCGCCCTCGGAGCGGTGGCGTACGCGGCGGGCGCCACGGCCGAGGAGGCGGCCACGGCGGCGGCGTACCACGCGATCAGCGGCCCGGCCACGGCGGCGGTGCGGCTCCTGGGCCTCGACCCGGTGGCCGTGCACGGGCTCCTGGCCGACCTCACCCCCGACCTCACGGCCGTCGCCACCGAAGCCCACCTCGCCGTGACGAACGCCCGCTCCGCCGCTCACCCCGACGTGACGAACGCCGACTCGACCGCCCACCCCACCGTGACGGACACCGACTCGACCGCCCACCCCGGCCCCACGAGCCAGACCCCGGACCCCGCGGACCCGCCCCCCTGGTTGGCGGCGCTCCCTGCGTACTCGTCCCCAGCCCTTGACCTCCTGGCCGAGCAGCACGCGCGCGCCGAGGTCAGGTTGTTCGTCTCCTAAGGAAGGATCCCCAGACATGGGTGCCAATCATGACGACCACCACCACGCCCCCGACGGCCGCGGCCGGGCGCTGCGGCTCGGGGTGGGCGGCCCGGTAGGGAGCGGCAAGACGGCCCTGGTGGCCGCGTTGTGCAGGACGCTGGGCCCGTCGCTGTCCCTCGGGGTGGTGACGAATGACATCTACACCACCGAGGACGCCGACTTCCTGCGCCGGGCGGGTGTGCTCGACCCCGACCGCATCCTCGCCGTCGAGACCGGTTGCTGCCCCCACACCGCCATCCGCGACGACATCGCCGCGAACCTCGACGCCGTGGAGACCCTGGAGCACCGCTTCGGCCCGCTGGACCTGGTGATCGTGGAGAGCGGCGGCGACAACCTGACGGCCACGTTCAGCCGGGGGCTGGCGGACAGGCAGATCTTCGTCCTGGACGTGTCGGGCGGCGACAAGGTGCCGCGCAAGGGCGGTCCGGGGGTGACGACGGCGGACCTGCTGGTCGTCAACAAGACGGACCTGGCCCCGATGGTGGGCGCCGACCTGGGCGTGATGGATCGGGACGCGGCGGCGGTACGCGGTGACAGGCCGGTGCTGTTCACCTCGATCAGGCAGGAGCCCACCGCCACCACGGTCGCTTCCTGGGTGTCCGAGCAGGTGACGGCCTGGTCCCACACCCACGCGGCCCCCGTCTCCTGATGCCCGCCAGCGCCCGGCCCGGCCGCCGCGGGATGAGGGCGAGCGCCGCCGTCGCGACGGCCTCGTCCCCGGATGGCCGGACCCTCATCCGCCGGCTGGCCTCGGCGCCCCCGCTGACGCTGCGCCAGACGGGGCCGTACACCGTGCATCTCATCTCCACGGCGGCGGGCCCGCTCGGCGGCGACCGGCTCTCCCTGGACCTGGACGTCGCCCCGCGCACCACCCTGGAGCTGGGCTCGGTCGCCAGCACCCTGGTCCTGCCGGGGGACGGCACGTCCGAGATGCTGGTCACGGCCCGGGTGGGGGCGGGCGCCACACTCCGCTTCACCCCGGAGCCCACGGTGCTCGCCGCCGGGTGCGAGCATCGGCTCCTGGTACGCCTCGAGCTGGCGGCGGACGCCGAGGTGCTGTGGCGCGAGGAGATCGTCTTCGGCCGCCACCGCGAGGTCTCGGGGCGTTGCCATGCCCGCTTCGACGCGACGTGCGACGGCCGCCCGGTGCTCCGGCAGGAGTTCACCGTGGGCGACCCGGCCGTGGACACCTCCCCGGCCGTCTACGGCTCTGCCCGCTGCGTCGGCACCACGTTCCTCACGACGTCCGCCAAGGAGCCGGTGGTGGCCGAGGGCGTCGCCGTCCTGCCCCTGGCCGGTCGGGGCACGCTCGTGTCCGCCCTGGCCGCGGACGCCGTCCAGCTCCGCTCCCGCCTCGAATGGGGCGAACGCACCACCCTCACCCGGGAGCCCTGACCAGGCGAACCCGTCAAGACAAGAGCGGCACCCCCGCATCGCCCAGCCCCGGCAGCCGATGACGGCACCCGGTAGCGGCTGCGGCGGTTGGCGGTGATGGTGACGACCCCGTTGCGTTCGGTGGTGGGAGGCGCGGGTCCGGCTTACAGTGATCGTGTGGCCGATTACCTCCAGCCTGCCCCCGCCGAACCGGCGGCCCGCCGCGGCTACGCCCTGGCCGTCGTGGTGGCCGGAGCGCTGCTGGTGTTCTGCGCCGTCCTGCCGTGGTCCGGGCTCGAGGTGCGCAGCGAGCTGATCGGCGGCGGGCTGGCCAACGACATCCGCGGCATCGACGACACGTTCGGCGTCTACACGCTGGTGGCGGGCCTGGCGGCGTTGGGCTGCGGCATCGCCGGGCTGCTCACCCGCCCCAGGGTCGCCGCCCTGGCCGCCGTCCCGGGGGCGGCGGCGGTGGCGGTGCTGGTGCTCTTCATGACCGACGGGAGCGGCGTCCGTGACCGGCTCTCCTTCGACCTGGGCCAGGTGCTGTCGGTCGGGCCGGTGATCAAGTTCGGCTGGTTCGCGGCCATGGGCTGCGCGGTGGCGGTCGTCGTGCTGTCCGTCGTAGCGCTGCTCCGCCGCCCCTGAGCTGATCAGCCGGCCGTCCCGGTGCCGGTCCGCCGCCCCCGAGCTGATCAGTCGTAGAAGCCCAGGCGCCGCAGCTGCTTGGGGTCGCGCTGCCAGTCCTTGGCCACGCTGATCCGCAGGTCCAGGTAGACGCGGGTGCCGAGCAGGGCCTCGATCTGCTTGCGGGCCTTGGTGCCCACCTCGCGCAGCCGCTCGCCCTTGTGCCCGATGACGATCGCCTTCTGCGAGGGCCGCTCCACGAACAGGTGCGCGTAGATGTCCAGCAGGTCGTCACGCCCCTCCCGGGGCATCATCTCGTCGACGACCACGGCGATCGAGTGGGGCAGCTCGTCGCGTACGCCCTCCAGCGCCGCCTCCCTGATCAGCTCGCCCACCAGCACCTGCTCGGGCTCGTCGGTGAGCTGGCCGTCCTCGTAGAGCGGCGGCGACTCGGGCATGTGCTCGATCAGCACGTCGGCCAGCACGTCGAGCTGCTCGCCCGACTGTGCCGACACCGGCACGATCGCGGCGAACTCCCCCACCTGCGACACCGCCAGCAGCTGCTCCGCGATCTGCTCCTTGGACGCCAGGTCGCACTTGGTCACGACCGCCACGACCGGCGTCTTCTTCACCGCCGCGAGCTTGTCGGCGATGAACCGGTCGCCCTTGCCGATCGGCTCGTTGGCGGGCACGCAGAAGCCGATCGCGTCGACCTCGGTCAGCGTGGACAGCACCAGGCTGTCGAGCCGCTCGCCGAGCAGCGTGCGCGGACGGTGCAGGCCCGGCGTGTCGACGATGACGAGCTGGGCGTCGGGCCGGTGCACGATGCCCCTGATGGTGCGCCTGGTCGTCTGCGGCTTGGACGAGGTGATCGCCACCTTGCTGCCGACCAGGGCGTTCATGAGCGTGGACTTGCCGACGTTCGGCCTCCCCACGAAACAGGCGAATCCGGCGCGATGGTTGTCTGGCGAAGTCACATTCTGCATTGTGGCCTATCAGCGGGCATGCGCACGCCACCAGGCGAACGCCTGGGGCGCGGCGATCGGGGTCCAGGGCGTCGTCGGCAGCTCCGAGAACTCCTGCTCGGTCACCCATCGGTAGTCGTTGATCTCGACCCCGTCCGGCTCCGGCCTGGCGGAGCCCGGGGCGATCACGCAGGCGTAGGCGGCGATGACGTAGCCGACCTGATGGCCGTTCGGGTAGACGGTGCGGAACTCGGGGCCGCCGAACACGCCGATCAGGCCGCGTACCTCGATGTCGATGCCGAGCTCCTCGTGCAGCTCCCTGACGATGGCGTCCTCGGGCCGCTCGTCAGGGTCGATGCCGCCGCCGGGCGCGGCCCAGAGGCCGACGTCGCCGTGGCGGGCCACCAGGAGCCTGCCCGCGTCGTCGAACACGAAGCCCGCCGCCGACGGCAGCATGAGCAGATCGGTGCCAACCTTTTCCCGCAATTTCGCCAAAAATGGCGACATCGGCATGATCAGCCCCGCAGCTTCCCGTCGGGACCGGCCACGAGCAGCGCCTTGACGCCCAGCTCCGCGGCCACGGCCTCGTCGGCGGCGCTCGGCGCGCCCTCGCTCACCAGCGCCACGGCCTCCAGGGACCGCGCGCCGCTGGAGACCGCCATGGCCACGGCCACCTGCACCGCCGACAGCGTGAGCGCGTCCAGCGCCACGTCGGTCGCCGAGTACGTACGGCCGGTCTCGTCGCGTACGGCGGCCCCTTCCGCGGACTCGTTACGCGCTCGGGCCGCCCGGGCCAGAGTGATGATCTTGCTGTCTTCAGGATCGAGTGTCACGGGAACAAGGCTACGAGAAATCCGCCAAGCGGAGTGCCCCCGCAGCCTCGACCAGGCATGGCAGCAGGTTTCCTGTCAGTGGGTCCCGGTCATGGAGATGACCGCGTCGACCACCTCGCTGGTACGGGCCGCGTCCACGTCGTTCATGCCCGTGTGCACGACCGAGACCAGCGTGTCGCCCACCCGCGACAGCACGACGTCCATCGCGTACGGGTAGCCGTTCAGGCGCCCGCTCAGCCGCGCGCCCACGGTCTCGTCGGCCGCGTTCTCGACCGGGAGCTCCTGCGAGCGCAGGTCGGTGCCGGAGGACGTACGTACCTCCCGGCACGACTCCAGGGCCTCGGCCAGCGCGTCGAGGTGCTCCTCGGCCTCCCCGTCCGCGTACCGGGCCAGCCCCACCCCGGCCTGCTCCCCCAGCCCGTCACCGCGGTAGCTGACCGCGGCCTCGGCCGTCAGCGCCTGCCGCGGCGCCAGCCCCCCGACGGGCTCGAGCACGGCCTTGCAGTTGCTGTCGGCCTGCGCGAACGGCATCCGCCACGCCTGCTCGGGCCGGGCCGTGAAGCCGTCGGGCAACGGCGGCTCCTTGCTGAGCACCTCGCGCAGGTGCGCGGTGGCCTGCGCGTCGAGAGCGCTCCCCGTCCCCCCGCTGACGCACCCCCCCAGAACGCCGGCCAGCAGGGCACAGGCGATGATCTCGCGTTTCATGATTCCCCCTGGATCGCAGCCTCCCCCACCGACGAATGCGGCAATCCACCGGAGCTTCCACCAATGCGCAAAAAGGGTGCCCTCACCCGGTTTTCCGGACGAGAACACCCTTTACGCCGACCTGCGTCCCAGCCGGCTGGGCAGCCGGCCGGGACACCGTCGTTCCCCCCAGGGTCATCCTCCCGCCGCGAACCCCACCCGGCGTTCGGATGCTTTCCCCTCTGACACCCACCGCACTGGATGTCGTGGTTAGAGAGTGCCCGGACCGGCTTGCAGAAGACTTGTAGAACGCTTGCGACCTTTCGTCCGCCTTCGTCCGGACCCGCCCTGAGACAGGTCAGTCGTGTTCGGCGCCGACCGGTTCGGTGTCGTCCTCCGAGGGCTTGGCACGGCGGACCACCACCGTGCTGATGCGGTTGCGGCGGCCCGCCAGGCTCTCGGCGGTGAGCATGAGCCCGGCCACCTCGGCCTGCGACCCGGCGATGGGCACCCGGCCCAGAGCGTGGGCGAGCAGCCCGCCCACGGTCTCCACGTCGTCGACCTCGATCTCCGTGTCGAACAGCTCGCCCAGCTCGTCGACCGGCATCCGGGCCGTCACCCGCATCCCGCCGTCGGACATGGGCTCGACGCGGGGCGCCTCCTGGTCGTACTCGTCGGTGATCTCGCCGACGATCTCCTCCAGCACGTCCTCGATCGTGACCAGCCCGGCGGTGCCACCGTACTCGTCGATGACGATGGCGATGTGGATCTGGCGCGCCTGCATCTCCCGCATGAGCTGGTCGATGGGCTTGCTCTCGGGCACGTACGCGGCCGTCCGCATGATCGACTCGACCGTGTCCTCGCCCCCGCCCTCGCCGGACTCGTGGATCTTGCGGGCGATGTCCTTGAGGTAGGCGATGCCGATGACGTCGTCCTCGTTCTCGCCCACGACGGGGATGCGGGAGAACCCGCTGCGCAGCGCCAGCGACAGGGCCTGGCTGATCGACTTGCCGCGTTCGATGTGGACCATGTCGGTGCGCGGCACCATGACCTCGCGCACCAGCGTGTCACCCAGCTCGAAGACCGAGTGGATCATCTCGCGCTCGTCCGGCTCGATCACCCGGCGCTCCTCGGCCAGGTCGACCAGCTCGCGCAGCTCGGCCTCCGAGGTGAACGGCCCGTCGCGGAACCCCTTGCCGGGGGTCAGGGCGTTGCCGAGCAGGATGAGCAGCTTGGGCAGCGGGCCGAAGATGCGGGTCAGGCCGTAGACGATGGGGGCGCTGGCCAGCGCGACCGGCTCGGCGTGCTGGCGGCCAAGCGTACGCGGCATGACACCGACCACGACGTAGCTGACCACGATCATCACGACCGCGGCCCAGACGTACGCCCAGCCCTGGTCGTGCATGAGGTCGATGAACAGCAGGGTCGCGATGACCGTGGCCACCAGCTCGCAGCTCAGCCTGAGCAGCAGGAGCAGATTGAGGTAGCGGGGCGGGTCGTTGACGATGGCCTGCAGGCGCACCGCGCCCCGCCGGCCCTCACGCACGTATTCCTCGGTGCGCACCCTTGAGATGCGCGTCAGTGCCGTCTCCGCGCTGGCGATCAGGCCACCGATGATCACGAGCGCGATGGCCGACAGCAACCAGGCGTTCACTGCGGGTTGCGCACCTCCTGCCACGACTCCAGGAGCCGGGCCTGCAGGCCGAACATCTCCTTGTGCTCCTCGGGCTCGGCGTGGTCGTAGCCGAGCAGGTGGAGGATGCCGTGGGTGCACAGCAGCTCCAGCTCGTCGGCCGCGCTGTGGCCCGCCTCCTTGGCCTGCCGGGCGGCCACGTGCGGGCATAGCACGACGTCGCCGAGGAGGGCCGGGTCGGCCGGGCTCTCGGAGTCGCCGCGCGCTCCGCCGCCGGGGCGCAGCTCGTCCATCGGGAACGCCAGCACGTCGGTCGGGCCCGGCTCGCCCATCCACTTCTCGTGGAGCTCGGCCATGGCGTCCTCGTCGACCACCACGATGGACAGCTCGGCGAGCGGGTTGATGCCCATCTCGCCGAGCACGTGAGCGGCCAGGGCGGAGAGCTTCTCCTCATCGACCTCTACGCCGGACTCGTTGTTGATCTCGATGCTCATGGTCGCCGCTTCCCCCGGTGCTGGATGCTCTTGGGCTCCTGCGCGGCCTGCGTGGCGTCGTAACGCCCGTACGCGTCCACGATCTCGCTCACCAGCTTGTGGCGGACCACGTCGGCGCTGGACAGGCGCGCGAAGTGGATGTCGGGGATGCCGTCGAGGATCTCCTGGACAACCCGCAGCCCGCTCACCGTGCCGGCGGGCAGGTCGACCTGCGTCACGTCACCGGTCACCACGATCTTGGAGTTGAACCCGAGCCGGGTGAGGAACATCTTCATCTGCTCGGCCGAGGAGTTTTGCGCCTCGTCGAGGATGATGAACGCGTCGTTGAGCGTGCGTCCGCGCATGTACGCCAGCGGCGCGACCTCGATCGTGCCCGCGGCCATCAGCTTGGGGATCGAGTCGGGGTCGACCATGTCGTGCAGGGCGTCGTAGAGCGGCCGCAGGTAGGGGTCGATCTTCTCGTACAGGGTGCCGGGCAGGAAGCCCAGCCGCTCGCCGGCCTCGACGGCCGGGCGCGTCAGGATGATCCGGTTGACCCGCTTCTCCTGCAGCGCCCGCACGGCCTTGGCCATCGCGAGATAGGTCTTTCCGGTGCCGGCGGGGCCGATGCCGAACACGACCGTGTGCTTGTCGATCGCGTCGACGTAGCGCTTCTGGTTGACGGTCTTCGGCCTGATGGTGCGCCCGCGCGAGGAGAGGATGTCGAGCGACAGCACCTCGGCGGGACGGTCGGAGGTCATGCGGAGCATGGCGATGCTCCGCTCGACCGCGTCGGGGGTGAGCTCGCCGCCGCTGCGCAGGACCTCGACCAGCTCCTCGAAGAGCCGCACCACGGTGCCGCTCTCGTCGGGGCTGCCGGTGACGGTGATCTCGTTACCCCGTACGTGGATGTCGGCCCTGAAGGCACCCTCGATGACGCGTAGCAGCTCGTCGCGGGAGCCCAGGAGGCTGACCATCGGGTATTCGTCCGGAATCAGCACCTTGGCTTGTGTGCGCGAGGGAGGTGCCGTACGTCGGGATTCGTGTAGTTCGGACATGGGCAGGCCCGCGGCCTGATGCCTCCAGGTCTCTTGCGTTGTTCGTCTGAGCCCATGGTATCCGGGACGAGGCCGATTGCTCTCCCCAATATCAGCCGGGGGGCCAGGTGAGGCCGCGCCCGCCCAGGACGTGGGCGTGCACGTGGAAGACCGTCTGCCCGGCGCCGGGCCCGGTGTTGAACACCACGCGGTAGCCGCCGTCGGCCACGCCCTCCTGCACGGCCACGGCGTGGGCGGTCTTGAGCACGTCGTCGGCCAGCCCGTCGTCGGCCTTGGCGAGCTCCGCGGCGTCGCGGTGGTGCTGCTTCGGGATGACCAGCACGTGGGTCGGGGCCTGCGGGTTGACGTCGCGGAACGCCAGCGTCCTGCCGGTTTCGTAAACGATCTCGGCGGGAATCTCCTTGGCGACGATTTGACAGAAGAGGCAATCGCTCACCCGGCCACCTTATCGAGACCCCCGACGCACGGAACCCGTTGCGAATCGGTAATCAGCTGTGTCGTGCGCAGGAAGATCCACACGGTTAGGGTAAGTGTGCGACACTTCAGCAAAAAAAGAGACGATTCAGGGTCGGGCGAGCGCCACCTGGCGAGGACACGACTGGGTAATGCACCCTAAGGAACCGGGGAAACCTCAAGAACCGGAAGAGCGTAAACCCTCTGGGAAGGCCGCGCGTCCCACTGATGTGACCACCGAAACCCTTCTGGCCGACAGGTCGATGGGGGCGGTGCCGGTCGGGTGGGATGCCGACATGGCCGTGACCGCGCTCTATAGCGCGCATTTTCGGTCGTTGGTGCGTCTTGCCGTGTTGCTGGTGCGAGACATGGCAACAGCCGAGGAAGTCGTGCAGGATGCGTTCGTCGCCATCCATGGCGCCTGGCGCAGGCTGCGTGACCCCGACAAGGCACTGGCCTACCTCCGTCAATCCGTCGTCAACCGGTCCCGTTCCGTGCTGCGTCACCGCGCGGTCGTCGAGAAGTACGCTCCCAAGGGTCTGCCGGACGCCCCGAGCGCCGAGAACGGCGCGATCGGCGAGCTGGAACGCTCCGCCGTCATCGAGGCGTTACGGGCCCTGCCGACCCGACAGAGAGAAGCACTGGTTCTGCGGTACTACGGTGATCTGTCCGAAGCTGAGATAGCCCATGCGATGGGCATCAGCAAGGGCGCGGTCAAGAGCCACACCGCACGTGGCATGGCCGCCTTGCGATCCGTTCTGGAGAAAATGTCATGACCCAGCCCCCCGACGAGCACGGAGATCTCCTGCGCCGTGCGCTCCGCGCGGAGGCGGACGCGGTCGTGCCCTCGCCGGACGGACTGGAGATCATCCGCACCCGCATCGAGCGGCGCGGCGTCCGCAATCTGTTCTGGTGGCGAGCGGGCGCGGCCGCCGCCAGCGCCCTCCTGGTGGCGGGAACGATCGTGATGGCCGTTCCCAGCCTGCGCTCGCAGATCATCGACCAGCCCGCCAAGTGGGTGGACAGCGAGACGACCTCCAAGGTCCCGTCCAACTCCTCCACCACCCGCTCCCAGGAGCCGCCGCCCAGGCAGCCGACCAGCCACGACCAGCACCCGGTGGGAATCCCCGAGATCCCCTCCAAGAGCCCGACGCCCCGGCCCACGAAGAGGGCCGAATCGACCAGCCGGCCCTCGCCGACCCCCACCCCCACGACGACCGAGTGCCCGTCACCCCTGGCCGAGCAGGTCGAGCCGCCGTCCGACTGCCCCACGGTCTCGCCCACCCCGGCCCCGTCGACGTCGACGTCGGTGGAGGAGACCCTGCAGCCCACGACGTGCCCGGCCGACGAGTGCCCGCCCGACGACATCACCGACAGTCCGACCGACGTGACCAGCCCGTTGGTGGACGCCTCTCACCCGACGCCCTGAAAGGCTCTACCAGCGTCCGGTACGCGTGAGCAGCACTGAGGCCGCCGCCACCCCTGCCGTGGACGTACGCAGCACCGTGGGCCCCAGCAGCACGGACACCGCCCCTGCCGCCCGGAACCCGGCCAGTTCGTCGTCCGAGACGCCCCCTTCGGGCCCCACGACCACCACGATGTCGCCTGACGCGGGCAGCGCCACGCCGGACAGCGGCTCGGCCGCCTCCTCGTGCAGCACCAGCCCCAGCGCCGCGCCCGCCAGCAGCTTGTCGACCTGCGCGGTGGTGGCGGGCTCGGTCACCTCGGGTAGGTGGAACCTGCGGGCCTGCTTGCCCGCCTCACGAGCCGTCGAGCGCCACTTGTGCAGCCCCTTGGCGACCTTGTCGCCCTTCCACTGGGTGATGCTGCGCGAGGCGGCCCAGGGCACGATGACGTCCACGCCCGCCTCGGTCATCATCTCGACGGCCAGCTCGCCCCGGTCGCCCTTGGGCAGCCCCTGGACGACGACCAGCCGCGGCCGCGGCGGCTCGACCTCGTAGCGGCGCAGCACGTCGAGCCTCAGCGCGTCCTTGAGGACCTCGCGTACGACGCACTCGGCGACCGCGCCGGCACCGTCCGTCAGATCGATCCGCTCGCCGGCCCGCAGGCGCCGCACGGAGGCCGCGTGGCGCCCCTCCGGGCCGCCGAGCGTCAGCTCAGGCCCGTCCAGCTCCTGCGACAGGAACACCGGGACGGTCACGTCACCTGCCGTTGAAGGCGTCGCGCAGCCGCGAGAAGAAGCCCTGCTGGCCGGGGGCGAACTTGCCCGGCGGCCGCTCCTCGCCCCGCTGCTTGGCCAGCTCGCGCAGCAGCTCCTCCTGCGCGGGCTCGAGGCGGGTCGGGGTCTCGACGTTGACGTGGATCAGCAGGTCGCCGCGGCCGGACTCGTTGAGCCGCTGCACGCCCCGCCCGAACATGGTGATGACCTGGCCCGACTGCGTGCCGGGGCGGACATCGACCTCCTCCGAGCCGTCGAGCGTCTCGACCGCCAGGATGGTGCCGAGCGCGGCCGCCGTCATCGGGATCTGCACGGTGCAGTGGAGGTCGTCGCCGCGCCGCTCGAAGATCTCGTGGGCGCGCTCGACGATCTCGAGGAACAGGTCTCCGGGCGGGCCGCCGCCGGGGCCGACCTCGCCTTCGCCGGCGAGCTGGATGTGGGTGCCGTCCTCGACGCCAGCGGGGATGCGGACCTTGATCGTACGGCGGGTGCGCACCCGGCCGTCGCCGGAGCACTCCTGGCAGGGGTGGCGGATGATGGTGCCGAAACCGCCGCACTGCGGGCAGGGCCGCGAGGTCATGACCTGGCCCAGGAACGAGCGGGTGACCTGGGAGATCTCGCCGCGCCCGTTGCACATGTCGCAGGTGTCGGGGTGGGTGCCGGGCGCCGTGCCGGCCCCGTGGCAGACCTCGCAGAGCACGGCCGTGTCGACGACCAGCTCACGCGTGGTGCCGAACGCCGTCTCGCGCAGGTCGAGCTCGACCCGGATGGTGGCGTTGCGTCCCCTGCGGGCACGCGAGCGCGGGCCCCTGGCGCCGGCCGCGGTGCCGAAGAACGCGTCCATGATGTCGCTAAAGGGGAAGCCCGCTCCGAAGCCGCCGGCGCCCGCGCCTGCTCCGGCGCCGCCGAAGGGGTCGCCACCCAGGTCGTACATCTGGCGCTTGTTCGGGTCGGACAGCACCTCGTAGGCCTGCGTGATCTCCTTGAACCGCTCCTGGGTCTCAGGATCGGGGTTCACGTCGGGATGCAGCTCGCGGGCAAGTCGGCGATAAGCCTTCTTGATCTCGTCCTGACTGGCGTCACGGCGCACCCCGAGGGTGGCGTAATAGTCGCTGTTTGCCACTTATCGACCTCTTATGATGCAGCCAGGATCTGGCTGACGTAGCGTGCCACCGCGCGCACGGCTCCCATCGTCACTGGGTAGTCCATCCTCGTGGGCCCCAACACCCCGAGCCGGGCCAGTTGGTTGTCGCCTGAACCGTATCCGGTCGCGACTATGGATGTCCCCCGCAGATAGGGGTTTTCGGAGCCGATGCGCACGGTGAGCGCGGACGGTGTGTCTGCGGATGTCTCGCCGAGCAGCCTCATGAGCACGACCTGCTCCTCCAGCGCCTCGAGCACGTCGCGCAGGCCGATCGAGAAGTCGGCGCCCGCGAGGTTGGCCGCGCCGGCGAACACGATCTTCTCGTCGTGCCGCTCGACCAGCGTCTCCAGCAGCACCGACAGGATCGTCGCCACCACCGGGCGGTCTTCGAGAGGGAGCCGCTCGGGCAGGTCGGCGACCAGCTCGGGCACGTTGCTCAGGCCGCAGCCGTCGAGGCAGGCGTTGAGGACCGCGCGCAGGTGGGCGATGCGGGTGTCCTCCACCACCTCGGGCAGCTCGATGACGCGCTGCTCGACGCGACCGGTGTTGGTGATCAGCACGAGCATGACCCGCCGGTCGTTCAGCGGCACCAGCTCGACGTGCCGGACCGTCGAACGCGTCAGCGTCGGGTATTGCACCACCGCCACCTGCCTGGTCAGCTGCGCGAGCAGCCGGACCGTGCGGGTGACCACGTCGTCGAGGTCGACCGCACCGGCCAGGAACGTCTCGATGGCCCTGCGCTCGGCCCCGGACAGGGGCTTGACCTGCGAGAGCCGGTCGACGAACAGCCGATAGCCCTTGTCGGTCGGCACGCGGCCGGCGCTGGTGTGGGGTTGGGTGATGTAGCCCTCCTCCTCCAGCGCGGCCATGTCGTTCCTGACCGTCGCCGGGGAGACTTTCAGGTTGTGGCGCTCGGCGAGCGCCTTGGAGCCCACCGGTTCGTTGGTGGACACGTAGTCTTCGACAATGGCGCGGAGCACCGCCAGCTTCCGATCGTCGAGCACGTGCTCACCTCCTGCCTCTGACATCCGAGGAACGCAACCATCTAGCACTCTGTGTTCCTGAGTGCCAAGTGTACGGCTCTCATCCACAAGGTGCGATAACACAAGGTCGCAACCAGGCTCCTAGCTTCTTACAAGCGGCAAGTACCACACTTGCCGACATGAGCGACAACTCCCCGCCTCCGCCGTACGGGCCCCAGCCCGGCTCCCAGCCGGGTTACGGCCCGCAGCCCGGGTCCCAGCCCGGCTATGGCCCGCAGCCCGGGTCCCAGCCCGGCTACGGCCCTCAGCCCGGATCGCCGCCCGGCTACGGCCAGCCACCGCCCCAGTACGGGCCGCCGCCGCAGTACGGGCCTCCTCCTCAGTACGGCCCGCCGCCCCAGTACGGCCCACCTCCTCAGTACGGACAGTACGGCCAGCAACCCCAATTCCCCGCACGAATCGACTCGAAAGCCATCAAACCGCGACTTTGGTGGATCGGGCTCGTCTGGGGCATCGCCGTGGTCTGCACCATCGCAGGCGTCGTCCTGTTCACCACGGGCATCGTCAGCAGCGTCAGCAACATAGCCCCCACCAGGACGTTCGCGTCCGGCGAAACCGTGACGGTGCCGATCGACCCGGCGACCAAACCCGCCGTCTACCTCTCCAGCGACACCGCCGTCCACTACGAGTGCCAGATCACCAACGGAGCCAGGCTCGCCAAGACCACCGGCACGCAGACGGTCACGGCCGGGTCCGTCAAGTGGGAGCAGATCCTCGTGATCAACGCGCCCACCAGGGGCGACTACCAGCTGTCCTGCACCACCCAGGAGCAGGCCGACGTCCGCTACGGCGTGGGCCGCGAGCTGACCTCGGCCGCGGGCGGCATCGCCGGCGGGGTGATGGCGCTCATCCTGATCCCCGGGGCGGGACTGCTCATCGCCATCGCCGGCACCATCATCGTGCTGGTCCGTCGCAGCGGCGCGCGCAAGCGCCTTGCGGTCGGCGGGTGATTTGCTACGGTCCCCGTGTGTACGAGGGCGATGTGCTGGCGGGGAATTGGCGGCGGCCGGGCAAGGGCAAGATCCCGAAAGTGCCGGCCGAGCCGGACCTCGTCGTGGAGGACGCCGACAGCGGCTTCTGCGGCGCGGTGGTGGCCTGTGACAAGGAGGCCGTCACGCTCGAAGACCGGTTCGGCAGACGCCGGCTGTTCCCGCTCGCGCCCGCCGCGTTCCTGCTGGAGGGCAAGCCCGTGACGCTGGTACGCCCGTCGGCGGCCCCCGCGGGGCCCAGGCGCAGCGCGTCGGGCTCGATCGCCGTGGAAGGGCTGCGGGCGAGGGTCGCCCGGGAGAGTCGCATCTACGTGGAGGGCGTGCACGACGCCGCCCTGGTGGAGAAGATCTGGGGCCATGACCTGCGGGTCGAGGGGGTCGTGGTCGAATACCTGGAGGGCGTGGACCATCTGCCGGCCATCGTGGCGGAGTTCGGCCCGGAGCCGGAGCGCCGGCTGGGGGTGCTGGTGGACCACCTCGTGCCCGGCTCCAAGGAGAGCAGGATCGCCGCCGAGATCACCTCGCCGGACGTGCTCGTCGTGGGGCACCCGTACATCGACATCTGGCAGGCGGTCAAGCCGTCCGTGCTGCGCATTCCCGCCTGGCCCGCGGTGCCGCGCGGAGTGCCGTGGAAAGAGGGCGTCATCGCCGCCCTGGGCTGGCGCATGGAGCCCGCGGAGGCGTGGCGGCGGATCCTCGGGGCCGTCTCCACGTACACAGACCTGGAGCCGGAACTGCTCGGCCGGGTCGAGGAACTGATCGACTTCGTTACGGAGGCATCATGAGCCAGGACCCGCCGCAACCGCCGCCGCCGGACGACGACGCCACCCGCTTCGTCCCCCCGTCGAGCATCCCGCCCAGCCAGGGCTCCGCCCCCCAGCAGCCCGGATACGGCCGGCAACCCGGGTCACAGCCTGGCGCTTACGGGCAGCAGCCCGGCTCCGAGCCCCATTACGGCCAGCCGGGGTACGGGCAGCAGCCAGGATCCCAGCCCGGTTACGGCCAACCGGCGTACGGTCAACCCGGCTACGGACAGCCCGGTCCCGGCCAGCCCGGCCACGGACAACCCGGTTATGGCCAACCTGGCTACGGCCAGCCCGGCTACGGCCAGCAGTCCCAGGGTTACGGCCCTCCCCCGCCCGGTTACGGCTCCGCGCCGCAGCCGCCCGGCTACGGCTACGGATACGGCGCGCCCGGCGAGCCGTACGTCCCCGGCAGGTTCGGCCCCCGCCCGGGCACCGACGACACCACCATGGCGATGCTCTCGCACCTGCTGGGCCTGCTGGTCTCCTGGGTCGGCCCGCTGATCATCTACCTGATGAAGAAGGACGAGTCCCCCTACGTCAGGGATCAGGCGGCGGAGGCGCTCAACTTCCAGATCACGATGTTCATCGGCTACGTCATCTCGGGCATCCTGACGATCATCTTCATCGGCCTGCTCCTGCTGCCGGTCGTCTGGATCCTGTCCCTGATCTTCCACATCCAGGCCGCCATGGCCACCAACAAGGGCGAGCCGTACCGCTACCCGTTCGCCGTCCGCCTGATCACCTAGACCAGCAGATCCCTGATCAGCGCGTCGGCCAGCAGCCGCCCCTGGAGCGTGAGCACCATGAGGCCCGACCTGAACGGCCCGGGCTCCAGCAGGCCGCGCGCCAGCGCGCTCGCCACGGCCGTGCGCGCGTCCGGGGCCACCTCGGCCAGCGGGTAGCCGGACGAAAGCCGCAGCTCCAGCATCAGCCGCTCGGCCGCCCGGTCGTCGTCGCCGAGCACCTCGCGCGCGTGGGCGGGCGACGTGCCCGCGGCCAGCCGCTGGGCGTAGGCGGCCGGGTGCTTGACGTTCCACCAGCGGGTGCCGCCGACGTGGCTGTGGCCGCCGGGCCCGGCGGCCCACCAGTCGCCGCCGGTCCAGTAGAGCAGGTTGTGGCGGCAGCGGGCCCGGTCGGACGTGGCCCAGTTGGACACCTCGTACCAGTCGAACCCGGCCTGGGACAGCAGCTCGTCGGCGATCAGGTAGCGGTCGGCGGCCACGTCGTCATCGGGCATGGGCAGCTCGCCGCGCCGGATCCTGGCCGCCAGCCTGGTGCCCTCCTCGACGATCAGCGAGTACGCCGACACGTGGTCGGGCCCGGCCTCGATCGCGGCGGCCAGCGAGGCCCGCCAGTCGTCGTCGGACTCACCGGGCGTGCTGTAGATCAGGTCGAGGTTGACGTGCTCGAACCCGGCCTGCCTCGCCTCCTTGACGGCCGCCGCCGCCCTGCCGGGGGTGTGCCGGCGGTCGAGCACCTGGAGCACGTGCTCGGCCACGCTCTGCATGCCGAAGCTGATCCGGTTGAAGCCGCCCTGGCGGAGCTTGTCGAGGTAGGCCGGGTCGACGGACTCGGGGTTGGCCTCCGTGGTCACCTCGGCACCCGCGCTCAACCCGAACTCCGAGTCGATCGCGGCCAGGACCCTGGCCAGGTCTTCCGGGGGGAGCAGCGTGGGCGTGCCACCGCCGAAGAACACCGTCTCCACCGGCAGCTCGGCCGGGCCCAGGACGCGGCGCGCGAGGCGGATCTCCTCGACGACCGTGTCCGCGTAGTCCCGGTGCGAGGCGCCGGGGCCCAGCTCGGCGGCGGTATAGGTGTTGAAGTCGCAGTAGCCGCAGCGGGTCACGCAGAACGGCACGTGCACGTAGAAGCCGAACGGACGCTCGCCGAGGCCCCTCAGGGCGCTGTCGGGCAGCTCGCCCGAGGTGGGCACGGGATCGCCGTCAGGCAGGGTGGATGGCACCCCTTCAGTTTGCCCGTTGTTCGAGGGTGCTATCGAACTGCAACCCCTGAGAGGTTCACTGCTGCACATGGCGGGCATCGGCATCGTGGGCGCGGGAATCTCGGGGCTGACCCTCGCTCTGCGCCTCCAGCAGCTCGGCATCGAGGCCACGCTCTACAGCGAGCAGGACGCCGGTTCCCTGCGCTCGGGGCGGCTGCCCAACACGGTGGGCAGGATGGGGCACACCCTGGCACGGGAGCGGGAGCTGGGCTGCGAGCACTACCGGGATCCCGCGTGCCTGATGGGATCCGCCAAGCTCTCGATCAAGGGGGATCCGCCGCTGGAGTTCCTGGCCAGGATCTCCGAGCCGTTCCACGCGGTCGACTTCCGGCTGCTGCTGCCCGCGTACCTGGACGACTTCACCGGCCGGGGCGGCGAGGTCGTCGTCACCGGCGCGCCGCCGGACGCGGCGCGGGTGGATCGATGGTCCCGGGAGCACGAGCTGATGGTCGTGACGGCCGGGCGGCGCTCGGTGGCGGAGCTGTTCCCGCGCGACCCGGCGCGCTCGCCGTTCGACCGGCCGCAGCGCGTCCTGACTGCCGGGTTGTACGGCGGTCTCGACCTCGGCCCCATGTTCGGCTACAACGTCTCGCCCGGGTGCGGGGAGATCCTCCGCATGCCGATGATGACCAGGCACGGCGTGGTCTCCAGCGTGCTGGTCGAGGCGGTTCCCGGCGGGCCGCTGGAGCCGCTCTCGCACCTGCCCGCGGCCGAGGTCGCCGGGGAGCTGGCCGGGCTGCTCGCCGAGCACGCGCCGCGACTGGCCGAGCGGGTGGACGGGGGCTTGGAGCTGCTGGGTGCGGACGACCTGCTGCAAGGGGCGATCACGCCGGTCGTTCGCGAGGCGGTGGCCGAGCTGCCCGGCGGGCGGATCGCGCTGGCCGTCGGCGACGCCTGGATCACCAACGACCCGCTGACCGGCCAGGGCGCGAACCTGGGTTCGGCCTGCGCCTGGATCGCGGCCGACGCCATCGCGGCGGGCGGCCCGTACGACGCCGCCTTCGGCCGCGCCACGGCGGAGCGGATGTGGGAGGCGGCGGCGCCGGTCACCGACTGGACCAACGCGTTCCTGCGGCCGCCGGCCGCGCACGTCGTGACCCTACTGCTGGCGGCCACGAGCAGGCAGGACGTGGCGGACCTGGTCCTCGGCCTGTTCGCGAACCCGGCGTACGCGTGGGCGGTGATCTCGAGCCCCGAGGAGGTGGCGCGGATCGTTGACGGCGGCGGGCCGTCGCCCTACTTTTAGGAAAGTTTCCTATAAGTGCACCCCTCGGGAGTCGCCCCGTGAAGAAGACGATCCTCCTCGCACTCTCGCTCTTACTCGGCTGTACGGCGATCTCCGCGCCGGCCGAGGCCCGCACCGGCTTCAAACGGGTCGCGTACTTCATCCAATGGGGCGTCTACGGGCGCAACTACCACGTCAAGGACGTGGACGCCACGGGTGCCGCGGCCAAGCTCACGCACCTGAACTACGCGTTCGGGTTCGTGAACGCCGGGGGCGCCTGCTACTCGGCCGACCCGTGGGCGGACTGGCAGCGGCCCGTGCCCGCGGAGCAGAGCGTGGACGGCGTGGCCGACGCGCCCGGCCAGGCCCTGAACGGCAACCTCAACCAGCTCCGCAAGCTCAAGGCCAAGCACCCGGGGCTCAAGGTGATGATCTCGCTGGGCGGCTGGACCGGTTCCAAGTACTTCTCCGACGCGGTCCTCACCGCCGAGTCCCGCGCCGCACTGGCCCGCTCGTGCATCGACCTGTGGCTGCGCGGCAACCTGCCGGACCTCCCCGCGGGCGCCGGAGCCGGGGTGTTCGACGGGATCGACCTGGACTGGGAGTGGCCGGGCTCCTCCGGCGCCGAGGGGAACGTCGTGCGGCCGGAGGACAGACGGAACTTCACGCTGTTCGCGGAGGAACTGCGGGCGCAGCTCACCGCCTTCTCCTCAGGCGCGCAGCTCACGGCCTTCCTCCCGGCCGCGGCCGCCAAGATCGACGCCGGGTTCGAGGTGCGGCGGGTGTTCAGGGCGCTCGACTTCGCCACCGTCCAGGGATATGACCTGCACGGGACGTGGGAGGCGCAGACCGGGCACAACGGCAACCTCCTCACCGATCGGCGGGATCCGAACCCGGTGCGGTACAGCGTGGACCAGACCGTACGCGACTACCTGTCCCGCGGGGCGCCCGGCCGCAAGATCGTGGTCGGCGTACCCGCGTACGGGCAGGGCTGGACGGGGGTCACCGGCGGCGGCGACGGCCTCTACAAGCCGGCCACCGGCCCCGCCGCCGGGAAGTGGGGACCCGGGACCGAGGACTACAAGGACCTGGTCACCAAGCCCGGCAAGCGCTACCGGGACCTGCGGACCGGGGCCCTGTGGCTGTATGACGGGAACGAGTTCTGGTCGTACGACGATCCGGCGGTGCTGCTGCAGAAGGCGGCGTACATCCGCCTCAAGGGGCTGGGCGGCTCGATGATGTGGTCCATCGACCAAGACGACACCCACGCCTCCCTCACCTCAGCCCTGTACTCAATCCTCCACTGACCCCACCCCAAATGGGCGGGCTAGGAGGTGGATGGGCAGCCTCGGACGGCTGCCCATCCGAGTGGGCCGGGCGGTTGGCCCGAACGGGCGGGCCGAACGGGCAGACCGGACGAGCGGACCGGACGAGCGGGCGGGCGGTCTAAGATCGTTGGCCGCTGAAAAGGCGCTCGGCCATGCGGTCCCACTCGGCGTCGTGCCCGGGAACGGCCAGGATGCGGCGCAGCGCCTCCTCGTCCCCGTGCCGAGCCCGGAACCAGTCCCCCACCGTCACCCCGATCTCGGGCCGCGAGACGACCTCCACCTCGTCCCCGACGCCCAGCTCCCCGAGTGAGACCACTCGCAGGTAGGCCCCGGGCCGCCCCGCCGCCGTGAACCGCTTGACCCACCCCGGCTCGTCCATCCAGTTGCGGAACACCACGCACGGAATCCGGGGCCCGCTCACCTCCAGCAAGGCGCTGCCCACCCGCCACCGCTCGCCGATCACAGCCCCCGTGACGTCGAGGCCGGACGTGGTGAGGTTCTCGCCGAACTGCCCGTTACGCAGCTCCCGCCCGAGCTCCTCCTCCCACCAGTCGTAGTCCTCTCTTGCGTACGAGTAGACAGCTTGGTCGGGCGAGCCGTGGTGCTTCTTGTCGGCCCGCTCGTCACCCGCGAGCCCGTTGGCCAGTACGGCCACCCGGTGCGTGACCGCCCGCTTGTCGATCGCCGTACGCCCCAGCTTCCCCGCCCACTCAGCCTCGACCGATTGGCCCACATTTACGGAGATAACGCCCATGCTTGGACGGTAACCGAGAGCCTGCTCCCCCAGCGACCCGATTACCTCTCACCTCGATCTCCACCCCAGGGTGGAGATCCGCGCACTCAACCCTCGGGCCGATCCGGTACGCCGTGCCGATCCCTACCGTCAAACCCGTGGAACCCATACTGATCTCTCTCCTCGTCCCCCTCGCCGTGGTGTTCGTGGTCTACCGCCAGATGCAGACCCGTCCCACCGCCAAGCGGGGCATCCTCTACACCGCCGCCTTCATGGTCATCGTCGGCATCGCATCAGGCGGGATCATCGATCCCCGACAGCTCGCACTCAGCCTCGGCCTGGCCCTGGTGGAGGCCGTCGTCGCCGTCGCCCTGGGCGTATGGCGGGGGACAACCGTACGGGTGTGGCTGGACGACTCCGGCGTCTCCTGGTCGAAGGCCACGGCCTGGACCATGCTGGTGTGGCTGGCCTCGGTCGCCATCCGCGTCGGCCTGTACTTCGCCGGGGGCGCCCTCGGCCTCGACCTCTCCAGCGGCGGGATCATGCTGTTCATCGGCCTCACCATCGGCGCCCAGTCGTACGTCGTCGCCCGTAGGGGGCGTGCGCTTTCGAGCATGGACAGGCGACCGGATACCGTCGTGGGGTGATGCGTGCGCCGTACGGAATCGCCCTCGCGCTGCAGCTCGGGGTGATCGCGCTGCTGATCGCGGCCCAGCTGGGAGCGACCCCCGCGCCGGGCCTGACCGGCATCGGACTGGCGGTCACCCTCCTGACCGCCGGACTGGGCCTCACCCTGCTCACCACCCTGTTCCTGTCACTACGCGACCGCCACACCCAGCCCCACCCCACTCACCGAGAAGCCCCACGGGAAGACTCATGGTCGGCCCTGACGGAAGCCCGACGGGAGGTCCCGCTGGAGACCCACCGGGAGACCCTGCGGGAAGTCTCACGGGCGGCCCGGCAGGAGGGCCGACTGGAGGCGCGGCCCGAGGGCCAGCGGGAGGTCCGGCCCGAAGGCCAGCGGGAGGTCCGGCCCGAAGGCCAGTGGGAGGTCCGGCGGGCAGGAGGCTCGCCGACGCAGCCGTCAGCGCAGGCCAACCCATCGCAGCCAGAAGCGCCGGTGCCGGTGCCGGTGCCGGTACCGGTGCCGGGCAGCCCACCAGAGCCGTCCGCGCCAGACAGCCCGACGGACCCAGGAGCACCGGCACCGGGCAACCGACCACAACCGGAAGCCCCGGCGCCAAGCGACCTACCGCAGTCCGCATCACCCGCGCTGGGCAACCGACGGCAGCCAGAGGCCTCGACGCCAGGCAGCCGACCGCAGCCCGAGGCCTCGACGCCAGGCAGCCGACCGCAGCCCGAGGCCTCGACGCCAGGCAGCCGACCGCAGCCAGAGCTCTCAGCGTCAAGCAGCCCGACGCCGTCAGGGCCGGCAGCACCCGGCAGCCCGCCATCATCGGGGCCGGCAGCACCCGGCGATCCGACACCGTCGGGGTCACCGGCACCCGGCAGCCCGCCACCATCGAGGCCAACAGCACCCGACAACCCGATGCCGTCGGGGTCGCCGACGCCCAACGGCCCGATGTCCTCAGGACCGCCTGGGTCAAGCAGGCTGAGGATGCCGGGTGGTGGCCTGGTGGGGGCCGAAGCGGAGGCGGGGTCAGGGTTGAGGGCGGGGCCGGGGTTGGGCGCGAGGTCAGGGTTGGGGGACTTGCGGGCCTTGCGGGTTTTCGGGGTGCCTGTCGCGCTGATCGCAGTCGCCCTTGCTGTGGTCCTCTCCATCGCCCTCAGCACCCTGACCGACGGCGGCGCCGCAATCGGGGCTCTGCTCATCTGCGTCAGCCTGGCCGTCACCCGCTTCACCCTGCGCCAGGCGCTGCCCATCGGCCTGCTGGCCGTCGGGGGCCTGGTCGTGGCGGGTGGGATCGTCGGCAACCCGGCCCGGGACCTTCCCCTCATCCTCAGCACCTGCCTGATCTTCCTGATCTCGTACGCGGCCAGACAGCGCAAGGCCACCAGGGCCGCCGAGGCGCGAGAGGCCGTGCTCGCGGAACGGGCCAGGATCGCCAGGGAGATCCACGACATCCTCGCCCACTCCCTCTCGGCCCAGCTCGTCCATCTGGAGGGCGCCAAGTTGCTGCTGCGCGCGGAGCGCACGGCCGAAGCGCTCGACCGGGTCACCCGGGCCCGCGACCTGGCCAAGTCGGGGCTCGATGAGGCCAGGCGCGCGGTGCAGGCGCTGCGCGAGGACCCGCCCGCGCTCCCCGTGGCGCTGCGCACGCTGGCGGACGACTTCGAGGGCGCCGCCCACCAGGCCTGCACGCTGCGCGTCTCCGGCCCCGAGCACCGCCTGTCGCCGGAGACGGAGCTCGCCCTGGTGCGCACCGCCCAGGAAGCCCTCACGAACGTACGCCGCCATGCCCCCGGCAGCCCGGCCACGGTCGAGCTCGAGTTTGACCGGCTCTGGTGCGAGCTGCGCATCACCAATCCGGCCTCCGCCGAGAAGGGCTCGCCCGGGGGCGGCTACGGCCTCGTGGGCATGCGCGAACGGGCCGAACTGCTCGGTGGGACACTGTCGGCAGGCGAACACGACGGCGGCTTCCAGGTGCGCCTGAAGGTGCCGGCATGACCGGGGGCGCCCGGATGACCAGGGTCATCGTGGTGGACGACCAGGCCGTGGTGCGCGAGGGCCTGGTGCTGCTGCTCGGGCTGCTGCCGGACATCGAGGTGGTCGGCTCGGCCGGGGACGGCGAGGCGGCGCTGCGGCTGGTCGAGGAACGGCGGCCCGACGTGGTGCTCATGGACCTGCGCATGCCGCGCATGGACGGCGTGGAGGCCACCGGCCGCATCCGTGCCGGGTTTCCGGACACCCAGGTCGTGGTGCTCACCACGTACTCCGACGACGAGTCCGTCTTCGCGGCGCTGCGAGCGGGTGCGCGCGGCTTCCTCACCAAGGACGCGGACGCCGACGACATCGCCAGGGCCGTCGCCACGGTGAAGCGCGGCGACGCCCAACTCGACCCCACCGTCCAGCGCCGCCTCCTGGACACCATGTCGGCGCCCACGAGGCAGACCCCGGCCACAACCGGAACCATCCCTCCTCCTCCTGGCATCGTCCGTGACGGGCTCCCCGACGGGCTGACCCCGCGCGAGGGCGAGGTGCTGGCTCTCATCGCCGACGGCCTCTCGAACACCGAGATCGCCGGCCGCCTCTACATCTCGGAGGCCACCGTCAAGACCCACATCAACAACCTCTTCGCCAAGGCGGGCCTGCGGGACCGAGCCCAGGCCGTCTCCTACGCCTTCCGGCACGGGGTGGCGCGCCCGCAGTGAGCCCGGCCGATCAGGCGCGCCTGAGCTGGGACTCGCCGTCGAACCCGGCCAGTTGTAACAACGTCTCCAACGCCGCCTGCCTGGTCTCCTCGACCGAGTCACCCCGTTCGCCGAAACACTCCGCCGCCACGTCGAGCAGCGCCGCCACCACGACCGCGTCGGGATAGGGCACGTCGACGAGCACGGTGCCGTCGCCTCCCTCCTCTCCCGAAACCAGGTGGAGCCTCAGCAGCCGTCGAGCCTCCTCAGCCACAGCCACCCCCAACACGGCGGCACGCTCGAATCGCTCAGAAGCAATCACGTCACCCTCCAGTCGCACTGGTGTTCGGAATAGAAGGTAGGCGATGGCCCCGACAGAAAATCGTCGCGATCGCCTGTGCGATCGGCTGGCTAGGCTCGGATCCGTGTACGACTCGATCATCAGCGTTCACGGCCTCACGGTCGAACTCGGCGGCAACCCCGTGCTGCGAGACATGGAGCTGACCGTGTCACCGGGCGAGATCATGGCGGTCGTCGGCCCGAACGGGAGCGGCAAGTCGACCCTCCTGCGCTGCCTGGCCGGGCTCCAGTCCGCGACCTCCGGCGAGGTCAGGGTGTTCGGGGAGCCGCCGGCCGACGACGCCGCCTTCTGGCGCCGGGTGGCGATGCTCGGCGACGAGCCCGCCTGGTATCCGGGGCTCACCGCCCGCGAGCACCTGGAGCTCATGGGAGCCGTGCACGCCGAGGCCCGTATGGAGGTGGAGGCGGCGCTGGAGGTGTTCGCGCTGGTGGAGCGGGCGGACGCGCCGCCGCTGAACCTGTCCACCGGGCAGCGCCAGCGCCTCTCCCTGGCCTCCGCGCTGCTCAGGCCGAGCACGTTGCTGCTGCTCGACGAGCCGGAACGCGGCCTGGACGCCGGTTTCCGGGCCCGGCTGGCCGATCTGCTCGAGGAGTACGCGGGCGAGGGAGGCACCGTGGTGATGGCCACGCATGATCACGACCTGGCCGGGCGCGCCCGCCAGGTCTCACCGTCAGGAGTGGACGCATGAGCGGAGCCGACGTAGCCCCTGGGGTGGACGCGTGAGCGGGGACGCAGGCAGTGTGCGGGTGGTGCGGGCGTATCTCCGCTCGCGTGGCCCGGCCCGCGGTGGCCTGCTCGATCGGTACGTCGCCGGGTTCGGGCTGGCGATGCTCGCCGCCGTGCTCGGCCACCCGCTCACCACCGTGCTCCAAGGGCTGGCCGGAACGGCTGATCCCGCCCGCGTGAGCGCGGGAGCGGCCCTGCTCGCGCTGGCGCTGGCCGGTTTCCTGGCCGCGGCCCGCGCGGCGGGACCCGTGATGCTGTCCGCCGCCGACGCCTCCTGGCTGCTGCCCTCGCCGCTGAACCGGCGGCACCTGCTCGGACGCACCGCCCGGGTGCTGTTCACGGTGGCGGTGGCGGCCGGGCTGCTGCTCGGGCTGGGGCTGGTCGCCGTGCTGGGCGCCCCCGACCAGCTCGTGTGGCGCCTGCTCGGCGCCATGGTGCTGGGCGTCTCGGCGACCGCGGGCGGGATGGCCCTGGCGGTGCTCGGTCAGGCGTCCCAGTCGTGGCAGGTCTGGCTGACGTCCGCGACGGTCGCGCTGCTGGTGGCCGCCGTCGTGACCGTCAGCGGGCAGCTGCGCACGGTGCTCGCCGTCGCCGCGAGCGCTCCCTTGTCGGCGGTGGCCGTCACCGCGGCCGTCGCGGCGGCCTCCTCCGCCCTGCTGGTACGCCACGCGTGGACGTCACTCGACCGGATCCCCACCCGTACCCTCGTCACCGCCTCGACCCGGGCGGGACGCGTCGCGAACGCGGCCGTCGGCCTCGACCCCGATGCGCTCACCTGGATAGCGGAGGACAACCACTGGCGGGCCAGGAAGCTCAGCTCGCGGCGGTGGCCGGCGCTGCCCGCGCCTTTCGCACTGGCCTGGCACGACTGGCGCCGGGTGGGCCGCAGGCCGGGGCGTCTGGGGGTCATGTTCGCGATGTCCGCGTTGCCCGCCGTGCTGGCGCAGGCGGGCGGCGCGCCGGTGACGCTCGGGGCGACCGTGCTGGTGGGTTCGCTGGCCGTGGCGGCGGTGAGCGTGTCGGGGGCGCGCAGGGACGGCGACAATCCGGCCCTGTCCAGGCTGCTCGGCGTGGACCGCCGCCAGGCGCTCGCGGCCCGCGCGGTGCTGCCCCTGCTGCTGAGCGGCGCGTGGGCGACCCTGGGGCTGGCCGCCCTGAGCGCGGGCGGCGCGCTGCCGGGGGCGTGGTGGCTGTTCGGGCCGCCGGCGGCCCCCGCGCTGGCCGCGGCCGCGCTGCGGATGGCCAGGAGGAGTCCGGTCGACCACTCCATGCCGATCATCGACACCCCGGGCGGCGCGATCCCGACCGGGCCCCTGCGCTGGGCGCTCACCGGGGTGGACCTGGCCGTGCTCGGGTGCCTGCCCGCCGTTGCCGCGCTGCTGTCCCCGCCGGGCCCCCTGGGCGGCTTCCTGGCGGCTCAGGCCGTCGCGGGCGCCCTGGTGCTGGTGGGGTACGTGGTCCGCAACCGCGGGTAGGGCGCTCAGGCCACGTACACGATGCTCTCGACGCCCCCGTACGGGATCGTCCGGTCCCTGCGCATGCCCGCCCGCTCCGCCACCTTCAGCGACGCCAGGTTGTCGGGCCGGATGACCGCGACGACGGTCCCGAGCCCCTTGCCGACCCGCAGCGCCGCCTCCACGAGCTCCCCCGCGTACCCGTGGCCCCAGGCGGACGGCCGGAACCGGTAGTAAAGGTTCAGCACCTCGTCCCCGCCGACGATCGCGCGGCGCAGCCCTCCGAACCCGAGCACCTCCGACCCGCCGATCGCCCGCGCAGCCCAGTAGCCGATGCCGCGCTCGGCCCAGTCGGCGAGCCACAGGTCCAGCATGGCGCGGCTGGACACCAGGTCAACGCTGGGGCCCCCGGGGTTGTACACGTTGGTACGGGGGTCGGAGTGAAGCTCATGGACAGCGGTCAGATCGTCGAGCGTGACCCGCGAAAGGACCATGCGCGCGGTTTGCACCACTTCCATGCTTTCAGGGTAGTCGCCTACCCCGAACGCCCTACTTCTTCTTGTCGGTGGACGACTCGGTGGACAGCGCGGCGACGAAGGCCTCCTGGGGCACCTCCACGCGCCCGACCATCTTCATCCGCTTCTTGCCTTCCTTCTGCTTCTCCAGCAGCTTCCGCTTACGGGAGATGTCACCGCCGTAGCACTTGGCCAGGACGTCCTTGCGGATGGCGCGGATGTTCTCGCGGGCGATGACCCGGGCCCCGATGGCGGCCTGGATCGGCACCTCGAACTGCTGCCTGGGGATCAGCTCGCGCAGCTTCTTCGCCATGTCGACGCCGTACGTGTAGGCCTTGTCCTTGTGGACGATGGCGCTGAACGCGTCGACCGGCTCACCCTGCAGCAGGATGTCCACCTTGACCAGCTCGGCCTCCTGCTCGCCGGCAGGCTCGTAGTCGAGCGAGGCGTAGCCACGGGTGCGCGACTTGAGCTGGTCGAAGAAGTCGAAGATGATCTCGCCCAGCGGCAGCGTGTAGCGGATCTCGACCCGGTCCTCGGAGAGGTAGTCCATGCCGAGGAGCTGGCCGCGCCGCCCCTGGCAGATCTCCATGATCGCCCCGATGAACTCGGACGGCGCCAGGATTGTCGACTTGGTGACCGGCTCGTAGACCTGCGCGATCTTCCCACCCGTGGGGAACTCCGACGGGTTGGTGACGGTGAGCTCCTTGCCGTCCTCCATGACCACGCGGTAGACCACGTTGGGCGCCGTGGAGATCAGCGACAGGCCGAACTCGCGCTCCAGCCGCTCCCGCACGATCTCCATGTGCAGCAGCCCCAGGAACCCGACCCGGAACCCGAACCCGAGCGCCGCCGACGTCTCCGGCTCGTAGACCAGCGCCGCGTCGTTGAGCTGCAGCTTGTCGAGGGCCTCGCGCAGCTCGGGGTATTCGTCGCCGTCGATCGGATAGAGCCCTGAGAACACCATCGGCTTGGGGTGCTCGTAGCCCGCCAGCATCTCCTGGGCCGGCTTGACCGACGAGGTGACCGTGTCACCCACGCGCGACTGGCGCACGTCCTTGACGCCCGTGATCAGGTAGCCCACCTCGCCGACGCCCAGCCCCCGCTCGGAGACCTTGGGCTCGGGCGAGATGACGCCGATCTCGAGCGTCTCGTGGGTGGCGGCGGTGGACATCATGAGGATGCGCTCGCGCTTGCTCAGGTGGCCGTCCACGACCCGCACGTACGTGACGACGCCGCGGTAGGTGTCGTAGACGGAGTCGAAGATCAGCGCCCGGGCCGCCGCTTCGGCGTTGCCCACGGGGGCGGGGATCTCGCGGACCACGTGGTCGAGCAGCTCGCGGACGCCCTCGCCGGTCTTGCCGGACACCCGGAGCACGTCGGACGGGTCGCAGCCGATCAGCCCCGCCAGCTCCTCGGCGAACTTCTCCGGCTGCGCCGCCGGCAGGTCGATCTTGTTGAGGACGGGGATGATGTGCAGGTCGGCGTTCATGGCCAGGTAGAGGTTGGCCAGCGTCTGCGCCTCGATGCCCTGGGCCGCGTCGACCAGCAGGATCGCGCCCTCGCACGCCTGCAGCGACCTGGACACCTCATAGGTGAAGTCGACGTGGCCGGGCGTGTCGATCATGTTGAGCACGTGGCCGTCCCACGGAAGCCGCACGGCCTGCGACTTGATCGTGATGCCCCGTTCGCGCTCGATGTCCATCCTGTCGAGGTACTGGGCACGCATGGAGCGCTCGTCGACCACGCCGGTGATCTGCAGCATCCGGTCGGCAAGGGTTGACTTGCCATGGTCGATGTGCGCGATGATGCAGAAGTTGCGGATCAACGCGGGGTCGGTCTGGCCAGGCTGAGTGCGCACCGAAGTCCGTTTCGACAGGGTTGAGGTCAAGCAGTCTTTCATGGTGACATGCCCGGGTGACTGCCCGAACCGTCATCCGCCGCGGCCTGCGCCTGCTCACGCTTGCCTTGGCCATCCTGGTCGCGCTGGTCGGCCTCCTCGCCGCCGCGCTCCGCCTCCAGTTTACCGGTGCACCGGCGGCCTGGGCGAAGAGCACGGGCAATGACGCGCTCTGGCTGGGCCACGCGTGGGTGGACGGCCGCCGCACGGAGCGCGACGTCGAGCAGCTGGCGGTACGGCTGCGCGCCACGGGGATCAAGGACGTGTACGTCCACTCCGGCCCTTTCAACTGGGACGGCACCCTAAGCCCAGACAAATACCCCAACGCCGGAAATTTCGTGAAGTGGTTACGCGAGCGCCTCCCCGCGGTCCGCATCTCCGCCTGGCTCGGCCAGTCCGTCAAGAACGGCCTCGACCTCGACGACCCCAAGTCCCGCGAGAACGTCCTGTCCGGCGTCGCCGCCATCATGAAACAGGGCTACGACGGCATCCACTACAACTTCGAGCCGATCGGCGACGGCGACACCGAGTTCCTGGAGCTGCTGGAACGCACCCGCCGGCACACCGGCCTGCTGTCCACCTCCACCCCGCAGATCGAGCCGTACCCGGGCCTGCGCCTGACCGCCAGGGCCCTGCTGTCGCACGACAAGTACTGGTCCCAGGGCTACTTCAAGCAGGTCGTGGACCGCGTGGACCAGGTCGCCGTCATGACGTACGACTCCTTCACCCCCCTGCAGTCCCTCTACGGCGGCCACGTCGCCCGCCAGGCCGGGCTGGCCCTGGACCTGGTGCCCGCCGACAAGGCCCTCTACATCGGCGCCCCGGCCTACCACGACCATGGCGTGCCCTGGCTCGACAACGCCGAGAGCGTCGCCATGGCCGCCGAGGGCGCCC
Source organism: Nonomuraea sp. NPDC003709 (assembly GCF_040610775.1). NCBI lineage: Bacteria > Bacillati > Actinomycetota > Actinomycetes > Streptosporangiales > Streptosporangiaceae > Nonomuraea > Nonomuraea sp. NPDC003709. The sequence continues at coordinate 267,920 of NZ_JBEXMW010000016.1, read as the reverse complement.
GGCTCGCGCTGTCGGAGTACGGCCGCCGCGAGCGCTTCGGCCTGGCCCTCTACGTGGACTTCGCCGCCACGGAGGAGGACTGGCACGAGTACGCCACACGGTGGATGATCGGCTAACGTAGGGTTCCCGCGCCGAGCGAGCGCCGAGCATCCGAAACGCCGATGCTCAAGTACGCGTTGATTTGAGAGCCGACCTGAGTTATTGGTATCCTGTTCAACTGCGTGTGGCGCGCCCTCTCTCGAGCCCGCGCGCCCCATCCATCACTCAGACTTTCACCGAGGCTTCTTCGTGGCGAACATCAAGTCCCAGATCAAGCGCAACAAGCAGAACGAGAAGGCTCGCCTGCGCAACAAGGCGGTCAAGTCCTCTCTGAAGACGGCCGTCCGCAAGTTCCGCGAGGCCGCCGAGCAGGGCGACACCGCGCAGGCCGCCGTGCTGCAGCGGGCCGCTGCCCGCCAGCTCGACAAGGCCGTCAGCAAGGGCGTCATCCACAAGAACCAGGCCGCCAACCGCAAGTCCGCGATCGCCAAGCAGGCCGCGGCGCTGGCCGCCGCCAAGTAGGTCGGCCGCCAGGCAGAACGCCTGGCACAGGAAACGCCGCACTCCCTCCGGGGGGTGCGGCGTTCTCGTTTTCGCACCCTTTTGTCACAGTTTCGATATCACACGCCCGTATCGGGTGCGTCACCGTTCCAAAGATCGCCTTGCCCCGCTGCCCGAACCTGCCCGAAGGTGCACTAAAACGGGGCGAAGGGGGACACATGCGGGGGCCGTTGGTCGTCAAACGTGCGCTCAGCGAGCCGCTGCTCCTCCTGGCCGCCTTCGGCTCGATCCTCCTGGCCACGACCACGCTGGTCGCGCTGACCATGTACGCCTCCTCCATCGCGGACGCCGGTGTCCGCAGGACGATGGAGACGGCCTCGTACCGCCAGACCGCGGCCACCGTCAGCGCCCCCGTGACGGCCGAGACGTTCCCGAAGTTCGACCGGTCGGTACGCGCCGAGTTCGCCAAGGCCTACGCACGCCCGCCCGCCGTCACCACCAGCTTCCGCTCCGACTCCTACGTCATGCCGGGCCAGGACGCCCAGGAGCGGCCCGAGCTGCTCAGGTTCGGCAGTTACGACGGGCTCGACCAGCACGCCAGGCTCGTCTCGGGCTCCTGGCCGCACGCCGGCGGGGACCGGGTGGAGGCCGCGATCTCGCTGTCGGCGGCCTCGGCGACCGGGCTGAAGGCGGGGCAGGAGTTCACCACGAAGGGCCGCCTCGACCCGCGGCCGGTCACGGTCCGCATCGTGGGCGTGTTCCAGCTCAACGACCCGTTCGGCGAGCGGTGGGCGGGTGAGCAGCTGCTCAGCCGGGGTGTGGAGCGCGGCGAGTTCACCACGTACGGGCCGCTGATGGTGCCGCGCGAGACGTTCGTCGCCCGCTTCGCCACCAGCGTGAACGCGACCTGGACCGCCGTACCCGACCTGCGCACGCTCACCCCCGCCCAGCTGCGCCCGCTGGCCGGAGCGATCGACCGGCTGGGCGAGCGGCTGAAGGCGGACGGCTGCGGCAGTTGCGTGGCCGCCAGCCGCCTGCCCGAGATCCTGACCCAGCTCGACACCGCGTCCCTGGTGGCGCGCTCCACGATGCTGATCCCGGTGCTGCAGCTGCTGTTGCTGGCCGCGTACGCGCTGATGCTCACCGCCCGCCTGCTCGCCGACCACCGCCGCATGGAGGTGGCGCTGCTGCGCTCGCGCGGCGCGGGCACGGTGCGGCTGGCCGCGCTGGCGGGCGGCGAGGCGCTGCTGGTGGCGGTGCCATGCGCGGTGGTCGCGCCGTTCCTGGGCCCGCCGCTGCTCGCGCTGGTCAACCTGCTCCCCTGGATCAGGGCCTCAGGGGTACGGCTGGCGCCCTCGGCCGATCTGGGCACGTTCCTCGTGTCGTTCGGCGTGGCCCTGGCCGCGGCCGTCCTGCTGGTGCTGCCGGCGCTGGCGGGCGCGCGGCGCACGTACGTGGAGGAGCAGGCGGCGCGCGGGCGCGGCGGCGGGCGCGGGCTGATCGAGCGGGCGGGCGCCGACCTGGCGCTGCTGGTCGTGGCCGGGCTGGCGATCTGGCAGCTCCAGCGCTACGGCGCGCCGGTGACCGCGACGGCCGCGGGCGGGCTCGGCATCGACCCGCTGATCATCTCCGGGCCGGCCCTGGCCCTGCTCACGGGCGGCATGCTGGGGCTGCGGCTGGTGCCGCGCGTCTCGAAGCTGGCCGAGCGGGTGACGTCCAGGCGGCCGGCGCTCGCCCCGGCGCTGGGGGCCTGGCAGGTGAGCAGGCGGCCGCTCAAGTACGCGGGCCCGGCGCTGCTGCTGACCATGGCCGTCGCGATCGGCATCGTGTCCATGGCCACCGCGTCCACCTGGCGGGCCTCGCAGGTCGACCAGGCCCGCCACCAGGCCGGGGCCGACCTGCGGCTGTCCGGTCCCCCTGACGGGCCGGAGCTGGGGGCGCTCGGGCGCGGGACGGCGTTCACCGCGCTGCCCGGGGTCACGGCGTACTCGCCGGGATTTCGCGGTCAGACCGAGGTGAGCGGCGAGAGCGCGCTGCTGCTCGGCCTGGACGCGGGCAAGCTCGGCGAGCTGTTCCACCTGCGTGCCGACCTGTCCGCGCAACCGGTCGGGGAGATGTCGCGGGCGCTCGTGGGAGGCCTGGCGGGCAAGCTGGACCTTCCCGGGCAGCCGTCGGCGCTCACGCTGCGGGCGGAGGCGGACGGCGAGCTGCCGCTGCGGTTGGTGCTCTCCGACGCGCTCGGCGTGTGGCGCGACGTGTCGCTCGGCGTGCTGCGCAAGGGTGAGAACCGGATCGACGTCGACCTCCGGGCGCTGGCCGGGCGTACCGGGAAGATCACGTACCCGCTGTCGCTGCGCGGCCTCGTCGCGGGCACCCCCCAGAGCCCCGTGAACCTGACCCTGACCGGCCTCAGCGCCGACGGCCGCGAGGTGGCGACGCCGCCGGTGTCCATGAAGGTGACGCGGCCCGCGGTCGCCGGCCTCGCGCCGCTGCCGAAGCCCGGACCGCTGCCGGTGGTGCTCACCGCCGACCTGGCCGCCTCGCTCAAGCTGGCCGTCGGCCAGGTCGGGCCGGCCAGCATCGACCGCAGGGTGCTCCAGGTGAAGGTGGTGGGCGTCGTGGACAGCATGCCGACCACCCCCGCGGGGCAGAAGGCCGTGCTCGCCGACTGGGGGACGCTGCAGACGTACGAGCTGGCCGCGGCACAGCTGCCCAGGCCCGCCACCGAATGGTGGCTCGCGGCCGGTGACACCGCGCCTGCGGTGAAGGCGCTCCAGACGCGGCCCGAATGGGACGTGACCGCGCTCGACCAGCGCAGGCTGGCGGCCGAGCTGCGGGACGACCCCCTGGCCAGCGGGTTGCAGGGGGCGCTGATGCTCGGGTTCGCGGCGGCGCTGGTCTTCGCGACGCTCGGTTTCCTGGTGAACGCGACCGTCGCGGCCCGGGAGCGCATGGGCGAGTTCGCGATCCTGCGGGCGCTCGGGGTGAGCTCCCGGCAGGTGTTCGGGGTGCTGGCGGTCGAGCAGGCGTTCGTCATCGGGCTGTCGCTCGTCGCGGGCACCGGGCTCGCCGTGGTCGTCGGCGCGCTGGTCGTGCCGCACATCGTCCTGACCGGGCAGGCCTCGGCCGTCACCCCCGGCGTGGTGCTCGACATCCCGTGGGCGGCCACCGCGGCGATGCTGGCGCTGGTGGCCGCGGTGCTGATCGCCATCGTGGCCGGGCTGGCCCGCCGCCTGCGCGGGCAAAACGGGCAACTCGTGGAGGAACGGTGAGGATCGCCCTGCTCGCCCGCGTGCACCTGGGCGCGATGGCCGTGCTCTTCGTGCTGGCGCTGAGCGCCTGCCTGCTGGTCGCGGGGCTGCCCAGGGCGATGCAGGCGTCGTTCGACGAGGCGCTGCGCCGTTCGCTGGTCGCCGCCCCCGCGGTGCAGGCCGACCTGACGGTGTCCGTGGAGTCGCGTTCGTCCGAGGAGGACCTGCACGAACGCGGCCAGTTCGACGCCCGCGACCGCCGCTGGCGCAAGATCCTGCCGCCGGCGCTGCGCCCGCTGGCGACCGGCGCGGGCCACATGAGCGCCAAGACCACCTTGACGCCCGTGACCGGGACCCGCGGCCATACCCACATGAACCTCGGCTGGCTCTCCGACGCGGACCGGCGCGTGGACTGGGTCCAGGGGCGGGCGCCCGGCAAGCCCTCGACCATGCGGTACGAGGGCGCGACGATCCCGGTCTTCGAGGTGGGGATCGTCGCGGAAGCCCTGCCCGAGCTGGGCTACAAGGTGGGCCAGACCAAGATGGTCGGCGAGAACGACTACGCCGCCCTGAAGATCGTCGGCGCCTTCAAGGCCAAGGACCCCCGTGACCGCTACTGGTCCCACAACGTCGACCTCCTGCAGGTCATCAAGGCGCAGACGCCGGGCAGCGACGAGCTCGAGAAGCACGTCACGACGCTGATCCCCGACGAGGGGCTGGCCGCGCTCAGCGGCGAGGGGCGCAACCTGTCCTACCACTGGGTCCTGCCGATCGACGCCCGTGGCGCGAGCGCGCTGGCCGCGCCCGACCTCCAGGCGGCGGTCGCCGAGTTCGGGCGGGTGGCCGCGCTCCAGTCGACGGCCAGCCCGTACCACCTGGACACCGGGCTTTCCAAGCTGCTCGGCGACTTCCTCGCCGAGGTGGCCACCGCGCAGACCGTGATGTACCTGGTGCTCGGCGGGCTGCTGGCGGTGGCGCTCGGCGTGATCGCGCTGGTCGTGCTGCTGCTGGGCAACCGGCTCGATCACACGCTGTCCCTGGCGCGGGCGCGGGGCGGGTCGCTGCGGCAGGTGGCCGGGACGGGAGCGCTGCTGACCGGCGTCGCGGTGCTGCCCGCCGCGCTGGCCGGGTACGGGCTGTCGTTCCTGGTGCCCGGGCCCGCGCTGCCCATCGTGCACCTGGGGCCCTTGGTCGTGGTCGTGGCGGCCGTCGGGTTCGCCGGGGCGCGGCTGGCCCTGGCCCATCGGACGCCGCTGCACGAGCGCCGCGACGACGTGTCCGCCGGCCGGCCCTCCGCCCGGCGGGTCACGCTGGAGGTGCTGGTCGTGGTGCTCGCGCTGGTCGGTGCGTACCTGCTGCGGGCCCGTGGCGCCTCGCAGGATCCGTTCCTGCTCCTGGTACCCGTCGGCCTGACGCTGGCGGCGGCGTTGATCACCTTGCGCTGCTATCCGTACCCCTTGCGGCTGTTCGTACGGCTGGCCGCGCGCGGGCGGGCGGCCGTGCCGTTCCTGGGGCTGACCAGGGCGGCCAGGGCGCGCTCCGCCGGCGTGCTGCCCGTGCTGATCCTGCTGCCCGCGCTGGGCGTGTCGGTGTTCGCCGCAGTGATCTCCGGCGGGATCGCGGACACGCAGCGGCTGGCGTCCTGGCAGCAGGTGGGCGCGCCGATCAAGGTGACGTCGGACTTCGAGATCCCCGCCGCCTCGATCGACCGCGTGCGGGCGACGCCCGGCGTCGAGCAGGTGCTGATCGCGCAGACCGGGCGGGTGCAGGTCGGGTACGGCGCGGAGCGGGCCGAGGCGCTCGCCGTGGACGTGGCGCAGTGGCGCCGGATCCTGGACGGCGCCCCGATCAGCGTGCCCCCGCTGTCCGACGGCGCGCTCGTCTCCCCGGAGCTGCGGGGACGGGGGACGTTCGAGATCGGGTGGCAGTCGCGGGTGAAGCTCGCCACGCGGGGCGTGGTCGAGTCGGTGCCCAGTTTCTTCACCCACGGGAAGTTCATGGTGGTGCCGCTGGGCGTGCTGACCCGGCCCGCCCCGAACACCCTGCTGATCAAGGGCGACGTCTCCCCTGACGTGCTGGCGCGGCTGGTCCCGTCCGCGACCGTGGAGTCGCAGGAGGGGGCGCTGAGCGCCATCCAGGACGACCCGCTCACCAGCACCGTGCGCTGGACGCTGGTCGTGGTGACGGTGGCGCTCGGCTCGTACGCGCTCGTCGCCGTCGTGCTGGCGCTCGTCATCGGCGCCGCCGAGCGCGCCAGCGCGGTGTCGTTCCTGCGCACGCTCGGACTGTCGGACCGGCAGGCGCAGCGGCTGACCGTGCTGGAGATCCTGCCCATGATCCTCATCACCGCCCTGGTCGGGCTCGGCCTGGGCCTCGGTCTGCCGTACGCGCTCGGGGCCGGCGTGGATCTGTCGTCGTACGCCGGCGACCTGCCGGTCGGCGACTACTCGCTCGACCTGTTCGTTCCTGTGCTGCTGGCGGGCGGGCTCACCGCCGTCGCCGTGCTCGGCGCGTACGCGCACACCGCCATCAGCCGCCGCCGCAACCTCGGCGCCGTCCTTCGAGTGGGGGATCTCTCATGAACCCGACCCTGTCCGAGCTGGAAGCCAGGGCCACGCGGGAGAAGGCCGCGTTCGGCGGCGACGCGCACATCGTGTGCGACAACCTCGTACGCATCTACAAGACCGAGGGCGTGGAGGTCGTCGCGCTGCAGGGGCTCGACCTGGTGATCGACAAGGGCGAGCTGGTGGCCATCGTGGGCGCCTCGGGGTCGGGCAAGTCGACCCTGCTCAACGTGCTGTCCGGGCTGGACGTGCCGACGGCCGGGGTGGCCAGGGTGGCGGGGATGGACCTGCTGTCGATGAACGCCCGCGACCGGCTGCGGTACCGGCGGTCGGTGGTCGGCTTCATCTGGCAGCAGACCGCGCGGAACCTGCTGCCGTACCTCTCCGCCAGGGAGAACGTCGAGCTGCCGATGAAGCTGGCCGGTCGCCGCGGGGGTCGCGCGCTGGAGCTGCTGGAGTTGCTGGGCGTCGGGTACTGCGCAGACCGCAAGATTCCCGAAATGTCGGGCGGCGAGCAGCAGCGAGTCGCCATCGCCGTCGCGCTCGCCAACTCCCCACAGCTCATCCTCGCCGACGAACCCACCGGCGAGCTGGACAGCGAGACGTCGGAGCAGGTGTTCGACGCGCTGCGCAAGGCCAACAGGGAGCTGGGGGTGACCGTGGTCGTCGTGACGCACGACCCGCTGGTGTCGGAGCAGGTGGACCGTACAGTGGGCATTCGCGACGGGCGTACCAGCAGCGAGACGCTGCGGCGCGAGGGCGCCGAGGGGCAGATCGTCGCCGAGGAGTACGCCGTGCTGGACCGGGTCGGGCGGCTGCAACTGCCGCGCGACTTCATGAACGCGCTCGAGATGGAGCGGCGGGTGCGCCTCGAGCTCGAATCCGACCACATCGGCGTGTGGCCCGCCCGGGAGGAGCCCTCTGATGACTGACTCGCCCCTGGTCGTGGTGGAAGGGCTGCGCAAGGTCTACCGGACCGGGCCCAAGGAGGTCGTGGCGCTGCGGGAGGTGTCGTTCTCGGTGTTCCCGGGCGAGCTCGTCGCGGTCCGCGGGCGGTCGGGGTCCGGGAAGACGACCCTGCTCAACCAGATCGGCGGCCTGGACAAACCGGACGCCGGACGGGTGGTTGTCGCCGGGCACGAGGTCACCGCCATGTCCGAGGACGACCTGCTAGCCCTGCGCCGCGACGTGGTGGGATTCGTGTTCCAGTCGTTCGGGCTGATCCCGGTGCTGTCCGCGGCGGAGAACGTGGGGGTGCCGATGCGGCTGCTCCGGACACCGACGGAGGAGCGCGAGGCCCGCGTACGTCTTCTGCTGGCGTTGGTGGGGTTGGAGCAGCACGCCAACCAGCGGCCGTACGAGCTGTCCGGGGGGCAGCGGCAGCGGGTGGCCATCGCCAGGTCCCTGGCGAACCGGCCCCGGCTGCTGGTTGCCGACGAGCCCACGGGACAGCTGGACTCGCAGACCGGGCGGCAGATCATGGAGCTGCTGCGGGCAGTCGTACGGAGTGAGGGGGTCACGGCCCTGGTCGCCACCCACGACCCCAGCTTGATCACGCTGGCCGACCGGGTCCTGGAGATCAACGACGGCATCATCCACGAACCCGCCCTCACCTGACTCACTCCCCTGAGCCGATAATCCGGTTGGTCCGGATCGCCGACCGGTGGTAGACCGGTGGGACATTTCAGCTGATCGGAGATATGCGTGACTCTTTCGCCGTTCCGCATCGAGGTACCCGGCGACGTGCTGGACGACCTGCGGGCTCGCTTGCGTGCGACCAGATTCACCGGTCGCAGCGGGGCGCAGCCGTGGCAGGGCGGGGCCGATCCCACGTATCTGCGGGAACTGGTGACGTACTGGGCGGAGGACTTCGACTACCGCGCCCGGGAGGCCGAGCTCAACGCGCTGCCGCACCACCGCGAAGGGGGCCTGCATTTCGTCCGGATCGCCGGAGTCGGTCCCGCGCCCATGCCCATCCTCCTCTGCCACGGATGGCCGAGCAGCTTCCTGGAGATGCTCCCTCTGGCGGCCCGCCTCGCCGATCCCGCCCGCCACGGCGGCGACCCGGCCGACGCGTTCGACGTCGTCATCCCGTCCATGCCGGGCTTTCTCTACTCCGAGCTGCCGCCGGAGCCGCTCACGCGGGCCGCGATGGCGCGAATGCTGCACACGCTGATGACCGACACCCTGGGGTACGACCGGTACGCCGCCTTCGGCGGCGACATCGGCGGGGGGGCCACCCAATGGCTGGCCGCGCTTTACCCGGAGAAGGTGATCGGCATCCATCTGATCCATCCCCCGTTCCCCACGTCGTTCGACGACCCGCCGATGTCGGCGGAGGAGCAGGCGTTCGTGGCGGCCGAGGAGGCGTACGACGAGCTCGACGGCGGCTACAGCGCCATCATGGGAACCCGGCCCGACACCATCGCAGCCGCCCTGATGGACTCACCCGCCGGACTCGCCGCCTGGATAGTCGACAAATACCGGGATTGGAGCGACTGCCACGGCGACCTGGAGTCCCGCTTCGACCGCGACACCCTGCTCACGATCCTGACGCTGTACTGGGCAACCGGCTCGATCGGCACGTCGTTCAGGCAGTACTACGACTGGGCCCACAACACCCCCCGCCCGCCCATCACGGTGCCGACAGCCATCACCCTCAGCCACGAACCGGTCATGTCCGGCATCCCCCGCTCGATCGCCGAACGCGCCTGCACCGACCTGCGCCACTGGAGCGAACCCGGCCGCGGCGGCCATTTCCTGGCTCTGGAGGAGCCTGCGCTGATGCAGGAGGAGCTCACAACGTTCTTCCGCCCTCTCCGCCCAGCCGCGAAGTAGTCAGGTCGAGCGCGGCTCTACGGGTGGAGAAGCACCTTGATCGCGCGGCGTTCGTCCATCGCGGCGTAGGCGGCGGTGATGTCGGACAGGGGCATCTCCGCGTCGAACACGCGTCCCGGCTGGATGGTGCCGTCCAGGACGTCGGGCAGGAGCTCGTCGAGGTAGCTGCGAACGGGCGCGACGCCGCCGCGCACGCCGACGTTGGAGCTGAACATCGTGCCGACCTCCAGGGGGCCGCCGTAGGGCACGCCGACGAAGCCGACTTGACCGCCGGGCCGCGCCGAGCGCAGTGCCTGGTCCATCGACTCCTTCGTGCCGACGCACTCGAGAACGGCGTCCGGACCGATTCCGTCGAACATCTCCTTGAGTTCGGCGATACCCGCGTCGCCACGCTCGGGGACGATGTCGGTCGCGCCGAATTGGCGTGCGAGTTCCTGCCGGTCAGTGTGGCGTGACATGGCGACGATGCGCGATGCCCCGAGGCGTTTGGCCGCGATGACGGCGCAGAGTCCGACCGCGCCGTCGCCGACCACGGCGACGGTTGAGCCCTCGCTCACGCCGCCAGAGACGGCGGCGTGGTGGCCGGTGGGCATGACGTCGGACAGCGTCAGCAGGCCCGGGATGATCGAGAGGTCGGGCCGTCCGGGGACGACGACGAGCGTGCCGTCGGCGAGTGGGACGCGTACGCGCTCGCCCTGGCCGGCGTCCGCGGAGCCCCCGGTCCGGGGGTCGCTGCCCCAGAACCCGCCGTGGAGGCAGTGGACGCTCCAGCCGTTACGGCAGTTGATGCAGGTGTTGTCGCAGATGTGGAACGGCGCGATCACGAAGTCGCCGGTCCGAACATTCTCGACGTTCGCGCCGACCTCCTCGACCACGCCGACGAACTCATGTCCGATGCGCCGGGGCGCCTCGACCTTGTCGATACCGCGGTAGGGCCACAGGTCTGAGCCACAGACGCAGGAGGCGACGACGCGGACGATCGCATCCAGCCCGCCGCCCGGTCCGTCGGTCGCCAGGACCGGGTCGGGGACGTGCTCCAGACGAACGTCTCGGTCGCCGTGAATGATTGCGGCCTGCATATTTCCCCTTTAATAGTCATGCGGGTCATTTCCGCGTTGTCCACGCTAGGGGCGGGTTCGCGGCGGTGGGAGTCACTGTCAGTGACCCCCAAGCGCGTCACACCGGCGAGCGGCAAGACCCAGCGCCAGACGACGCAGGACCGAACTGCAGGACCGAACTGCAGGACCGAACAACGCAGGACCGAACAACGCAGGACCGAACAACGCAGGACCGAACAACGCAGGACCGAACGCGTGGCGGATCATCGCAGCTGCGGCCTCGTCCTCCTGAGACCGGCCGTCCCCGCGCCGGACCACCGGTCCCGGTAGACGTCATCGCTGTACTCAGGTCAGGCGGCCGTCCCCGCGCGCCGGGGCTGCCGGTAGCGATCTCGCGGTAGCGGTAGGCGTACGACGGCCCGCGACGCGCGCCTGTCGCGCAGACCGTGGCGGCCCGGAACCTGGCCTCCTCGGTCCCAGAGCTCCTGCTTACGCGCTACGGGCCGCACGCCACCGCGCGTGCTGGTCGTTCGCGTCATCATGCGCCCAGAGCGCCAGCAGTTTCAGCGAATCGTAGGCGGCCGTGCCGGGCTCGGGGTTGAAGACCAGGATCGACAGGTCCGGGTCGGCAGCCAGATAGAGGCTCTCGTACGGCAGGTCCATACGGCCGACGACCGGGTGGTCGACCGGCTTGATCCCACTCGAGTGGCGATGCACGTTCTGGGACGCCCATCGGGTGGCGAACTCGTCATTGTCGAGCAGGTCCTCGATGAGATCGGCGAGGTCGTGATCGTGCGGCTGCACGCCGAGCTCCGCGCGCAGGATCGCGGCGATGTTGTCAGCGACAGAACTCCAGTCGACCCACAGCGCACGGGCCGCCGCCTCGTTCCGGAAGTGGAACCAGGCGGCGTTCACCGGGTCGCGGGTACCGTCGTACATCGGCGCGTACAGGGCCCGGCCCACCAGATTGGCCGCGACGATGTCCAGGCGCTTGTTCAGCGCGAACGCCGGCACGTCACCGAGCGCGTCCAGCAGGTACTGCACCTGCGGCCGCACGTGCCGCACGATCCGCACAGGTGCGCCGCCCTCGCTCGAAGCCAGAAACAGCCGGCCAAGGTGCTCACGCTCGACGTCGTCGAGACGCAGCACCCGCGCGACGGCATTGATGACCGACGGCGACGCGCCCGCCGCGTCGCCACGCTCCAGGCGCGTGTAGTACTCAACGCTGATGCCCGCCAGCAGAGCAACCTCCTCCCGGCGCAGCCCCTTCACCCTGCGCCGCAGGTCGCGCCCGGGGACGCCGACGTCGCCGGGACTCACGCGGGCGCGACGAGTCACCAGGAAATCGCGGATCCGAGCGCGAATCTCTCTGTTGTCAGCCATACCTCCAGGTTATGAGCCTGAGCCTGGCCCGAGGACTCCCTTCTCAGTGCCCCTCACCGCCGCGAGATCCATGCCCCATTGACCCCGGACCCGCGTCCCGACAACGCCTGACCAAACAACACGGCCCGCCCCAGCCACCCAAGGCATCCAGCTGCCTATCCTCGCCCCCGGCACCCGGCCGCCTACCCTCACCACCAGCCACCCAGCCGCCTATCCTCACCACCAGCCACCCCCGCGAGCCCGGCAGCCCCGGCACCCGGTACTCGCCGCGCGAGCCCAGCGGCCCAGGACCGGGGCCTGGGCCGGGGCCGGGGCCGGAACCCTGCACCTCCGCCAGCCCAGCGGCCCGGCACCCAGCACCCAGCACCCAGCACCATCGCCTGGCCCAGCCCGCCTTCACCACCCCCAGCGGCCCAGGGCCGGGGCCCAGGGCCGGGGCCCGGGACCCTGCACCCGCGCCAGCCCAGCGACGCGGAACCCTGCACCCGGCCCGCTACCGCCTGACCCAGCCCGCCTTCACCACTCCCCAGCGGTTCCGTGACGCGTGGGCCGACCCCTCATCGCCTGACACTCGCCCACGCTTTTGCCATCGGCCCGATTATCGTTCGACGTGCCCTGCGAACGTCCGCTTCCGCACCTCAGCCCACGCTCAGCCGACGACCTACGCTGCCTCCGTACACGCGCTGCCGACCACACGCCCGACCAGCCCATTCACCGCACCACCCCATACGCCGAGCCGACGCCCAAGCCCGAGCTCGATGGCCCGGTACAGCCAGTCCGTATGGACCTCCCCGGCCTGGCACCTACCGGGACCAGGGTGGGGCATCGACCGCCGACTACCGCCCCGTGCGGCTGGCCACGATCACCTGCACCGCGTGCTCCAACGCGTACGCCGGGTCCGCTCCCCCACCCTTGACCTGCTCATCCGCACCCGCCACAGCCTGGATCGCTCTGGACAGCCCTTCAGGCCCCCACCCGTTCAGCTGCCGCTTCACCCGATCGACCTTCCACGGCGGCATACCGACATGGCTGGCCAACTGCCCGCCTCGGAGGTTGCGCGGTGCACTCCCGACCTTGGCCAGCGACCGCAGGCCCCCAGCCAGCGCACTCACCAGCAGTACGGGCGCGACCCCGGTGCCGAGAGCCCACCGCAGTTGCTCCAGCGCGTCGGCCAATCGCCCCTCGACAGCGGAGTCGGCCACGTTGAACCCGGTGACCTCGGCCCGGCCCTTGTGGTAGCGAGCCACGGCGGCCGCGCTGATCGTCTTGTCCTCCGTGTCGAACACCAGCTGGCTGCACGCCGCCGCCAGCTCCCGCAGGTCGTTGCCCACGGCGTCGAGCAACGCCTGGGCCGCATCCCCGGAGATGCCCCGCCCGCCCCGCTTGAACTCCCCCTTGATGAAGTCCAGCCGCTCCCCCGCCTTGGTGACCTTGTTGACCGTGACCACCGTGGCCCCGGCCTTCTTCACCCCGTCGACCAGCGCCTTCCCCTTCACCCCGCCCGGGTGCGACAGGACGAGCACGGTGTCGTCGGAGGGCTGCTTGGCATAGGTGACGACCTCGGTGATGACGTCCTTGGAAAGATCCTGAGCCGACCGGATCACCACCACGGAACGATCGCCGAAGAGCGACGGAGAGGTCAGCTGCGTCAAGTCACCGACCGCGATCTTCCCGCCCATGAGGTCTTGCACCTCGGCTTGCGGGTCGCCGGCCCGCGCCGCCGCGACGACACTGCTCACCGCCCGCTCGGCCAGCAGCTCCTCATCACCGAGGACCAGGGTCACAGGTGCTGGATCGGTTCCCGCCATGTCAGGCAGCATGCCATGCGTCACCGACAACCCGGTACTCGGAGCACACCCCGTACACGCCGCCGTGCCCTGACGCCCTTCGCAACTCCGGCCCGCACCGCAACCCTCAGATCCGATCCCCACAGGCTCGTCCCCGCCACGGGTGCCACGAGCTTGGGGCACGGGCTGAGGGGCACGGGCTGCGGGGCCACTGGCTGGGGGCCACGGGATGGGGAGCCACGGGTGCCGGGCCACGGGCCACGGGGACTACGGGCCGCGGGGACTACGGGCTGCGGGGACTATGGGCCGCGGGGAACCACTGCCATCCGCCCCTCCCGCTCCACGATGGCAAGGTCGCCGGACTGGTCGGTCCGGTAGACGCTGGCTCCCAGCCGACGCAGGATGGCAAGCGTGGACAAGGCGGGATGGCCGTAGTCGTTGTCGGCGCCCACGCTGATCAAGGCCGCCCGTGCGCCGACAGCCGACAAGAAGGCCGGGGATTGCCGGTTGGACCCATGGTGCGGGGTCTTGAGGATGTCGGCCCGTACCGCCGTCCGGCGCAACAGCTCATCCTGCGCCTCCGTCTCCAGATCACCGCTGAGCAGAACGGATCCGGACCGCCAGCGTACGTGGACGACCACGCTGGAGTTGTTGATCGCGCTACCCTCCCCCTGCCCGCTCATCTCGCCCAAGGTGGGATCAGGACCCAGCACGGTCAGCTCTGACGGGCCGAAGCGCCACCGGGTTCCGGGTGAGGCCGTCCATTCCGGTATCCCACGGCGTGCCAGCGCGGCCGAGAGATGCGCGATGGCTCGCGCGTTCGTGGGCTGCGGGCTGACGACCACGGCGCCGACGCGCCGGTCGCGGAGTACGCCGGGGAGGCCGTTCACATGGTCGGCGTGCGGATGGGTGAGGATCAGGAGGGGTACGTCGTCGACGCCGATCCTGCGCAGGCACCGATCCATGACGGTCGGATCAGGCCCGGTGTCGACCACGATCCCTCTTCCCGGTCCCGCCGCCACGACGAGCCCGTCCCCCTGCCCAACGTCACACATCACCATCAACCACCCCTTGGGCGGCCAGGAGCCGACGATGGGCCGGATCACCAGTACGGCGGCCAAGACCGCCCCGGCCACGGTCACCGCCACAGCTCTCCACGCCCTGCGCCGCAGGATCGGCACGGCGATCGCCACCGCGAGCAGCAGTAACCCCAATCCCGGGAGCCCGCCTGGCCACGGCACGGTGGCGAAAGGCAGGTTCACTGCCCAGCGGGCGACGATGATGATCCATCCGACTGCATAACCGGCCGGGACGACGAGAAGCTCCGCGCCGCCGGACCATACGGGCGCCACCAGGGCGGCGCCGAAACCGAGCAACGTCGCAGGAGCCACCGCCGGGGCGACGAGCAGGTTGGCGATCACGGCGACGGGCGTCAACTGCCCCGACATCAGCACCAGAATGGGCGTCACCGCCACCTGCGCGGCCACCGGCACGACAACCGCCTCAGCTATCCAGCGCGGCCACCGATACGGCACCCTGAAGCCGCCCCCCGGCGTCGACGGCAGAGCCCGCTCCGACTCGAGATCAGGATTCGGGCGCAGGCTGTGATCAGGCTGCACGCCGAGGTCAGGGCGCAGGCTTCGGTCGGAGCACAGGCTGTGGTCCCGATGCAGGTCGGGGTCAGGGCCAGGGCCCACGATTCGGTCTGGGTGCAGACTTCCATCCGCATGCAGGCTGTGGTCCGGATGCAGGCTGTGGTTCGGGCGGGGGGCGTGTTGTCGCCGCAGACCTGGCTCATCCTGTGGGTCACGATCAGGGTGCTTGGTGTGTCTTGTGTTGTTCTGATCGTCGGTGTCGTCCTCGGTTTTTGGGGGTGACAGGCGGTCGCGCCAGCGTGGGGCGAGGATGAGGATTCCGGCCGTGGCTGCTGCCGAGAGGGCGAAGCCGTACGAACGGGCTAGTTCTGGGGCGAACAGCACCAGGAGGAGGACCGTTGCCGACAGGGCCGCGAGGCCGTCCTTTGCTCGGCCTGTGCCCAGTGCAATGGCGGCGGCGAGGCCCATCAGGAGGGCGCGTAGAACGCTTGGCGAGGGGCGGGCGACCACGGCGAACGCGAGCATCGCGATGGCAGCGAAGACAGCTCTCACCGGGAGGGAGAGCCCGATGAGGCGGGAGAGGGCGAGGGCGGCGCCTGCCACGATTGCGAGGTTTGCTCCGCTCACGGCGTTCAAGTGGCTCAGGCCGGCCTCCTTGAGGTCGGACGACACTTGGGGATCCATGCGTGAGACGTCGCCGACGACCAAACCCGGCAGGAGGCCTTGCTGGTCGGCGGGGAGGATGGCGGCGGCCGCCCGTAGGCCCGATCTGAGGCTGCCCGCGGCTGTTTGGAGCATGGACGGGGGTGTCAGGACTCGTGGCGGACCTTGCACCAGGAGGATGGCTGCTACGAGGTCGCCTGGGGTTGGCTTGGCCAGGCGGCCGGTCACTTCCACGTGCTGGCTGGGGAGCAGTGCGCTCCAGTCGTGTCCGTTGGCGAAGACGGTGATGGGGACGTTGACGGCCTGGCGGTTGTCGGGTGTTTGGATGATCTCCAGGGTGGCCGGGGTTACGTAGCTCTCTTGGTTGAAGTGACCGCTTCTGCTTTGTCTGCGCTTGGGGTCGTCCGTTAGGGCGATCTGGGCCTTGATAGAGGTGTTCTTCTTGGCCAAGTCGGCTGTTGGGCCGGTGGTCAGGGCGTGGACCCTGAGGGCGATCGACGCTGAGGCAGCAGCCGCGCAGATGAGGGTGGCAATGGTGATGTTGCGCCAGGGGGTGGGGTGAGGTGGTCGCCGTGCATCTCGTTGGGGGTGCGGGCTCCGATGCTGGTCGGTCTGGTCGGAAGGGAGACAGGGTTCTCGCCACGTCCGCAGGGGCGGGGAGGGTGGATCCCATGCAGGGTGGTCGGTGTTGGTGGGTGGCTGTGAACGTCCAACCGTGGACCACGGATGCCGATTCGTCAGCTTGGCGAGCTTGCTGGCCAGACTCGTCAGCAAGATCGGGGAGTGGGTGGGCCAGGGCCAGGTGCGGCTGGCGAGGTGCTGGGCGGCCAAATCCTCGCACCGGGTGGCTGGATCCCTGTGTTGGGTGGTCCGGGTGGTGGGTGCTTGCTGGGATGGGAGGCGTGTGCGCCGCAGTATGGGTCGGGCGGGCCAGGCTACGGCTGCGGCGGTCAGGGCTGTGGACAGGGTGACGATCAGGGCTGTGCGGGCGGAGCAGCCGAGTAGGACCAAGGCACTTACCCAGGCGGCCAGTGCGGGGAGGATGAGGGGCCAGGTGTGTTCACGCTGGGCAGTGTCGGGATCGGGGTGAGTGGCTCCGGTGTTCGTGCTGGCTCCGTCCGAAGACCGGGCGCTGTCGGCAGGCCGGGCGTTGTCGGCAGGCCGGGCGTTGTCGGCAGGCCGGGCGTTGTCGGCAGGCCGGGCGTTGTCGGCAGGCCGGGCGTTGTCGAGTGGAGAGTTGGTGTTGTCTCGGCTTGGGGGTGTTGGGCGGGTGTCGTCGGTACGCGGGGTGGCCATGTCAGACGCGGACCTTTGGCTTGAGTTCGTCGTACTTTCGTGGGCCTATGCCGGTCACCTCGCGTAGTTGTTCGACGGTGGTGAAGCCGCCGTGAGTGTCTCGGAACTGGGCTATGCGGGCTGCCAGGACTTCGCCCACTCCCGGGAGTTGTTCGAGTTGGTCGGTTGTGGCGGAGTTGAGGTCGAGCACGGTGGTGGCCGGGTCTGTGATGGGTGAGGCTTGGGTTGCCTGGCCGGCGGGGGTGCCTACGACTATCTGTTCGCCGTCGATCAGGCGTCTGGCGAGGTTGAGTGCGCCTGTGGAGGCGCCGCGGGACACTCCTCCGGCTGCTGCCACCGCGTCCGTGACTCGGGCGCCTGTGGGGAGTAGGTAGACGCCCGGTTTGCGGATCTTGCCGGTGACGTGGACGGTCACCTTGGCAACGGCGGTCGGGGACGGCGACCTCGGTGGGTGGGAGATCGGGGTGGGAGGCGGCAATGGCTCCGGTGAAGGCTGGGAGCGCCAGAGGAAGAACGCTGCTACGGCTGCGGCGAGGGCTCCCAAGGCCAGCAGGACTCGGAGGCCGGGCTTGCCTGGGTCGAGGGCTGGGGCCTGGGAGGTGAGGGCTGCGCGGAATGCCTGGAAGGTGGGTGGTACGGGGGCGGGCCCGCGCTTTTGGTCGGGTGGTGGTGATGCGTTTGATCGTTGGTTGGGGATTTGGTGGGATACGCGTGAGGTGACGGCATCATCATGGTCGTGTCCCTCTGGAGGCGTTCTTGAGGGAGTGTCGTTCCAGCGGCTTTCCTCGCCCTCGCCTGATGCTGCGGGTGCAGGGTCCTCCCAGCGGCTTCCCTGGCGCAGGGTGGTGAGGGCGGCATCGTCCCAAACTTCTCCCTCACGGGGCTCGGTTGAAGGCTGTCCGGGTTGGTGTGCTGAGGCGTGGTTCCGCGCCTGGGCCCCGGCCGTTGGCTCGGCCATGGCGCCAGTGAGCCGACCGAGAGAGCGGCGGGAGCGGCGGGTCGGCGCGGTGATCGACCGTAGCCGGGACTCGGCTATGATCCGCTCCGCCGTGGGGTCGGGGGTTCGCACGGCTGAGAACGTAGATCCTCAGCGGTTCTCGGGGAGGTCCCGAACCGTGTTCTGGGGAGAACGTTGGGTTATCCACAATCAGGGGGTTGACCTGGGGTTTTACGGCTACGCTGCCCCGGATTCGTCCGGTTGGCCCGTGAGTGGCCCGTCGTTTCCATTTTCGCAGGTCAGGGCACTATCAGTGATCGTTTCGCCGGATAGGGCCGCTTCGATTCGGGCGTTCGCCGCGTCCTCACCACCCTTGATCCAGTGCGCGTACGTGGTCAGCAGGGTTCTGATGGAGTGTCCGAGCCGTCGCGCGATCTCGGCAGTGTCCACGCCCGCCGCTATCAGCATGCTGGCGTTGGCGTGCCGTAGGTCGTAGGGCCGTCTGGCGACCTCGGAGGCATGCTCATCCGGGTTGAGAGCGGCTTTGCGGGCACGTCGCCAGACGGACCGGTACACCCCGCCGGGCACCTTGCCCCGGTCGGGGCCGTCGTAGAACAACCGCCCGTCGAAGGCCGGGGGAAAGGTGAGCAGGTGGCCGCGCAGGATCACGACCAGTTCCGGGGGGATCGGGACGATGCGGACCGTCTTCCTGCTGCGATGCTTGAGCCCGCGTTCGTCGTGTCGTTCGCCGTCGTCCGTCCACAGTTCGCCGACCTCGGGGCAGGCCCCAATCAGGGTAACGCTGCCCCACCGTCCGCCCATCGGCAGTTGGCAGTGCTCCACCTTTAGGTGCAGTCCCTCAGAGGGGCGTACTCCCGCGTAGAAGATCAGGCAGAACAGGGCGAACAGGTGCGGCCCTCGATCGCGGTACTGGCCGTGGCCGCGCAGTTCTCGCACTCCCCACAGCAGCCGCCGGGTCTGGGCCAGGGTGGGCACGACCACAGGGGAGACCGCATCATCCATGTGGCGACGACGGGTCTTGATCGCTGATAGCGGGTTGAGGACGATCAGTTTGGCCGACACGGCGCGATCCAGGCACTTGAAGAGGATCGCCCGGCGGGTGCGTGCGGTCGTGGCCGCCGCCTGTTTGCCGTTTTGGAGTTTCTTGATCGCCGCCAGCAGGGCACGCAGGTGTTCATCATCGGCCAGCTCAGCTACCGGCCGGGTGTGGTCGCCGAGCCAGGCAAGCGCCGCCGCGATGTCGTCAGGCACGACCTCGGAGGCGATCCGGCCGGGCCGGTAGGCCCACTGACTGAGCGCCCTGCGCAGGACCTTGTCGGTAGGGCGGGTGCGTCGAGCGCGCGGGGAATCATCCAGCATGTTCATGGTGATCTCGGTCAGCGATTCGGCGAGCCGCCGCCGGCTACCGGCCGCCGCACCGTCCCATTCGGCCGCCGCCACGTCGCAGGAGTGGTCAAACCAGGTGCGTTGCTGGCGGGTCCAGGACAGGGGCTGCCCGGTACGTAAGTCCCATTCTTCGCCTACGGTCTCGGCCGCCCGGGTGAGCTTGCTCTGGAATTTCTGGGCTAGCGCTTTGGTCAGGAACGACAGAGAATAGGTGCCCGTGTTGATTCTCCACCGTAACTCCCAGGGCTTCTTTCGCCCCTCACGCTTGCGGATCTTCCAGAATTGGATGTCGATTGCCGACATGTCAGCCACCTTCCGTTTCCGCTTTTTGACTCTCTAACCATTTTAGCCAGTCGTCGTGCTTTATTCGTCTTTCACCATTAGGAATTCGATATGTTTCCGGACCGCGTCCAGTGGCCAGCCACCGGTAGAACGTTGAGCGAGGAACTTGCAGGATACGGCGGGCATCGGCGATCGTCAGAAAATCGTCTCGGCTCATCTCTCGTCACCTTTCATCAGAGGGTTCACGGGCCAGCCACGGGCCAGGAATCGAGAAGGACCAAGCCCGTCCGGGATCGCTTCGCGATTACACATTCAGCCCATACATGCCAATCTTTTGAGGCATTTCCAGGCAAAATAATGAGGAATGGCGTACCGCAATTGACCAATGGCGGGAAATGGTATTCGATAATTCGTCTTTCCCGTTTGGGGGGGCACGCCGACCATAGCCCGTCACCGGCCGGACCGTGCCCACGTCAAGATCATCTTAAATGCGTACGCACTGTAGTCGATCGTTACTGTGTGCGCTCGGGGGCGGCCCACCCACCCACCCACGGTGTGGGTTGCGCACCATAGATCAAGCACAGGATGCAGCCACCAAAGACCAACCCAACAGCAAAGATCAAAGGTGGTGCCTTCGGCGCGTTTTGCCTGATGGCGACTCTCATCTCAACTGCCGGCCGCCGCCGCGCCGATCTACTGCGCGAGCCCCAGCCGCAGCACTTCGCGGGCTTGCCGATGCTCACGGCCGAGCACTTCGGCCAGCACCCGATCGCCTAGCGTGCGGTAGCCGATCCCGGCGATCCGCCAGTCACCCACCAGGACCGTTCCCGCCCGGTCGTCATCGGGCAGGCCCGTGTCCCCTCCCGCCCACGGGTCCCGTTCGCGTGCTCGCTGCGACCGCCGCCAAGCCCGACGCGCCTCGCGCAGGGCCGCGAACGTCGTGGAGTAGCGGCGGCTCTTGGAGGTCACGTGCCCGCGAAAGCCGAGCGTGTGCACGTGCCGCGCCAGCCGCAGCGCCCGGCAGGCACCCAGCCGCGCCAACCTGCGCACTGTCGCCGTCAGGGCCGCCACGTGCGCCGGGATCCTGCCGCCCCCGTCCACGTCCAGTTCATCGGCACGCGGACGCGAGGAGGGCAGGCCGCTCACGCTGTCGCCAACCGTCTTGGTCGCGTACTTGGCCAGATAGCCCGCCACCCGTGCCCGGTCCACCTCGCGGGGTTGCACCGGCCGCACGTCCAGTTGAGCGCCCCAGCGTGCCACCGTCGCCGCGCGCCCGTCCACGACCGGAAGCGGGACACTGACCCGCGCCGCCGCGTGCGCCAAGGCTGCGGTCAGCAGGTTCACATCGGCCCACGCCGGGGGCGCGATCGTCTGTTCCGGGTCATCGGGGTTCACGCCGTCCAGCCGGGCGAGCACATGCAGGTGCACCACGCCACGCTTTTGGAATTCGGCCACCTTGGCGTACGAGATGCGCAGCACCTCCCGCACCCGCCGCACCGTCACCGGCCGCCCGTCCAGAGCTGGAGCCAGCGCCGCCAACGCGCGATAGACGTAGATCACCGTGCGCCGCCACAGTTCCCCGACACTGGCGTTCCACAGCACCAGCCCGGCCAGGTCCGCGCAGTCCTCACACAGCGGAGCCCCAACCATCCCATCAGACGCCTCATGGCGCGCATGGCACCACAGCGGCCTACCGTGCTCGCACGTCCTCTTGCCACGCCGGGCCGCCCGGCACACCTCGCCATCGCGGGCAGCATGCACGCGTCCGAAGCTGGGCGCGGTGAACGTGGCCAGCACCATCGGATGCCCCGCCTGATCACCGCCGTCATCCGGCGTCACGCCACCGGCGAACACGTGCCAGGCATCGGCGCGATAGCGGGCCGCGCACGGCGGGCAGACGCTCTCGCGGCGGTCCTTACACGCCACCAGCAGCACCCCGCCCGGCTCTTGCTCGCTGGCGTAGGTGGCTTCAATCTCGCCCGTCGCCGCGTTCACCGTCATCGCCGAGCCAACCAGCCGCACCGGCCGCACACAGTGCCCGGCCCGTTCCACCTGAGCCGTCCAACGCCGGTAGTCATCTTCATCAGCCATGCGGGCGATCATCTGCCCGAGTACTGTCTGACTCTTGATCATCTGACAATCTCCCCGTTCCTTCAGGCGATCCGCATCAGGAGCGGCCCCCACTTGCCGCCCCCAGTTGTGCGAACACCGCCCGCTCTAGACCCCCGCCCGCTCTAGAGCCGACGATCAGCCGCCCGCCCTGATCGGCTCCCACCGCTCCAGCACCGCGTCACGCAGCGCTTCCAGGTCCTTGTCATCGGCCAGCAGCCCCGCGCCGAGCCCGCCGTGTCCCCAGGGCGAGTGAACGAACTCCCGCAGGGTCCGCTCCAGTTCCTTCTCCCCGTACTTCTTCAGCCAGCTCACGAACCGTTCGGCCGCGTAAGCCTCCCCGACCTCCACCAGTTCCCCCTCCGTGACCCACATCCGCACTGTCTTCTCCTTGTCGTCGTCTCCCTTGTCGCGGCGATCCCCGCATCGCCCGCGACCCCATCCCCGGGGGAAGCCCCCGTCTTACGTTGCGACCGTCCGCCCGGACGGGATTGTCAGATACGGGTTGTACGCGCCGACCCGCCCCCGGGTTCAACGATTTCCCGTATTTCCGCAGGTAAGAGCTGTTTCCGGAAAGCTGCCCGGTCCGTAACGGATGCCGGGCAGCTCACCTACCGTGACCCTCAGTCGCAACTCAGGCGACGCTCACGCACGTGGCGGGCACGTACCCGAACGGACTCCCCGTGACGGTGGTCCGCCCGGAGCGGACCTTGTACCAGTCCGCGCCCCGCTTTCCGCACTTGTTCGGGTAGCTGTTCGCGCCCGTGCCCCGCACCAGCTCACACGTGGTCAAGCGGGTACCGGTCGCCAGGGTCCGCAGCACCAGGCCGTTGGTGAACGGGAAGTCACGGATGGCGACGTTGCCCCCGGTCACCCGGAGGCTACGGCACGCCTGTGCGCTGGTCTGGGCGGTGGTCTGTGCGCTGGCGGGACCGGCCGTCAGAGGCACGGCGGCCAGGGTCACGGCGAGGATGGCGGACGCGAAGACGGTGGACGGCTTGAACATGATCGTTTCTCCTTGGTGTTGTTGATCGGTTGAGTTGTTCGGACAGGGTGAGGGTGCTTGCCGGGGCGCGCGTCAGCGGTGCAGCCAGCGCGCGGTTTCCTCGTGGGCGAGGTAGCGCGTGGCGACCACCGCCAGCGTCAGGCCCACCGCCGTGCCCAGGTTCGGGCCGGTGATCATCGAGAGTCCGCCCTGGAGGATCATCAGGATCTCCAAGATCAGCGCCGTGACGCGGATCCAGCGGCGGCGCGAGTCCAGCAGGGCGGCCAGCACGCCGAGCCCGACGTAGAACGCGAAGCTGACGCCGATGTAGGCCCAGACCGCGCCCGGCAGCGGACCGTTCGGCACCAGCAGCGCCACCAGCAGGACGCTGGCGAGCATCCCCACGAAGGCTTGGACGAACATCCAGCCCTGGGCGATGCGCACCGGCCGAGGCGTGACGTACTCGGTGCTGTCGTGGATATCGCGCGCCTGGTCGTTGATCGTGTTCTGCATGGTCATCTCCAGGGGGTGAAGGTGGCGGACCGCAGTTCGGCCGCGTACGCCGCCAGGTGAGACAGTTGCCCGTCGGACAGGTAGAACCCCTTCTGACGGACCGGCCCCGCCGAGCCGGCCAGCAGGTAGCCGACCCCGGGCGAACCCAGGGGGATGGTCGAGGCGTCCACACCCCGCGCCGCCCAGCCCGACCCGAGCACCGTGTCCGAGGCTTCCCGCGTCGTGCAGCGCAGCGCCCACCGGGTATCGAACAGATCCCGGATATAGGTCGGCACCACATCCGAGCCGGGTTTCTGCGTGGCCGCGATCACGCGTACCGCCGCCGCGCGCCCCCGCGCACCCAGCTCATGCAGAGGCACCAGGAACGCCTCGCGCTTCTTCTTCTCAGGGTGGAGCGTGAACGTGGCCAGTTCGTCGATCACCACGGCCAGCACCCCATAGCCCATCCCGCGCGTGATCTTCCGCGCGCCGGACGCGGCCAGATAGCCGTAACGCTCCTCCATCTGATCCCGCGCCCATTGCAGGCCCGCCGTCGCGCTGTCGATGTCCGTGCGGATCCCGCCGTGCGCCACCCGCTCCCAGCAGGCCAGCTCCACGCCCCGCTTGCCGTCGATCAGCACGCCCACGGTCGCGGGGTCCAGCATCAGACCCGCGATCAGCGTGTGCAGGGAGACCGACTTGCCCGCATCCGGGCCGCCGCCGATGATCGTGTGCACACTCACCGGCCCGGCCTCCCCTCGATCTGGTCGAGGCCGCCGCCCGCGACCTGTTCAGGGCCGTCGCTGAGCAGCGAGACCGTGACCAGGTCTCCGGTCTCCGACACGCCGACCGGGATCGGATCCCACGCGCTGGTCACCCATCCCTGATCGGGCGCATCGGCCCACGGCCAGGCCAGCACGCCGAAGCCGTCGAGGGGATCACGCCGGATCACCTCCACGTGCGCGTACCGGGCGTTGCTCTCATCGGCCGCCACCCGCACGCCGGAGGCTTCCAGCGAGGCCGCCAGCCATGGCGCGCGATCTTCCACGTCGCAGGCCGCGCCACCCTTCGGCACCCGCACGAGCAGCCGTTCCCCGGCCGCCGTCCGCTCCGCCTCCATCACGCGGGGGATGCGGTCGTTGTGTGTGGCCAGTCCGGCGAAGCGGGCCGCCCGATCCCAGCGGCGGATCACGTGCGCCCGCCACAGCAGATCGACCAGCCAGCCCCGCACGGCAGGAACCCCGCCGAGCGCGCCCAGCAGGCAGACCGCCACCGCCACCGCGATCGGCCAGCCGCCGAACAGCCAGCCGCCGCCCACCGAGGCGACCACCGCAGTAGTCAGGGCGATCTCGCGGCGGGCCAGCCACGCCGGACGCAGCACGTACACGGTCAGCCGCGACCCCGGGGTGCTTTGCGCCCGGATCGGCACAGCGGGCATCTCGATCGCCGGGGGCAGCCCCGAGGGACGCCCGGGAACCTGCGGACCCATCAGCCCCGTCATGTCGCCACCTCGCCCGCATCCCCGTCCCCGTCGCCGGAGTAGGGGGGTTGGTGGACGATGGCGTGCAGCCGCGCGCCCGCCACGGCAGGCGGATCCCCGGCGAACACCGGAGCGGCGTCCCTCAGGTCCGGCCTGCCGTCCGGGCCGTGTCCGCGCAGCAGCCAGCCCGGCTCACCCTCGCCGAAGCAGCCCAGCACCTCCGAGGCGAACACCGCCGCCGAGCGCGACAGCGCCGAGGCGAACCACGCCGCGCCGGAGGGCGACAGGTGATCCACCCGCACCACCACGAGCTGACCCGTCATGCTGGCGAAGCTGAGCAGCGGCCAGCCGTGCGGTAAGCGCCAGGTGTGCACCCGCGCGTTCTCGCCCGGAGCGATGACCAGATCCATCAGCCCTCGCCCCCGGCCTCACCCGCCGCCGAAGCGGACGAGTGGCGCGCGGCCCCGATCGGGTTACGCCCCCGCGAACCCGCCATCGGCTCCCCGGCCGCCGAGGCGGCGGGGGCGGCGGAGGCGGTCGAAGCCCCGTTGATCGGGACCACGGCGCTCGCGCTCCACCAGCGCACCTCACCGTCCTTGGCCATGCCGTAGGACAGGCCCTCCACCCGCACCGGCATGCCCGGCACCAGGTGCAGTTGCTCGCCCGCCAGGTTGAACTTGATCATGGTGGAGTCGTTGCCGTCCATCGCCAGCAGCTTCACCACCATGACCGGCTGACCATCCTCGGTCACCTTGACTTTCTTGGTGGCGAAGTCCTTGGCCGCAGTGGGCGGGGACGTGACCGTGAACCCGAGACCGCTCGTGTCGATCGGGAATCGCATCCGTACCTCCCAGCATCTGGGGTGTCCCGGTGACACCCACGATGCCAGGCTGTACTCGAACACGCGTTCTAATAGTTCAACGCCATACCCGCATGGCATATCCGCACCCGCCAATGCGGCGCGCGTGCTACGGCCCCGAGCTGTCTGGAGCCTGTTTCATAATTGATCTTGCTGTGATCTTTGGCCGGGATGATCTGGACTCGGGCGTCATCGTGCGGTAGCACCACGCTGTGACAAGCTCGCCGTCCGTTACGAGACCACCGTTCACATCGCAGCGATCAACGAATGGCTTTAGCGGTCAAGGCCACCTCATTGGAGACTCGCTATTGGAACCGCGGATTAGCTCCGGCCCGCACGAGAGGAACGCGATGTCCGCCCAGCATTACTGCGCCGACACCGAGAATGGTCACTGTATCGAACACCCCTCACAGGAGGAGTTGGCGAGCCTGATCGGCGATTTGAACCAGACCGACAACACCTTCGTCATCATCGCGCCGGATGACGATGACCCGATCTGGTACGCCTCGGTGTCTCTAGTCGATCCAGACACCTATCTCGTCGAATACGGAGACCTTGGGCGCGATGAGCCCGAGCTCTCGACCCACTCCGATCGCCATGCCATCGCGCGCGACCTTAGCTCTTGGCTGGCCACCCGCAACCAGCCCAGCTAATCAGCCGGAAGGGCAGACGTTCTGAAACCGGCTACGGTCCCGAGCCTTGTGTGATGACCTTCCCTACTACATCAAGCCCGCCCGGCAGGGCCGGGCGGGACGCGGGCCACCGTCCCGCGGGATTGATCTTGATGTGTGGGCGCCTAAGGCGAGCGACGCGGCCACTCAGCCCTAGACGCCCCTGTGAGCAGCCATCCCCCTCCAGGCGGACAGCCACCCTGCATCTATACCAGCGATCAGTCGCTCGCTAGACGGAGTCACGCCGAGGGGTCCGGAGACGTAGCCCGCCCCCGGTACCGGCCCGGATGAGCACGGCATCGGGGCGCGCCGGCCGGACCGTCATCGGGACTGCGCGCGGCGCTGGCGCGCCGTGCTCGCCCTCGCCGTCCGGCAGGCCCGCCCTCGCCGCGCCCATCGAACCGCACCGGCACCCGCCGACGCCCCGACCCGCCCGACCGGCCGTCGCGCGCCCGGCGCGACCCATGCAAGCCCGCGCCCACGACCCATGCCCGGCGCGGTGTGCGTCAAGGCCGGGACTACCCAGCGCCCCGGGTCGGAGCGCAGGACAGGAACCTGATCCTCTCGCCGGATCGATGCACACTCACCCAGCGAACGGCGGACCCTCCGAGGGCTCCAAACGCCCCACCTCACTGATCAGCTCAGCAGAGGAGGCGATCGCCGAGCACAGCCACAGCACCGTCTCCCTCACCTGATTCGCGCTCACACCATCATCTCGGTGCCACTCGCCCAGCAGCGCGGCCGTCACCCCCGCCAACGCCGCCGCCATCAGCCGTACCTCGATCTCCGGCCAATCAAGGCGGCCCTTCAGCGTTCGCGCCAACACCATCACCAGTGGATCGCCCCATGCCTCCCGTCCCCGCAGGTGATGCATCTCCTCATGCAGCAGACGGTAAATGCGCCGGTTGCTGGTGACGTACTCGACATACGCCGCCACCGCCGCCTCCACCTGCGCGTACGCCTCCTGATCAGCCGTCTCAAGCCGCCTCATCACCGCCGTGACCGCATCATCCACGCAGCGGCTCACCACGGCCGCCAACACCTCTTCCTTCGCATGGAACAGCCGATAGAACACGCGCAGCGACATCTCCGCCCGCCAGCAGAGAACGTCAATGCCCGTATTCGCGAAACCCCGCTCCGAGAACACTCGGGACGCAACCGCGATCAGCCGTTCCCGCCGCTCCCGCTCTCGCTGATCGGCACTCTTGCCGCCATAGACCCTAGCCATCCCCTGTGCCGCTCCTTCCCAATTTCGCCAGGTCTACCGCTTGCACGTCGATCACCCGCATCAGCAGTTCCCGCGCCACGCAGTGCGGCAACTCCGCGTCATCGAAACGCACCACCCGGTTCACGGCGCACGGCAACAGCGGCGGTAGACCCGGCAGGAAAACGTCCCCCCGAACCCCGAACGGAGCACACTCCGCCACGGTGAACACCGCCGCATGACGGCGCAGATGCGAACACTGCGAGATCGCCTCAGGGATGCACGCCCGGCACGTCGGAGGCGCATTGGTGTAGCCGTCCCCGCCTTCACCCTGATCCGACGACAACAGCCACCAGATCCGCCCCGTCTCCGCGTCCACCGCCGACCCCGCGCACACCTGACACCACGCCCGGGTCATGCAGCGCCACTGCCGACGCGTGTTCACCGTCGTAAAGTCCGGCCGCCCCGCCCGCCTGCCGTTCTGCCGCAGACGGAGCACACCCAGCTCGTAATCACCCGGCCGCGAATCGACGTAGCACAACCGCATCCCGCCCTGCGGTCCAGGCACCCACATCAGGCGATGCCTCTCAGCCTCGCCCGTCCAGCCGATCACGTATGGATACCGAAACCCTGTCACCGCCGCGTTCCCGGGGCCGCTCACGACGGCACATCACCCGTGGCGAAGGGGTCCGTCCCGTACACCTGCATGTGCCGCATCTGGTAGCGGTGCACCAGCCGCCGCACCGCCGTCTCCATCGCCGAGCAGGGGCACGAGGTATACGTCCAGCGCGCACTCGTATCGTTCAGGCACCAGCGAAACCGCCAGCCCTGCGACCCCCACTCGCACCAGACCGCGAGCCGGACCGACCAGATCCCCACCAGCGCGACCCCCTGACACTCGGAGACCTGCGACGTGATCCCGTACCGCTCCAGCTCCTCAGCCAGCTTGCGAGCCAAGCTCTCCGCAGGGCTGACCACCCCCGCGCCCGCGTTCACGCCTTCCTCCCGACCCCGCCCAGAAAGTCCACCCTCGCGGCGTCCTCTTCAGCGAGCGCATGGTCCAGGTCTGGACGCCATGACGGCACCCGCACCAGCCCCGGCTCCACCAGTTCCACGCCCGCCGCTGTGAACATCCGGTCGATCTGTGTTTCCGTGCGCAGCACCACCGGCGCAGACGCGCCCCGGTAGGCAGCAGCAGCCGCGATCGTCTTAGGCGTCTTGATCACATGCGAGATGACCAGGTAGCTTCCCGGCGCTGTGGATCGCATCAGCCGTTTCACGATCCGGTACGGGTCTTCCCTCGCCGTGACGAAGTGCAGACACGCCACCAGCAGCACGCACACCGGCCTACCGAAGTCCAGCAGATCGGCCGCCTGCTCAAGGATCCGTCCCGGCTTGCGTAGGTCCTGCTCCACCATCGCGGTGTGTTCGTCCGTGGCCAGCATCGCCCGCCCGTGCTGAACCACGACCGGGTCATAGTCCACGTACACCGTCCGCGCGTCACCATGGACGCTCTGGGCTACCTCATGCACATTGCCCATCGAGGGGAAACCCGTCCCGACATCCAGGAACTGCCGCACCCCCGACTCAGCGACGAACCGCACCGCCCGACCCAGGAACGCCCGGTTCTCCCGCGCACACCGCGCCGCATCGGGATTCAGCCGCAAAGCCTCCGCAGCCGCCGCCCGGTCCGCCTCGTAATTGTCCTTGCCGCCGAGGAAACGGTCGTACATACGCGCCACATTCGGCACATTCGGATTAATCACCGGCCACGCCCCCCGCCGATGCCCGAGCAGATCGGCGTCCAACGCCGCTGGGCCGCCCTTGCTGCCGTCTCGCGCTTCCGCACTGGCCGTATGCTGTGCCATGGGTCAGGACCTCGATTCCTGATCAAGGGAGCCGTACGGCGTGTCAGCGCCTGCGGCTCCCGTCCTATTGACTGCTGTTCTTGCCGTTCCCTTGCCTGCCTGCGGTCAAGGATGTGGGATAGATATCGCCACACCGAGGGGTTGCCTCATGCAGGCAACCGGGCAACGGATAGAGGCAACCGTGCGATTTGGCGAAGCGCTTCGTAAGAGTCGCGAGCGTCAGAAGGTATCGCTCAATACGCTTCACGAGCTGACGTTCTTTTCAAAGAGCTACCTCAGCCGCGTTGAGCGGGGAGAACGCAACCCCGAGCGGGTACTGGCCGAGCTTGTCGATGAGGCTCTTGGCGCGAATGGACGGCTCATCAGGGCATGGGATAGCGACTACGCACCCAACCGGACTATCGTGGGTTCTTCGGGAGGTGAGGCAACGAAACGCCGTCAATTCATCACCAGTGCGGCGCTCTTGGCCGGAGGCGCGTTCGACGACCTCGCGGGGCAGCCTGAACCCAGCACGGCCGCCGTCGCACGACTTCGGGATGCTCTTATCCCGACTACGCCGACTTCTAGGGCAGCTACCCACACAGCGTCGCTTTCCCGCTCACTCATTCGTGCTCAGCGCGACTTCGCCGCTGCTCGCTACCTACCGCTGGCAGACGAACTCGCCGCGCTCCTCCCCGTTGCCTCAGCCGTCTCAACCCCTGCCGACATGGCCACCGCCGCACGCATCTACCACCTCACCACGCGCACCCTGATCAAGCTCAGTGCTTCGCCCTACGCTTGGATCTCCGCCCACAAAGGCGTCGAAGTCGCGCAAGCAAGCTCCGATCTCCAAGCCATAGGGGAATGTCGGCGCGACCTGATCAGCCTGTTCCATCGCGCCGCCGAGTACCGCAAGGCTCGCGACGTCGCTATCTCAGCCGCAGAATCCCTCCGGCCCCAACTCGCCGACGCAACACCTCACGCGTGGGGGGCCTACGGTGCTCTGCTCTCTACCGGCGCTATTGCCGCCGCTCGCCTTGAGGACCGACACTCAGCGCTCAACATGCTCACCGAAGCCGACGAGGCCGCCCATCACGCCCCCAATCTCACTCTGGGCTACGGACACGTACCCATCTACAAGATGGGCGTCTCCATCGTGCTGGGAGACGCAGGCACAGCCATCGAACACGCCAAGGCAGTCATCCCCAACCAAATCCCGACACTAGAGCGGCGAGGCAGCTACTACACCGGCATAGCTGAGGCATACGCCCTCTGGGGCAAGACCGACCGCGCCATCCGGGCCTTGCTCATCGCCGAGAAGATAGCGCCCTCCGAAGTACGGCGCTCTGGTAGCCGCCAAGTCATCACCGAGCTACTTCGCCGGGATCCTCACAGCAAGCTCTCCGGCTTGCGAGGACTCGCCCGCCGCGTCGGCGTCACCCTCTAAGCCCACAAACGCAACCAGAAAGCGTTTTGGGAACCCCCTCGGGCTTGGCCGCCACACTGCGTGCCTCTGGCCCGCTGGGCTCGCCGTAGCCCTGCGCAGAACATAAAAGGACCCGCCTCCGGCGGGGGCTCCGACTCCGGGATGGCCATGATCGGTTAGCGCTGGTAGCAGGTGGTTGCTGTAGGGCCGCCTCCCCGCCGGCCATCGCCCAGGCAAAGCCAAGCATGTCATGGCCCGGGGGGAAAGATCGTTCTTCCGGTGGGGAGCTCCATCTTTCCCCCCGGGCCATGACATGCTTCCTTGCGGTGGGCGACGACAGACGGGAAGGCTAGGAGGCGAACCCTTGTCGCCGGGATAACCCCTGCACACGCCCTCAATAGCTTGGCCCGTGTGTGGCCCGCGAACAGTCAGCGACAGTGAGCATCCGTGAGACTCTATGGGACCCCCTGATTTCACCTCTCCCGCCTTTCCGCAGGTCAGATAGCCGTCAACCCCCTGATCAGGGCCGCAACAGCCTCTTTCCAGCGTCCACAGACGACCTATGTTCTTCTGGGGATAGGCGGGAGATGGGCGAAGGGGGTGTGGACAACCAGGTCGACATGATCAGGGTGAGCGTGCACGTAAGCAAGTTGAGGATCGCGCTCAGGAGGATGCGGGCAGGGCGCGGGGGACTGAAGGACTGCGCAAGAGGCTGAAGGGTCATGCTGAGCGTCGCAGGGCTGGGGGGCTGTTGTACTGGGGGTTGCCGGGCTGGAGGGGCACGCTCGGCCGCCTCAGGGCCGAACGGCTCTGCTGGGCATCGCAGGGCTGGGAAGTTGTTGTGCTGGGGGTTGCCGGGCTGGAGGGGCACGCTCGGTCGCCTCAGGGCCGAACGGCTCTGCTGGGCATCGCAGGGCTGGGAAGTTGTTGTGCTGGGCGTCGCCGGACTGGAGGGGCACGCTCGGTCGCCTCAGGGCCGAACGGCTTTTCAAGGCGTCGCAGGGCTGAAGGTGCCGGGCGTTGCTGGGGTGAGGGCCATGGTGGGCGTCGCAGGGTGAGGGCCATGCTCGGCGTCGGAAGGCCGAGGGGCCTGCTGGTCGTCAGGGCCGAGGAGCCATGCCGGGCCACGGAGTAAGGGTCCTGCTGGGCCTCGGAGAGTTAAGGGGCCTGCTGGGCATCTGATGGCTGAGGGGGCTGCTGCGCCGCTGAAGGCCGAGGGCGCTGCTGCGCCGCTGAAGGCCAAGGGTGCTGCCGGGCCGCTGAAGGCCAAGGGTGCTGCTGCGCCGCTGAAGGCCAAGGGTGCTGCTGCGCCGCTGAAGGCCAAGGGTGCTGCTGCGCCGCTGAAGGCCAAGGGTGCTGCTGGGCCGCTGAAGGCCGAGGGCGCTGCTCAGGGATGCAGGCCGGAGAGGTCTGGGTGGATGGCGCAGGACTGAGGGTTCTGCTGGGCTTCAAGGGGTGAGGGGCCTGCTGGGCAACGGGGGTACCAGTCCCTCAGGCAAGGTGGTGTGCGTGCGGCCTCGGCAAAGGGTCAGGGGGTGCCGGATGTGACCGTGAGGCCCAGCATGCCGGGCCCCACGTGGACGCCGATCACCGCCCCCACCTCCACCACCCGCAGCTCCACCAGCCCGGCCAGCCGCTTCGTCAGGCGTTCTGCCAGAGCCTCGGCGCGGTCGCTCGCCCCCAGGTGCTGGACGGCCACCTCCACAGGCCCTTCGCCCGCAGCGTGGACGGCGAGGTCCTCCAGGCGGGCGATGGCGCGGGAGGACGTGCGGACCTTTTCCAGGAGCGAGATGCGGCCGTCCACGATGTGGAGCAGTGGCTTGATCATGAGGGCCGAGCCGACGAGGGAGGCGGCGGTGCCGATGCGGCCGCTGCGTCGTAAGGCGTCGAGGGTGTCCACGTAGAAGAACGTCCGCGTGGTCTCCATGCAGCGGCGGGCCGCCGAAGTCACCGTCTCCAGGGCGGCTCCGCGAGCGGCGGCGCGGGCGGCGGCCAGGACCGGGTAGCCGAGGCCCATGGCGATCGAGCGGCTGTCGATCACTTCCACGGGCACGGGCGCATCGGACGCGGCAGTCTGGGCGGAATCGGCGATGCCGGACATATCGCGGGAAACGTGGATCGAGATGATTCCTGTCGCGCCCGCGGCCGCCAGGGAGGCGTAGCAGGAGGCGAAGCTCTCCGGGGCGGGGCGGGAGGTGGTGGCGGTGGTGAGGTCGCCGCTGAACAGCGGCTCGTCGTACGAGACCCCGCCGGCGATCACCTGGACGGGGACGACCGTGACACCCGGCACGGCAGGCAGGTAGGCGGTCGAGTCGGTGACCACGGCGACCGAGGGCGGCATAACCCCGAGCGTAACTACTGGACCGGCGTCCCACCCCGCCACACGCGGCGCGGCTTGAGACCGAAGGACCAGGCGAAGGCGCCCTCGTGGTCGGCGTCCCACTGCACGATGTCGGCCAGCCGGCCCGGCGCCAGGACGCCGCGGTCGGGAGCGCCCAGGACGGTGGCGCCGCCGAGGGTGGCCGCGCGCAGGGCGTCGTTGACGCTCATCCCGAACGCCGACACCGCCATGGCGATGACCAGGGACATCGAGGTGATGCCGCAGAAGCCGGGGTTGTGGTCGCTGCCGAGGGCGATCTGGACGCCATGCTTGATCATCTGGCGGACCGGCGGGAGGTGGCCGCGCTGCAGGGCCGTGGCCGGGCAGACGACGGCGGGCACGCCGTAGCGGGACATGATCGCGATGTCCTCGTCCGACATGTGGTGCAGCCCGTCGGCGGAGGCGCAGCCGAGCTCGGCGGCCAGCTGGACGGCGCCGCGGCGGCTGAAGATGCCGGCGTGGATGCGCGGCAGGAGCCCGACGTTGCGCCCCGAGGCCAGCACCCAGCGGGACTCCTCGGTGGTGAAGTGGCCCTCGTCGCAGTAGACGTCGACGCTGTCGGCGCCCGCCGCGGCGGCGTCGGCGCACCAGGCGCCCACGGCCTCGACGTATTCGCGCTGACGGCCGAAGTATTCGGGTGGCACCACGTGCGCCGCCAGGAAGGTGACGTGCACCCGCGGCATCATCGGCTCCTTCTCCAGCTCGCGCAGGAGCCGCACGTCGGCCAGCTCGCCGTCGCGGGTGAGGTGGTAGCCGGTCTTGGCCTCGACCGTGGTGGTGCCGCTGAGCAGCCAGCCCCGCAGCCGCTCGCGCACGCCGTTGCACAGGGTCCACGGGTCGGTGCCGCGGGTCACGGTGACCGTGGAGCCCACGCCGCCGCCCGCCGCGGTGATCGAGGCGGCGCTGGAGCCGCCGGTGCGGATGGCCAGCTCGGCGTAGCGGTTGCCGGCGTAGACGGGGTGGGTGTGGGCGTCGATGAGACCGGGCGTGACGAGCGCGCCGCCGAGGTTTTCGACGTGGTCGACGTCGACGATGTCGTCGACGACTCCGGGGACGCTCTGCGGGAGGTCGGGCGCGCGCCCGACCCACGCGATGCGGTCGTTGTGCACGAGGATGGCGGCGTTGCTGAGGACCTCGTTACCGGTCCACAGGCGGCCGATGTTGGTCAGCAGTCGAACGGTCACCGCATCACCGCCCTGCGTGAGCCCCCGCCCGCGCACCGGCATGGGCGCAGCGCACAGCTCAGGGGCTGTGCCGCGCCCACTGAGTCCGCTCCGGGTCCGGACGACATGGGGGGTCTCCTGCTCTCATCCGCATCGAGTTGTGCGGTGACCGTATCGCCAGAGTCATGATCCGGCGATTTCAGTTCAGTTACGTTATTTCACAGCTGGGCTTGCTGTACAGGGTTATTCGGAAGAAAGACCACTGATCCCAACCGTCACCCAGCCCCACCTCGTCCCCAAGGCCCCCGTTGACGACTTTGATCACAAGAGTCATCATCCGAAACCTAGACCCAACCCTAGAAACCCGACCGCGTAAGGGGTCTGGCCGATTCTAGCAATCCCAGGGTTCGGGGACCACTGCCGCTTTTGGGTAGCCATGAGTGCTTTGCGGCGAGGGCCACCCCACAACGTAACGTTCGCCGCCGACGTTCCAGCCTGCCACACGCCGCCGTCGCGCCCGACCGGTGTCATCGTTCGCCGACTGTCACGGCAGTCCCGCCCGGACGTGCTCGGCCGGGCGACCCCACCGTACCGCTTGTGTGGGAGTCGCCCGGCCGCAACGACGGAACCGGGGGGTGACCGGAGGGTTAGAAGACCCGCTCCACGGGCTTGCCGACCCGCTCGAGCTCCTGCCACAGGCTGGGCAGCACCCGGGCGTGCAGGATCGTGCCGTCCTCCACGTGCTCCACGGAGAGCACCTCGCCCTCCTTGTGGGCCCGGGAGATCAGGTCTCCCCTGTTGTACGGCACCAGCAGCTGGATCTCGTGGTCCAGCCGGGGCAGCTCCCGCTCGATGACCGCCATCAGCTCGGGAATGCCACGGCCGGTCCGCGCCGACACCACGACGCAGTCGCGCTCGCGCCGCATGATCCGGTCGATCACGTCCTGCTCGGCCGCGTCGGCCTTGTTGATCACGACGATCTCGCGGATCTCGGAGGCGCCGTCGATGTCGGAGAGCACCTCGCGCACGGCGGCCAGCTGGCCCTCCGGGTCGGGGTGCGAGCCGTCCACCACGTGCAGGATCAGGTCGGCCTCGGCGACCTCCTCCAGCGTCGAACGGAACGCCTCGACGAGCTGGTGCGGCAGGTGCCGCACGAAGCCCACGGTGTCGGCGATCGTGAAGAGCCGGCCTTCGGCCGTGCGCGCCCGGCGTACGGTCGGGTCGAGGGTGGCGAACAGCGCGTCCTCCACCAGCACCCCGGCTCCCGTGACGCGGTTGAGCAGCGAGGACTTGCCCGCGTTGGTGTAGCCGGCGATGGCCACGGCGGGGACCTCGCGCCGCTGGCGCTGGTAGCGCATGGTGTCGCGCGAGGTGGACATGCCGCTGATCTGGCGGCGCAGCTTGGCCATGCGCTCGCGGATGCGGCGCCGGTCCAGCTCGATCTTGGTCTCACCGGGGCCACGGCCGCCGATGCCGACGCCGCCCGCGGCGCGACCGCCGACCTGCCTGGACAGGTTGCCACCCCAGCCGCGCAGGCGGGGCAGCAGGTATTGGAGCTGTGCCAGCTCGACCTGCGCCTTGCCCTCGCGGCTCTTGGCGTGCTGGGCGAAGATGTCGAGGATCAGCGCGGTGCGGTCGATGACCTTGACCTTGACCGTCTCCTCGAGCTGGCGGAGCTGGCCGGGGGTCAGCTCGCCGTCGCAGATCACGGTGTCGGCGCCGGTCGACTCGACCACGTCGCGCAGCTCGAGCGCCTTGCCCGAGCCGATGTAGGTGGCCGGATCCGGCTTCTGGCGGCGCTGGATGAGGCCGTCGAGCACCTGCGACCCAGCCGTCTCGGCCAGGAGCTTGAGCTCCAGCAGGGAGTTTTCCGCGTCGTCCACTGTGCCTGACGTCCAGACGCCGACGAGGACGACCCGCTCCAGCCGCAGCTGCCGGTACTCGACCTCGGAGACATCCTGGAGTTCGGTGGAGAGGCCCGCCACGCGGCGCAGCGCCTGGCGCTCCTCGAGGTCCATGTCGCCGGTCTCGAACTCGTCGAGGTCGAGCGCGGTGTAATCGTGCATTCGTGTCATCTCTATTAGGGAACGTCTGGACACCTCGGTGTCTTCCCACGATGGTGGCACGACACCCCCGCCACAATCACCCCCTTATCCGGCAGCCACCGTGACGTCGCCGGATCCGGCCTTGAGCGAGATCTTGTGGGGAGAGGAGCTGTCCTTCTTGACCGAGACGTTCGCGTCGCCGGACCCCACCTGGGTCTTCACGTCGTAGGCCCCGTCGGGCACGCGGAGCACGATGTCCCCCGAGCCGGCCTGCAGATCGGCGCTGCTGGGCACGGCGGTGTACTTGAGCTCGATGTTCCCGGACCCCGCGTCCGCGACGACCTTCTTGCCCGCCAGCTCCGCGGCGTCGAGGTCGCCGGAGCCGACGTGTACGGCGAGCTCCCCGGTCAGGCCCCTGAGCGTGATGTTGCCCGAGCCGTTGTCCAGGTCGACGGTCAGCCCCTTGGGGATCTCGATCTTGTAGTCGACGCTGCAGCTGCCCAGGCTCGACGGGCAGTCGTACGAGACGCGCAGCGCGTCGCCCTCGACGCTGTGCTCCGGCTTCGGCTTGTCGTCGCCGCGCCAGCGCAGCGTCTCGGTGACGCGTACGGCGCTGCCGCCGGTCTCGGTCACCTCGGTATCGCCCGCGCCACTCTTGACCTGCAACCTGGCGACCTTGTCCGTCACCTCGTACGACGCGGTCTCCTCGCTGCTCGGGCCGGCGATGCTCGCCATCCCGCACCCCGTCAACATCAGCGCGGAGGCCAGCAGCCCGCCCGCGATCACGATGGTCTTCATGCCCCCAATCCTGTCCGGGAAGAACCCCGGCCACATCGGGGATGCCCCCGACGACTCCCCGAAGGAACCCCAACCTTTGACCCGGGACTACCAGGGGAGTAACTTCACTTCCACAATCCAGAAGTCATTTTCCACGAAGCGGAAAGGAACCCCATGGAGATCACCGGCCCGATGCTCGACCGGTTCGACGAGATCCTCACTCCTGAGGCGCTCGATTTCGTGGCGACTCTCCAGCGGGAGTTCGGCGCCAGACGGCTGGAGCTGCTGGAGGCCCGTCAGGCGCGGCAGGCGGAGCTGTCCGCGGGCGGCCTGCTCGACTTCCTGCCGGAGACGAAGCAGGTCAGGGAGGCCGACTGGCAGGTCGCGCCGCCCGCGCCCGGTCTGGAGGACCGCCGGGTGGAGATCACCGGCCCGGTCGACAAGAAGATGACCATCAACGCGCTCAACTCCGGCGCCAAGGTCTGGCTGGCGGACTTCGAGGACGCCAACTCGCCGCTCTGGGAGAACTGCGTGAGCGGCCACCTCAACCTGCGCGACGCGCTCGACCGCGCGATCGACTTCGAGACCGGCGGCAAGTCGTACGCGCTCAGGCCCGACGACGAGCTGGCCACGGTCGTCGTGCGCCCGCGCGGCTGGCACCTGGACGAGAAGCACGCCCAGGTGGACGGGCAGCCGGTCTCGGGCTCGCTGTTCGACTTCGGGCTCTACTTCTTCCACTGCGCCCAGCGGCAGATCGACAAGGGCAAGGGGCCGTACTTCTACCTGCCCAAGATGGAGTCCCATCTGGAGGCGCGGCTCTGGAACGACGTGTTCACCAGGGCTCAGGAGCTCCTCGGCATCCCGCACGGCACGATCAGGGCGACCGTCCTCATCGAGACCTACCCGGCCGCGTTCGAGATGGAGGAGATCCTGTACGAGCTCCGCGACCACTCGGCGGGCCTCAACGCGGGCCGCTGGGACTACCTGTTCAGCGTGATCAAGAAGTTCCGGACCCGGGGCCGCGAGTTCCTGCTGCCCGAGCGGAATGCGGTCACGATGACGGCCCCGTTCATGCGCGCGTACACCGAGCTGCTGGTGCGCACCTGCCACAAGCGCGGCGCGCACGCCATCGGCGGGATGGCGGCCTTCATCCCCTCGCGGCGCGACGCCGAGGTGAACGCCGTGGCGCTGGAGAAGGTGCGGGCGGACAAGACGCGCGAGTCGGGCGACGGCTTCGACGGCTCGTGGGTGGCGCACCCCGACCTGGTGCCGGTGTGCCGTGAGGTGTTCGACGGCGTGCTGGGGTCGCGGCCCAACCAGCTCGACCGGCTGCGCGAGGACGTCAGCGTGACCGCGGCCGAGCTGCTGGCCGTCTCCGAGACGCCGGGCGAGATCACCGAGACCGGGCTGCGCAACAACGTGGACGTGGCGCTGCGCTACCTCGCCGCCTGGATGGGCGGCCTGGGCGCGGTGGCGATCCACAACCTCATGGAGGACGCCGCCACCGCCGAGATCTCGCGCTCGCAGATCTGGCAGTGGATCCACAACGACATCACGCTCGCCGACACGGGCGCCCAGGTAACGAAGGAACTGGTCGAGCAGATCATCGCGGAGGAGCTCGCCAGGATCGCCGAGGAGCCCGGCCACGACGACAAGCTGTACGGTCAGGCGACCGCGCTGTTCAAGCAGGTGGCGCTGGACGACGACTTCGCCGAGTTCCTGACGCTTCCCGCCTATGCTCAAATGCCGTAGAACTAGGAAAAAGAGGGGGATCGGGTGCTGGAAACGCTGACAGCGGCCCTGCGCTCGCTGCTGCCCCATGACTCGGTGATCACCGATCCGGTACGCCTGCGCACGTACGAGTGCGACGGCCTCACCTACCACCGGGCGACCCCCGGCGTGGTCGTGCTGCCCGACACGGCCGAGCAGGTCGCCCGCGTGGTACGCGTGTGCAACGACTTCGGCGTGCCCTTCGTGGCCAGGGGCTCGGGCACCGGCCTGTCGGGGGGCGCGCTCCCCCGCGAGGACGGCGTGCTCATCGTCACCTCCAAGATGCGCGGGATCCTGGAGATCGACCTGGACAACCGCCGGGCGGTCGTCGAGCCCGGCGTCACCAACCTGGCCATCACCGAGGCCGTGCGCGACCGGGGCTACTACTACGCGCCCGATCCGTCCAGCCAGCAGGTCTGCTCCATCGGCGGCAACGTCGCCGAGAACTCCGGCGGCGCCCACTGCCTCAAGTACGGCTTCACGGTCAACCACGTCGAGGCCTGCGAGATCGTCACCCCCGACGGCGACCTGGTCACGCTCGACCGCATGGACCCCGGCTACGACCTGCTGGGCGCGTTCATCGGCTCCGAGGGCACGCTGGGCATCGCCACCAAGATCACGGTACGCCTCAGCCGCGCGCCGGAGGCCGTGACCACGGTGCTGGCCGCGTTCGAGAGCATCGAGCAGGGCGGCCAGGCCGTCTCGGCGATCATCGGCGCGGGCATCGTGCCCGCCGCGATCGAGATGATGGACGCGCTGGCCATCGAGGCGGCCGAGGCTGCCGTCGCCTGCCGCTACCCCGAGGGCGCGGGCGCCGTGCTGATCGTGGAGCTGGACGGCCCGCGGGCGGAGGTGGACGAGCAGTTCGCCCGGCTCACGGAGATCTGCTCGGGCGCCTTCGAGCTGCGGGTGGCCGCCGGCCCGGACGAGCGGGCGGCGATCTGGAAGGGCCGCAAGTCGGCGTTCGCCGCCGTCGGGCGCATCAGCCCGGCCTACATCGTGCAGGACGGCGTGGTGCCGCGTACGTCCCTGCCCGGCGTGCTGGCGGCCATCGACCGGCTCTCGCACGAGCACGGCATCAGGGTCGCGAACGTCTTCCACGCGGGGGACGGCAACCTGCACCCGCTCGTGCTGTTCGACGACGCGGAGCCGGGGGCCGGCGAAAGGGCCGAGGTGGTCTCCGGGGCGATCCTCGACCTGTGCATCGAGCACGGCGGCTCGATCACGGGCGAGCACGGAGTCGGGGTGGATAAATCCCGCTATATGCCAAAGATGTTCAGCGCGGACGACCTGGACAC
Organism: Nonomuraea sp. NPDC003709; assembly: GCF_040610775.1. Classification (NCBI taxonomy): domain Bacteria; kingdom Bacillati; phylum Actinomycetota; class Actinomycetes; order Streptosporangiales; family Streptosporangiaceae; genus Nonomuraea; species Nonomuraea sp. NPDC003709. The sequence goes on along the minus strand of NZ_JBEXMW010000016.1, from coordinate 227,813 downwards.
CATGCAACTCGTCCGGTGCGCGTTCGACCCCCGCGGCCTGTCGAACCCGGGCAAGGTGTTCCCCACCCCGCGCCTGTGCGGCGAGGTGCCGGGCGTGCGCAAGGGCGTGCATCCGCTGGTGGAGTCGGGGAAGGCGGAGCAGTTCTGATGCTGGCCGACACGGGGGTGACCATCAGGCAGGCGGACGCCGACGACGCCGTCAACGGCGTGCTGCCCCGCTGGGTCGCCCTGCCCGAGACGGTCGAGGAGATCTCGGCCGTGCTGCGGGCCTGCGCCGAGCAGGACCTGGCGGCGGTGCCCGCGGGCGGCGGCACGAAGCTGCACTGGGGCGCCCCGCCCGAGCGCTGCGACGTGCTCATCGACCTGTGCTGCATGAACTCCCTCATCGAGCACGCCGCCGGCGACCTCGTCGTGCGCGCGCAGGCCGGGCTGACCATGGACGCGCTGGCCGCCGCGCTCGCCGAGCAGGGCCAGGAGCTGGCGCTCGACCCGCCGTTCAGGGAGCACACCACGGTCGGCGGCACGCTCGCCACCGCGACGGCGGGCCCGCGCGCCTTCCGGTACGGCACCGCCCGCGACCTGCTCATCGGCATCACGGTCGTGCTGCCCGACGGGACCGTCGCCAGGTCCGGCGGCCGGGTGGTCAAGAACGTCGCGGGCTACGACCTCGGCAAGCTCTTCACGGGCTCGCAAGGCACGCTCGGCGTGATCGCGGAGGCCACGTTCCGGCTGCACCCGCTGCCCGTGGAGCGGCGCTGGCTCGTGGCGACCACCGAACCTGCCGACGACGTGCTGCTCCGCCTGACCTCCTCCCAGGCCGAGCCGTCCGCCGTGGAGATCGACTGCCCGGACGGCAAGGAGGCGACGGTCGCGGTGCTCGTGGAGGGCTCGGCGGCCGAGCAGCGCGCGCTGGCGCTGCGCGAGGTGCTGGGCGAGGGCACGGTCACGGCCGAGGCGCCGGAGTGGTGGGGGCTGATCCTCAGGGACGACGTGCTGCTGGAGACCCGCTTCCCGCCCGCGCGCGCGGCCGGGGCGCTGGCCGCCGCCGGGGAGGCCGGGTTCGCCTTCCGCGGGTCGGCCGCGGCGGGGCGGGCGTACCTGGAGCTCTGGGGCGAGGTCTCGGAGGAGGAGCTGGCGGCGGCCGTCACCCGGCTGCGCGGGCGGATCGAGGCGCTGGGCGGGCGGCTGAACGTGCTGGCCACGCCGTACGAGGGCGTCGACAGGTGGGGGCAGGTGAGCGGGCTGCCGTTGATGCGGCGGGTCAAGGAACGGTTCGACCCCGGGCGCAGGATGTCTCCCGGCCGGTTCTTGGGAGGCATTTGACATGGACCCGGAGCTGATCAACGACTGCGTGCACTGCGGGTTCTGCCTCCCCACGTGCCCGACGTACGTGCTGTGGGGCGAGGAGATGGACTCGCCGCGCGGACGCATCCACCTGATGAAGCAGCACGTCGAGGGCACCCCGGTCACCCCGGAGATGGCCGGGCACTTCGACGCCTGCCTGGGGTGCATGGCGTGCGTCACGGCCTGCCCGTCCGGGGTCCGGTACGACCGCCTGATCGAGCAGACCAGGGCCGAGGTGGAGCGCACCCACGTGCGGGACCCGCAGGAGCGGGCCGTGCGCGGGATCGTGTTCAGCCTGTTCCCCTATCCGCGCAGGCTGCGGCTGCTGCGGCCGGGGATGTGGCTGGCCGAGCGCATGGCGCCGTTCCTCGCCAGGGCCAATCCGAGCCTCGGCGCCATGGCCGCGCTCGCGCCGCGCGTCGAGCACCGGCAGCGGATGCCGCGCGTCGTCAGGGCCAGGGGCGAGCGCCGGGCCGTGGTGGGCATGCTCACCGGATGCGTGCAGGGCGAGTTCTTCCCCCAGGTGAACGCGGCCACCGCCCGGGTGCTCTCCCTGGAGGGCTGCGACGTGGTCATCCCGCGCGGTCAGGGCTGCTGCGGGGCGCTCAGCGTGCACTCCGGGCGCGAGGACCAGGCCAGGCGGCTGGCGCACCGCACGGTCAGGACGTTCGAGCGGGCCGGGGTCGACACCGTCGTGGTGAACGCGGCCGGCTGCGGCTCGTCGATGAAGGAGTACGGCGAGCTGCTCGGGCGCGAGCCGGGATTCAGGGTGGTCGATCTGTCGGAGTACCTCGCCGAGCTGGGGCCCGTGGCCAAGCGGCATCCGCTGCCGCTCACCGTCGCCTACCACGACGCCTGCCACCTGGCCCACGCCCAGGGCGTGCGCGCCCAGCCGCGCGAGCTGCTGAGCGGCATCCCCGATCTGGTGGTCCGCGAGATCCCCGAGTCGGCCATCTGCTGCGGGTCGGCGGGCACGTACAACATCTTCCAGCCGGAGGCCGCCCGCGACCTCGGTGACAGGAAGGCCGGCGCGGTCGCCACGACCGGCGCCGAGCTGCTGGTCTCGGCCAACCCCGGCTGCACGATGCAGATCGCCGCGGCCATGCGGCGCGCCGGCTTGGACATCAGGGTGGCCCACACGGCCGAGGTGCTCGACGCCTCACTGCGCGGGGTCTCCCTATGAGCGTGCAATCGGTGGAGCGGGCGCTGGACGTGCTGGAGGCGCTGGCTGAGCACGGGGGTGAGGCGGGCCTGTCGGAGATCGCCGCCAGGACCGGCCTGCCGTACGGGACCATCCACCGGCTGCTGCGCACCCTGCTCGCCCGCGGCTACGTGCGCCAGGAATCCGACAAGAGGTACGCCCTGGGCGGCGGCCTCGTGCGGCTGGGCGGCATCGCCGAGAGCATGGTGGGCGTGTGGGCGCAGCCGTACCTGACCAAGATGGTCGAGCTGTCCGGCGAGACCGCCAACCTGGCCGTGCTCGAAGGCGACTTCGTCGTCTACGTGGCGCAGGTGCCCTCGCCGCGCAGGCTGCGGATGTTCGCCGAGGTGGGCCGGCGGGTGCTGCCGCACAGCACGGCCGTGGGCAAGGCGCTGCTGGCCGGGCGGCCCGCGGCCGAGGCGGTGGCCGTCTTCGAGCGCACCGGCATGCCCCGCCGCACCCCCAACACGATCACCGACCTGACGGCCATGCTGGCCGAGCTCGAGCTCGTCAGGGCGCAGGGTCACGCCATGGACCTGGGCGAGGAGGAGCTCGGCGTGCACTGCCTGGCCGTGCCCGTGTGGGACGGCGAGCGGGTGGTGGCCGCGATGTCGGTCTCCGGGCCCGCCGAGCGGATCGACGCGATCGACCGCGACGACCTGGCCGAGGGCATGCGCAAGATCGCGCTCGACTTCGGCAACGAGCTCGGCCCGGCGGTCGACGCACGCTGAACGAAGTTACGGTTAGGGCATGTGTAGAAGCATCAAAACCCTGCGCCCCCCGTTCACCGAGAGCGTCACCGAGGAGGACGTGCGGGCGGCGGCGTTGCAGTACGTCAGGAAGATCTCCGGCTTCCGCGCGCCCGCCGCGCACAACGCCGAGGCGTTCGAACGGGCGGTGGAGACGATCACCAAGGCGTCGGAGGAGTTGCTCGGAGCTCTCCAAGTTCGCGGATCGCGTTGACAGGCACCCGCGGTCGGTGAAGTGTTCCCTCGTGTAGGCCCCGAGCGAGGGAGCGCCCATGATCAGCGGGCTGTACCAGGGACAGGACGGCGACTCGCAGCTGGCGCTCCGGATCGACGTCGACGGGGCCAGGCCCACCGGGCGGGTGAGCGGCGACCTGTTCACCGTGGCGGGCGCGACGACCTCCTACGCGGGCTCGTTCGTGGTCAACGCGCCCACCGTGCAGGAGTCCCGGATCCAGGGGCGCGGGGTCTTCACGTTCGACACTCCGGTGAAGGACGTGAGCGTCACGATCGCCGACGGGTCGGGCACGGCCGAGGTCGCGGGGCGCACGTACCAGGTGGCCTTCGCCTCTCCGTACTTCCGCAGCGTGCTGCTGGAGCAGGACTCCGTGATCGGGACCGTGCCGTTCGTGTCGTACCGGACCGGCACGCTGCCGGGGCCGGGCGGCTCGCCGGCCAGGGAGCTGAGCGTGCCGGCGGCGTACGCGGAGGCGGGCATCGAGCTGACCTTCGCCCAGCCGGGGGTGATCCCGGTGGACGGGTCGGGCGCAGACCTGGCGTGGGACGACGCCGAGCTGCATCACGCGATGACGCAGCAGTTCAGCGGGTTCGGCGACGCGCCGGCCTGGCGCGTGTGGCTGCTGGTGGCCAGCAAGCACGTGGGCGGCTACCGGGGGATCATGTTCGACTACAACGACGCGCACCAGCGGCAGGGGTCCGCGGTGTTCTACGACGTGATCAAGGGGACCACGCCGCAGGCGCAGCGGGCGCAGCTGCGTACATACGTGCACGAGCTCGGGCACGCCTTCAACCTGCTGCACTCCTGGCAGAAGAACCTCGGCACCCCGCCCCAGCCGCTGGGCCCCGACGGCGGCTTCGGCGATCTGTCGTGGATGAACTACGTGCAGAACTACCGCCCGGGCGGCGAGCCAGGCTACTGGGCCGCCTTCCCGTTCCACTTCACGGACCCGGAGCTGATCCACCTGCGCCACGGCTTCTACCGCGACGTGGCCATGGGCGCGAACGCGTTCGGCACCGGCGCCGCCGAGATCGCGCCGTTCGAGCAGCCCGTCGAGGACCGCTCCGGGCTGCGGCTGGAGCTGCGCGCCAAGGAGTCGTTCGAGCTGGGCGAGCCCGTCGTGGTCGAGTTCAAGCTGTCCTGCGCCGGCGACCCCCGTGTCACGCACGGCCATCTGCACCCCGACACCGAGTTCACGCAGGTGTCGATCACGCAGCCGGGCGGCAGGACCGTGCTGTACCGGCCGATGATGCGGCACTGCGTGGACGCCTCGCCGGAGATCCGGCTGGACGAGGGCAACCCGGCCATGTACCGCAGCGCGTACATCGGGCACGGCCGCGACGGGCACTACTTCCAGCAGCCCGGCGAGTACCACGTGCGCGCCCAGTACATCGCCGCGGACGGCTCCCGCATCGTCTCCCCCGCGTGCCTGGTCAGGGTGCGCTTCCCGGTCAGCCGCGACGACCACCAGGTGGCCGAGCTGATGCTGGGCGAGGAGCAGGGGCAGCTGTTCTCGCTGCTCGGCTCCGACTCGCCCGCGCTGCGCTCGGGCAACGAGGCCCTGGACGAGGTCATCGACCGGTACGGCGCCCACCCGCTGGCCGTCTACGCCCGCATGGTCAAGGGGCTGAACGCCGAGCGCGGGTTCAAGGCGGTGACGGCGGGCAAGCGGCTGCGCGTCCGGCCGCCGGATCCCAAGCAGGGCATCGAGCACCTCAGCCAGGTCGCCCGCGACGCGAGCATCGACAACATCACCCTGAACCTGGTGATGCGCCGCCTGGCCAGGGCCGAGGCCCGGCAGGGGGACCTGGACCGGGCGAACGCGGTGATGGACCAGATGGTCGCCACGTTCCAGGCCAAGGGGGTGAACCCCATCGTCCTGGGGCAGATCCAGCGCCAGGCGGAGCTGACGAAGACAGCTCTGAGCGCGGAGGCCTAGATCATTCGAGCAGGCGGTGCTGGGCGGCGAGGAAGCCCGCGTGGAAGCGGGTCCTGGCGTCCAGGCGCTCGCACAGCATCTGGACCCGGCGCTGCACCGTACGCGGGCTGAGCCCCAGCTGCCGGGCGATGGCGTCGTCCTTCATCCCGGCCGCCAGCAGCGCCAGCACCTCCGTGTCGGGGGTGCGCGGCCACACCTCGGGCTCCAGGCCGTCCGCGGCGGTCAGGCGGAGCGGCACGGCGGCCCGCCACAGCGTCTCGAACAGCCCCACCAGCGCGTCCAGCAGCGCGGACGGGTGCACCACGAGCGCGCTCTCCACGGCCTGGTCCTCGTCGGAGACCAGGGGCAGGATGGCCGTGCGGGCGTCGGCGATGGCCAGCTTGACCGGCACCTGCCCGAGCCTGGCCTGCTCGCCGTCGGCGATGGCCCGCCGCGTGTGGGCCAGCATGCCGGGGTGCTCGAACGCCTGCGGACCGTAGATGCCGCGGATGGGCGCCCCCTGCCGGGCCGCCCGCCTGCGGTTCTCCCGGTCGTCGCTGACATCCACCGCGTACGGCGGATGCACCAGCACGAGCATCTCCCGCGTGGCGTTGCGCTCCAGCTGGAGATAGCGGCGGGCCACGGCGTCGCGCCCGCTCACCACCTCCAGCACCTCCTCCGGGTGCGGCCCGTTGCGCTCGGCGACCTCGGTGGCCAGCAGCGCGGCGGCGGCCCTGCTGTGCGCGATCTCCTCCTGGCGGCGCGCGACGAGGATGTCGATGGCGACGTTCGGCGGAGTGGCGATCAGCCGCAGCGGCCGGCCGGCCACCCGGGAGATGAGGCCGAGGTCCTCCAGCCTGGGCAGCATGCGGCGGATGGCCGCGGCGGACGAGCCGGTCTCGGCGGCGAGCTGGCTCAGCGTCGCCGGTCCGTGCCTGAGCAGCGCGCGGTAGGCGGTCTCCTCGGCGACGGTGACGCCGAGTCCCTCCAGCAAGCGCCGCTGCGCCATGTCCCCTCTTTCCGACATGCCATGATCCACGTTCAGACTAAGGCAGCCTTGCCCGGAGGTGCACAGGGCCCTATCCACAGCAAAACGGTGAAGTGGCACCCTGGACGCGTGATAGGGCCTTTTATGGGCACTTGACCTAGACTTTACGAAGGTTCGGCGAAGTCTGGGGAGTGGGCGTGGGGCGGCGGGTTCGGGCATTCATGGCCGGTGCGGCCACGGTGGCGGTGCTGGCGGGCTGTGGCGGGCTGCAGGGGCAGTCCTCGGCCGGCACCGACAAGGGGGGCAAGTCCGACTCGGTGTCCGTCTCGGACGCCCGCAAGAAGCTCGCCAAGTTAACCGTCAAGGGCCGCGCTCCGAAGACCGGGTTCGACCGGGACAAGTTCGGCCCGGCGTGGTCGGACGTGGACCACAACGGCTGCGACACCCGTAACGACATACTCAAGCGGGACCTGGTGGACGAGAAGTTCAAGGCCGGGACCCACGACTGCATCGTGCTGAGCGGCACGCTGCACGACCCGTACAGCGGCAAGACGATCAACTTCAAGCGCGGCCAGGACACCAGCACCGCCGTCCAGATCGACCACGTGATCCCGCTGTCGGACGCCTGGCAGAAGGGCGCGCAGCAGTGGGCGGCGGACAAGCGCAAGGAGTTCGCCAACGACCCGCTGAACCTCATGGCCGTCGACGGCCCGCTCAACGGCCAGAAGAGCGACTCCGACGCCGCCACCTGGCTGCCGCCGGTCAGGTCGTACCGGTGCACCTACATCGCCCGCCAGATCGACGTGAAGACGAAGTACGCCGTCTGGGTGACGTCGGCGGAGAAGGACGCCATGGAGAGCATCCTGTCGAGCTGCTGAAGATCTATACGAACAGTCACGCGGTCCGTAAGATCCGACGGCATGCATGCGACAAAACGGATCAAAGTGATGATGGCCGCGGCGGTCACGGTGCTCGCCTCCACCGCCCTGCCCGTCCCGGCGCACGCCACGACGAACCTCGTGGTCCTCGACTGGAACGTCGCGGGCGACACCGCCGACATGAAGGCCATCGCCGCAGTGATCCGCGGCAGCGGCGCCAACATCGTGACCGTGCAGGAGATCCATCGCAAGCCGGAGGCCGACCAGGTCAAGCAGTTAGCCGACGAGCTCGGCTGGGACATCACGGCCAACGCCCACTTCGGCGCGGGCGACAACCCCGGCCCCTGCGACGATCCGCAGCCCGGCAAGGCGGGCAACGCGATCCTGTCCTCGTTCAAGATCCTCGAGCGCGTGACGATCCCGATCAGCGACTTCGAGACCTGCCCGGTCAACCGCTCCATGGCCGGAGCCAAGCTCGACCTCGGCGGCGGCTCGACGATCACGGTGTTCACCACCCACCTGTCCCCCGGCCTGTCGGCCACCTCGGTGGCCCGCCGCGAGGCCCAGGCGGACAAGGTGCGTAATTACCTCGCCAACCGGTCCCCGCTGATCCTCACCGGCGACTTCAACGCGCCGCCCACGGACGCGCTGTCGAAGAAGTTCGTGAGCGCGGGCTGGGTGGACACCGGCGCCAGGTACGCCAACCAGCCGACCCACGGGGACGCCCGCATCGACTACATCTACACCAAGGGCGTCACCACCACGAGCGGCTCCGTCCTGTCGAGCACCCTGTCCGACCACCGTCCGGTCGTCATGAAGATGACCCGCTGACGGCCGGAAGGCCCACCGCCGCGCGCGGTGGGCCGGTGGCCGTTGGGAGATGCCGTTAGTCGTCGTCGTGGTCGTCGTGGCCGTGGTCGTCGTCCCTGTCCGTCTGGTGCTTGATGACCTTGCCGGTGGCCGCGTCCACGTCCAGTTCGTGCCGTTCCGTGCCCTTGGTCAGCTCGACCTCCCACGCGTCGGGCCGCGTACCCCTGCGCTGGTAGTCGATCTCGCTGACCCAGGCCCCGGCCACCTCCTTGTGCGCGATCTCCATGGCCTGCTCGGCCGTGACCTTGGGCGCGGCGGCCGTGGACGTGGTGGCGGCGAAGGCGACGCCCCCGCCCGCGACCAGCGTGACGATCCCGGCGCCGACGACGATGAACTTCTTCGTGATCTGCATGACACCACGAAATCGCGATCGCCGATAATCGCGCGCTAAGCACCGGTTAAGACCATCTCCACCCGCGCGCCACCCCCTTCTGGCGTGGAGACGGCCAGGTGGCCGCCCGAGGACTCGGCGGTACGGCGGGCGATGTCGAGGCCGAGGCCGGTCGAACCGCCTCCGCTGTTGCCCCTTTCCAGCAGCTCCGGGTCGAAGCCCGGCCCCGAGTCCTCGACCGCCAGCACGGCCCCCGACGGGTGCGGCGTGAGCCGTACCGCCATGGAGGCCCCTTCCGGAGTGTGCGCGAAGACATTGCCGAGCAGGGCGTCCACGCAGGCCGCGAGCTCCTCGGCGCTCACCGCGACGGGCAGCGGCCCGTCGGGCAGCGAGATCGACACCTCGCGGCACTGGTCCTCCGCCAGCACCGACCAGAACCGCACCCGCTCCCCCACGACCGCCGCCGCGTCGCACGACGCGCGCCCGGCCGAGCGGCGCCGCGCGTCCGTGATGACGGCGCTCACCGCCCGTTCCAGGGCGTCCACGCGGGCCTGCAGCCGCGCCGCCTCCTCCGGGTCCCGCAGCGACTCGGCGTCCAGCCTGAGGCCGGTCAAAGGGGTACGCAACCGGTGCGACAGGTCGGCCACCGACTCCCGCTCCGCCACCAGCAGCTCGTCGATCCGCCCCGCCAGATGGTTGAGCGCCAGCGCCACCGAACGCACCTCGGGCGGCCCGCCCGGCTCCGCCCGAGCCGTCAGGTCGCCCCCGGCCAGCCGGTGCGAGACCCGGGCCAGCCCGTCCACCGGCCGGGTGACGGCCAGCGCCAGCCGGTCCGCCAGCACGATCCCCAGCACCACCAGGACGATCCCCAGCACGAGCAGCCCGAGCCACGCCTCGCGCACGCCCTTCGTCAGCTCCGCGTCCGGCACGAACACCCTGATCACCGCCGTCCCCCCGGACGACTGCGCGGAGACCAGCACCTCCCTGCCGCCGGAGGCCACGGCGGTGACGCTGCGCCCGGTCGCGGCCAGGCGCACCGCGTCGGTACGGGCCGCCGCCACGCCCACCGAGCGCCCGCCCGGCAGGAACACCGTCACCGGTCGCGGCACCTGCGCCATCGCCAGCTCCAGGTCGGGCGTGCCCACCGCGACCGCCACGGACTCCGCTGCGGCGGTCGCCCTGCCCATCGCGCCGTTCTCGGCCACGGCCCGGATGAGCAGCGCCATCGGCACCAGCAACGCGATCAGCACGAGGGACGTCGTGGCCGCCACCAGCAACGCCAGCCACCGCCTCACGCCCGCCCCCTCCACGTCCCCGCGGCCGCCGTCATCTGCGTCATGACGGCTCGACCAGCTTGACGCCGACCCCGCGCACCGTGTGCAGGTAGCGGGGCTCCGCGGCCGTCTCGCCCAGCTTCCTGCGCAGCCACGACAGGTGCACGTCCACGGTCTTGTCCGCGCCCCCGTACGGCAGCTGCCACACCTCCGTCAGCAGCTCCCGCTTCGTCACCACCTCGCCGGGCCGCGCGGCCAGATAGTGCAGCACGTCGAACTCGCGCGGCGTCAGATCCAGCGCCGTCCCGTCGAGCGTGGCCGTACGGGCCCGCGGGTCCACCCGCAACGCCCCCACCGCCAGCGCCGGCTCCGGCGCCGACCCCCCGGCCCGCCGCAGGACGGCCCGCACCCGCGCGTCGAGCTGCGCCGCGCTGTACGGCTTGACCACGTAGTCGTCGGCCCCCGCGTCCAGCACCGGCACCATCTCGGCGTCCCCGTCACGCGCGGTCGCCACGATGACCGGCACCCTGCTGACCGCCCGCAACATCCGCAGCAGCTCCACCCCGTCCAGATCCGGCAGGCCCAGGTCGAGCACGATCAGGTCGGGACGGTCCTGCACGGCCAGCCGCAGCCCCTCCAGCGCCGTCGGGGACGAGGAGACGGCGTGACCGAGCTCGCGCAGGCCGCGGCTGAGCGCCGTACGGATCGCCACGTCGTCCTCGATGAGCAGGATGTCAGCCATATACAAGAACGTAGACGGTCGATGACGATGCCCCGAGCAGCCTTAGCACCGCCTTAACCTGGCGTTAGCCGTACATGGGGGATGGTTGTCGACCATGAAGAGACTCGTGCTGGCCTGGGCCGCCACCGCCGTCGCCGCGACCGGCGCGGCCGTGGCGGTGCTCACCCTGCTCGGCACCGGCCTCACCGGCGACTCCGGCCACGTGCTCAGCCCGGCCGAGGTCCGCGCCGCCCTGAACACCGCCACCCAGCGCGCCACCGGCACCCCGGCCGGCGACGCCACCCCGACGGCGGGGACGCCGCAGCAGACGGCCCAGGGCAAGCTGATCCGCACCGCGGGCGGCACCGTGATCGCCTCGTGCGAGGGCGACCTGGTCACGCTGCGCTCGTGGAGCCCGGCCCAGAACTACTCGGTGGACCAGGTCGAGCCGGGGCCCGCCCGCAAGGCCAAGGTGGAGTTCGAGCCGGAGGAGGGGGCGGAGGTCGAGCTCAAGATCGAGTGCTCGGCCGGCCGGCCGGTGACCAGCTTCGGCTCGTAGGCGCCCGCGTCAGGTGAGCAGCACTCCGCCGTCCACCGGAAGCGTCACCCCGGTGATGTACGAGGCCGCGTCGCCGGCCAGGAAGACCGCCGCGGCCACCAGCTCCGCCGGATCGCCCGGCCGCTTCATCACCACCCTGGACTCGACGACCGCCTCCACGTAGCCGGGCTTGAACTGCTCGGTCATCTCCGAGTGGAAGAACCCCGGCTCCAGGCAGTTGACCCGGATGCCGCGCCGGCCGGTCCACTGCTGCGCGAGGTCCCGGGTGAGGCCGATGATCGCCGCCTTCGAGGCGCTGTAGGCGGCCTGGGGCAGCCCGGCCGTGGTCTCGCCGAGGATGCTGCCGATGTTCACGATCGACGAGCCGGGCCGCATCACGCGTGCGCACGCCTGGGCCATCCAGTACGTGCCGAACAGGTTGACGTCGATGACCTGCCGGAACTCCTCGGGCGTCTCCCGCAGCGCGGGCACGGCGGTGCCGATGCCGGCGTTGTTGATCAGCACGTCCACGGCGCCCATGGCATCGACGGCGGCGGCCACCAGCGCGTCGCAGTCCTCCGGACGCGCCACGTCCGTCTGCACGGCCAGGCACCGGCGGCCGGTCTCCTCGACCAGCCGCTGCGTCTCCTCCAGGCGATCGGCACGCCGGGCCCCGATCACGACGTCGGCGCCGGCCTCCGCGAGACCGCGGGCGAACGCGACGCCCAGCCCCGAGGACGCGCCGGTGACGATGGCCACCTTGCCGTCGAGCGCGAACCGCTCCAGCACGTCACATCCCGCCTTCCCGCTCACCTACACGCGCCACTTCCCGGGAAGGGCACCACGCGCGGGTGATGCCCTTCCGGGGCCCGGGACGCAGCCGTCAGAGGCCGTATTCCTTGACGATCCGCTCGTGCCGCTCGACCTCGACGTCGATCTCGCGGGCCAGGTCGAGCCAGGCCAGCGGGTGCACCCACCGCTCCGTGGCGTCGTCGAGCAGCGCGTCGACCTCGGAGGGCGACACGTTCGGCGGGACCGCGACCCAGCCGAACACCCCGGGCAGCGCCTCACCCGAGCTCGGGTGGGTGATGGTGTAGTTCTCGTCGCTGTAGACCCACATGGGCCAGCCGCGCTCGGCCATGACCTCGGTGAACTCCGCCCAGTCCTCCTCGCTCGGCGCGGCGCCGTCGAAGAAGTAGCTGGTGTAGCCGCCGGGCCGCAGGATGCGCACCGCGGCGAACGGCGGCACGAAGTTCTGCTGCTCCTGCGGGTCGTCGGGCACCGGCTCCAGGAGCTGCGGGTCGAAGACGACCAGGTCGCCGGCGTTGTAGTCCATGCCGCGCGGCTGGGGCAGGGCGAGCCGGGCCGTGGCGGGGCCGGTGCGGATGGACAGCACCTGGCGCTGGCCTCCGTCGGGCGCGGGGAGGATGAGCCGGATGAGGCCCATCTCCTCCTCGATCGGGCCCTCCTTGGACTTGATCGGCATGCCGATCTTGGCCGCGCCCTTGCGTACGGTGTCCCAGTCCTCCGCCGAGGTGGCCATGACGATCATGCGCCAGACGTCCTCGTCGGCGAGCTCGTCGATCACCTCCAGCAGCACCTCCGCGGCCCTGGAGTTGGCGTCGAGCTGCTGGGCGGCGCCGGACAGCAGGCGGCGGGCCTCGATCCCGGCGCCGGCCGCGACGGCGTGCTCGGCGGCCTCGACCGTCTCCTCCCAGCGCTCGCGGGCGCTGTGCAGCCGGGCCAGCGTGAGGTGCTGGGCGGCGTGCGGCAGCATCGCGGCCATCTGCTCCAGCCGCTCGTCCTGGCGGGCCTCGACGAGCAGCGTGGTCAGGTAGGCCACGTCGTCGGAGTCGGCGCCGGCGATGTCGCCGGTGTCGACCAGCATCTTCCAGTAGATGTCGGCGCCGGTGGCGGGGTAGCCGAGGAAGCCGAGCGTGGTGGTGTGGCGGCGGGTGGCCTCCAGGTCCTCGCCGGACAGCGGCGCCAGCCAGCCGACCCACCGCTCCGGGTCGGCGTTGAAGCCGTCGGCGGCGTCGAAGAGGCCGACGCGCTCGTCGAGCGGGCCCGGGGCCTCGGGCTCGGAGGTGGCGTCGGCGGCGGCCCGCAGGGCGGCGACCCGGTCGGCGACACCCTCGGTCTCGCGCAGCTCGGCGGCGGCGGACTCGGTCAGGTCGGCCAGCAGCCTGGCCTGCCACACGCCCTGCCTGGCGATGGCCAGGTCGCCGGCGACCAGCGCGAGCTCGACGCGGGCGCGGTAGCCGCCCATCATGCCGAAGTAGTCGATCCACTGGCGCAGCACGCGGCCGAGCTGCCAGGTGTTGGTGATCTGGGACGAGCCGGCCAGCTTGCTGACCGCCTGCGACCACTCCACGAACACGCGCGGGTGCTCGCCGACCACGTCGAGGTCGGGCAGCGCGTCCACGGCCTCGGCGGTGCGGCCGAGCGTGGCGAGGATCAGGGCCCGGCGCACGCCGTCGCGGTGCTCCTTGGCCACCGGGTCGTCGGCCTGGAACTCGGCCCCGGCCTGCAGCGCGTTGAGGGCGTCCTCGGCGCGGCCCGCGGCGAGCAGCGCGCGGGCGCTCTCGGCGCCGAGCTCCCAGCTGGCCTCGCGGCCCGCGACCCGCAGCCGCTCGACGGCGGACTCGGCGTAGGTCACGGCCTCGCCCGCCTTGCCGGCGTCGATGAGCGCGGCGACGTATTCGGTGACGAGGCCCGTGAAGGCGGGCTTCTCCGGGCTCATGCCCTCGATGTGCGCCCCCAGCGCCTCCAGGCGCTCGCTCGCGTAGCCGGGGCCGTCGGTGTTGGCCCAGGCGATGGCGAGGGCCTCGACGGCCGCCGGGGCGGCCGGGCACTCGCGTACGTCTTCGCGCTGGGCGAACGCCAGCAGCTGCTGCGCGTCGTCGAGGGCGACCGCGCCCTGCGCCCGGTCGCCGATGCGGCCGATCAGGTGCCAGTAGCGGGCGTAGAACTCGAGCCAGGGCAGCTCAAGGGCCTCGGCCTGCTGCGCGATGGCCGGGGCCATGACGTCGAGCTGCGGATATCGGCCCTCATAGGCCTGTGCGGGGAGGTCTCCCAGCGCCATGGCGAGGCCAACGTTGCCCGCCTCGGAAAGCTGCTGCTGGGTTTCGCCGACCCAGGCCCAGATGTCCACGTCCATGGGGAGCCAGTCTGCCAGGTCAACGAGCGTCCCCAAAACGCAGAAGGCCGATCAGCTCGTCCGTTTCGCTGCTGTCAAGGACCGAAAATGCCGATGCCATCAGGTCGTCCGTCGTCTCCTCCACCGCGGCGCGGCGCGCCACGATCTCCGGACCCGGCGTGGCGTACGGCTCCGGCCACTGGAAGAACTTGGCGATCATCTCTCCCGTGGTGGCCCCGAACGGGGTCGCGTCGTGGCCGCTCGCGAGCGTGGCCTCCAGCGGGTGCAGGCCGGCCGCGATCACGGCGTTGGCGTGCAGTCCGCCGCGCAGCTCGCGTACGACGTGCATGAGCTGTACGGCCCGCGCGGGCGGGTCGTCGGGCAGCGGCACGGCCCGCCAGCCCGCGAACAGCGGGACGCCCGCGCACGGGGCGGCATCGACGACCGGCTGGAGCAGCTCCGCGAGCCGCGCGCAGCCCTCGTAGCCGCCAAGTTTGCGCCGCCCCCAGGCCCCGCAGACCTCGGCGTACAGCTCGACGGCCTGGTCGACGGGGAGCTTGCGGCCGCCGTTCCAGCTCTGCTCGACGTGGTCCGGCGGGAAGAAAACGACGACCGAATTGACGACGTCGGCGTCGCATTCGCCGAGCACGCCGCAGCGGCCCCGGAAATAGAACTCGCGGGCGCCGAGGCCGTACTCCTCGCAGACGGCCTTGGCCTCTCTGGAGATCATGAACCCGCCGCCGTACTGGCCGATCGCCGCTTTGACCTGCCTCGCGGTGGTGCGTGGGTCAGCCATGGTCCACCTCTCAGTTCGCGAAGTGGACCCAGCATCCCTCAAGAGAACATTATTCTGCAAGCATCAGCTCGCCCCGGGCCACGATGACCGCGGGGCCGGAAAGGTAGCTCGTCTCCTCGTCCAGGACGACGGTCAGCGTGCCGCCGGGCACCTCGATCGTCCAGGTGCCGGTGGTCTCGCCCGACAGGGCCGCGGCGGCGACCGCCGTGGCCACCGTGCCGGTGCCGCAGGAGCGGGTCTCGCCGCAGCCGCGCTCGTGGACGCGCATGACCGCACGGCTGATGCCGACGGGGTTGAACAGCTCGATGTTGACCCCGGCGGGGAAGACGCCGGGGTCGAAGCCCGGCTGGTAGTGGAGGTCGAGCTGGACGACGGGGTCGCCGATGGCGCAGGCCAGGTGGGGGTTGCCCATGTCAACGTGGAGCCCCGTGTATTCCTGGCCGCCGACGGTGGCCCAGCTCTCGCCGCGCACGACGGGCTTGCCCATGTCGACGGTGATGTCGCCGTTGGGCTCGACGCGGACCCTGCGTACGCCGCCCCTGGTGGCCAGCATGAACTCGCCGGGCTTCTCCAGACCCTCGTCGAGCAGGTAGCGGGCGAACACGCGCACGCCGTTGCCGCACATCTCGGCCACGCTGCCGTCGGCGTTGCGGTAGTCCATGAACCACTCGGCCACGGCGGCGTGCTCGGCCACCTCACTGCTCTCCTTGGTGCGCGTCACCACCAGCACGCCGTCAGCCCCAATGCCGGCTCTCCTGTCGCAGATCTTGGCGACGAGCGAGGCGGTCACGCCTGCCTCTCCGCCAGGGTCGGGAAGGATGACGAAGTCGTTCTCGGTGCCGTGCCCCTTAAGAAACCGCATCTTGCAAGCTTATGCGAACGGGTTTGCGGAGATCAGCGCCAGGGACCTCGCAAGCAGATCAGGCGCGTCGTACGGCAGCCAGCGCACCCGGGGATCGCGGCGGAACCACGACTCCTGGCGGCGGGCGAAGCGCCTGGTGGTCCTGACGGTCTCCTCGATCGCCTGCTCCTCGCTCCACTCCCCCTCCAGAAAGCGGATGACCTGGGCGTATCCGAGGGCACGGCTCGCCGTACGGCCCTCGGTCAGGCCCTGCCCGAGCAGCCCCCGCACCTCCTCGACCAGGCCCGCCCGCCACATGCGCTCGACCCTGAGCGCGATCCGCTCGTCCAGCTCCGGCCTGGGCACCTCGAGGCCGATCTGCACGCTCGGGTAGACGGCGTCGTAGCCGGGCATGGTGGCCGAGAACGGGCGGCCGGAGTGCTCGATCACCTCCAGCGCGCGGACGATGCGGCGGCCGTTGCTCGGCAGGATCGCCGCCGCGGCCACCGGGTCGAGGTCGCGCAGGCGCTCGTAGAGCGGGGCGGGGCCGCGCTCGGCCAGCTCGCCCTCCAGCCTGGCCCTGATCTCCGGGTCGGTGCCGGGGAACTCCAGCTCGTCGATGGCCGCCCGCACGTACAGGCCGCTGCCGCCGACCAGCACGGGCACCGCGACGGAGTCGATGACCTCCCTGGCCAGCTTCTGGTATTCGGCCACGCTGGCCGTGACCGTGACGTCCCAGACGTCCAGCAGGTGGTGCGGGACGCCGCGCTGCTCGGCGGGGGTGAGCTTGGCCGTGCCGATGTCCATGCCGCGGTAGAGCTGCATGGAGTCGGCGTTGACGCACTCGCCTCCGAGGCGGAGCGCGATGTCCACGGCGAGGTCGGACTTTCCGGCCGCCGTGGGGCCCACGACGGCGATGACTGGCTGCTGACGCACGAGAACAAGTTTGCTAGAGATCGAGGAGTGTCGGCTGCAGGTACCCCTCGTGGGTGAGCAGCCGGCGCTTGGTCTCCACGCCCTCGCCGCCGCTGAACCCGCCCAGGCCGTTGCCCGCGATCACGCGGTGGCAGGGCACGATGATGGGGATGGGGTTGGAGCCCATGATCGAGCCGATGCCGCGGGCGGGCACGCTGGAGCCGCTGCGCGTGGCCAGTTCGCCGTACGTGACGGCGGTGCCGTACGGGACCTTGTGCAGCGTCTGGAGCACCCGCAGCCGCGAGCCGGACATCAGCCGCCAGTCCACCGGCGTCTCGAAGGTCTTCAGCTCACCGGCGAAATAAGCATTCAGCTCGGAGACCACGAAGGCCGTACGATCCGAATCATGGACTTCAGCCAGGGCGAGCCGCTCGTCCAGCCGCGGCCGGGACCTCCAGCCCGACGCGACGAGCCCGACCTCGGTGACGGCCAGCACGAACGGCCCGACCGGCGTCGGCACTTCGGCGAACGCGACTGTGGTCATCATGTCCTCACGTGAGTTGGTGGTGCTGGGCACTTCCAGCGCGGTTCCTACCCGACACCGTAACCACAACGGTTACCTTCTGCGCTGGGATGGACAAGGCTTCCTTTTCGACCCAGGCGAGGGCACGCAGCGGCAGATGCTGCACGCCGGGGTGAGCGCGAACGACGTGCACTGGATCTGCGTCACGCACTTCCACGGCGACCACTGCCTGGGCGTGCCCGGGGTCGTGCAGCGCATCGCGCGTGACAGGGTCAGGCATCCGGTGCGCGCGGTCTTCCCCGGCTCCGGCACCGAGTACTGGCGAAGGCTCCGCCACGCCGCCGCCTTCGCCGACACCTCGGTGATCTCCGAGCACCCGCTCTCCGGCGACCTGGCCACCGTCGGCGCGCTGACCGCGCGCCGCCTGTCCCACCCGGTCGAGTCGTACGGCTACCGCGTCCAGGAGCCGGCCGGCCGCACGATGCTGCCCGACCGGCTGGCCGCGTACGGCATCCGCGGCCCGGAGGTCGGCGAGCTCCAGCGCACCGGCTCCGTGCGCGGGGTGACGCTCGACCAGTGCAGCGTGCCAAGGCCGGGGCAGAGCGCGGCGTTCGTCATGGACACGCGGCTCTGCGACACCGTGTTCGAGCTGGCCTCGGGCGTGGACCTGCTGGTGATCGAGTGCACGTTCCTGTCGTCGGAGAGCGCGCTGGCCAAGGAGTACGGGCATCTGACGGCGTTCGAGGCGGGGCTGGTGGCGGCGGACGCGGGGGTGCGGCGGCTGGTGCTGACGCACTTCTCCGAGCGCTACGGGTTCGCCGACGAGCCCGCCTTCGTGGCGGAGGTGCGCCGGCACTTCGACGGGGAGGTCGTGCTCGCCCGCGACCTGATGAAGATCCCGGTGCCGAAGCGTCAGGTCCACAGGCCGGCGACATAGCCCACGCCGTACGGGGCCGTCTCCATGAGCAGGCGGCCCTCGTACCTCTGCGTGCCGGCCGCGCCGGCCAGCACCTGCAGGGCGGCCCGCCCGCCGACCCACAGCCGGTCCGCCTGCGCGGGGTCGAGGGCGGCGAGGGCGCCGGAGTCGGCCTGGGCGACGGCGTTCGCGATCAGGTGGTTGTACGGGCCCGCGGCCTCGTCGTACTTGCCGGGAGCCCTCGGACTGAGACAGGCGGAGCCGTCGGCCATGACCAGCAACGCCACCTTTCCCGCGATTTTTCCTAGTTTTTCGCCCGACAGGAGGCATTCGGCGCTCGGCGCGTCGAGCGCGACGGACCGGAAGCCGTCTGGGGCACGGTCGCCCAGCAGCCAGCGGCCCACGGTCAGGGACAGCGGGAGCACGGGGTCCGCGCCTCCGGCCGTGACGTCGATCCCCCACGGACGGAGGGTGCCCGCCGCCTGCCCTCCGTACGCGGCCGCGGTGTCCGCGCCGCCCACCACGATCAGCGCGTCGGGACGGGCGTCATGGAGCGCGGCGATCGCCGTGTGACAGGCCGAGCGGAGCTCGTCGAGCTGGAGCGTGATCAGCGGGGTGGGCGGGCAGACGGCCGCGGCGACAAGCACGGGGCAAGCGTACGCGGCGGCCCGCTCAGTACGGACTACGACCTGCCCTGACCTTCGCGAACAGACCCTGGGCGTAGACGTGGACGGCCTGGTGCAGCCCGCTGCCGAAGCTGATCCGGGCCACGCCGAGTTCGGCCAGCCGGGCCGGCTCCGCGGCGCCGGGCCGGACGTAGACGTTCACCGGCCCGCCCAGCTCGCTCACCAGTGCCCGGATCTCGTCCTCGTCGGCCAGCCCGATCGGGTAGACGCAGTCGGCCCCCGCCGCCAGATACCGCCGCCCGCGCTCCAGCGCCGCCTCGCGCGTCTTCGGGCCGAGCAGGTAGGTGTCGACCCTCGCGTTGATCACCAGCGCCTGACCCGCCGCGGCGCGGACCTCGGCCAGGAAGTCGGCCTGCTCGCCGGGATCGATCAGCCCGCCGGCGCCGGAGTCCTCCAGGTTGCAGCCCACGGCTCCGGTGGCGAGCAGGCGTTCGACCAGCTCGGCGGGCTTGAGCCCGTAGCCGCGCTCGATGTCGGCGGTGACGGGCGCGTCCACCACCCTGGCGATGCGGGCGACGGCCGCCATCATCTCGCCGACCGGCGTCCGCTCGCCGTCCTCGTACCCCAGGACCCGGGCGACGGCGGCGCTGCTGGTGGCCACGGCGGGGAACCCGGCCTCCCGCACGGCCAGGGCGGAGGCGGCGTCCCAGACGTTGGGCAGGATCACGGGGTCTCCCGGCACGTGCAGCGCGCGCAGGGCGGAGGCTCTGTCAGTCGTCATGATGCGACTCTACGGACCGGGGCGGCTCCCGCCGTAGGTCCAATGCCACCGATAAACGCCGAGCCACTTGACCAGGCCGGATCAGCACCCGCTCTTGGAGCACTGGCCGCTGAGCTCGCCCGCCGGACCGTCGGCTGGGTTGTCGCCGTCCGACGGCTGCGCCGACTTGGTGGGGCCCGGCTTGGTGGGGCCCGGCTTGGCGGGGGACGTCGTGGCGGGCCGCTTGCCGCCTGTGGAGGAGTCCGTGCCGCCGTCGCTGCCAGTGGGCTCGTCGCCCGTGCCCAGGTCGGGGGCGGCGTCGCCCACGCTGCCATCGTCGGGGGCGCCGTCGGGGGCGTCGGTGGTGACGTCGCCCATGGTGGCGTCGTCGTCGCCACCGAGGTCGTCGTTCCCCGCGGTGCTCTGGGCAGGCGCGGGACGGGCGCCGCCCGGCTGGACGGTGCCGGCGGGGTTCGCGGCCAGCATGTAGCCGACGCCGCCCGCCGCGAGCACGGCGACGAGCGCCGAAGCGGCGATGGCGATGGTCTTCTTCGTGCTCTTCGGGGGTTTGTCCGCCGAGCGGGTGTCCCCGGGCCCGGACAGGATCTCGTGATGATCCGGCTCGATCGGATCTCGCATGGTGGTACAGCTCCCTGCGGTCGTATCGGCGAAAGCTAACCGGCTTCCGCGGGTGATGGACCACACTAGCCGCAACGGATGAATGCTCGCACACCAATCACAAAGGAATCACGACATGTCCCCCCGTGGATCCGTTTACCCAGGTCGCCGTGCCCACCTCGCACCGGTCGCCGGAGTCGCCGGGGTGCTCGCGACCGCGATCGCGGGCATATTCCTGGCATTTACCAACTCCGCCGAACCACCCGCGCAAAGCCCACCCGAATTCGATCAGAAAAGCCCGCTTACCCCAAGATCGAATTCTCCTTCCGCGACAGCAAGCCCGGATCAGGCGAGCCCGGATCAATCGCATGGATCGTTCCAGGAGCTCTCCTGGGTCCAGGTCGTTCCCTCACCCGGTGCGCCGGTCACGGCGGACCCCCTGGCCTCGCTCTACGCCGTACCGTCCCTCGACCCGGGCCCGCTGGCCTCGGTCTACGGCGACCCGCCGCTCCCTCCGGCGCCGGTCCCGGACCGGCCCGCCCCCACGACCCGGCCGCCCGCCTCGGTCGCCACGACGCCACCGCCCGCGAGGACGGCCCCGAAGCGCTCGGCGCCACCCCGGAACGAGGTGGCCGTGCCGCCACCGGCGAGCTCACCCACGCCCCAGGCACCGCCCGAGGTGCGCTCCGCCCCGGAGCCGGACCGGCGCGCGGAGCAGCCGCCGGCGATCTCGGGAGGGGCCGATCCCTGCGCCACGTTCCACGACTTCCGCCGCGAGCCCTGCTACGCCTACCTCAACCGCCTCGCCCACTGACCGGGCCTAGGGGGGCCTTCAGTGCGCCGAGCAGGCTCCGGAAGGGGCGGCGGGGGCAGGGGCCGGGCGGCCGATGGTGGGCATGCCCAGCAGAACCCCCGGTGCGGGCTTCGCGCCGCCCTGGCGGGCCTCCCAGGCGTCGCCGGCCCTCGTGCGCCGGACCGTCGCCGCCGGACCGTCGGCCACCAGGTGGTGCGGGGCCGCGTACGTGACCTCGACCGTGACCATGTCACCGGGCCGCGGCGTCTCGGCGCCGACCGCGAAGTGGACCAGGCGGTTGTCGGCGGCGCGGCCCGACAGGCGGCGGGTGGCGTCGTCCTTGCGGCCCTCGCCCTCGGCGACCAGCACCTCCAGCGTGCGCCCCACCTGCTTCTTGTTCTCCTCCCAGGAGATCTCCTCCTGCAGGGCCACGAGCCGCTCGTAGCGCTCCTGCACGACCTCCTTGGGCACCTGGTCTGGCATGGTGGCCGCCGGGGTGCCGGGGCGGATGGAGTACTGGAAGGTGAAGGCGTTGGCGAAGCGGCTCTCGCGGACCACGTCGAGCGTGCCCTGGAAGTCCTCTTCGGTCTCCCCCGGGAAGCCGACGATGATGTCGGTCGAGATGGCCGCGTCGGGCATGGCCGCGCGCACCCGCTCGATGATGCCGAGGTAGCGCTCCGCCCGGTAGGAGCGGCGCATCGCGCGCAGGAGGCGCGAGGAGCCCGACTGCAGGGGCATGTGGAGCTGGTGCATGACATTGGGCGTCTCGGCCATGGCGGCGATGACGTCGTCGGTGAAGGCCGCCGGGTGGGGCGAGGTGAAGCGCACGCGCTCCAGGCCGTCGATCGTGCCGCACGAGCGCAGGAGCTTGCCGAAGGCCAGGCGGTCGCCGAACTCGACGCCGTAGGTGTTGACGTTCTGGCCCAGCAGCGTGACCTCGAGCACACCCTGGTCGACCAGCGTCTGGACCTCGGCGAGGATGTCGCCGGGGCGGCGGTCCTTCTCCTTGCCGCGCAGCGCCGGCACGATGCAGAAGGTGCACGTGTTGTTGCAGCCGACCGAGATGGACACCCAGGCGGCGTAGGCGGACTCGCGCTTGGTGGGCAGCGTGGAGGGGAAGACCTCCAGCGACTCCTTCAGCTCGACCTGCGCCTCGCCCTCGATGCGGGCCCGCTCCAGCAGCACCGGCAGCGAGCCGATGTTGTGGGTGCCGAAGACCACGTCGACCCACGGCGCCTTGCGGACGATCTCGCCCTGGTCCTTCTGCGCCAGGCAGCCGCCCACCGCGATCTGCATGCGCGGGTTGCTCACCTTGGCGGGCCGGAGATGGCCGAGGTTGCCGTAGAGGCGGTTGTCGGCGTTCTCCCGCACGGCGCACGTGTTGAACACGACGACGTCGGCGGTCTCGCCCTCGGGGGCGGGCACGTAGCCGGCGTCCTCCAGCAGACCGGACAGCCGCTCGGAGTCGTGGACGTTCATCTGGCACCCGTATGTGCGCACTTCGTACGTGCGGGCGCCCTCCTGGGTCACAGTCATGGCACGTTCAAGGGTAGTCGCTGTCCGGCTCCACATAGTCCCGGCTGCGCTAAAAGGCCAGCTTGATGGCATGATGTGATCGGATCGGTACCGCTTGGTTAGTGACCAGCGTTCTGGAGACCCTTACGGTTTGACCCATGACGGAGAACGGTAACGACGCTCCACTCGTACGGTTGGAGAACGTCAACAAACACTTTGGGGCGTTGCACGTCCTGAAGGACATAAACCTGACCGTCTCCCGCGGCGAGGTGCTGGTCGTTATCGGTCCCTCGGGCGGCGGCAAGTCCACGCTCTGCCGCACGATCAACCGTCTGGAGACGATCAGCGAGGGGCAGATCATCTTTGACGGCCAGGTGCTCCCCCAGGAGGGCAAGGGGCTGGCGAAGCTTCGCTCCGAAGTCGGCATGGTCTTCCAGTCGTTCAACCTGTTCGCTCACAAGACCATCCGTGACAACGTCACGCTCGGCCCGCTCAAGGTGCGCGGCGTCTCGAAGGACGCGGCCAACAAGCGGGCGATGGAGCTGCTCGAGCGCGTGGGCATCGCGGCGCAGGCGGACAAGTATCCGGCCCAGCTCTCCGGCGGGCAGCAGCAGCGTGTCGCCATCGCCAGGGCACTGGCCATGGAGCCGAAGATGATCCTGTTCGACGAGCCGACCTCCGCTCTGGACCCCGAGATGGTGCAGGAGGTGCTCGATGTCATGATCGGGCTGGCTCGCGACGGGATGACCATGATGGTCGTCACCCACGAGATGGGCTTCGCCCGGAGGGCCGCCAATAGGGTGGTTTTCATGGCCGACGGCCAGATCGTGGAGGAGAACACCCCCGACGAGTTCTTCACCAACGCGCAGACCGACCGGGCGCGTGACTTTCTTTCCAAGATCCTCACGCACTGATCATTGAGGCAGGTATACATGCACATGCGTCACATGGGAGCAGTGCTCTCAATTGCGGCACTCGCCGCCGGTCTGACCGCTTGCGGCGGCGGGAGCAAGACTTACGCCAGCGTGGTGGACAAGGTCAAGGACGGCGGCACGATCGTCGTCGGCACCAAGTGGGACCAGCCGAGCCTGGGCCTGAAGGCGGCCAACGGGCCCGAGGGCTTCGACGTCGACGTGGCCAAGGCCGTGCTGAAGCAGATCAACGGCGGCAAGGACCCGCAGATCGACTGGAAGGAGTCGGCCTCGTCCAACCGCGAGCCGTTCCTCCAGAACGGCACGGTCGACATCATCTTCGCCACGTACTCCATCACCGAGGAGCGCAAGGGCAAGGTCACCTTCGGCGGCCCCTACGTCGTCGCCCACCAGGACGTGATGGTCCGCAAGGACGACACCGCGATCAACGCGCCGCAGGACCTCAAGGGCAAGAAGATCTGCAAGGCGGCCGGCTCCAACTCGTACAAGCGGATCACCGACCCGCCCCCGGACGGCAAGCTCGACATCGACGCCACCACCGTCGACGCGGCCAACTACTCCGAGTGCGTGCAGAAGCTGACCGGCAGCAACCTCGACGCCGTCACCACCGACGACCTGATCCTGGCGGGCTTCGCCAAGCAGGCCGGCGGCAACTTCAAGGTGCTCGGCCAGGGCTTCACGGACGAGAAGTACGGCGTCGGCCTGAAGAAGGGCGACACCAAGACGTGTGAGGCCGTCAACACCGCCGTGAAGGCGCTCTGGGACAACGGCACCATGAAGCAGCTGCTGGAGAAGTGGTTCGGCGGCATTCAGGGCCTGAAGTTGTCGGAGGCGGCACCGCCCGCCGAGGGTTGCAGCTGATCATGCCAGAGGCGGCGGCCGGTGACCCGGCCGCCGCTCCCCTATGCGGTGGAGCACGATGGAAGATCTGATTAGGTACGCGCCCGACCTCGCACTGGGGTTCCTGGAGAACATCAAGCTCTCCATCGTGGGCGCGATCGCCTCGCTCATTCTCGGCACCGTCCTGGTGGCGATGAGAGTTTCCCCCACGCCGGTGCTGCGCGCGGCCGGCACGATCTACGTCAACATAGTGCGCAACACCCCCCTCACGCTGGTGCTGGCCTTCTCCGCGCTCGGCCTCAGCGACCAGCTCGGGCTCGTCTTCTCCGACGTGCCCACCACCAACTCGTTCTGGATCGTCGCGATGGGCCTGTCGGCCTACACCGCGGCCTTCGTCTGCGAGGCGCTGCGCGCGGGCATCAACACGGTGCCGCTCGGGCAGGCCGAGGCGGCCAGGGCGATCGGGCTGACGTTCTTGCAGTCGCTGCGGATGATCATCCTCCCGCAGGCGTTCCGCGCGGTCATCGCCCCGCTCGGCAGCGTGATGATCGCCATGGTCAAGAACACGACCGTGGCGACCGCCGGCGGGTTCGCCATGGACTCCGCGAGCAAGATGAAGGAAGCCTTCGACCAGGTCGGCGCATCGATCCCGATCTTCCTCGGCATCGTGGTCGCCTTCATGGTCGTGACGCTGCCCATCGGCTTCCTCACCGGCCGGCTGGCCAGGCGTCTGGCGGTGGCGCGATGAGCACCACAGTCCTGTTCGACGCCCCCGGGCCGCGCGCTCGGGTGCGCAACGGCCTCCTCACGGCGATCAGCGTCGTGGCCGTGGCCGCCGCCCTGTACGGCGTCTACCGCGGCTTCGACGCCAAGGGCCAGTGGGAAGGCAAGATCTGGCAGCCGTTCCTGCAGTGGGAGACGTGGGAAGTCTTCATCTTCCCCGGCCTGCTCGGGACGCTGCAGGCCGCCGTGGTGGCCGCGGTGCTCGCGCTGGTGTTCGGCGCGGTCTTCGGCCTGGCCCGGCTCTCCGACCACGCCTGGATCCGCGTCCCCGCGGGCGTGGTGGTCGAGGTCTTCAGGGCCATCCCGCTGCTGCTGCTGATCTTCTTCATCTTCTACCTCGCACCGGCGGTGGCGGGGGGCGGCGACTACACCTTCATCGCGGTCGTGATCGGCCTGATGCTCTACAACGGCTCGGTGCTGGCCGAGGTGGTCAGGGCGGGCGTGCACGCGGTGCCGCGCGGCCAGTCGGAGGCGGCGTTCGCGGTGGGCATGCGCAAGAACCAGGTCATGCGCCTGGTGCTGCTGCCGCAGGCCGTCACGGCGATGATGCCGGCGATCGTCAGCCAGCTCGTGGTGCTGCTGAAGGACACCGCGCTCGGCTACATCATCGCCTACGTCGACCTGCTCAACACCGGCTTCAAGATCCTGCCGGCCCGGTTCTTCGGCTCGCTCATCCCGGCGGCGATCGTCATCGGGATCATCTACGTGGCGCTCAACATGGCGCTGAGCTTCCTGGCCACGTGGCTGGAGCGGCGCAGCAGGCGCAGCCGCAAGACGGCCGCCGCCCCGGTCGCGGCGCCCGGCTCGGCCGAGGTCAGCGTGGGCGCGGGTGAGGGCACCGACGACGCCGGGCTGGGTCCCGACCGTTCCGTGGAGTGATCGGAGGTACGGGCGCAATGGCGCCCGTACCTCCGCAAATCTCCAAGAAGGCCCCATTTCTCCGTTGAAACCGCCCCAAGTCCGGCCCGTCCGGTTTGCCCACCCACCAGACTGTCTCCATGCGTGGGGTGGCGCTCGCGGGGGCGGCCGTGGTGGCATTGGCCGCCGCGTGCGGAGGCTCGGGCTCCTACACCAGCGTCGTGGACAAGATCAGGAACGCCGGCAGGGTCGTCGTCGGCACCAAGTGGGACCAGCCGAGCCTGGGCCTGAAGACCAGCGACGGCCCTCCCGAGGGCTTCGACGTGGACGTGGCCAAGTACGTCGTCAGGTACCTCGCCCGCGGCCGGCACGTGCAGATCACCTGGCGCGAGTCGCCCTCGTCCGCCCGTGAGGTGCTGCTCCACAACGGCAGCGTGGACCTCATCGTCGCCACCTACAGCGTCATCCCGTCGCGCCGGCCCAAGGTGACCTTCGGCGGGCCCTACATCGTCACCCCGCAGGACACGATGGTCCGCGCGAGCGACACCAGCATCAAGAAGGTGACCGACCTGCGGGGCAAGCGGCTCTGCCTGGCGGAGGGCTCGAACGCGTACCGGCGGATCGTCGATCCCCCGCCCAACGGCAAGCTGAGCCTGCCCATGCGGCTGGTGCCCGCGGCCAACTACTCCGACTGCGTACGCAAGCTCGCCGCCGGCGAGCTCGACGCGGTCAGCACCGAGAACCTGGTCCTGGCGGGGTTCGCCGAGCAGGAGCCGGGCCGCTTCCGGCTGCTGAACGACCCCGTCAGCAACGAGTACTGGGGAGTCGGCATCAAGAAGGGCGACACCGCCACCTGCGAGGCCGTCGACCAGGCGGTCGCCGCGATGTGGCACGACGGCACGGCCACGCGGCTGCTGCGCAGGTGGTTCGGCAAGACGGGGCTCAAGCTGCCGTCGTCCCTCCCGGCGCCCGCGGGGTGCCCCTGAACTGTGGGGACCGCCCCACGCGCTTGCCGATCTTCCGGCAGGATGCGGGTATGCCTTTCTGGCCCTCCCCCATCTCGACCAGAGACGTGGCCGCCTCCGGCGTGCGCCCCGGCTGGCCCACGGCCCAGGACGGCCGGATCTGGTGGACCGAGGACCGTCCGGACGAAGGCGGGCGCACCACGATCGTGTGCCGCGCCGCCGACGGCACCCAGCGTGACCTGCTGCGGGCACCGTGGAGCGCGCACACCAGGGTCCACGAGTACGGCGGCAGACCGTACGCCATCACAACCGGGGGCGAAGTGGTCTTCGCCAACTTCAAAGACCAACGCCTGTACATTCTGGGCGATTACGGCGACCCGAAACCCATCACGGACGAGGGATGCCGCTACGCGGACCCGCTGGTGCGCGATGGCCAGGTCTGGTGCGTCCGCGAGCGCCACACCGAAGACGGCAAGGTCACCCGGGCGATCGTGTCGATCTCGCTGGACGGCGGCGAGATACACGAATGGGCCACCGGCTGCGACTTCTACGCCTCTCCCGCCCTCTCCCCCGACGGGCGGCACCTGGCCTACGTCTGCTGGAACCACCCGCGCATGCCCTGGGACGGCACCGAGCTGCGCGTCACCCGGCTGTCGGGCGGCGGCGCCTGGACGGTGAAGGGCGGCCCGGCCGAGTCGGTGCTGGCCCCGGCCTGGAAGGACGACTCCAGCCTCTACCTGGTCTCCGACTGCTCCGGCTGGTGGAACCTCTACGAGGTCGGCCTGCGCGGCGACGGGCTCCGGGCGCTCCACTCCGCCGAGGAGGAGTTCACGCTCCCGCCGTGGCGGCTGGGCGGGCAACCGTACACCGTGCTCGGCGACGGCCGCCTCGCGGTCCTGCACGGCCGCGGCGACCTGCGGCTGGGCGTGCTGGACCCCGGCTCGGGCACGCTCACCGACCTCGAGGTGCCCTACGACGGATGGGACGCGGCGCTGGCCGCCGAGGGCACGTCCGTGGTGGGCATCGGGTACGCCCCCACGCTCCCCCGGTCGGTCGTCAGCGTGGACGTCGCCTCCGGCGCGGCCGGCCCGCTCAAGAGCGACCTCTCGCGGCTGCCCGACCGGGCCCTCCTGCCCGTTCCCCGCGCGGTCGAGTCGCCCGCGCCCGCCTTCCTCTACCCGCCGTACGGTCCGGCGACCGAGGGGACGCCACCCTACGTGATCTTCGTGCACGGCGGGCCGACCGCGCACGCCGACACCGCGCTCGATCTGGAGAAGGCGTTCCTGACCTCGCGCGGCATCGGCGTGCTCGACGTCAACTACGGCGGCTCGACCGGCTACGGCAGGGCCTACCGCGAGCGGCTGAAGGGGCAGTGGGGGCTGGTGGACGTGGCCGACACGATCGCCGCCGCCCGGTGGCTGGCCGCGGAGGGGCTCGCCGACCCCCGCAGGATCGCGGTGCGTGGCGGCAGCGCGGGCGGGTGGACCGTGATGGCGGCCTGCTGCCGGTCCGACGTGTTCGCCGGCGGGGTGTCGTACTTCGGCGTCAGCGCGCTCGCGCCCCTCGCGGCGCACACCCACGACTTCGAGTCGCGATACGTGGAGTGGCTGGTGGGGCCGGAGGACCCGCAGGTGTACGCCTCCAGGGAGCCGCTCGCCCTCGTGAACGGGGTGAGCTGCCCCATGCTGCTCCTGCAGGGGCTCGACGATCCCGTGGTGCCGCCCGAGCAGTCGACGGCGTTCGCCGACGCGCTGTCGGAGCGGGGCGTGCCGTGCACGTATCTGGCGTTCGAGGGCGAGTCGCACGGCTTCCGCCGCACGGAGACGCGGGTGACCGCGCTGGCCGCCGAGTTGGCCTTCTACCAGCAGCTTTTTAGCTAATGTCGTAATTCTTTAACAGAATTCGCACCAAATCAGTATTACTTACCAGTCGCTAATCATCATCGGTTGTATAACCGGCTTTTCTCCTGCGCTTCCTTCGGCGTGACCATGCAAAGTGGGACGTGCTCCGCGGCCACGGCGCACGCCCCACACGGCCAGCCATGCACGCCCCGCATCTCGGCACGAGGGAGGCCAGATGGCCAGCATGCGCCATTTCAGCATTGCCGTGGCGGTCTTCGCAACTTTGTTCGCCACCGCCTGCCAGACAGACACCGGAGCCAGGAATTCCGCCCCGCCCACCTCCTCCGCCCCCGGCCAGCCGGTTTCCGGAGGCACGCTCAGGCTCGTGGGCGGCGGGGACGTCGATCACCTCGACCCCACGAGCTCGTACTACACGGTCACCAACGGAATCCTGCGCACGTACGCCCGCGGGCTCTTCGCGCTCAACGGGGTGGCGAAGGGGTCCGACACCACCAAGGGCTTCGCGCTCGTCCCCGACGTCGCCTCCGAGCTGCCCACGACGGGCAACGGCGGGCTGAGCGGCGACGGGCTCACGTACACGATCAAGCTCCGTGACGGCGTGCAGTGGGACACGCAGCCGCCGCGCGACGTGACGGCGGGCGACTTCGTGCGCGGCTTCAAGCGCATCTGCAACCCGGTGGCGGGCTCCGGCGCGCCCGGCTACTACACGAGCACGATCAAGGGCATGAAGGCGTACTGCGACGCGTACGCCAAGGCGTTCACCAAGGCCAAGCCCACCGCCGCGGCGCTGGCCGACTTCCAGAACTCCCACGAGATCGCGGGCGTCCAGGCCAAGGACGACAAGACGCTGGTGTTCACGCTGACCCAGGCCGCCAGCGACTTCCTCAACATCCTGTCGCTGAACTTCTCCGTGGCCGCGCCCAAGGAGTACGACCAGTACGTGCCGGACGACGCCACGTTCCGCCAGCACACGATCTCCGACGGCCCGTACCGGATCACCCAGTACGTGGCCACCAAGTCGATCAGGCTGGAGCGGAACCCGGCCTGGAAGCAGGATTCGGACCCGATCAGGCACCAGTACGTGAACGCCATCGAGGTCAAGATGGGCGTCAACGAGCCGGACGCGGTGCAGCAGCAACTCGAGGCCGGCAGCGCCGACCTGTCGTGGGACCTGCCGGTGCCGACCGCGCAGATCCCGCGGCTCAAGAGCTCCGGCGACGCCAACTTCACGATCTTCCCGGGCGCGGTGAGCAACCCGTACATCGTCTTCAACCTGCAGAGCAAGAACGCCGGCGGCGCCATGGGCAAGCTCAAGGTCCGCCAGGCCATCGAGTACGCGGTCAGCAAGGTCGCCATCGCCAAGGTCTACGGCGGCGCGGACGTGGCCACGCCGCTGCACACCGCGATCCCGCCGGGCAACATCGGATACCAGGAGTACAACCCGTACCCGAGCCCGGGTGACGCGGGCGACCCGGCCAAGTGCAAGCAGCTGCTCACCGAGGCCGGCTACCCGAACGGGCTGACCCTCATCGGCGCCTTCCGCAACGCGGGCAACCACCCGGCCAACTTCCAGTCGTACTCGGCGGACCTGCAGAAGTGCGGGATCACGGTGAAGGGGCTGCCGGTCCGGCAGGGCGACTACTACGGCGCCTTCCTGCAGAACACGTCCATCGCCAAGGCCAGCAAGTGGGACATCTCGGCGCCCGGCTGGGTCCCCGACTGGTACGGCAACAACGGCCGCGCGGTCGTCCAGCCGCTGTTCGAGACCAACTGCAACCCCGGCACCAGCAACTACGGCTGCTACAGCAACCCCAAGGTGGACTCGCTGATCAAGCAGGCGCTGGCCGAGCAGGACCAGACGAAGTCGGCCGCGCTGTGGCACCAGGTCGACACGACGGTGATGGGCGACGCGGTGATCGTGCCGCTCAACAACCAGAACACGCCGATCTACAAGAGCAAGCGCGTGCAGAACGCCCTGTACCTGCCGGCGTTCCAGCTCTACGACTTCACCAACCTCTGGCTCGACCCCAACAACCCGTGATGAGCCTGCTCGAGGTGACTGACCTCCGCGTGGCCTTCCCCACGTCCGACGGCGTGGTGCAGGCCGTGCGGGGGCTGTCGTTCCGCATCGAACGCGGCCGCACGCTGGCGATCGTCGGCGAGTCCGGCAGCGGCAAGACGGTGAGCACCCAGGCCATCCTGGGGCTCACCCCCGGGGCCGACATCTCGGGCAGCGCCGTGTTCGACGGCGTCGACCTGCTCGAGCTCGACGGCGAGCGGCTGCGCCACATCCGCGGCGCCGAGATCAGCGTGATCTTCCAGGACCCGCTGACCAGCCTGCACCCGCTCTACAAGGTCGGCTGGCAGATCGAGGAGCTGATCAGGGTGCACCGGCCGGACACCTCGCGCGCCGAGGCCAGGAGGCGGGCGGTCGAGCTGCTCGGCCTGGTCGGCATCCCCCGGCCGGATCGCCGGGTGGACGACTACCCCCACCAGTTCTCCGGCGGCATGCGGCAGCGGGCGATGATCGCGATGTCGCTCGCGCTCAACCCGAAGCTGATCGTGGCCGACGAGCCGACCACGGCGCTCGACGCGACCGTGCAGGCGCAGATCCTGGAGCTCATCACGCGGGTGCAGGCGGAGTTCGGGATCGCGCTCATCCTCATCACGCACGACCTCGGCGTGGTGGCGGGCATGGCCGACGAGGTGCTGGTCATGTACGCCGGGCTCGCCGTGGAGCGGGCCGACCGGCGCACGCTCTACTACCGGCCGCACCACCCGTACGCCAAGGGCCTGCTGGAGTCGATCCCCGGCAGCAGCGGGGACCGGGGCGGGCGGCTGCGGCCCATCCCCGGCTCGCCGCCGAGCCTGATCGCGCTGCCGTCCGGGTGCGCGTTCCACCCGCGCTGCCCGTACGCGATGCCGGTCTGCTCGGCCGAGCGGCCGCCCCTGGCCACGGTCACAGGTGAAGGCAGTCACGCCTCAGCTTGTTGGCTGCCGCACGAGGCGGTCGGGCTGGGCGCGGCGGCCGACGCGCTGCGGCTCAAGGCGAAGGAGTCGTGATGCTGCTCGAAGTCTCGAACCTGGTCAAGCACTACCCCATCACCACGGGCGCGCTGGTCAAGCACGTGGTCGGGCAGGTCAAGGCGGTCGACGGGGTCAGCTTCGCGCTCGCCCCCGGCGAGACGCTGGGCCTGGTCGGCGAGACCGGCTGCGGCAAGTCCACGCTCGCGCGCTGCATCGCGGGGCTGCATCCGGTCACCTCCGGCAGCGTGCGGTTCGACGGCGCGGACATCACGAACCTGCCCAGGAAGCGCATGCGGCCCTACCGCCGCGACATCCAGGTCATCTTCCAGGACCCGTACGGCTCGCTGAACCCGCGCCGGAGAGTCGGTTCGATCATCGCCGACCCGCTCGTGATCCACCGGGTCATGAGCGGCGAGCAGCTCCGCCGGACCGTGCAGGAGCTGATGGAGCGGGTCGGGCTCAATCCGGAGCACTACAACCGGTTCCCGGCGGAGTTCTCCGGCGGGCAGCGGCAGCGGATCGGGGTGGCCAGGGCGCTCGCGCTGCGGCCCCGGCTGATCATCTGCGACGAGCCGGTGTCGGCGCTCGACGTGTCCATCCAGGCGCAGATCCTCAACCTGCTGAAGGATCTGCAGGCCGAGTTCGGGCTGACGTACCTGTTCATCGCCCACGACCTGTCCGTGGTGCGGCACATCAGCGACCGGATCGCGGTCATGTACCTGGGCAAGGTGGTCGAGGTGGGGGACGCGGAGCCGGTGTACGACCGGCCGCGGCACCCGTACACGAACGCGCTGCTGTCGGCCACGGCGGTGGCCGACCCGGACGAGGCGGAGCGGCGGCAGCGGATCGTGCTGACCGGGGACGTGCCCTCGCCGATCGATCCGCCGTCCGGGTGCCGGTTCCATCCGCGCTGCCCGCGGGCCCAGGAGGTCTGCTCGTCCGTGGAGCCCCAGCTTGACGGGTCGGCGGCCTGCCACTTCCCCATTGAGGTGGTCGTATGACACTGACCGAGATCAGACCCGGCGCCGTCACCTCCCAGGGAATAGCCGGGCGCGGGCCCTGGCAGCTCGCCTGGCGCCGGATCAGGACCGACCGGGTCGCCATGGTGTCCGGCCTCGTCGTCATCCTCCTGTGCGCGCTGGCGCTGGCCGCGCCGCTCATCGCCGCCTGGAACGGCCACGGCCCCGACGACCAGTTCCGCGACACCGGCATCACGGCCCAGGGGCTGCCCGTGCCGCCGAACGGGGAGTTCTGGTTCGGCACCGACCGGCTCGGGCGCGACCTGTTCATCAGGGTCCTGTACGGGGCCCGGGTCTCGCTGCTCGTCGGCGTGGTCGCCACCGGCCTGGCGGCGTTGGTCGGGGTGGTCGTCGGGCTGCTGGCCGGATATTACGGCGGCGTCGTGGACACCGTGCTGTCGCGGCTCATGGACGTGGTGCTGTCGTTCCCGTACCTGATCTTCGCGATCGCGGTGGTGTCCATCGCCGGGCCCTCGCTGTCCGCCACGATCGGGGTGATCGCCTTCTACTCGTGGGCGGCCATCGCCCGCGTGGTGCGCGGGCAGACGTTGTCGGTGAAGGAGCGCGAGTACGTCGACGCGGCCCGGTCCATGGGGGCGGGCGACTTCCGGATCATGTTCGTGGACATCCTGCCGAACCTGCTCGCTCCCGTCATCGTGCTGACCACGCTGCTGGTGCCGGCGGCCATCGTGTTCGAGTCGACGCTGTCGTACCTGGGGCTGGGGATCGTCCCGCCCACCCCGTCGTGGGGGAACCTGCTGAGCGAGGCGCAGGGGTTCTACCGGGTGGCGTACTGGTACCTGGGGTTCCCGGCCGTCACGCTGCTGGTCACCACGCTCGCGTTCAACCTGGTGGGCGACGGGATCAGGGACGCCCTCGATCCGCGGATGGAGCGCCTGTTCAGCCGCCGCCGCCGTACTCGTAAGGGGGCGTGATGCTGCGCGCGTTCCTGTTGCGCCGGGCCCTGCTCGGCCTGCTCGTGCTCTGGCTGGTCACCCTCGGGACGTTCCTGCTGTTCTTCGTCGCGCCGAGCGATCCCGCCAGGACGCTGGCCGGGCGGCAGGCCACTCCCGAGCAGGTGGAGCTGATCCGCCACAACCTCGGCCTCGACCGGCCCACCCTCGTCCAGTATCTCGACTATCTGGGCAGGCTGCTCCACGGCGACCTCGGCCAGTCGTACTTCTCCGGTGAATCGGTCGGCAAGCTGCTGGCCGCCGACTTCCCGCCGACGTTCTCGCTGGTGCTGGGGGGCGCGGTGCTGTGGTTCACGCTCGGCGTCGGCGCGGGGGTGCTCAGCGCCACCCGGGCCCGGTCGCTGGTGGATCGCGGCCTGACGCTGCTGGCGCTGGCCGGGGTCTCCATGCCGACCTTCGTGGTGGGCCTGCTGCTGCTGTACTTCCTGTTCTTCCAGCTCACCATGGCTGGGGTGCCCATCCTGCCACCCGACTCGTACGTACCGTTCTCGCAGAACCCCGCCGAATGGGCCCGCCACCTGATCCTGCCGTGGATCACGCTGGCCACGGTCCAGGCGGCGTCGTACGCCCGGCTCACCCGCGGCTCCATGCTGGACGTGCTCGGCGAGGACTACATCCGCACGGCCCGGGCCAAGGGAGTGCCCGAGCGGCGCGTGATCTACCGGCACGGCCTGCGGGCGGCGCTCACGCCGGTGGTGACGCAGCTCGGGGTGGACGTGGGCACGCTGATCGGCGGGGTGGTGGTGACGGAGTCGGTCTTCGGCCTGGGCGGCGTGGGGCAGGCGGTGGTGCAGGCGTTCGTCAGCGGGGACCTGCCCGTGATCATGGGCGTGGTCACGCTGGCGACGACCGCGGTGGTGGTGGCGAACTTGCTGGTGGATGTGGCGTACGGGCTCCTCGACCCCCGCATCCGCCTTGCCTGACGCTCGTCCGGGGGGTGGACTCCGGCGGGCGTGCCCCGGCGCCTCAGCCTCCCTCAGGCACCGCCACGCCCGCCGGCCCTCCACGCTCATTGGCCCCTTTGCGCCCGCTGGCCCTCCCCGAACGCCGCCCCCCCGCGCCCACTGACCCGCCACGGCCGCCGGCCCTCCACGAACGCCGGCCGATCAGCGCGAACCCGGCCCCGGCCCCTCACCCTCCCGGACACCACCACACCCGGCATCCCACATGGACGATCGAGCACCGCCACACCCACGAACGCCGACCAACCCACCACACCCATCGCGGTGTTCCCCCACACCGCGGTGTTCCAGACCGGCGCCGAGACCTACCTCGCGAACTCGGTGGCCCGGGACTCCCTCACCACGGTGATGCGGATCTGTCCCGGATACGTCAGCTCCTCCTCCACCTGCTTGGCCACGTCACGGGCGATCACCTGCGCCTGGATGTCATCGATCGCATCCGGCTTGACCATGACCCGGATCTCCCGCCCGGCCTGCATGGCGAAGACCTTCTCCACGCCCTCGTACGACTGCGCGATCTCCTCCAGCCGCTCCAGCCGCTTGACGTACGCCTCCAGGGACTCGCGGCGCGCGCCGGGACGGCTGCCGCTGATCGCGTCGGCGGCCTGCGTGAGAACCGCTTCGACGGTGCGCACCTCGACCTCGTTGTGGTGCGCCTCGATGGCGTGCACCACGTCCTCCTCCTCGCCGTACCTGCGGGCGATCTCCGCCCCGATCAGCGCGTGGCTGCCCTCGACCTCGTGCGTGAGCGCCTTGCCGATGTCGTGGAGGAGCGCGCAGCGCTTCATCAGCGCCTGGTTCATCCTCAGCTCGGCGGCCATGATCCCGGCGATGTGCGCGGACTCGATCAGGTGCTTGAGCACGTTCTGCCCGTACGACGTCCGATACCTGAGCTGCCCGAGCAGCAGCGTCAGCTCGGGATGCATGTCGGTGATCCCCAGCTCGACCAGGGCGTCCTCGCCGGCCCGCGCGCACAGATCCTGCACCTCCTGGCGGCTGCGATCGTGCGCCTCCTCGATGCGCTGGGGGTGGATGCGCCCGTCCAGCACGAGCTTCTCCAGCGTCAGCCGAGCCGTCTCCCGGCGCACGGGATCAAAGCACGACAGCAGCACAGCCTCAGGGGTGTCGTCGATGATGAGATTCACGCCGGTCGTGGACTCGAAGGCCCGGATGTTCCGCCCTTCGCGCCCGATGATCCGGCCCTTCATCTCGTCTCCGGGCAGATGCAGCACGCTGACGACCGACTCCGCCGTCTGCTCCGCCGCCACCCGCTGCACGGCCAGCGTCACGATCTTGGTGGCCCGCTTCTCGCCCTCCTTGCGGGCATCGCCCTCGATCTCCCGGACGATCAGCGCGGCCTCGCGCTTGGCCTGGTTCTCGATCTCCTTGACCAGCTCGGCCTTGGCCTGGTCGCCGGTCAGCCCGGAGACCCGTTCGAGGATGGCCCGCCGTTCCCCCTCGACCTGGAGCAGTTCCTCGCGCCGGTCGGCCAGCTCGACCTCGGTCTCGCCCAGCTTCCTGTCGCGCTCGGACTGCCGCCTGGCCTCCTCGTCCAGCCG
This sequence comes from Nonomuraea sp. NPDC003709, assembly GCF_040610775.1. Taxonomy (NCBI): domain Bacteria; kingdom Bacillati; phylum Actinomycetota; class Actinomycetes; order Streptosporangiales; family Streptosporangiaceae; genus Nonomuraea; species Nonomuraea sp. NPDC003709. The sequence continues at coordinate 191,543 of NZ_JBEXMW010000016.1, read as the reverse complement.
CTGCTCCCGCTCGGCCAGCCTGGACTCCCGGCGCTCCAGGTCGGCGCGCAGCTCCTTGAGCTCGGACTTGAGTATCCGGCCCTCCTCCTCGACCTCCCGCCGCATCTGCGCCGCGCTCTCGGCCGCGGCCTCCGACCTGCGCAGAATCTCCTGGGCGTCGGTCTCGGCCTTGTGCCGGATCTCCTGCGCCTCCTCGCGGGCCTGCTCAAGCTCCTCGTGTACGACTTGCTGCTGCTCGGGACCGGTTTTGGAAGCGCGTGGCAGACTGCTCGAGGTGCGCCTTATGACGACGAGAAGCGCGACGATCATCCCGAACGCGAGCACGAGCACCGCCACCATCAGCACTACGACAAGCGGCCCCATGTGCGCCCCGCCCTCCTCGCGTCGTCAACACCTCATAACGCGGCCACAAACGGGAGGGGTCACAAGCGCGCCACGAATAGCCCGGTCGGCGTCTGGATCGATATACAGCCAAGGCTGACCGGGCGTCGACTCGTAAAGCCGACACCTCGCCCGCCTAGATCAACCAGCCTCGTTCGTCCGTCGTTCACCGGTATGGCAATCCGCGCTGCGCGGAGTAACTCCTCACTGCCGTCGAGGTTATGCGTCGAACAGGTCACGAGCAAGCAAACGCGTCATCAAGCGTGTCTTACGGGCCTGCATCTCTACCGACACCTACAGGCAAGACAGGGGACGCGCATGGGCAAGGAACCATGTGCGAATGCAAGAGCACCCGCACCCGCATATGCACCCGCAATCACTGCCGCACTGGCAGATGCAGATGCAAGAGCACATGCAGACCGAGCAATCCACCAAAAGCCGCGACCCGAAGATCCCAAACGGACCACCCCCAGAACGAGACGAACCCCAAACCAGGACAGCCACACCCACGGAAGCCCGGAGAGAGCCGTGGAACCGCAGCGCGCCAGGCAAGCCGCAGAGAACTCAAAACGAGGCAGCCGTGAAGCCGGGGAACCCGCAGAACGCAGGAAGCAGCAGGGAGCCCCAGGACTCGGGGACCCCACGGAACCCCGGGCCCCGGAGAAGCCCGAGGACCCGAAAAACCCGGGGAGAGCCGTGGAGCAGGAGATGTTACGGGAAGTCCTCATCCATCTCGATCCCCTCCTGCTCAAGCGCCTCGCGGATGACGCGGAAAGCCAGCCCTGAGGCGTACCCCTTGCGTGCCAGCATGCCCGCCAGCCGCCGCGTGCGGGTCTGCGGGTCGAGCGACCGAGTGGACGCGAGCTTGCGCTCCACCAGCCGCCGCGCCGTCTCCGCCTCCTGGTCGGGATCCAGCCGCTCGACTGCCTCCTTGACCGTGTCGGTGTCCACACCGCGATGACGTAGCTCAGCGGCCAAGGCACGCTTGGCCAGCCCTCGGCCATGGTGCCGCGAGTCGACCCAAGCCGCAGCGAACGCCTCATCGTTGATCAGTCCCAGCTCGGAGAAGCGACTGAGGACCGCTTCGGCGGCTTCGTCGGGCACGTCACGTTTCCGGAGCGCCTCGGCAAGCTGGGCCCGCGTCTTGGGCGCCATGGTGAGCAAACGAAGACAAATAGCCCGCGCCACCGACTCCGGATCAGCGTCCTGTCCGCCCCCGCCGAAGCCCTCACCACTCAGCCCAGATCCGCGAGACCTTCCACCTCTCCGCCCGGATCCGGCAGAGCTCCCATCACCCTGCCCGCCCCCATCATCACGCTCGGCCCCGGTAAAGCCCTTGCCACGCCGCCTGGATCTGCCAGAACGCCCATCACCACGCCCCGTCCCGGCAAAGCCCCCGCCACTGCGCCCAGCTCCGCCAAGACGCTCGTCATCAGGCCAGGCCCCAGCAAACCCGTCACCGCCTCGCGCGCTTCCAGCGAAGCCGCCGTCTTGTCCGGCGTGGTCCTCGCTGTCACGCTTCAATCCGGCGGCGTCAGCGCCATCGCGTGCCGCTCCGGCGGGGCTCGCGTCATCCCACCTGGCCCCGGCGAAACCGCCGCCGTCGTCTGGCGCTCCGGCGAAGTGGTGGCCATGCTGCGCAGCTTCGGTGGTGGAGGGCTCACTGTCTTGTCGGCTTTCGGCAGGGCCTTCGGCGTCCGGCTCCTCGGATGGCCAGCCGCGCCCGCGGGTATTTCGCCCGGCCCGTCCGTTGGAGCGGGCAGACCGCCGCCCTCTGCTCGATCGTTTCCTCCCGGTCTCGCCGTCGTCCGACGGTTCGGCCGAGAACCAGCTGCTCCCCGCGAGCACCTCGGAGTGCCACCCACCATCCCCCCGGTTGGCAGGCTCGGCAGGCGCGGTCTCCTCGGTGGCACGCCATCCCTTGGCGGTGGCCCCTCCCCCGTCCGGGTCTCCCCGGTCGGCGCCGGCAGGACTCGGGTCAGCGTCAGCGGAGCCACCGTCGCCAGAGTGTCCGGCAGCCTCAGCGTCTGGGCTGGCCTGGGTATCGGTGCGCATATCGTGCTGATCGTCTGCGACGGCCTGGCCCTCGGCAGCGATCCGGGATGCGTGCTGATCATCCGCGCCGGCTTGGGTGTCGGCGGTTGTGCGAGATTCGTACTGGTCGGCTGATCGCGCTTGGGCCCCAGGGATGAAGCGGGGTCCGTCCTGATCGTCGGTGTCGTCCCCGAAGAAGGGGTGTCTGCCGGTGCGTTCCCGGTAGAGGTGGCCTGTGGCCTCCCGGATGCCGGTGGTCACGTGATCGTCGGTGTGGACGCCGTCCTGTCCGCCCAGGGCGGCACGGACATCGTCCGGCTCGCCCGTGGCGGCATGCACAACGCCCTGCCCGTCTGTAGCCGTGTGCTCGTCGTGCTGTTCGCCTGTTGCCGCGTGCTGGTCGGGCTGCCCGTCAGTAGCCGTGTGCTTGTCGGGCTGTTCGATTGTGACCGTGGGCTCGTCGGGCTGTTCGCTTGTGACCGTGGGCTCGTCGGGCTGTTCGCTTGTGACCGTGGGCTCGTCGGGCTGTTCGTCTGTGGCGGTGGGGTTGTTGGGGTGTCCTGCCTGGTCTGCCGCGGCCTCGCTCTCGGCCGAGGTGCGTTGGCGGGTGCGGTGCTCGCGCCACTCGTCGACCGATGGCCAGCCGTCCGCGGCCGAGCGGGCCAGGTCGCGGCCCCGGGAGGGGGAAGGGACGGGCCGGGCGCCCCCGGATTGGGGCGCCGGTGGCCGGTTCGGGTTACTCATGGGAGGGGGCACGATCGCTCATGGGGTGGACGATCAGACGTCACCCGGCTTCGGGGTGGACTTCGAGCCACGGCCGGAAGGAGCGGCGGCCGGGGCAGGGGCAGGGGCCGCGGCGGCTTCGGCCGGGGCGTCGAGGCGGGGGCCCACGCCCAGCTTGTCCTTGATCTTCTTCTCGATCTCGTTGGCCATGTCGGGGTGGTTCTTCAGGAAGTTGCGGGCGTTCTCCTTGCCCTGGCCGAGCTGGTCGCCCTCGTACGTGTACCAGGCGCCGGACTTGCGGACGAAGCCGTGCTCCACACCCATGTCGATGAGGCCGCCCTCGCGGGAGATGCCCACGCCGTAGAGGATGTCGAAGTCGGCCACGCGGAAGGGCGGGGCCATCTTGTTCTTCACGACCTTGATCCTGGTGCGGTTGCCGACCGCCTCCGTGCCGTCCTTGAGGGTCTCGATGCGGCGGATGTCCATCCGGACCGAGGCGTAGAACTTGAGCGCCTTACCACCGGTCGTGGTCTCGGGGCTGCCGAACATGACGCCGATCTTCTCGCGGAGCTGGTTGATGAAGATGGCGGTGGTGCCCGTGCTGTTGAGCGCGCCGGCGACCTTGCGCAGGGCCTGGGACATGAGGCGGGCCTGGAGGCCGACGTGGCTGTCGCCCATCTCGCCCTCGATCTCGGCCTTGGGCACCAGCGCGGCCACCGAGTCGATGACGATGATGTCGACGGCGCCGGACCTGATCAGCATGTCGGCGATCTCCAGCGCCTGCTCACCGGTGTCGGGCTGGGAGACCAGCAGGGCGTCGGTGTCGACCCCCAGCTTCTTGGCGTATTCGGGGTCGAGGGCGTGCTCGGCGTCGATGAACGCCGCGATGCCGCCTGCACGCTGGGCGTTGGCCACCGCGTGCAGGGCGATCGTGGTCTTACCGGAGGACTCGGGGCCGTAGATCTCGACGATGCGGCCGCGCGGCAGGCCGCCGATGCCGAGAGCCACGTCAAGGGAGATCGACCCGGTGGGGATCACCTCGATGGGAGCTCGGGCGTCATCGCCCAGGCGCATGACGGAGCCCTTGCCGAACTGTCGCTCGATCTGAGCGAGCGCGGTCTCGAGGGCCTTCTCGCGGTCGTTGATTGCCATGGGAACTCCCCCTGGAGGGTCGTGGTCCGATCAGTCGAGTGAAAGCTACGGCCTGCCACCGACATTTTTCATGCGACTGCCGGGGAAGACGTGGCTCGGGCGAAATCCATCGTAGCCGAACGGCTGTTCGATCACAGCAAGAACACGCAGGTCGCCTCAATCACCCGCCCTGGCGTCCCGTGTCACTGAAGGCTGATCATTGTCACCGAAGGTCGATCTCGGGGGCCGAGGGGTGCGCAAGCCTGCGGCGGAGCTGTTCGTCATCGCGGCCCGGCAATGCGGGGCCGGCGTGGACGAGGGCGGCTGGAAGATGGGCGCCACCTTCTCGCGGACATCGCTGACATCGCGGGCGCGTGGGAGGCGAGCCTGCGCGGCGTTTGGGTCGACCACGACACCTGGCCGCCTGCTGGAGGACATCGCCCTGATCGCGGGCGGCCGGCTCAGTTCTGGGTCGTCGGGCGGATGACGATCTCCCCGATCTCCACATCACGGGGCTGTTCGATGGCGAAGGCGACAGCGCGGGCGACGGCTTCCGGCGCGATGGCGTACTGGTTCATGTTGCGGCGGATCTCCTCGCGGACCTCGGGGTTGTCGATGGAGCCGGCGAGTTCGGTACGCACGTAGCCCGGCGAGACCGCCGTCGTCCGCAACACGCCGTCGGTCGACTCCTGCCGCAGCCCTTCCAGGAGGGTGCGTACGGCATTCTTGGTCGCGGCGTAGACCGCCATCGTGGGTGTGATCTTCAGCCCGGCCGTCGACACGGTGGTCACGAGGTGGCCCTGTCCCTGCTCGCGGAACACCGGCAGCGCGGCGGCGATGCCGTGCAGGACGCCGCGTAGGTTGACGTCGATCATCGCCGACCAGCCGGCCACGTCAAGGTCGGCCACGGGGCCGATCTTGCTGATGCCGGCGTTGCCGACCAACACGTCGAGCTGCCCGAACTCCGTCACGGCCAGGCCGACGAGTTGTTCGAGGTCCTCGCGGGCGGTGACGTCCACGGCTCGGGTGACGGCGCGCCCGCCGCGGTCGCGGATCTCACGGGCGATCTTGTCGAGCCGCTCCGTCCGCCGCGCGCCGAGCACGACGGCGGCGCCCCGCTCGGCGAGCAGGCGCGCGGTGGCCTCGCCTATCCCGCTGCTCGCCCCGGTGATGGCCACGACCTTGCCCCTGATGGCTGACATGGGGATTTCCTCCACAGTAAACTGGACACGTGTCCGTTTAAGAGCTCCCACCGTACCGGACACGTGTCCGCTTAGCCAACTCGCCATGAAGAGGACCGATGAACGCCCCCCGCCGCCGAGCCGACGCCACCGAGAACCGCGCACGGATCCTCAAGGCCGCACGAGAGGTCATCGTGAACGCGAACGAGGTGAAGCTCAATGAGATCGCCAAGCGGGCGGGCGTCGGTCAGGGCACCCTCTACCGCCACTTCCCGACTCGGGAGGCCCTGCTCGCCGAGGTCTATCGCAAGGACGTGGACGACCTCGTGGCCGCCGCGCCGAAACTGCTCGCCGAACACGAGCCGCTGGCCGCCCTGGTCGGCTGGCTGGACCGGGTGGCCGAGTACGCGAAGGTCAAGCGCGAGGTGTTCGCAGCCGTCGAGGCGGGGGTGTGGCAGGATCTTTCCGCGCACAGCCTCGGCCCGATCGGCGAGACGCTGACCACGCTCCTCGACGCGGGCAAAGCCGAGGGCGTCGTCCGCCCCGACGTGGACGCCCGCGACATCATCCTGCTGATCGGCTACCTGACCCGTCTGGAACCCGCCGAGTGGGATGCCCGCGCCCATCACCTCCTGCGCGTCATCGTCGACGGCCTGCGCCGTCACGCCTGAGCAGGTTCCACGGGACCAAGCGCCGACCGCCGAAGGTGAGCCGATCGACGATGGCGACGCGAAGGCGCGAGTCAAGAGTGAGTCACGCCAGGCGGGGCCTGACCGCTCAAACTTCGCTGTCACGGGACACCTGGGGGCGGTGAGGAGCTCGAGCGCCGTCCTGAACAGCTCCGGAGGGCACTGCTCAGGAGCGAGAAGGGTGAGCAGGCGCATGCCGATGTCCGGCGACGTCAGTATCGCGTCGGCCTGCTCGTACGGGAGCTCCCCCAGCCCGCTGCCGGGAGGCGCGAGAGGGTGGCGGCCGGGGTGCCCCGGCGGGAACAACAGCGCGACGAGCTGGTCACGGACGGCGGAATGGCGGGTCGCCGCCCGACACGGAGCAGGCGATCCGCCTGCGTCCGCGACTCGCTCTCGAGCCGGTGCCGCATGACCGCCGGCAGCAGGTCCTCCTTGCCGTCGAAGTTGGAGTAGTTCGAGATCTCCAGCCCGCGGACCGTGGAGATCCCGTTCGTGGCGGCCGATCCGCCGCCCCTGATCGAGGCGTCGGGCGTGGACCGGCTCGCTATGGGCGACCTCCGCATCGAGAACGTGCCCGTCCACACCATCCCGGACACGATCCGGCTCACCGCGCCCGACGGGCGGGTCACCCAGGGAGCGATCGGCACGAGCGTCCTGTCGCGGTTCCTGTCCACGATCGACTATCCGGCCGAGAAGATCGTCCTGCGCAGGAACGGCCGGGTCCGGCCGGAGCACAGCGTGCCCATGTCGTACGTGGGCGACCACTTCCTGCTGTCCCACGGCACCGTGAACGGCCTGGACCGGATGGTGTTCCTCGTCGACACCGGGGCGCCGACATCGGGTTCACCGCTCCCCGCGCCACCTTCGAGGCCGCCGGCACCCCGATCCCCCCGGGCGACGGCTTTCACCCGGCGACCGTGGACGAGGTCCGTCACCCGCCGCCGGGTGCCCGGGTTGTCCGGCGCGTTCCCCTCCTGGTTCGAGCACGGTTTCGGCTTCCGTATCGGGGGGCTGCCCACACACGAGTTCTTCAAGCCGTATGCGCTCACGTTCGACTTCGGACGCATGCGCATCCTCATGAACACACCCCGCTGATGTTGGCCGCCAATGTGTTGTCCGGGCAGTGAGCTGGGGAGACTCACTGCAGGGCCGAGGGTTGGAGGCGGCGAGTGTCGAGGGGCTACACCAGGGAACGGCGCACCCATCTGGAGGCACTCGCCGAGGTGCTCCCCCATCATGGTCTGGTCAGTCGCATGGTCGGCAACGACGATCCGGTGCTGTGGGTCTGGCACCCGCGTACGGGCCGTCAGACGATCATTTTCGCCACCCCGTCACACCACGGATGGACGTTCCTGTGGTCGCCCGGAGGGCAGGGCAGCGTGGACGAGCTGGAGCTCACGGCCGCCGCGTTGCAGCAGGCCCTGGACATGTCACAGCCCTGACGCCGCCGCGGCTAGCGGAGCTTGGGTGAGACGTCCTCCACCTGGCAGACCGCGCGCCAGACGGTCTTGGCGCTCTCCCCGTCGGCCAGCGCCTGTATGACGGTCCGCCCGCCCAACGGCGCGAGCACGTAGTCGCGGGCCCACGACTCGGCGTACGTGTCGCCGAAGTGAGCGTTCATCCGTCTCCAGAACTCCGTCAGGCGCATGGATTCAAGTATGGAATCGCCTGGGGGGTGGGTAGGACATCCCCATGCCAAAGACCCCCAAGTCTTCGCCACCGAAGACAGCCGAGACCAAGGCCCACAGGGCCAGGCGCCGCCGATTACTGCACACGCTGCGCCTCACCGTACAGAAGGAGAAGTCTGAGCGATCAGGAAGGCACGCGGGCGTCAGGCAGGAGCCCCGTGCGGGCAAGCCGCGTACGCGCAGGGCGTCGCGGCGCTAGACCCGCGGTCACAGCACACGCGAGCCGTACATCTCACCGAGATGGTCGGCGAGCAGCTCCAGCCGGGCGCCATCGGGGTCCTTGAAGTAGATGGAGGCGCCGCTCTCTATCTGGTGCGGCACGCCGGCCATCTCCAGCTTCCCGCGCAACCGCTCCCAGGTGGCGGGGTCGACGGAGATCGCGACGTGGTGCAGCCCGCCCAGCACCTCTTGGTACGGCCCGAGGTCGAGGCCGGGGAAGTCGAAGAACGCGAGCAGGTTGCCGTTGCCGATGTCGAAGAAGAAGTGGTTCGAGCCCTTGTAGTCGCGGTTCTCGATGATCTCCGTGAGCGGGAACTCCAGGAGTTCCTGGTAGAACTTGATGGTGCGTTCCACGTCCGACGAGAGCAGGGCCATGTGGTGCAGGCCCCGAGCGCTGCTCGATGGCCGGTGCGCTAAGACGTGGCGCCGTCTCATCTCCGCTCGGCGGGCTTCGATGGCCGCATAGTCAATGGTCACGGTCGCTCTATGTCCGCCAGGGCCCCCGCTCAACCGCTCGCCGGGGAGCCAAATGCGTTTTCTGTCGGTGGCGCGAGGCAATATGTGCTGGTGAGCTCGCTAGACCAGTTCAGCCAGGTGACCAGGCAATGGTTCACCGGGGCCTTCCAAGCTCCCACGGCCGCCCAGGAGGGGGCGTGGGAGTCGATCTCGCGCGGCGACAACACCCTGGTCGTCGCTCCCACCGGGTCGGGCAAGACGCTGGCGGCCTTCCTGTGGTCGCTCGACAGGCTGGCGTTCGAGCAGACCGGTCCCGCCGCCACACCCGAGGCCGGGCCCGCCGCCTCCGTGGCCGCCGCCGTGCGTAAAGGCGCCGCCGCGTCCGAGGGCGCCGACGCGCGCAAAGGCGCGCCGAAGGGGACGCGGGTGCTGTACGTGTCGCCGCTCAAGGCCCTGGCCGTGGACGTCGAGCGCAACCTGCGCGCGCCGCTGGCCGGGCTCAAGCAGACGGCGCGCCGGCTCGGGCTGCCGGTGCCGGAGATCTCGGTGGCGATCCGCTCGGGCGACACCCCCTCGGAAGACCGCAGGCGCTACGCCGCCAAGCCGTCCGACATCCTGATCACGACGCCGGAGTCGCTGTTCCTGCTGCTCACCAGCCAGGCGCGCGAGGCGTTGCGGGGCGTGGAGACGGTGATCGTGGACGAGGTCCACGCGGTCGCGGCCACCAAGCGCGGCGCTCATCTGGCGCTCAGCCTGGAGCGGCTCGACGCGCTGCTCGACAAGCCGGCGCAGCGGATCGGGCTGTCGGCGACGGTGCGGCCGGTGAGCGAGGTGGCGGCGTTCCTGGGCGGCACGCGAGCGGCCACGGTCGTGCAGCCGCCGTCGGAGAAGCGGATCGAGGTCGAGGTCGTCGTCCCGGTCGAGGACATGACGGAGATGGAGGGCCGGCCACAGCCGGAGGGCGGGGAGGAGTTCGCCCCCGAGCCGGGCAACCGGTCGATCTGGCCCCATGTGGAGGACCGGCTGTTCGACCTGATCGGGGCGCACAGCTCGACGATCGTCTTCGCCAACTCGCGGCGGCTGGCCGAGCGGCTGTGCACCCGCCTCAACGAGCTCGCGTACGAGCGGGAAGGCGGCGGGGTCGAGGCCATCGACCTCTCCATCTGGGAGACACCCCCATCATCGCAGAAGCCCCAGCGGATGCCCGCCGACATGATGGCGCAGGCCGGGGCGAGCAAGGGTGTCGTGACCGAGATCGTCCGCGCGCACCACGGCTCGGTCTCCAAGGAGGAGCGGGCGCAGATCGAGGAGGCCCTCAAGTCGGGCCGGCTGCCCGCCGTGGTCGCCACCTCCAGCCTGGAGCTGGGCATCGACATGGGCGCGGTCGACCTGGTCGCGTGCGTGGAAGCGCCGCCGAGCGTGGCCAGCGGGCTGCAGCGCATCGGCCGGGCGGGCCATCAGGTCGGCGCGGTGTCCAAGGGTGTGATCTTCCCGAAGTACCGGGGCGACCTGGTGCAGACGGCCGTGGTGGCCGAGCGGATGAAGAGCGGCCAGATCGAGGAGCTGCGCTATCCGCGTAACCCGCTCGACGTGCTGGCGCAGCAGATCGTGGCGATGACCGCGCTCGACGAGTGGACGGTCGACGAGCTGGAGTCCGTGGTCAAGCGGGCCGCCCCCTATGCCACGCTGCCCAGGACCGCACTGGAGGCCACGCTCGACATGCTGGCCGGGCGCTATCCGAGCGAGGAGTTCGCCGAGCTGCGGCCGCGCATCGTGTGGGACCGGGTCACCGGCACCCTCCAGGGCCGTCCGGGCGCGCAGCGGCTGGCGGTCACCAACGGCGGCACGATCCCCGACCGCGGCCTGTTCGGCGTCTTCCTGGTGGGTGAGAAGGCCTCCCGGGTGGGCGAGCTGGACGAGGAGATGGTCTACGAGTCGCGCGTGGGCGACGTGTTCGTGCTGGGCGCGACGTCCTGGCGGATCGAGGACATCACGACCGACCGGGTGCTCGTCTCGCCCGCGCCGGGCCAGCCGGGCAAGCTGCCGTTCTGGCACGGCGACGCGCCCGGGCGCCCGGCCGAGCTGGGCAAGGCGATCGGGCAGTTCCTGCGCGAGCAGGCCAAGAACGGCTCGACCGAACGCATGCGGGAGGCGGGGCTCGACGAGTTCGCCTCCGGAAACCTGCTGTCCTACCTCCACGAACAACGCGAGGCCACCGGCTACGTCCCCGACGACCGCACCCTCCTCGTCGAGCGTTTCCACGACGAGCTCGGCGACTGGCGCGTGGTCATCCACTCCCCCTACGGCGCGCGGGTGCACGCCCCGTGGGCGCTGGCGATCAACCGGCGCCTGCGCGAGCGCTACGGCATCGACGTGCAGGCGGTCCACTCCGACGACGGCATCGTGCTGCGCATCCCCGACACGCTGGCCGAGCCGCCGACCGACGTGGCCGCGTTCGACGCCGAGGAGATCGAGCAGATCGTCACGGAGGAGCTGGGCGGGTCGGCCATGTTCGCCTCCCGGTTCAGGGAGTGCGCGGGGCGGGCGTTGCTGCTGCCGCGCCGCACGCCGGGCAAGCGCAGCCCGCTGTGGCAGCAGCGCCAGCGCGCCGCCCACCTGCTGGGCGTGGCCTCGCAGTACGCCTCGTTCCCGATCGTGCTGGAGACCATGCGCGAGTGCCTGCAGGACGTCTTCGACGTGCCGGGGCTCGTCCAGCTCATGCGGGACATCGCCGCCCGCAGGGTGCGGCTGGTCGAGGTGGAGACCTCGCAGGCCTCGCCGTTCGCGGCGTCGCTGCTGTTCCATTACGTGGGCGCGTTCATGTACGAGGGCGACGCGCCCCTGGCCGAGCGGCGCGCCCAGGCGCTGGCGCTGGACACCACGCTGCTGGCCGAGCTGCTGGGCCAGGCCGACCTGCGCGAGCTGCTCGACCCCGACGTGATCTCCGATACCGAGCGCGAGCTGGCCAGGCTCGACCGGCCGCTGCGCGACCTGGAGGACCTCGCCGACCTGCTGCGCTCCCACGGGCCGCTGCTCGCGCCCGACGTGAGCGTGCGCGGCGGCGACCCGGCCTGGCTGGCGGAGCTCGAACGCTCGCGTCGCGCGATCCGCGTACGCATCGCCGGCGAGGAGCACTGGGCGGCCATCGAGGACGCGGCCCGCCTGCGTGACGCGCTGGGCGTGCCGCTGCCGGTCGGGGTGCCCCACGCGTTCCTGGAGCCGGTCGCCGATCCGCTGGCCGACCTGGTGGCGCGGCACGCCCGCACCCGCGGGCCCTTCCACGCGGGGTCGGCCGCGGCCCGGTTCGGGCTGGGCGTGGCCGTGGTGACGGACGCGTTGCGCCGGCTGGCCGCGTCCGGGCGGGTCGTGAACGGGGAGTTCCGGCCCGGCGGACGGGGCGAGGAGTGGTGCGACGCCGGGGTGCTGCGGATGCTGCGGCGCAGGTCGCTGGCCCGGCTGCGCAAGGAGGTCGAGCCGGTCGCGCCGGAGACCCTGGCCCGCTTCCTGCCCGCCTGGCACGGCATCACCGGCTCGGGGGCCGCGGGGGCGGCCGGCGGCCGGGGCGCGAGCGAGGCGGCCCGGGCCATGGACGCGCTGGTCCGCTCGATCGAACAGCTCCAAGGGGCCGCCGTGCCCGCGTCCGCGCTGGAGACGCTGGTGCTGCCCGCGCGGGTGCCCGGCTACCATCCGGCGCTGCTCGACGAGCTGACCTCGTCGGGCGAGGTGATGTGGGCGGGGCAGGGCTCGCTGCCCGGCGGCGACGGCTGGGTGTCGCTCTACTACGGCGACACCGCGCCGCTGCTGCTGCCCGAGCCCGCCGAGATCACGATGACCCCTCTGCACGAGCGCGTGCTGGAGCTGCTGGGCGGGGGCGGCGCGCTGTTCTTCCGCGGCATCTCCGACCAGCTCGGGTCCCTGGACGACGCCACCCTGGCGGCGGCGGTGTGGGATCTGGTGTGGGCGGGGCGGATCTCCGGCGACACGCTGGCGCCGCTGCGGGCCACGCTCGGCACCGGCCGTCCCGCGCACCGGCCCGCCACCACGCGGCGGCGCCGGGCCGTGCTGCCGAGCAGGAGCGGGCCGCCCACGGTGGGCGGCCGGTGGTGGCTGCTGCCCGCGCCCGCCGCCGACTCCACCCAGCGGGCGCACGCTCAGGCCGAGGTGTTGCTGGAACGGCACGGCGTGGTGACCCGGGGCGCGGTGACATCGGAACGGCTTCCTGGGGGATTTACGCCTGTATATCAGGTCTTGCGGGCGTACGAGGAGAGTGGGCGCTGCCGTCGGGGCTACTTCGTCGAGGGCCTCGGGGGCGCGCAGTTCTCCCTGCCGGGAGCGGTCGACCGGATGCGCGCCATGGCGCCCGGCCTCGCCCCGTCCGACGGTCCACGGCTCTCCCCAGGGGCCGGCGGTCCGGGGACCGGCTCGGGTGCTGGGAGTTTTGGGCCCGGCTCCGGGGCTGGGGGTGCGGGGTCCGGCTCTGGGGGCGGGCGGAGGGCCGTGGTGCTGGCCGCCGCCGACCCGGCCAGCCCGTACGGGGCCGCGCTCCCCTGGCCGCAGCACCCCGGCGAACTCGGGCACAAGCCTGGCCGGAAGGCCGGTTCGCTGGTCGTGCTCGTGGACGGGCACCTGGTGCTCTACGTCGAACGGGGCGGCAAGACGCTGCTGTCGTTCGCCGACGACGACCGGCTGCAGCCCGCCGTCGACGCCCTTGCGCTGGCCGTGCGGGACGGGGCGCTCGGGAAGCTGACCGTGGAACGGGCCGACGGCACGGCCATCGTCGAGTCGCCGCTGGCGGCGGCCCTGGAGGCGGCCGGTTTCCACCCCACCCCCCGCGGGCTGCGCCTACGCGCCTGAACCCCTGCGACGCGACGACCGAAGGGCGCGGAGGGGTGGCGAGGTCCCGAGGCACGGGGTCCCGAGGCACGGGGTCCCGAGGCGCGGAGGCCCGAGGCGCGGAGGCCCGAGGCGCGGAGGCCCGAGGCGCGGAGGCCCGCGCGCGGAGGCCCGAGGCGCGGAGGCGACAGGCAGGGCCGGGGCCGAAATGTGGGGCCGGCGGTGCGGGAGCCGGAGGCGCGGGGGCGAGGTTCCGAGGCGCGGGGACGACACGACAGGGCCCGGGCCGAAAGTGTGGGGCCGGCGGTGTGGGAGCCGGAGGTCGAGGGCCGGGGGCGAGGTGGTGTGGGAGTGGGGCGGGCTGGGTGGGGGAGTTGGTCCGGGCTGTATACGATTGTCGCCTCATGGCTGATTTGACGCTGGGCGCGGCCCATCCGACCTTGCGCGACGAGGTCACCAAGGAGCTGCGGCGACGCATACTCTCCGGCGAGCTCGCCCAGGGTGAGCGGCTGGTCGAGGACCGGCTGGCCGCGCTGCTCGGCGTGTCGCGCAACCCCGTGCGCGAGTCCATCCGGGTGCTGGCCGCCGAGGGGTTCGTCGAGGTCGTGCCCCGGTTCGGCGCCACCGTCGCGCGGCTGTCGGCGGCGGAGGGTGAGGAGCTCTTCGACGTGCGCATGGCGGTCGAGGGCCTGGCGGCGCGGCTGGCCGCGCGCAAGCGCACCCCCGAGTCCGCCGAGCGGCTGCGGCAGGTGCTGGAGCAGGCCAAGGAGGCCGTGGAGAACGGGCGGCTGGAGGAGGTGGCCGATCTCAACACGGCCTTCCACCTGGCCGTGGGTGAGGCGGCGGGCAACTCGTACCTGAGTCTGATGATGAAGCCCATGCTCCTGCGGGCGCAGTGGGTCTTCAGCCAGACCGCCGCCGCCCGCGGGCCGCACTCCTGGACCGAGCACCTGAGCCTGTGCGAGGCCATCGCGGCGGGTGACGAGGACGAGGCGCAGGCCAGGGCCATCGCGCACGTGGCCGCGGCCAGGCGGTCGTTCCTGACGGCGATCCGCAGGGCAAATCCCCCGAACGATTAGAAAACACTCAGATAACAACACAGGGTCAGGAAACACCAGTGAAATGTGAGGTCTTGTATACAGTCTCCTAAACCTTTCAACGGAGGCCCCATGAGACCGTCCCCCAGGCTCGTCGCGGCGCTCGCCGTTCTCCCCCTTGCCCTGACAGCTTGCGGCGGAGGCGGATCGAGCGGCACCCCCGCAGCCCCTCCATCCATAGCCGACGCCTCGGCCGACAACCGGCCGGTCAAGGCGGGCGGCACGCTCAACGTGGCGCTCAGCGCCGACCCCGACGCGCTCGACCCGAGCATCTCGACCACGCTGGTGGGTCGCGAGGTGTTCGCGAACATGTGCGAGAAGCTCTTCGACATCGACGCGCAGTCGAGCCTGGTCCCGCAACTGGCCAGTGCCTTGCCCGAGGTCTCCGGCGACGGCAAGGAGGTGACGATCAAGCTGCGCGAGGGCGTGAAGTTCAACGACGGCATGGCGTTCGACGCCGAGGCGGTCAAGAAGTCGCTGGACCGGCACCGCACCTGGGAGAAGTCCGCGCGCCAGGCCGACCTGGCGGCGGTGTCCAAGGTGACCGTGGTCGACCCCACGACGGTCAAGCTCACGCTGACGCAGGCGTTCACGCCGCTGACCGCGCAGCTCGCCGACCGCGCCGGCATGATCATGTCGCCCAAGGCCCTGGACGCGGGCAACGACAACTTCGGGGCGAGCCCGGTCTGCGTCGGGCCGTTCAAGTTCGCGAGCCGCACGTCCGGCAGCCAGATCGTGCTGGAGAAGGCTCCCGACTACTACGACGCGGCCAAGGTCAAGCTCGACAAGCTCGTATACAAAATCATCGTGGACCCGAACGTACGGGCCGCGAACCTGAAGTCCGGCGACGTCCAGGTGGGCGACAACCTCGCCACCACCACGGTCAAGGGCGTGCAGAGCGACCCCAACCTCAAGGTCGTGTCCGGCGGCGGCCTCGGCTACTACGGCATCACGATCAACACCGGCAACGCCAGCGGCTCCACCGAGAAGCCCGGCACGGTGAACACGGCGCTGGCCAAGAGCCCGCAGCTGCGCGAGGCGTTCGAGCTGGCCCTCGACCGCGACGTGATCAACAAGACCGTCTACAACGGCCTGCACGAGGTGGACTGCTTCCCCGTGCCGGTGGACAGCCCGTACCGCGCCAAGGACCTGCAGTGCCCGGCGCGCGACCTGGCCAAGGCCAAGCAACTGGTGCAGGCGTCCGGCGTGCAGACGCCGGTCCCGGTCACGCTCACCAGCCCGAACGACGCCACCAACGTGCGCCTGGCGCAGGTCATCCAGCAGATGACCAAGGAGGCGGGCTTCAACGTGAACGTGCAGACCGCCGAGTTCGTCAGCACGCTCGAGCAGGGCAAGTCCGGCAAGTTCGACGTCCTGCTGAACGGCTGGTCGGGCCGCGTCGACCCGGACGGCAACCTCACGAACCTCATCACCAGCCGCGGCAGCAACAACTACAGCGGCATGTCCGACCCGGGCATCGACGACCCGATCAAGCAGGCCGCCGCCGAGTCGGACCCGGTCAAGCGGGCCGAGCTCTACGCGGGCGCCCTGAAGAAGGCCGCCGAGGTGAGAGGCGTCCTGTACCTGTACCACAACAAGTACTACCTGGGCATGAGCAAGAACGTGGCCGGCGTCCAGTACTTCAAGGACGGCCTGCCGCGCTTCGTCACCGCCGGGTTCACCGCGTAATGCTCTGGTTCATCCTCCGGCGCTGCGGATCGGCCGTGATCGTGCTGTTCCTGGCCAGCGTCCTGATCTTCCTCGGGATCAGGGCGCTGCCCGGGGACCCGGCCACGGTCATGGCGGGCGAGGAGGCCTCGCCCGCCGTGATCGAGGCCATCCGGCACGAGTTCGGCCTGGACAAGCCGCTGCCCGCCCAGTACCTCGACTACGTCGGCCAGACCCTGACCGGCAACCTCGGCCGCTCCACGCAGGACCAGCTCCCGGTGATCGACATCATCGCCGAGCGGCTGCCGGTGACGCTGGAGCTGTCGGCCCTGGCCATGCTGGTCGCGATCGTCGTCGGGGTGGGCGCGGGCATCGTCGCGGCCGTCCGGCGCGGCCGGCTCGCCGACTACCTGGCCACCGGGTTCGGCCTGGCCGGGCTGTCGGTGCCGCACTTCTGGCTCGGTCTGCTCGGCATCCTGCTGTTCGCGGTCACCTGGCGGGTCCTGCCCGCCTCCGGGTACGTCCCCTTCACCCAGGACCCCGGCCAGAACCTCCAGCGCATGATCCTGCCCGCCCTCGTGCTCGGCACCGGCTTCGCCGCCATCCTCATGCGGCAGACCCGCTCGGCCATGCTCGGCGCGCTCTCGGCCGACTACGTCCGGACCGCCAGGTCGAAGGGCCTGTCCGAGATCAAGGTCGTGGGCGCGCACGCGCTGCGCAACAGCCTGACGACCGTGGTCACGGTGCTCGGCCTCCAACTCGGCGCGCTGATCAGCGGCGCGGTGGTGACCGAGCAGATCTTCGTGATCCCCGGGTTCGGCAAGCTGACCGTGGACGCGGTGCTGACCAGGAACTACCCCGTCATCCAGGCCGTCGTGCTGATCACGGTCATCGGCTACGTGCTGGTCAACCTGCTGGTCGACATCGTGTACGCGTTCCTCAACCCCCGGATCAGGCTGTCGGGGGGCGCGAATGACTAGGCTGTGGCGGCGTTTCAAGAGGCGCCCGATGCCGATGGCCGGGCTGGTGCTGGTGGTCGCGTTCGTGCTGCTGGCGCTGATCGGGCCGCTGGTGACCGGCGACCCCACCGCGCAGGACTACCTGGCCACGCTCGCGCCTCCGTCGGGCGCGCACCCGATGGGCACCGACGACCTGGGCCGCGACGCGTTCGCCAGGATCGCGCACGGCGCGCAGGTGTCGTTGCAGGCCGGCGTGCTCTCCACGCTGCTGGCGATGGTCGTGGGCATCCCGATCGGCCTGGTCGCCGGATTCTACCGGCGCTGGCTCGACCCGGTCGTGATGCGGCTGGTGGACGTGACGCTGGCGTTCCCGTTCCTGGTGTTCGCGGTGGGCCTGGCGGCGATCATCGGGCCCTCGCTGAAGGGTGTGGTGTTCGCGCTGGGCTTCTCGCAGCTGCCCGCCGTCATCAGGATCACCCGTGGCGAGGTGCTGGCGGTCAGGGAGATGGACTACGTGGCCGCGGCCGTCGCCGACGGCGCGGGCGACGGGCACCTCATCTTCCGTTACGTGCTCCCGAACTGCCTCAACCCGCTCATCGTGCAGGCCACCGTGGCGATCCCGGGGGCGATCATCGGCGAGGCCACGCTGTCGTTCCTGGGGTTGGGCGTGCAGCCGCCCACGCCCTCGTGGGGCGTGATGCTGACGACCGCGCAGCAGTATCTGAGCGACGCACCCTGGCTGGCCGTCTGGCCCGGGATCATGATCGCGCTGGCCACGCTCGGCTTCAACCTGCTGGGCGACGGGCTGCGGGACGTTCTGGACCCGAGGAGCGGCCGATGAGCCTGCTGGAGATCACCGACCTGAGGGTCGGCTTCGACACCGAGGACGGCCTGGTGCAGGCGGTCAGGGACATCTCGCTCACGCTGGACGAAGGCGAGATCCTGGCTTTGTGCGGCGAGTCCGGCTGCGGCAAGTCGGTCACCGCGATGTCGGTGCCCAGGCTGCTGCCGCCCGAGACGACCCGGCTGTCCGGCTCGGTCAAGCTGGACGGGCGCGAGCTCACCACGCTCCCCGAGGCGGACCTGCGGCACGTACGCGGCAAGGACGTCTCGGTCGTCTTCCAGGAGCCGATGACCTCGCTGAACCCGTCGTTCAGCGTCGGTTACCAGATCATCGAGGTGCTGCGCAGGCACGAGCGCCTCTCGCGCCAGGCCGCCAGGAGCCGCGCCGTCGAGCTGCTGGAGCTGGTCGGCATCCCGGCGCCGCAGCGCCGCATGAAGGAGTACCCGCACCAGCTCTCCGGCGGCATGCGCCAGCGCGTGATGATCGCGATCGCGGTGGCCTGCTCGCCCCGGGTACTGATCGCCGACGAGCCCACCACGGCGCTCGACGTGACGATCCAGGCGGGCGTGCTGGACGTCTTCCGCGACCTGCGCGACCGGCTCGGCACGGCGATCATCCTCATCACGCACGACCTGGGCGTGGTGGCCGACATCGCCGACCGGGCCGTGGTCATGTACGCCGGCCGCGCCGTCGAGCAGGCCCCGGTGGCCGAGTTGTTCGCGAACCCGCGGCACCCGTACACGCTGGGCCTGATGAACGCGCTCCCGTCCGCGGCGGTCAACGGCCGCCTGGCCGAGATCCCCGGCATGGTGCCCTCGCCGCTGTCGGATCCCGACGAGTGCGCGTTCCAGGCCCGCTGCCCGCGCGCCCAAGGCGACTGCCGCGCGGCCAGACCCCCGCTCGAACGGCACGCGGACGGCCATCTGGCGGCCTGTTTCCACCCGGGAGGCAAGCAGTGATCCTGCGGATCGACAACCTGGTCAAGCACTACGGCCAGGTACGCGCCGTGGACGGCCTGTCGCTGGAGCTCGCCCAGGGCGAGGTGCTCGGCCTGGTCGGCGAGTCGGGCAGCGGCAAGTCCACGGTCGGCAAGTGCGTGCTGCGCCTGACCGAGCCCACCTCGGGGGCCATCGAGCTGGACGGCCGCGACATCACCCACCTGTCGCGCCGGGCCATGCGCCCGCTGCGCAGGGACGTCCACATGGTCTTCCAGGACCCCTACTCCTCGCTCAACCCGCGTTTCACGATCGGGCAGATCGTCGCCGAGCCGCTGCTGCGGCACAAGGTGGCCGACCGGCGTGAGGTCTCCGGACGCGTGTCCGCCATGCTGGAGAAGGTGGGGCTGCGGCAGGAGATGCGTTCCCGGTTCCCGCACGAGCTGTCCGGGGGGCAGCGGCAGCGGGTCGGGCTGGCCAGGGCGCTGATCCTGGAGCCCAAGCTGGTCGTGGCGGACGAGCCGGTGTCGGCGCTGGACGTGTCGGTGCAGGCGTCGGTGCTCAACCTGATCACGGACCTGCAGCGGGACATGGGGTTCTCGTGCCTGTTCATCACGCATGACCTGTCGGTGGTGGAGTTTCTCGCCGACCGGATCGCCGTCATGTACCTGGGCAAGATCGTCGAGTCCGGCCCGACGGCCGAGATCTTCGCCGCGCCGCGGCACCCGTACACGCAGGCCCTGCTGTCGGCGGCGCCGGTGCCCGATCCGGTCCGGCAGCGGGAGCGGCGCAGGATCGTGCTCGGCGGGGACGTCCCCAGCCCGGTCGACCCGCCGTCCGGGTGCCGGTTCCACACGCGGTGCCCGCTGGCGTACGACGCCTGCCGTACCGAGGAGCCGCTGCTTCGGGATCCTCGCGGCAACGGCCATCCGGCCGCGTGTCATCTTGTCACGGTGGACCGCATTCCCGACGCGGCCGCCAATCTGTAGAAGGAGAGATCTTGTTCACCACCAGGCCCGAGCTGACGGGCGACTTCGGCATGGTCGCCAGCACGCACTGGCTGGCCTCGGCCACCGGCATGGGCGTGCTCGAACGCGGCGGCAACGCCTTCGACGCGGCGGTGGCCGCCGGGTTCGTGCTCCAGGTCGCCGAGCCGCACCTGAACGGCCCCGGCGGCGAGGTGCCGATCCTGCTGTGGAGCGAGGACGAGCAGAAGGTGTCCGTGGTGTGCGGGCAGGGCGTGGCGCCGGCCGCGGCCACCGTCGAGCGCTACACCGGGCTGGGCCTGGACATCGTGCCCGGCACGGGGCTGCTGGCGGCCACCGTGCCGGGAGCGTTCGGCGGCTGGATGCTCATGCTGGAGCGCTGGGGCACCTGGTCGCTGGCCGACGTGCTGGCCCCCGCGATCCACTACGCCGAACACGGGGTGCCGGTGCTGGAGCGCATCGCGGCCACGATCGAGTCGGTCGAAGGGCTGTTCAACGACGACTGGCCGACGTCGGCGGCGACCTGGCTGCCCGGCGGCCGGGTCCCGGCGGCGGGGTCGAAGCTGGCCAACCCGGTGCTGGCGGCCACCTACCGGCGGGTGGTCGCCGAGGCCGAGGCCGCGTCGAGCACCCGCGAAGGACAGCTCGACGCCGCCCGCCGCGCCTGGTACGAGGGGTTCGTGGCCGAGGCGATCGCCGAGTTCTGCGCCAAGACGGCCTGGCGGGACAGCAGCGGCGAGGCGCACGGCGGGCTGCTCACCGGCGACGACCTGGCCCGGTGGTCGGCCTCGGTCGAGGAGCCGCTCGCCTTCGACTACCGCGGCCACACCGTCTACAAGACGCGGCCGTGGGGGCAGGGGCCGGTGTTCCTGCAGCAACTCGCGCTCCTGCAGGGCTTCGACCTGGACGGGATGGAGTTCCTCGGCGCCGACTACGTGCACACGGTGACGGAGGCCGCCAAGCTCGCCTTCGCCGACCGCGAAGCCTGGTACGGCGACACCGACGTCCCCGTGTCCGACCTGCTCAGCGAGGCCTACAACGCCGAGCGGCGCAAGCTCATAGGCGCGCAGGCCAGCTTCGAGCTGCGGCCCGGCGCCCCGGGCGGCCGCGCCCCCAGGCTGCCCGACTACCCCGCGCCCGGCACGGCGAGCGACGCCCCCGGCATCTCCGGCGCGCGCTCCCCGCAGGGCGTCGGCGAGCCGACCGTGGCCCGCGACGGCACGGTGAAGGGTGACACCTGCCACCTCGACGTCGTGGACCGGTACGGCAACATGGTCTCCGCCACCCCCAGCGGCGGCTGGCTGCAGAGCTCCCCCACCATCCCCGAGCTGGGCTTCTGCCTGGGCACCAGGGCTCAGATGTTCTGGCTGCAGGACGGGCTGCCCGCCTCGCTGCGCCCCGGCACACGTCCGCGCACCACGCTGACGCCGTCGTTCGCGCTCAGGGACGGCAGGCCGTGGCTGGCGTTCGGCACCCCCGGCGGCGACCAGCAGGACCAGTGGAGCCTGAACTTCTTCCTCGCGGTCGTCCACGGCGGGCTGAACCTGCAGGAGGCCATCGACGCCCCCATGTTCCACTCCGAGCACTTCCCCAGCTCGTTCTTCCCGCGCGGCTCCCGTCCCGGCGTGCTGCACGTCGAGGATCGGGTGGACGCGGGCGTGATGGCGGAGCTGCGGCGGCGCGGGCACGAGGTCGAGGTGCAGGGCCCGTGGACGCTCGGCAGGCTCAGCGCCGTCGCCCGTGACGGCGAGTTCCTCAAGGCCGCCGCCAACCCGCGCGGCGCCCAGGGCTACGCAGTCGGCCGATGACGGATCTCCTGTTCATGCTGGGCGCCGGTCTGCTGGCCGGTGTGGTGAACGCGCTGGCGGGCGGCGGGACGCTCATCTCGTTCCCCGCGCTGCTGGCGCTGGGTTATCCGAGTCTGACCGCGTCCGTGACCAACGCGGTGGCGCTGTGGCCCGGCTACCTGGGCGGCGTGCTCGGCTACCGAGCCGAGCTGCGCGGCCAGCGGCGCCGGGCGGCGGCGTTGTCGATCACGACCGTGCTGGGCGCGGGCGTGGGCAGCGCGTTGCTGCTGCTCACGCCCGGCCGGCTGTTCGAGTCGCTGGTGCCGTGGCTGGTGGCCTTCGCCAGCCTGGCGCTGCTGGCCCAGCCGTGGTTGCGCAGGCTCTTCGGCGGTGAGGCCGACGGGCCGCCCAGCAAGCTGGTGTACGCCGGGGTCTTCCTGGGCGGCTGTTACGGCGCCTACTTCAACGGCGGAATGGGTGTACTGCTCCTGACGGTGCTCGGCATGTTCCTGCACGACAACCTGCACCGGGTGAACGCCGTGCGGGCCACGCTCGCGCTGGTGATCAGCACAGTGTCGGTCGTGGCGTTCTCCCTGTTCGGTCCCGTGCAGTGGCAGGCCGTGGCGGTGATCGCGCCGGCCAGCCTGGTCGGCGGGTTCCTGGGCACGCGTCTGGCCAAACTCATGTCGGCCAAGGTCCTGCGCGGCGTCGTTGTCGCGTTCGGCCTGGGTGTGGCCGTGGCGCTTGCCTTGCGTTAGGCGATATCGCTACGCGACGGTGGCCTCGATGAGGTCGTCCACCACGTCGGCCAGGTCGTGGCCCCTGGCGTGCACCCGGCGCTGGCGCATGGCTCCCGAGCCCTTGCGCAGCAACCGGTCCAGCCCCTCCTGGACGAACGTCAGGTCGCCGGCCTCCGCCAGCGCCGGGCGTACGTGCTCCAGGAGGCGGCCCGCCATCACCGGCGCGGGCACGAGGGCGCCGTGCCGCACGTCCATGCTGTCGCCCGTCAGCCCGTAGCGGGCCGCGCGCCAGTAGGCGGCGCGCAGCACCTCCGCCGGGATCGGCAGCCCACGGTCACCCCGCTCCACCGCGGCCAGCGCGGTCACCACCAGCGCGCGGATGAGCCCGATCAGGGTGAGACTGTCGCTCACGTCGAGCGGCACGTCGGCCACCCTGATCTCGACCGTGGGCAGCCGGGACGACGGCCTGGCGTCCCAGTAGACCGTCTTGGCGTCGAGCAGCACGCCCGAGTCCGTGAGCGCCCGCACCGCCAGCTCGTAGTCGCCGAACGAAGGGAAGTACGGCGGCGCGCCGGACACCGGCCAGCGACCCCAGCTGATCACCCGCCAGGACGCGTAGCCGGTGTCGCGGCCCACGAAGAACGGCGAGTTGGCGGCCAGCGCGATCAGCGTGGGCAGCCAGGGACGCAGGTGGTTGCCGACGTAGACGGCATGCTCCTCGTCGGGCACGTCCACGTGCACGTGCAGGGCGCAGATGCTGATCTCGTCATGAAGTGCGCGATAGAGCGTCCTCCCTTGGTGATAGCGATCGTCGTCGGCGAGCGGCGGCGGCATGACGTTCCCCAGCACGGGGATGCCGCTCGCGACGACGGCCAATCCGCACGAACGGGCGGCGAACGCCACCTCCTGCCGCGCGGAACGCAGTTGCGAGCCGAGCTCGCTGAGGTCGGCGGAGGGCGGCGTGCGAGCCTCCACCTGGAAACGCGTGATTTCTTGCACCACGTCGAGCACATCCGTCGCCGCGGCCAGGACATCGGCCGCTCGGGGAGCAACGTGGCGGGTGCGGGGATCGACTACGAGGTATTCCTCTTCGATCCCGATCAACGGAACCATACCCACACCTCGCTGGGAGTCCAAACCTCCGACTGAAGGTTGTGCCCGGCGCACGCCCAGGGGAAAACCCCTGGAGCAAACGATTGCTCAGATGGGCCCGTAGAGGGCGTGGGCAAATCCCGTGGACATGGCCCAATAACGGTCGCCGTACGACCAGTGCCACCACTCGGTGGGGTAGTTGACCAGGCCGGTGGGCTCCAG
Organism: Nonomuraea sp. NPDC003709; assembly: GCF_040610775.1. NCBI lineage: Bacteria > Bacillati > Actinomycetota > Actinomycetes > Streptosporangiales > Streptosporangiaceae > Nonomuraea > Nonomuraea sp. NPDC003709. The sequence goes on along the minus strand of NZ_JBEXMW010000016.1, from coordinate 167,878 downwards.
AGCGGCGGCGAGGAGCTTGCGGTGGGCGCGCGCGTCGGCGGTGATATTGGGGGCGGCCGTATAGCAGGCGCCGTCGCTCTGCTCCGGGTTGTCGTTGACCTGGGTGCCCATGTCGTACTCGACGCCGTCGGGGTCGCACAGGGTCAGGTCAACGGCGGCGCCGGCGGTGTGGGGGGCGACCTCGACCGGGGACACGTACCGACTCGCCGCGATATATGACTCGTCGGGGGAAATTTCGGGGAATGTGGTGTGGAGTTCTGCCCGGTACGTCTCGAAGATCCGCCGCTGGGTGGCGATGGGCCGGTAGCCCTCGACGATCAGCAGGTGGAACCCGTCGGGCAGCGAACGCTCGGCCCGCTCCAGCCGGTCGAGCAGGCCGGAGCGCAGGTGCGCGTACGCGCCTTCGTCGTCGGCCAGCCGCGTGTCGACCCGCAGCCGCCCGCGCACGTCGGCCAGCGGCTCGCCGCACTCGCGCACGGGAAGCGCGGTCACCCTGGGGTCGGAGATGAGCACGACATCGTTGGGGGACAGCCACATGAGCAGAAATTCTCACACAGTATCGGAGAAGACCTGCTCCCGGGCCTGCTCCAGAGCGGCCACCAGCGCCCCGCGCAGCACGGGGTTGCCCGCGACCCGGGTCGTGACCACGGTCGGCCGGCTGGGGCAGACGCGGGCCACCGCCTCCTGCACCTTGGCGGCCAGCCGCGCGCCACCCGCCCGGCCGATGTCGCCGCTGAGCACGATCAGCCCGGGATCGAGCACGACGGTCACCGCCGCCGCGCCCACGGCCAGCCGTCCCGCCACCTCGTCCAGATAGCCCTCGTCGCCGCCGCGCACCAGGTCGGGCACCGTCCTGCCGGTCACGCCGTGCCGGTCGGCCAGGCCGCGCAGCGCGTCGTGGCCCACCAGGCGCTGGAACGAGCCCGACTGCGGCTCCGAGACGTCGGTCGGCAGCGGCTCGCCGGGGACCGGCAGCCAGCCGATCTCGCCCGCTCCCCCGCTGATGCCCCGGTGCAGCCTGCCGCCCAGCATGACGCCGAGGCCCTGGCCGACGCCGGCCCAGATCACCACGAAGTCGTCGTGGCCGGCGGCCGCGCCGTACTTGTGCTCGGCGAGGGCGACCAGGTTGACGTCGTTCTCGATGGTGACGGACGCGCCGAGCGTCTCGCGCAGGCTGGCCAGCACGCCGACGTGCCAGTCCGGCAGGTCGTACGACCAGCGCACGTCACCCGTGATCGGGTCGACCACGCCCCTGGTGCCGATGACGAACGCGCGCAGCCGCGACAGGCTGACGTTCGCCGTGTCGCAGGCGCGCTGCACCGCCTCGTGGACCGCCTTGACCGGGTCGCGGCCGTCGGACGGGTTGAGCGTGATCTCCACGACCACCCTGCCTGTGATGTCCGCCACAGCGACCTTGAGGCTGTCGGGCAGGACCTCGAGCCCGGCGACGTACGCACTGGAGGGAACGACGGCGTACAGGGCGGCGTGCGGCCCCCTGCCCCCGGCGCGCTCCCCCGCGACCTCGACCAGCCCCCGCTCCTCCAGGCGAGCGAGCAGCTGACCTGCGGTTACCTTGGAGAGCCCGGTCCTTTCCCCCAGCTCGGCCCGGGTGAGCGGGCCGTCCATCAGGAGGAGTTCGAGTGCCGCGCGATCGTTCAACCTGCGCAGCAGCCGGGGGACTCCCGGGCTTCGACTCATTACCGCACCCCTCTCGTCACGAATGGCTAACGGGCGTTTCTTTTAAGAAAGTTTCTTGTTAGTTTAGCAGCGTTGTTCGACATTGACGATCAGCCTGGTGCGGACCGTGGGCCGGCACCCGGGAAGGGAGAAACCCTGTGAGGATCGCGAAGATCACAGCCGCTACGGTCAGCACGGCCGCGCTGGCCCTGGGTCTGGCCGCCTGTGGCTCGAGCGAGACCCCCTCGTCCTCACCCAGCGCCGCCGCGCCCGCCAGCAGCGGCCCCAAGTACGCGGGCAAGACGCTGACGTTCTGGCGCCTCGGGGACACCAACCCCGCCGCCCAGAAGTACACCGACGAGCTGGTCGCCGAGTTCGAGAAGGAGACCGGCGCCAAGGTGAACGTCGAGTGGATCCCTTGGCCGCAGGTCAACGACAAGTTCACGGCCGCGGCCGCCGGCGGCACCGGCCCTGACGTGACGGAGATCGGCAACGACCAGGTGCCGCTGTGGCAGAGCCAGGAGGCCCTGGAGCCGATCACCGACATCGTGGCGGGCGGCGACCAGGCCCAGATCCCCAAGAACCTCATGGGGCTGGAGACCATCGACGGCGAGACCTACGCCGTGCCGTGGGGCGGCGGCAGCCGGGCGGTGCTCTACCGCGCCGACTGGTTCAAGGAGCTCAAGATCGAGATCCCCAAGACCTGGGACGAGCTCGTGGCGGCCGCCAAGAAGATCCAGGCCAAGAAGGGCAAGGACGTGGACGGCTTCGCCTTCAACGGCGGCTCCGACGCCAACCACCTGCTCGGCGCCCTCGCCTGGACCGCCGGCGGCGACTACGCCGCCAAGGAGGGCGACAAGTGGGTCGGCAAGCTCACCGACCCCGGCTTCAAGGAGGGCTTCGCCCAGTACACCAGCCTGGTGACCGACGGCCTGTCCAGCAAGTCGCGACTCAACCAGAACACCACCGAGATCCGCACCCGCTTCGCCAACAACAAGGTCGGCATGTACCTGACCGCGTCGTGGGACCTGCCGGGGATCGCGGAGGACAGCAAGGGCAAGCTCAAGGGTGACAAGCTGGCCTTCTTCCCGCTCCCGTCCAAGGCGGGCGGCGAGGCGCAGTCCTTCCTCGGCGGCAACGACATCGCCGTCTGGGGCTCCGCGAAGGAGAAGGACGCGGCCAAGGAGTTCGTGAAGCTGGCCTCCAACAAGCAGTGGGGCGTCAAGTACGCCACCGACGGCGGCCTGCTCCCCGTCTACCCCGAGGCCCTGGCCGCCCTGTCCAGCGACCCGGCCCAGGCGCCGTTCGCCGCCGCCTTCGCCAAGGCCAAGGCCTTCCCCGCCGACCCGCAGTGGACGGAGGCCAACGAGACCAAGGCGGTGCTGCAGAACGCGGCCCGCAAGGTCATCGAGGGCAAGGCGAGCGCGGATGACGCGCTGGCCGCTGCCAACAAGGAACTCGAAGACATCCTCAACGCCTCCTGAGTCCTGTGACGAACACGTCAACGCTCGCCCCCCGGGGCGGAGGCAGTGCCTCCACCCCGGGGCGGCGCCGCTCACACCGGCCACCGCGGGCCAGCGGGCTGCCCGCCTGGTCGATCCCCTACGTCCTGCTGATCCCGGGACTGCTGGTCATCGGCGCGCTGCTGCTGTGGCCGCTGATCCAGATGGTGATCATCTCCTTCCAGAAGGTGGGACTCGTCCAGATCTCGGGCAAGAAGCCGGCCACCTGGGTCGGGCTCGAGAACTTCACCAAGGTCTTCGAGAACGACATCTTCTGGTCCTCGCTGCGCAACACCCTGGTGTTCGCGGTGATCGCGGTGCCGCTGACGCTGATCCTCGGCACCGCCGTCGGCGTCCTGCTGCACCGGCTCGGCAAGAAGATGTCGCTGTTCGTCATCATCGGCATCATGTTCGCCTGGGCGGTCCCGCCGGTGGCGCAGGGCATGATCTGGCGCTCGCTCTTCGACGCCGAGGCCGGCATCGTCAACTGGGCGCTCAACCTGCTGCCCGACGGGCTCTCCAAAGCCCTGTTCGGACGGGCCGACTGGACCGGTCAGCCGTGGCTCAACGACGCCTGGTCCATCTACATGGCGCTGATCGTCTGCGTCGTCTGGGCGGGCTTCCCGTTCATCGCGGTCTCGGTGCTGGCCGGCCTCAAGGGCATCCCGGCCGAGCTGTACGAGGCGGCCAAGGTGGACGGCTCCGGCGCCTGGCGCACGTTCAGGAAGATCACCTTCCCGCTGCTCAAGCCGGTGTTCGCGGTGCTGACCGTGCTCTCGATCATCTGGGACTTCAAGGTCTTCTCCCAGCTGTATGTGCTGGCCGGCACCACCAACCGGGAGGCCTACAACCTGTCGATGTACGCGGTGACCGAGGCGTTCAAGGCCCCGCCGAAGATGGGATCGGGCGCGGCCATCGCGGTGGTCCTGACCGTGATCCTGCTCATCGTCACCGCGGCCTACATCCGCCAGATGTTCAAGCAGGAGGAGCTGTGAAGAGCCCGCAGGCCCGCAGACGTCTGGGCAAGGCCACGCTCAACGCGGCAGGCGTGCTGGTCTTCCTGGTCGCCGTCTTCCCCGTCTACTGGATGGTCTCCACCGGCTTCAAGGCGAACGACCAGATCTTCACCACCGAATTCATCCCGTTCCCCACGCACTTCACCTTCGAGCACGTCACGCGGGTGCTCACCGACGGCGTGGCCGGGCACTCGATCTGGCTCTACATGCGCAACAGCGCCATCGTCGCGCTCGGGACGGTCCTGATCGGCGCGGTCTTCGCGCTGCTGTCGGCCACCGCGGTGGCCCGGTTCCGGTTCAAGGGGCGCACAGCGTTCCTGAGCCTGCTGCTCGTCGCGCAGATGATCCCGGCCGAGGCGCTGCTCATCCCGCTGTTCCTCGGCGTCAAGCGGCTGGGCCTCTATGACCAGTTGCTCGGTCTGATCGTGACGCAGGTCGCGCTGACGCTGCCGTTCGGGATCTGGATGCTGCGCACGTTCGTGGCCGCCGTGCCCAAGTCGCTGGAGGAGGCGGCCTGGATCGACGGCGCGAGTCGGTTCACCACCTTCTGGAAGGTGCTCTTCCCGCTGGTGGCCCCGGGTCTGGTCGCGACCAGCATCTTCTCGTTCATCACCGCGTGGAACGAGCTGATCATGGCGCTGTACCTGATCAACGACCCGACCAAGTACACGATGCCGGTGGCCCTGCAGTACTTCTTCGGACAGAAGGGCACCGACTGGGGCGCCATCATGGCCAGCTCCACGATGATGACCATCCCGGTCGTCATCTTCTTCCTTCTCGTACAACGCCGCATGGTCTCCGGCCTGGTCGCCGGGGCCGTGAAGGGCTGACATCCGCAGGGCGAATGCCTTATTCGACCCTGCCCATCTTTGGGCCTGAAATCCGATGAGGAGCTATGAGTCAGAGTGATCGGGGGCTGCGCCGTCTCGCGGCCGGCACGCTGCTCGTCGCCTTCCAGGGCACCGTGGCGCCCGAATGGGTGCTGCGCGAGCTGGAGCAGGGCCTGGGCGGCGTCACGCTCTTCGGCTTCAACGTGGCCGATCCCGGCCAGGTGAGCGACCTGACGTCCGCGCTACGGGGCGCCGGTGAGCCCGTCATCTCGCTGGACGAGGAGGGCGGCGACGTGACGCGGCTGGCGTACCACGTCGGCAGCCCGTACCCGGGGAACGCGGCGCTGGGCGCGGTGGACGACGTCGAGCTGACCCGCCGGGTCTACCGCGCGATCGGCTCGGAGCTGGCCGCCTGCGGCATCAACCTGGACATGGCGCCCAGCGCCGACGTCAACACCGAGGCCGACAACCCGGTGATCGGCACCAGGTCCTTCGGGCCCGACCCGGAGCTGGTCGCCAGGCACACGGTGGCGGCCGTGGAGGGCCTGCAGTCGGTGAACGTGGCCGCCTGCGTCAAGCACTTCCCCGGCCACGGCGCCACCCGGGTGGACTCCCACCTGGCGATCCCCGTCGTGGACGTGGACCTGGACGTGCTGCGGGAGCGGGAGCTGGCCCCGTTCCGCGCGGCGGTCGGCGCGGGGGCCAGGTCGGTGATGACCGCGCACGTCGCGGTGCCCGCGGTGACGGGCGAGACGCCCGCCACGCTGTCCAGCGCCGCGCTCACCGGGCTCCTCAGGGGCGAGCTCGGCTACGACGGCGTGGTCATCACCGACGCGCTCGACATGCGGGCGATCACCAGGAGCGTGGGCCTGGCCGGCGGCGCGGTGCTGACGCTCGCCGCCGGGGCCGACCTGCTGTGCCTCGGGCCGCTGCCGACCTACGACGACGTCCAGGCCATCATCGCGGAGATCGTCTCCGCGGTGCGCGAGGGGCGGCTGCCGCTCTCCCGGCTGGAGGAGGCGGCGGCGCGGGTGGCGGCGCTGCGGGCCTGGTTCGGGGCGCCCGCCCCCGTCGCCGCCGAGCAGAACGTGGTCGGCCTGCACGCCGCGCGCCGCGCCGTGCGGCTGACCGGAGCGACGGAGCCCCTGGTCGAGCCCCTGGTGATCGAGGTGGACACCCCGCCGACGATCGCCGTGGGCGACGTGCCGTGGGGCGTCGGCCCGTGGCTGCCGGACGCGGAGATCGTCCGGGTCAAGCCCGCGGCCGCCGACGTCCCTGGCCTGCTGGCCAAGGCCGTGAACCGGTCCCTGGTCGTGGTGGTCAAGGACGCGCACCGCCACCAGGCGAGCCAGGAACTGGTCTCCGCGCTGGTGGCGGCCCGTCCGGACGCGACGGTGATCGAGATGGGGCTGCCCGTGTGGCGCCCCGACAGCGCCGCCTACATCGCCACGTACGGGGCCGCCCGGGCCAACGCCCAGGCCGCGATCGAACTGCTCACGGCCTAGCTCCTCGCGGGCCCGGTCGAGCCGCCCACGGCCTAAGGCGCCAGCAGCTCCTCGCGGGCCTGGTCGAGCCGCTCACGGTCTAATGCGCCAGCAGCTCCTCGCGGGCCTGGTCGAGGGCGGCCAGCACGGCGCCGCGCAGCACCGGGTTGGGGTCGGTGATCTTCGTGGTGACGACCTGGGGGCGCACCGGGCAGATCCTGGCCACCGCCTCCTCCACCCGGGACGTGAGCGCGGGTCCGCCGGCGTGGCCGATCTCCCCGGCCAGCACGACCAGCCCGGGGTCGAGGATCACGCACACGGCGGCGACGCCCAGGGCGAGCCGGTTGGCGATCTCGTCGAGCAGCGGCTCGCCCTGGGCGCCCGCCGCCATCGCGACCTTGACGCACTCGCCTGCGCTGCCGGCCGCGAACCCGTACGTCTGGGCCAGCTCCGCCACCGCCTCGGCGCTGACCAGCGACTGCAGGCCGCCGGCCAGCGAGGGCAGCCGCCCGGGCTCGGTGCGGATGTCCTCGGGCAGTGGCACGCCGGGCACCGGCAGGTAGCCGATCTCGCCCGCGCTGCCGGAGCGGCCCCGGTGGAGCTTGCCGCCGAGCATGATCGCCAGGCCCAGGCCGCGGCTGGACCACAGCAGGACGAAGTCGTCGAGCCCCTTGGCCGCCCCGTCGGCCCGCTCGGCGATGGCGGCGAGGTTGACGTCGTTCTCGATGGTGACCGCGCGCCGCAGGTCGCCGGCCAGGGCCTCGTGGATGCCCTCGTGCCAGCCCGGCAGGTCGAACGAGAAGCGCACGTCGCCGCTGCGCGGATCGACCACGCCGGGGGTGCCGATCACGACGCCGCGCAGCTTGGAGAGGCTGATCTTGGCGCTGCGGCAGGCCTTGACGATCGCGCCGTGGACCACCGAGACGGGGTCGTCGTGGCCGCCGGGGTCGACCGTGACCTCGGCGATCGTGTGGCCGTGGATGTCGGCCACCGCGGTGGAGATCAGCTCGGGCCCGACCTCGAGACCGGCCACGTACGCGCTGGAGGGGATCACCGAGTAGAGCGCCGCGTTGGGCCCCCGCCCGCCGGCCTGGGCGCCGACCACCTCGACCAGGCCGCGCTCCTCCAGCCTGGCCAGCGTCTGCGAGGCCGTGACCTTGGACAGGCCGGTCAGATCGCCGATCTGGCCACGGGTCATGGGGCCTGTGGCGAGCAACAGGTCCAGCGCGGCCCGGTCGTTGATCTCCCTGAGCAGTCTGGGCACACCAGGGCGTCGCTCCACGCTGAATTCCGCCGTCTCATGAGAACCGCTGTTATCGAAAAGGTTGTTGGAAGTTTAGCGCTCTCACCATCGCGCGCATTCGGATCGGGTGCCCGCGGCCCACTACGGAAGCAGCGGCGGGAGTACACCGACCCCACGCAGAACCGCCACCACAGCCCACGCCGTCAAGAGGATCAAGATCGAGGCCGTGCGCACATTCCGGTAAAGCCGCTGCCATTTGCGCACCTCGCGCATCTCCCGCTCATGGGCCCGCGCAACGCGTAACTCCGCGATCTGCTGCCGGCTCGTGACCTTGAGCCTGCTCCAGTCGATCTCCTGCCGCACCATGACCCGATTCTGCCTCTCCCCGGCGCGAACCGCTGTTCCCGTCAGCGTTTCGACCGAGCCCGAATCGCGGCTTCGATGCGCAAGCCCACCCCGATCAACGCGATGCCGAAGGCCGCCGCGATCCACAGCCACGGCGGCCGCCCCAAGAAGGCGATGAAGACCAGCACGGCCAGCCCGGCACCCGCGTACAAGGCGTTGGTGCCAACACGCAGTGGGTCAAAGTCCAAGGGGCCGGGCGCGTCTGCGGGCTTGGAGGCGTGCTCTGAGTCAGTCACGCCGCAGAGCATCCCAGATCTCCTCCCGAACCTGGAAGCGTCCGCAGGCGACGACGTCCCCCGAGCCGTCCGGCCGGGGCTTCGTCGGCCACGGGAGGCACCATGTCCTGAGATTCCCTGAGACGCTGGCCGTTGTCCGCATGCAGGTCAAGCGCAACCTGCACCCCCACAACCAGCACACGAGCGCACCAACCATGTTGACCAGGGGGGATAATCGAGAACATGCGCCTTTCCGCTCGTGTCGACTACGCCCTCCGTGCCGCCGCCGAACTCGCCGCAGCCGGTGCAGGGCCGACTACCGTGGGCGAACTCGCCAAGGAACAGGACATGCCGCCCAAATACCTGGAGAACATCCTGTTGCAGATGCGGCGTGCCGGGCTCGTGCGCGGGCAGCGTGGGCCCGAGGGTGGCTACGTGCTGGCCAGGCCCGCCACCGACATCTCGCTGGCCGATGTGATCAGGGCCGTGGACGGCCCGCTGGCCAACGTGCGTGGCGAGCGGCCCGAGCATGTCGGCTACCGGGGGCCCGCCGAGTCGTTGCAGCAGGTGTGGATCGCGTTGCGTGCCACCGAGCGTTCCATCCTGGAGGAGGTCACACTCGACCAGGTCGCCTCCGGGGCGTTGCCCGAGCGGGTCCGCCAGCTCGCCGCCGACCCGGCCGCCTGGGACTGATCACTTCCGGGTGAACCAGAGCACCACCCGGGCGATCTCGGTCTTGGGCCCGGCAGCCAGCTTGCGCACGGTGCGGCCGGTGGCATCCGCGAGGACCACGTCGGTGTTCTTGCCGATGGGCGTGGTGGCCAGGAAGTGGGCGTCGTCGAGCCACCCGTGGTAGGCGCCGCCCTTCGGCAGTCGGGCCACGCCCTTTTTGGCGCCGCTCTCCGCATCCCAGAAACAGACATTTGCCGAAATATCGGGGCATTTAGTGGAGAAGATTGACCCGAGCGTGGTGCGGGCCACGCCGCCTTCGTAGAGCTCGCCCACCCCCATGAACGTCCGCAACGCCCTGCCTTCGAGATCCAGCACCCGCACGGCCCCGCCGGGCATCTCGTACAGCACGCTCTTGCCGTCCGCGCCCCACCCGAACCTGACGTCGTTCCCGCCGGCGACCTTGGTGATTTTGACGGTGCCCGCGACCGCGTCCACGACCGCGAAGCCCACCACGCGGTCCTGTTCCTGATCCTCGATGACGGTGGCCAGCCACCGGCGCCCGTCGGCCGACCAGTTCGGGCGGAACAGCGTGGCGGGTTTGTCGACGGTACGGATCTGCCGGTCCCGGCCGGTGACGCGGTCGCGTATCCGGACGGACTCGAAGTCCGGTGTGCGGAAGCGGGTGGCCGAGAGCGAGGCCACGTAGCCGCCGCCGGGCGAGACGATCGGCTCCTCGAAGCCCCCGAAGTAGCCGAAGGTCCCGTTCGACGGGTCCCGCACGTAGGACGGGTAGCCGCTGCCGTCGCGCTGGTCGTGGTACGACGAGACCCAGATCGGGTCGGCCGGGTTCTCGTACAGAGTGATCTTGGTGTCGGGGATCTTCACCTTCGCCGTCGAGGTGAGCTCCATCCGGCCCTCGCGCGGGGCGGGCAGGGGCGCGGCGATCAGCGTGGGGGTGCCCGTGCCGACAGGCGGCGGGGCGGGCCGGGTGAGCAGCACGGCCGCCGTAACGGCCACGGCGGCGGTCACGGCCCCCGCGACGAGCCACCACCGGCGGCCCGGCGCCCGGCCGGGAGGCGGTGCCGCCGACTGCTGCCCTTCGGCCAGGAGCCGCTGCTCCGGCACGTGGTGGCCGAGCAGGCCGAGCAGCGCCCGGGCCGCGGTGGGGCGGGCCTCCGGAGCCTTGACCAGGCACCGCGCCACCAGGTCCCGCAGCTCCTCGTCGAGACCGCCCAGGTCGGGCTCGGCGTACAGGATCCGGTTGATCAGCGCGGGCACGTCGCCCGCCCCGAACGGCGGGGTGCCCGTCGCGGCGGCCACCATGGTCGAGGCCCAGGCGAACATGTCGGCCGCCGGCCCCGCCGCCCGCCCGCCGAACTGCTCGGGAGCCATGTACGGCGGCGTCCCCACCAGGTGCTCCCCCGCCAGTTCCGACTCCTCCAGCGCCCTGGAGATGCCGAAGTCGATCACCCGCGGCCCGTCCCTGCTGAGCAGCACGTTGCCGGGCTTGAAGTCCCTGTGCACCACGCCCGCCTGGTGGATGGCCGACAGCGCGGTCAGCGTGCCGATGGCGAGCCTGCGCAGCTCCGCTCCGCGCAGCGCGCCGCGTTCGCGGATCATCTCCGCCAGCGAGGGCCCGTCGACGAACTCGCTCACCACGTACGGGCTGCCGTTCAGATCGCCGCTGGCCAGCACCTGGGCGGTGCAGAACGCCTTGACCCGGCGCGCGTACCCGATCTCCTGCTGGAAGCGCGTCCGCGCGTCGGGGTCGTCCAGCCCGGCCCCCAGCATCTTGACCGCGACCCGTCTTCCGCCGGGCGCCTCACCGAGGTAGACCACCCCCTGGCCGCCCTCGCCGAGCCGGCCCACGATGCGGTACCCGCCCACCTGGGCGGGGTCACCGGCGCTCAGCGTTCTCGTCATCGCGGCGCGGCGGCGAACTGCATGGAGGCTTTGAGCGGGAGCACGTCGGCGAGCACGCGGACGGTGGCACCGACCAGATCGATGACCTTGACCTGGGCCGTGCCCTTCTTCTTGCCCGGCTCCTGCACCAGCAGGTGCGACTCGCTGAACCAGCCGAGCAGGTTGCCCTCCGAGGTGGCGCGGGGCACCGTTTTCAGCCTGACGCCGGTCGCGGCGTTCCAGACGCACAGGTCCTTGCGACCGCCCGGGCAGACGGTGACGAACTGCTTGCCCGACGGCGAGTACCAGTCGCGGTCACGCGGCAGGCCCACCCAGTGCATCGACCTGGTCACCTCACCTGAGTCGCTGTAGAAGTCGATCCCGTTGGTCCTGCCGTCGAAGTAGGCCTTGGCGATCCTGCCGTCGGGGGTGAAGGTGAAGTTGAGCGAGGCGTTGTCGGTGAAGGCCGTCTCGACGTGCACGGCCTTCCTGGCGGCCACGTCGACCAGCACGAAGCCCACGATCCGCTGCGGCTTGCCGTCGTCGACGACCGAGAGCAGCAGCCTGCGCCCGTCGCGCGACCAGGCCGGGATCATGGTCCGCAAGGGCTTCTTGACCGTGGCGACGGTGAAGCTCTCGCCGGTGGACAGCCTGGTGAACTTCACCTGGTCCATCTCCGCGTTCTGGAACTTCAGCCACGGGTTGAGCGCGACCCAGTCGCCGTCGGGCGAGACCATCGGCTCCTCGGCCAGGCCGACGGCCTTGAAGGCGCCCGACCTGTCCCTGACGTAGCTGGTGAACTTGCCGGCGACCTCCAGGTAGGCCGTCAGCCTGACGGGGTCCTTGGGATTCTCGTGCAGGGTCGCGCCGACCGCCGGGAGCTTGGTGTCCGTGGCGGCCTTCGCCTCCACCTTCTCCACCGGCACCCGGTTCAGCGAGGAGGTGACCGTGGGCGTGGTGCTCGGCGTGGCACTGGTGGTCGCGGCCGCCTGCCTGACCGGTGCCGGTTCGTCGACCAGCACGTACACCCCGGCTCCTGAGACCAGCGCCCCGGCCGCGAACGCCGCGGCCAGTGCGGCCGGTCCTCTTCCCCCACGCCTCGGCCGGTCGGGCGGCGGTGGCTGCGGGGCGGGCGGCTCCGCCTGCCCGGTCAGGAACATCGTCTGGCCCACCAGCCGTAACAACACCGCGCTGGCGCTGGGCCGCCCCGCCGGATCCTTGTCCAGGCACGCCACGATCAGGCCGTGCAGCTCACCCAGGTTGCCGGGCAGCGTGGGCGCGTCGCGGACGATCCGATCGACCGTCGCGGCCATGGAGCCGCCGTCGAACGGAGCCGACCCGGTCGCGGCGAACACCATGGTGGCCGCCCAGGAGAACACGTCCGCGGGCGGCTCGGCCCCCGCGCCCCGCAGTCTCTCGGGCGCGGTGTACGCGGGCACGGCGACCTTGCGGGTGGAGATGGCCGCCTCCGCCATCGCCTGCTCGAGCCCGGCGTTGATCACCCGTGGCCCGTCCGGGCCGAGCAGCACGTTGCCGGGCCGGATGTCGCCGTGCACGAGCCCTGCCTGATGGATCGCGACCAGCGCCGTGATGGTCCCGACGGCGAGCCGGTGGAGCCCCACCTCGCCGAGGAAGCCTCCGGCCTCTTCGAGCGCGGGCCCTTCGACGTACTCGCTGACGACGTACGCCTGCTCGCCCAGCATGCCGGTGGCCAGGATCTGCGCGGTGGTGACCGCGGAGACGGCCTGCTGACGCTCCATGGCGAGGAGGAAGGGCTCGGGCTCCATCTCGGCCGGCAGCAGCCTGACGGCCACGGGTTCCCCGGAGCGGGAGCGTGCGGCGTACACGCTGGAGCCCAGGCGGCCGGTCAGCCGATATCCGCCGATCTCGGCGGGGTCGCCCCCGCGTAAACCTGTGATCTCCGGCATGCCGCGATCAGCCTTCCGCCAGGCCTACTCCTCGCCGTCATTATGATCCCCCCACCGCCCCGACGCAGCCGTTCTCGATCATCAACCGCCCGCCTCACCCTGCGGCGCCGCGCGATCCTCGACGGTAGCCGGGGGGCGTGCCCTGCCGGCCGCCCAGAAGAGCGCGAGGGCGGCCAGCTCGACGGCGGCCGCGGCCAAGGGCAGCCGGCCACTTCCGTGGCTCTCCAGAACGAGCCCGCCCACCGCGCCCCCGCCCGAGACCCCGACGTAGACGGCGCTGCTGTTGAGCGCCAGCGCCTGCGGCCCGGCCGGGCCGGCCAGGGCGAGCAGCCGGGTCTGCGCGGGCGGCGGGATCCACCACGACACGGCCGCCCACACCAGCAGCAGCGGCAGGAGCGCGGGCAGCGGCAGCGGCCGCAGCGCCCAGCAGACGGCGAACAGGCCCATCACCGCCGTGAACCCGGCGATGCCCACGATCAGCGCCCGGTCGGCGCCCCACCGGTCGGCGGCCCACCCGCCGAGCTGTCCGCCCGCCAGCCCGGCGAGCCCGGCCAGCGCGAACACCCACCCCAGCTCCGCCGGCCCGGCCCCGGCCAGGTCCCGCAGGAACGGCGCGAGATAGGTCATCAGCATCATGCTGCCCAGCACGATCCCCACGACCCCGAGCAGGCCGAGCAGCACCTGCGGCCGGGCCAGCGGCGCCAGCCGCTCCCTGACCGGCATGGCGGCCGCCGGGGGTGACTCGGGCAGCGTCGCCCTGATCGCGACCAGCGCGACGAGCCCCAGCAGGCCGCCGAGCCCGAACGTGGCCTGCCAGCCGAACGCGCCGCCCACCCACGTGCCGACGGGCACGCCGAGCATGAGCGAGCCGGTCATCCCGCCCATCACCAGAGCCAGGTAACGTCCCCGGCGCTCTTCGGGGGCCAGCGAGGTCGCGAGGGCGTACACGGCGGGCACGACGGCAGCCGCGGCCAGCGCCGCCAGCACGCGCAGCCCCATGAGGACGGCGTAGGAGGTCGTGAACGCGGCCGCCCAGTTCGCCGCGGTGAACAGTGCCAAGGCCCAGGTGAACAGCCCCCGCCGCGACCAGGTGGCGCTCACCACGGAGGCCACGGGCGCCCCCAGCGCGAACGCCAGCGAGAAGGCGGTGACGAGCTGCCCGCCCGCCGCCACGCTGACCCCGAGATCGGCGGAGACCTCGGGCAGCACGCCCGCGATCACGTAGTCGTCGGTGGCGAAGGTGAACATGGTGAAGACCAGGGCGAGCAGCCACGCGGGCATGGGTATCCCCTCGATAAGGGTAACAGTCGTTTCCCATATAAGGTAACAGTCGTAACCCCAATGACCGCAAAGGGATTTCGCCGATGGCCAGGACCGCCGACCCGCACCGCCGGGCCGAACTGCTCGACCAGATCGTCGATTACCTGGCCGGACATGGCCTCTCGACCCTGTCGATGCGCCCGCTCGCCGAGCACCTGGGCAAGTCCACCCGTGTGCTGACCCACCACTTCGCCGACAAGGAGGCGCTGCTCTCGGCCACCATGGAGCGCCTGGACGAGCGGCACCGCGCATGGCTGCGCGCGCTGCCGGGCTGGTCGGGCGCCGACAGCGTGGGCACGATCATCCGCCGCACCTGGGACTGGCAGGCACGGGAGGAGAATCTGCCGGTCGCCCGCCTGATCCGCGAGATCGAGGGGCTGGCGGCCGGTGGCCGGCTCATGGGGCACGTGCCCCGGCTGCTGGCGGACCGGTCGGAGTTCGTGGCGGGCCTGCTGCGCGATCGGGGCGTCCCGGAGGCGGCGGCGTTGCGGATCTCCACGCTGGTCAACTCGGCGTACTCGGGGCTGCAGATCGACTTCCTCACGACCGGCGAGCGCGAGCGTACGGAGGAGGCGCTGGATCAGTTGTGCGCGCTGGTGGACGGCTGGGTGGCCGCGCACGAGGCGGGTGCGCGTTCCTAGACTGGAGGGATGCCCGAAGGAGACGCCGTCTACCGCACGGCCGCGAAGCTGCGCGGCGCGCTGGACGGTCAGGTGCTCACCAGGTCGGACTTCCGCGTCCCCAGGCACGCCACGGCCGACCTGACCGGCCGTACGGTCATCACCACGGTCTCCAGGGGCAAGCACCTGCTCACCCGCGTCGAAGGCGACCTGACCGTGCACACCCATCTGCGCATGGACGGGAGCTGGCAGGTCATGGCGGCCGGACGCCGGACCGCGCCGGGCGACCAGGTCAGGCTGATCCTGGCCAACGAGCGGTGGCAGGCGGTGGGGGTCAGGCTGGGAATGGTGGATCTCGTCAGGACAGGCGAGGAGGCACGGCTGGTCGGCCATCTGGGGCCGGATCTGCTCGGCCCGGACTGGGACCCGGATGAGGCCGTGCGAAGGCTGCGAGGGGCGCCCGACAGGACCATCGGGGAGGCGCTGCTCGATCAGCGCAACCTGGCTGGGATCGGCACGATCTATCGCGCCGAGACCCTGTTCCTGCGCGGTGTCTGGCCGTGGAAGAAGGTCGGGGAGATCGAGGATCTCAACGGGCTCGTGTCACTGGCCCAGCGCTTGCTGGACGCGAACAAGGGGCATGCGGGCACGGTGACCACAGGTGATCGCCGCCCGGCGAACCAGACGTGGGTCTACGGCAGGGCAGGGAGGCCCTGTCGCCGATGCGGCACCCGCATCAGCCGTGGGGAGATGGGGGCGCAGCCACAGGAACGGCTGATCCTGTGGTGTGCTGGCTGCCAGCTGGGTTAGGCAGCCACCATGTCCTTGACTTCGGGGAACACGGAGTCGGAAATAGACCCGGGGACCGTCTCCGTAAGGGGCAGCCGTTCGCGATCGGGCACGTCGGCCAGCACAGGGGCAGCCTGGAGCTCCGCCAGCGCGAACTGGTCGGAAACCTCACGCAGCACCTGCGAAAGGGGCACTTCGAGTGCGCCGCAAATGGACGCCAGCAGCTCCGACGAGGCTTCCTTCTGGCCGCGCTCGACCTCGGACAAGTAGCCGAGCGAGACACGTGCCTGGGTGGACACCTCGCGTAGCGTGCGTCCCTGCCGCACCCTCAACCGCCTCAGCACGTCGCCGAGCAGCTGACGCAGCAGAATCATCTGTCGCTCCCTCCCCGGCGCGGATGACTTCACCACGCCCCGCGCGATCGGATCGTGCCGCACTGTGGTCTTCTTAGCTTCGTACATACTCCTCGCCGTCATCATGGGGCGTGGCCGCCCCTGGACCGCCGCTCGCGACGTTTCAGGCCCGCCTGCCGGGCGCTCGGTGCTTGCAGTTGGCTCACGGACCTCACTCACAGCTCCACCGTACCCGTATCCACCGACACCGCGTCAGACCGTGCTTCGCATGTTCGCTCGGGACGTAACACGGTAATCACCCGGAATGTTCCCCTATGTTCGCCTTCAGCACACCTGACAGTAGATCGACTGCCTCGTCCACCGTCTCTACCCTGATACGTTCGCGCGACCCGCCAAGTCTCAATTCACGCCCCCAAATTCTGCCGCCCGGCCCGCAGACGGCCGCGTACACGGTGCCGACGGGCTTGCCGTCCTGCGGCTCCGGCCCGGCCACACCCGTCACGGCCAGCCCGTACGTGGCCCCGCAGAGCCGCGCGACCCCCGCCGCCATGGCCGCGGCCACCTCAGGATGTACGGCCCCCTCGCGCCGCAGCAACTCCCCCGGCACCCCTAGCAGCTCCTGCTTGAGGTCGGTGGCGTACGAGATCACTCCGCCCCTGAACGCCTTCGACGACCCCGAGACCGACGTGATGGCGGCCCCGATGAGCCCGCCGGTCAGCGACTCGGCCACCGCCACCGTGGCGGACCGGCCCACCAGCATCGTCAGAACCTCGGCCACGTCGGCCATCGATCACTCCCCGCGCACCTGCTTCGCGACCTTGCGCAGCCGCACTGCCCTGATGACGTAGTCGGCCCCGGTGGCCACGGTGACCACCAGCGCCGCCCCCATGACCACCCACCGGACGGGCCCCGGCACCCCCGGCAGGAGGTAGAGCACGATCGCGGCGATCTGCAGCACGGTCTTGACCTTGCCGCCGTAGCTGGCCGGGATGACCGCGCGCCGCAGCAGCAGGAACCTGAGGGCCGTGATGCCGAGCTCCCTGCTGAGGATCGGGATCGTGACCCACCAGGGCAGCTCGTTGAGTATGGACAGGCTCACCAGCGCCGCGCCGGTGAGCGCCTTGTCCGCTATCGGGTCGGCGATCTTGCCGAAGTCGGTGATCAGGCCGTACCGCCTGGCCAGCTCACCGTCCAGGTGGTCGGTGATCGAGGCCACCGCGAAGACCGCCAGCGCGGCCACCCGCCAGCCCGTCCCCGGCAGGAACAGGCAGACGACGAAGAAGGGGACGAGCACCAACCGGAGAACCGTGAGGACGTTGGCGATGTTCCACGGGCTTACGACGCGGCGCTCGTCCCTTTTCATGGACTTGCCTTGATACGCGCGATCAGGTCGACCCCCTCGGAGTCGACCACGACCGCGCGCACGATCTGCCCCCTGACGAGGCCGATCCCCTGAACCGTGACGGAGCCGTCTACTTCGGGCCCCTGGTGGGCGGCCCGGCCTTCGTAGCCCCCGTCGCCCAGGTCGTCGTCGATCAGCACGTCGACCTCGGTGCCTATGCGCTCCTCCGCGCGCTGGGCGGTCAACTCCTCGGCCAGCTCGGTGAGCACGCGCACGCGCTCGTCGATGACCTCCTGGTCGAGCTTGCCCGGCAGATCGGCGGCCTCCGTGCCGTCCTCGTCGGAGTAGCCGAACACGCCGATCACGTCGAGCCTGGCCGCCTCCAGGAAGCCCACCAGCTCGCCGAACTCCTCCTCGGTCTCGCCGGGGAAGCCCACGATGAAGTTGGAGCGCACGCCCGCCTCGGGAGCGCGCTCGCGGATGGTCTCGAGCAGCCCCAGGAAGCGCTCAGGGTCGCCGAAGCGGCGCATCCTGCGCAGCACCGTGCCGCTCGCGTGCTGGAAGGACAGGTCGAAGTAGGGGGCGACGCCCTCGGTGCCCGTGAGCACGTCGATGAGCCCAGGACGCAACTCGGCGGGCTGCAGGTAGCTGACCCGCACCCGGGAGACGCCCTCGACGGCCGCCAGGTCGGGCAGCAGCTTCTCCAGCGCCCGGAGGTCGCCGAGATCCTTGCCGTAGGACGTGGAGTTCTCGCTGACCAGGACGAGCTCGCGCACGCCACGGTGGGCCAGCCAGTCGGCCTCGGCCAGCAGCTCGTCGGGCCGGCGCGAGACGTAGGAGCCGCGGAAGGCCGGGATGGCGCAGAACGTGCAGCGCCGGTCGCAGCCGGAGGCCAGCTTGAGCGAGGCCACCGGGCTCTCGTCCAGGCGCTTGCGCAGCACGCGCGGGCCGCTCGCGGGCGCCAGGCCCGCGGGCAGATCGCCGTGACCGGGGATGTTGGCCTTGGGGGCGCTGGCACGGTCCACCGGCGAGATGGGTAGCAGGGTGCGGCGGTCACGTGGCGTGTGGGGCTTCAGCGGCCGCCCGGCGAGGACGTCGTCGAGGCGGCCGCCGATCTCCGTGTAGTCGTCGAAGGAGATCACCGCGCTGGCTTCGGGCAGCGCCTCGGCCAGCTCGTTGCCGTAGCGCTCGGCCATACAGCCCGCTGCGACCACCTTTGCGCCGGTGTCGGCGGCGGCCAGCAGCGTGTCGATGGAGTCCTTCTTGGCCGAGTCGATGAAGCCACACGTGTTGACGACGACGACATCGGGGTCGTCGTCGCCCAGCTGCCAACCGGCAGCCTCAAGTCGCGCGGCCAGCTCCTCGGAGTCGACCTCGTTGCGCGCGCAGCCCAGAGTGATCAGCGATGCGGTTCGGCGGGATGACATGGTGAACACTACGGTATCGGGAGTTGGCCACCACCCGATGCACGGGCTCCCGCCAGATGGCTATCGCTCGGTCGTTTTGGGTGGCCCGAACGAGCGCCGCAGCATCTCCCCCCTGCCCGCGTCCAGCTTCACTTTCTTGCCGTTCACCTGCAGCGTAACGGCCGACGCATCTGCCAGCAGCACGCTGACCTTGTCGTCCGCACTCCACGTGTCGGACTTTCCGGCCTTCAGCGTGCCCGAGAACAGCTTGCGCCCCATCGCGTCGTGAGCCTGGACGTACGACGACCGCTTCGCCTTGATCTCGACGGTCACCGTGCGTTTGACCGCCTTGCCCGCCGCCGGCTTCGGCTGGACGGGCATGTTCGGCGGGACCTTGGGCCGGGCCGAGGCCACCTGCACGTCGGCCGTCCGCACCTGGTCGCTCGCGCCGCCCAGCACCCGCATCATGCCGAAGACGACCACGATCGCCAGCGCCACCCCGAGCGCCATCGTCCAGTTGGGCCCCCGCCGCTCCGGAACGTTGATCTTCTTGTCGGCCTGGAACACGGCCGAGGCCGCGACCGGCCTGGGCGCCCCGCCGTGCTGCTGGTCGTAGAGATGGACGGTGGCCTCCGGATCGAGCCCCACCGCCTTGGCCACGGCCTTGACGTGCCCCCTGGTGTAGAAGTCGCCACCGCACTGGCTGCCGTCATCCTGCTCCAGGCCATGGATGATCGCCTCGCGGATCCTGGTGGCCGCGCTGACCTGCTCGACGGTCAGCCCGGCAGCATGCCTGGCTGCCGCCAGCATGGCCCCGATGCTCTGCTCCTGCACAACGAACGCCTCCCCCACGGCACCTGCACCTGCTACCACAATGGGTAGTGATTTATATTCAATCAGTTACTACCCGGCAGGCACGCATTGGGGTCATTCGCCACGCAGGTCGGCCAGCAAACCCGGCAGATCGTCCGGTTTGACCAGCACCTCGCGGGCCTTGGAGCCCTCGCTCGGGCCGACCACGTTCCGGCTCTCCAGGAGATCCATCAGTCGTCCCGCCTTGGCGAACCCGACCCGCAGCTTGCGCTGCAGCATCGAGGTCGAGCCGAACTGGGTGGTCACGATCAGCTCGGCGGCCTGGATCAGCACGTCGAGGTCGTCGCCGATGTCCTCGTCGATCTCCCGCTTGACCGGCGCGGCGGCCACGTCCTCGCGGTATTCGGCCTGCATCTGCGCCTTGCAGTGCGTGACGATCTCGGCGATCTCCTTCTCGGAGACGAACGCGTTCTGGATGCGGATGGGCTTGCTCGCGCCCATCGGCAGGAACAGCGCGTCACCCTGGCCGACCAGCTTGTCGGCGCCCGGCTGGTCGAGGATGACCCGCGAGTCGGTGAGGCTCGACACGGCGAACGCCAGTCTGGACGGCACGTTCGCCTTGATCAGGCCGGTGACGACGTCCACGGAGGGCCGCTGGGTGGCGATCACCAGGTGGATGCCGGCCGCGCGGGCGAGCTGCGTGATGCGCACGATCGAGTCCTCGACGTCGCGCGGGGCCACCATCATGAGGTCGGCCAGCTCGTCCACGATCACCAGCAGGTACGGGTACGGCTGGTAGACCCGCTCGCTCCCGGGCGGCGGCTGCAGCTTGCCGGCCCGCACGGCCTTGTTGAACTCGTCGACGTGCCTGAACCCCGACGCCGCCAGGTCGTCGTAGCGCCGGTCCATCTCGCCCACGACCCATTCGAGGGCTTCGGCGGCCTTCTTCGGGCTGGTGATGATCGGCGTGATCAGGTGGGGGATGCCCTCGTACACGCTGAGCTCGACCCGCTTCGGGTCGACCAGCACCATCCGCACCTCGTCGGGCGTGGCCCGCATCAGGATGCTGGTGATCAGCCCGTTGACGCAGACCGACTTACCGGCGCCGGTGGCGCCCGCGATGAGCAGGTGGGGCATCTTGGCGAGGTTCGCGACGATGGTGCGGCCCTCGACGTCCTTGCCCAGGCCGACGATCATCGGGTGATGGTCGGCCTGCGCCACCTGCGCGCGCAGCACGTCGCCCAGGGCCACCAGGTCCTTGTCGGCGTTCGGGATCTCGACCCCGATCGCCGACTTGCCCGGGATGGGCGACAAGATCCGGACGTCGGCGGACTTGACGGCGTACGCGATGTTCTTCGTGAGCGCCGTGACCTTCTCCACCTTGACCGCGGGCCCCAGCTCGATCTCGTAGCGGGTCACCGTCGGCCCCCGGGTGAACCCGATCACCTGCGCGTCGATGGTGAACTGCTCGAGCACGCTGGTGAGCGCGTTGACCACGGTGGTGTTGGCCTTGGTCTGCGGCTTGGGCGCCGTGCCCTGCTTGAGGAACTGCAGGTCGGGCAGGCTGTACGGGCCCGCCTGCGGCGACAGCACGAGCTGCTCCACCTTGCGGGGCGCGGGCGTCGGCTGGGGCGGCTCCGGCCGCTTCTCGGGCTCGGCGGCGGGCGCCTCGTCCTCGTCCGTCAGACCGGGCACGATCTCGGGCGAGTGCTCGGGCCGCTTGTCGGTCTTGTCCGACAGGACCGGGGTGTCGTACGGCTTGACCGAGTCGCCGCCCTCCTCGGCCTTCTTGGAGGTCCTGACCCGCTTCTTGCCCGGCTGCCGCGGCGCGGGCTCGGCATGCCGCTCGAAGAGCATGTGCTTCAGCTCGGCCAGCCGCTCCGGGATCCGGTGCACGGGGGTCGCGGTGATCACCAGCACGCCGAACCCGGACAGGAGCAGCAGCAGCGGGATCGTGATCCACGGCGGCAGGATGCTCATCGGCGGCGCCGACACGATGAACCCGACCATGCCCCCGGCCTGCGACACCTTGTCCATGCCCTGGCCCTCGCCGGCCGGATAGGGGGTGCCGTTGGCCACGTGGATGACGCCCAGCACGCCGACCATCAGCGCGGCCCACCCGATCACCATGCGCCCGGTGTCGGCGTTCTGGTCGGGGTGGCGCAGGTAGCGCCAGGCCAGCAGCCCGAACAGCAGCGGCAGCGCCCACGCCAGCGAGCCGAACACGCCGTGCACGGTCGCGTTCACCACGCCGGAGACGGCCCCGTCGGCGTTGCGCCACGTCATGGCCGCCAGCACGATCGCTCCCGCGAGCACCGTCAGGCCCACCCCGTCGCGCCGGTGCGCGGGATCGAGCTCGCGGGCGTTCTTGCCCAGCGCGCGAGCCGTGCTGCCGATGCCGTTGGCGAGCAGCATCCACAGCCCGACGATCAGCTTGCCGATCATCGTGAAGACCCAGCTGATCGGGTCCGGGTGGGTCATCGAAGGCTTGCGACCGGAGGCCGCCCGGGGACGTCCCGTCGACGAGGCCCCGCGCTTGGCGGGGGTCGAGCGAGACGAGGTCGACCGCTTCGCCGGCCCCTTCGATGCGCTTTTCGGCGTACGGGTGGCCATGATGCCAAAGGTACGTCGGAGACACCGTGGATCGCGCGGAGGCTCGCCGACGACCCCGCCAAACGGGCACGAAGATCCCGGGAAGGTTCACCCGATGTCCACGTAAAAGCCGTACGGCCGCAGACAACTCCTTCCTGAATGGTCCTATGCCACTCCTCAACCTCCGGGACATCGCGACGGAGACCGCGCTGCGCCCCGGTGTGCTCTACCGCTCCGCGCAGCCGCACACCCTCACGGCCGAGGACGCGAAGCTGGTGGCCGGGCTGCGGCTCATCGCCGACCTGCGCGGCGACAACGAGCGGGGCCCCGGCGACTGGGCGCCCGTCCTCGGCGGCGCCGTCCGGCACGCGCTGCTCGGCGCGGGCTCCTCCGACGCCTCGCCCGCCCAGCTCGCGGCGCTGCCGCCCGACCTGACCCTCGGCGACCTGTACGTCGGCCTCCTGCGGCACCGGACGACCTGGTTCGCCGGCGTCGTCGCCGAGATCGCCGACGGCCTGCCCGCCCTCGTCCACTGCGCCGCCGGCAAGGACCGCACCGGCATCGTCGTCGCGCTGATCCTCGACCTGCTCGGCGTGGAGCACGAGGCCATCGTCCGCGACTATGCGCTCACCGCGAAGGCGCTGCCCGACGTCATAGTGATGCTCGACATGACGCCGTCGCGGGACGCGCCCGCCGCGCTGCTGGAGGCGCCGGAGAGCGCGATGCGGACGTTCCTGGTCGCGCTGGGCGAACTCGGCGGCGCGGAGCGGCTCCTGCTGGCCAACGGCCTCACCAAGGCGCACATGGACCGCCTCAGGGCCGCCCTCGTACCCTGAGCGCGCCGGTCCGGCCCACCTTCTTCACAACAGGAGGTATCAACGGCACCATTCTGACACTCTGAGAGTGACCGTACTGCCACATCGAGTGATGTTCTAGGACGCAGAGTGGACACGACCAGGGTGTCGAGCACGGCCTTCGACGGGACTCCCCATGCCCCGGCTCAGGCGCGCAAGTTCGTCCGCCAGGTGCTCGGCGAATGGCGCCTGAGCCATCTGGCGGAGGACGCCGTGCTGCTGACCAGCGAACTCGTCACGAACGCCGTCGTGCACGCGGGCACCGGCGTCGAGCTCACCTGCCGCCTGGACGTGACGGCCAGCCCCCCGAAGCTGGAGATCGAGGTCGACGACCGCCACCCCACGCGGACGATCCTGGCGGCCGGGCCCGCGCCCGAGCCGACGCGTGCGTCCGGGCGCGGCCTCGCGCTCGCGGGCATGCTGGCCGACGCCTGGGGCGTCACGTACACGAGGACCGCCAAGCGCGTCTGGGTGCGCATGGAGATCTCGGACGGCTGCGACGTCCAGGAGGCCGCGCCGCCGCCCACCGCGGCGCCCATCGAGACCCTGCACGTCGGCGTGATCGTCGCCGACCGCGACGGGGTCGTGCGGTCGTGGAACCCGGAGGCCGAGAAGCTGCTCGGCTGGCGGGCCGACCAGGCGGTCGGCCGATCCCTGGAGCGGTTAGTGGCCTGGCGCGGCCACGGGCCGTACGCGCTGTCGCTGGCCGACACCCTCGGCCTGGGCCGGTGGCGAGGCGAGGCGCGCATGCGGCACCGGGACGGCCGGCTCGTCCCCGTCTACGTCTCCCACCTGCGCTCCCGGCGGCAGCGCTGCTCGATCTGGATGGTGGTGGCCGCCGACCACGGCTACGTGCTGACGCCGCCGCCGGCGCCGCAGCTGGGCGGGGCAGGCCGGCGCATCAAGGACCTGCTCGGCCAGGACATGCCGTTCGCCGAGCTGCTCGACACGATCGCCCAGGTCGTGCAGATCTCCAGCGGGGGCGACGCCGCGTACGTGCTGCTCGCCGCGGAAGGCGGCAACAGGTTCGGCGTGGCGGCGGGCGCGGGGGCGACGGCGGGGCTGGTGGGGGTGCTGGCCACCGGCGTGTTCGGCGCGGAGCGCACGACCCCCACGATGATCGAGGACCTGCTCGCCGTGGACGTCGAGCTGGCCCAGCAGTTGCGCGCCAGGTCGCTGGCGTGCGCGCCGCTGCTGGTCGGCGGCGAGCTGGCCGGCTACATCGTGGTGACGGCCGCCCAGCCGGACCGCTTCGACCAGGAGCTCACGGTCAGCCTCCAGCACATCGCCGGCCAGGTGGCCGTGCCCGTGCAGCGCGAGCGGCTGGCCGAGCAGGACCGCGCGCACCGGGGGCGGCTGTCGTTCCTGGCGGAGGCGGGCGAGCTGCTCGCGGGCGTGCACGACGAGGAGCTGATCGCGGCGCTGACCGCGCAGCTCGTCGTACCCAAGATCGCCACCTGGGCGGCCGTCTACCTGACCGACCTCGCGGGCATGACCAGGCTCGCCCACGTCTGGCACAGCGAGGAGCGCCACAACGCCGACCTGCGCAAGTCGCTGCCGGCCATCCCGCGCACCGCCCTCAGCGAAGTGAGCTGGCCGGTCGGCCCCGAGACCGTGCTGTCGTTCCCGCTGCTCACGCAGGGCCGGTCGCACGGGGCGCTGGTGATCGGCCGCACCGAGCCGACCCTGCCGCTGGAGCTGGCCGACCTGCTGTCGGACCTGTGCCGCCTGGTGGCGCTCAACCTGCACACCGCCATGCTGTACGCCAGGCAGGCGACCACCTCCCGGGTGCTGCAGCGCAGCCTGCTGCCCATGCGCGTGGCGCCCATGCCCGGCCTGGAGTCCGCGGTCGTCTACGAGCCGGCCGAGGAGGGGGCGCACGTCGGGGGCGACTTCTACGACCTGTTCACGGTGGCCGACCACTGGTGCTTCGCGCTGGGCGACGTCTGCGGCAGCGGGCCCGAGGCGGCGGCCGTCACCGGGCTCGCCCGCCACGCCGTACGCCTGCTGGCCAAGGAGCACTACACGGTGGCCGACATCTTCGACCGGCTCAACCACGCGCTGCTGGAGGAGGGTGAGGAGGGCAGGTTCCTCAGCCTGCTGTGCGGCGAGCTGACCCCGCTGCCACAGGGCGGCGCGCTCTGCACGATCGCCTCCGCGGGCCACCCTCCCCCACTCCTGCTGCGGCGGGACGGCAAGGTCGAGCCCATGGCGAGCCCGCAGCTCCTGCTGGGCATCGAGTCCGGCGCCAGGTTCTACGTCGAGACGTTCGAGCTGGCGCCGGAGGAGCTGCTGCTGTGCGTCACCGACGGGGTGACCGAGCGGCGCAACGGCGGCCGGCTGCTCGACGACGGCGACGGGCTGGCCGAGCTGCTGTCCGGCTGCACGGGGCTGAGCGCCCACGCGGTGGCCGAACGCGTGCGGCACGCGGTCGAGACGTTCGCCGACGAGCCGTCGCAGGACGACGTGGCCCTGTTGGTGATCAAGGCCTCCGCCGCCCTGAATCCCATCAGGACGTGAATCTGTACGTGGTCGTCGAGGTGCGCCGCGTGCCCGGGCGGAGCACGGTGGAGGGGAACTGGGGCTTGTTGGGCGAGTCGGGGAAGTGCTGCGTCTCCAGGCACAGCCCGCCGAAGGGCCCGTACGGCGTCGCGTCCCCGTCCAGCATGTGGCCGGTGTAGAACTGCACGCCCGGCTCGGTCGTCGTGACCTCCATGGTCAGGCCGCCGGCCGTCACCGTGGCGCCGCCCCCGCCGAGGACGTAGCAGTGGTCGTAAGCGCCGTCGTTGCGCTCCCCCACCGCGTGCGGCTCGGTGAAGTCGAACGCCGTGCCCTTGACCGGCGCGAGCTCTCCCGTGGGGATCTTGGCGTCGTCCACCGGCAGGTAGTGGTCGGCGTCGATCCGCACGACGTGGTCGCGCACGTCGCCCTCGCCCGAGAGGTCGAAGTAGGAGTGGTTGGTCAGGTTGACCACGGTCGGGGCCTCGGTCTCCGTCTCGTAGTCGATGCGGAGCGCGTCGTCCTCGAGCGTGTACGTCACCCTGGCGGTCAGCGTGCCGGGGTAGCCCTCGTCGCCGTCGGGGCTGATCAGCCTGAGCGTCACCGACGTGGCGTCGTTGGACTCGATGGACCACACCTGCTTGTCGAAGCCCACGATGCCGCCGTGCAGGTGGGCGGTGCCGTTGTTGACGGCCAGCTCGTACTCGACGCCGTCCAGGGTGAAGCGGCCGTTCGCGATGCGGTTGCCGTACCTGCCGACGACCGCGCCGAAGTAGCGGCTGCGGGTCAGGTAGTCCTCCAGCGTGTCCAGGCCGAGGACCACGTTGCGGCCGGACACCTCCAGCGAGCGCACGATGGCGCCGTACGTGAGCACCTCGGCGCGCAGCCGTCCCGACGACAGCTCCACCAGCTCGACGCTCTCCCCTGACGGCAGCGTTCCGAAGTTCATGATTGGGCCCTTCCCGTGGACTCTCTGACAATGAGGGCGGTGTCGAGGGTCACTGTCGCGCCCTCGCCCCCCGACTGGAGCAGCAGGTCGACGGCCATCCTCCCGGCGGCCACGGCCGGCATGGCCACCGTGGTGAGCTTGGGCCGGTTGAGCCGTCCCGGCAGGATGTCGTCGAACCCGATCACACTTATCTGGTCTGGTACCCCTATCCCCATCTCCGACAGCCCCTCAATGAGGCCAAGCGCGACGAGATCGTTGTACGCCAGCACCGCCGTGGCCCCGCAGGCCGCCACGTCGGCGGCCACCGCCAGGCCGCCCGACTCCGTGGGCTGGTTGGGGCCGAAGAAGACGAGGTCGAGCCCGGGCGACTCGGCCGCGGCGCCCTGCATCTCGTTGCTGGTCCACGAGCCGATCGGGCCCGACACGAGCGCGATCCTGCGATGCCCCAGCCCGACCAGGTGCTCCAGTGCCAGCTTGGCGCCCTGGGCGACGTTCATCAGGACGGCGGGCATGCCCCGGATGCGCCGGTTGACCACCACGAACGGCACGTCCTCGGCCAGCCGTTCGATCATCTTGTTCGACAGGCGGGGGCTGCACAGCAGGACGCCGTCCACCTGCTTGGCGAACGTCCTGATCAGCTCCTCCTCGACGCGCGGATCCTCGTCGGTGTCGGCCACGAACACGTGGTAGTCGCGGCCCCTGGCCTGCGCCTGGGCGGCCTTGATGAGCGGCGGGAAGAACGGGTTGGCGATGTCCGCCACGATCAGGCCCATGTTGAACGTGCGGCCGGTCGTGAGCGCCCTGGCGGCGCGGTTGGGCCGGTAACCGAGGTCGTCGGCGGCGGCCAGCACGCGGCTTCTGGTGGCAGGATTGACCAGGTGGGGGGCGGAGAAGGTGCGGGACACGGTGGAGACGTGCACGCCGCAGGCGCGGGCCACGTCCTTGATCGTCGCCGCCATCGTCGTTCTCCCTTGCAAACGGTTGCCAGAATAAACCTTGACCTTCGCGCCTCCCGTCGTCAAGGTTCTTGCAACCGGTTGCCGGCCTCTCCGCTCTTCACCCCATGCGATGCGGCCGGCCCGGTACGGCAGCGGCCGCGAATCGACCAGGGTTACCAGCGACCCCCCAGCTCGTTGAGGGTGAACACCCCTCCGGCGCGGTTGTGGAGCGGCTCAGAAAGATCCGGCTCCCCCAGCTCGGCGATGAGCGCCGCCGCCTGGGAGTCGGAGGAGTCGCGGGACTCGTACCCGATGGCCTTGGCCTCCTCCAGCGACCACCACCGCCGCGCGTTGTCCGAGACCCCCCAGACCACGTGGTACCCGGGCGCGGTCAGCGCCGCCTCGACCAGCCGGGTCAGGTCGTCAGGTGAGATCCACGTGGCCAGCCCGCGCGTGTCGCCGGAGGCCTCGTTGCAGGTGCCGAGCCGGACCACGGTGACGTTCATGCCGAACCGGTCGTGGTACAGGCTCCCGAGCGCCTCCATGACGACCTTGCTCACTCCGTAGAAGGTGTCAGGCCGGGGAAAGGCGTAGTCGGGCAAATCGGAGCCGTCAGCGGGGCGGGTGTGGTAACCGGCCGCGTGATGGCTGCCCATGAGCACCAACTGCTGGACGCCCTCCTCGCGCGCCGCCTCCAACAGCACTTGCGTGCCGTTGATGTTGGCCTGCACGATGTCCGCCCAGGGATGTTCCCGGCTCTGGCCGCCAAGGTGGATCACCGCGTCCACGCCCTTCATCGCCTCGGCCACCGCGGCCGGGTCGGCGAGGTCGGCCGTCACCCACTCTTCACCGGGGCCCGGCTCGATCGGGTGAAGGTCGGAAAGCCGCAGAGTGCGGCCGTCACGGGCGAGCCGTGGGCGGAGCAGCGTGCCAACTTTTCCAGCGGCTCCGGTCATAAGAATGCGCATGTCTCATGGTGTACACGATTCTGGCTGAAATTCACATCCTTGAATATTGACCGTGAACCATGCAACTAGTTACGTTCACAGCCACGAGTTCAAGTCCACGACTCATGTCCACGTATGTGAACGGGAGGCGGTCTGATGTCACGTCGTCTGCTCGGGGTCGCGATGACAGCGACCCTGGCCGTAACGCTGACAGGCTGCGGTTCCGGGGGATCAAGCTCAGACAACGCTCTGGAGATCTGGATCAGGCAGGCGCCCGATTCGGACTCCGCCAAGACGGCGGTGAAACTCGCCGACGCATTCACGAAGGCCAGCGGGGTGAAGACGAAAGTCGTCGCGCTATTCGACGACTTCGAGACCAAGCTCAACCAGCAGGCCGCCCAGAAGAAGCTTCCCGACATTGTGATCAACGACACCGCCCAGCTCGGAAACATGCACTCGCAGGGCTGGCTGCGCGAGATCGACAAGGCCACGCTGGCCGGCGGCGACAAGCTGTCCGACCGCGCGTGGGTGGCCGCGACGGGCAGCGACGGCAAGCTCTACGCCGCCCCGTTCTCCGCCCAGGCCTTCGCGCTGATCGTACGGAAGGACTGGCGCGAGAAGGTCGGCATGGAGCCGCCGAAGACCTGGGAGGACCTGGCCAAGCTGGCGCAGGCGTTCACCGAGAAGGACCCCGACGGCAACGGCCAGGCCGACACGGCGGGCTTCGTCATCCCGGCGGGCACCAAACGCGGCTACGCCTCCTGGTACGCCTCGTCCCTCATCTACGCCAACGGCGGAGACTTCATCAAGAGCACCGGTGGCGGCCACTTCCAGTCCACGGTCAGCGACCCCAAGACCGTCGAGGCCGTCCAGTACCTGCAGGACCAGTTCTGCAAGACCAAGACCGTCAACCCCGGCGCCGTCAGCAACGACACGACCGTCACGCACGAGGTGTTCGAGAAGGGCCAGGGCGGCATCTACCTGGTCGGTCCGTACGTGCTGGCCAGGTTCGTCAAGAGTGTCGGCACCGACAAGATCGAGGTCCTGCCCCTGCCCAAGGGCCCGTCCGGCGGCCCCGGCACCCTCGGCGAGGGCGAGAACGTCTACCTGATGGCCGGCTCCGACCAGCAGGACGCGCAGAAGAAGTTCGCCGAGTTCGCGATCTCCCCTGACGGCCAGAGGATCGGCATGAACAAGGACGCCAACGGCGCCATCGTCCGCCTGCCCGTCAACACGCAGGTCGACATGGCCGCCGAGCGGCAGGATCCGCGCTGGAAGGTGTTCCAGGACGCGTACGCGAACGCCGTCTACGCCCCGCCCGTGCCGAACTGGGCGCCCATCCGCCAGGACTCGGCCGACTCCATCAACGCGGTCTGGGCCGACTGCTCCTCCAACGTCAAGGCGGCCATGGACCAGCTGAACACCAAACTCACCCAGGAACTCCAGAGCCAGAAAGCGTCATGACCTCGACACTGACCGAGGCGCGCAGCCGTACGGCGACCCCCCACCGCCGCACCAAGCGGGTGCGGTGGCGGGGGCCGCTGATCACCTGGCTGTTCCTGGCGCCCGCGCTGCTGCTGTTCCTGTACTTCAAGTTCATCCCGATGTTCGTGGGCCTGTGGAAGAGCTTCTTCAAGGTCCAGACGTTCCTCGGTGACGAGTGGCTGGGCCTGCAGAACTACCGGACGATCATCAGCGACGCCGACTTCGCCGCGGCCATCTGGCACAGCATCCTGCTGGCGCTGGGCACCACGGTCGGCTCGCTCGTCCTGGGTCTGGGGTTCGCGCTGCTCATCGAGGGGCCGGCGCGCTACCTGTGGTTCGTGCGCACCGCGGCCTTCCTGCCCGTCGTCACCACGATGGCGGCCGTGGCCGAGGTGTGGCGGATCATGTTCCACCCGGCCGACAGCGGGATGCTGAACGTCATCATCGGCTGGGCCGGCATCGATCCCCAGCCGTGGCTGGCCAGCGAGCACTCCTCCCTGTGGTCGATCATGCTGATGAGCATCTGGCGCGGCACCCCGTACGACATGATGATCTTCCTGGCCGGGCTGGTGGGCGTCGACCGCACGCTCTACGAGGCCGCGGCCGTTGACGGCGCCTCCACCTGGCACCGGCTGCGGCACATCACGCTGCCCGCCCTGCGGCCGGTGTTCTGGATCCTGTTCACGCTGGCCGCCATCCGCGGGCTGCGGGTCTTCGTCGAGGTGTACGTCCTGACGAACGGCGGTCCGAACGGGTCGTCCGAGGTGCTGATGACGCTGATCTACAAGCTCGGGTTCCAGAAGAACGACCTGGGCGTGGCCTCGGCGGGCGGGATCGTGCTGTTCCTGGCCACGCTGGTGCTCACCCTGGTCGCGCAGATGTTGCGCAGGAGGCAGGCGACATGAGGTTCGACAGCGCGCTGGGGCTGGAGTCGCGCAAGGGGCCTCTGGCCGTCGGCGGAAAAGTCCTGATTTATAGCTTTATGGTGGTGGTTTTCACCGGGCCGCTGGTCGGGCTGCTCGTCAGCGCGTTCAGCAAGACGCTCGACCCCACCTCCTTCTCCCTGTGGCCGGACGACTTCACGCTGGAGAACTTCGTCCAGGCCAAGGAGAAGAACGTCTACCTCTACCTGCTGAACTCCTTCATCGTCGTGGGCTTCGGCCTGCTGCTGCAGATGCTGGTGAGCGTCTTCGCCGCGTACTCGCTGGCCCGCAAGAAGTTTCGCGGCATGACGTTCGTGCTGCTGCTCATGCTCACCACGATGATGCTCCCCGAGGAGATCATCGCGATCCCCCTCTCGCTGGTGCTGGCCGA
The DNA here is from genome assembly GCF_040610775.1 of Nonomuraea sp. NPDC003709. NCBI lineage: Bacteria > Bacillati > Actinomycetota > Actinomycetes > Streptosporangiales > Streptosporangiaceae > Nonomuraea > Nonomuraea sp. NPDC003709. The sequence goes on along the minus strand of NZ_JBEXMW010000016.1, from coordinate 136,783 downwards.
CATGCCGCTGCTGCACGTGAACCTCATCGGCACGTACGCGGGCATGATCCTGCCGGTCGGCGCCTGGGGCTTCTCCATCCTGGTCATGACCGAGTTCATGAAGGAGGTGCCGGTCGAACTGGAGGAGGCCGCGCGCATCGACGGCGCGGGGGAAATGCGGATCTTCGCCACCATCATCCTGCCGCTGTGCCGTCCCGCGCTCGGCGTGATCGGGGTGTTCGGCTTCACGATGATCTGGGACCAGTACCTGCTGCCCCTGATCGTCGCGCCTGAGTCGAGCATGTGGACGCTGCCCATCGCGCTGCGTTCGCTCCGCTCCGACGAGGAGGTCGGGATCGGCGTGCTGCTGGCCGCCTCGCTGCTGGCGCTGCTGCCGTCGATCATCGCGTTCCTGGCCTTCCAGCGGCAGTTCATGCGCGGTCTGACAAGCGGCGCCATCAAGGGTTAAGTGTCCATGTATCTGGACGCTATCCCATATCCTGGATGTCAACCCGCAGCAGTAGAGGGGATTGAGTATGGAGCCTCAGCTGGTCAAGTCCGCGGAGCGGACGGTGCGCATCCTGGAGGCCCTGGCCGATTCGCACGACAGCCTGACGCTGTCGGAGCTCCAGCAGCGCACCGGGTTCCCGCGCAGCAGCCTTCATGCCCTCATGCGGACGCTGGTCGAGCTCAACTGGGTCGAGACCGACTCGGCCAGGTCCGCGTTCGGGATCGGGCCGCACGCGCTGCTCACCGGCACCGCGTACCTCGACAAGGATCCCGCGCTGCCGTTCGCGCAGGAGACCTTGGAGGACCTGCGGGCAGAGATCGGCCAGACCGCCCATTTCGCCCGCCGGGACGGCGCGCACGTGCTCTACCTGGCCACCCGCGAGTCACGCGAGGCCGACCACGTGATCCCCAGGGTGGGCCGGCGCCTGCCCGCCCACGTCACGGCGCTCGGCCAGGTGCTGCTCGCCCAGCTCACCGACGACGAGGTCATGGCCATCCTGCCCGACCCGCTGTCCTCGCTCACCGACCGCACCATCACCGACCTGAACAAACTGACCGGCGAGCTCGACCAGGTCCGCACCCGCGGCTGGGCGTACGAACGCGAGCAGGGCACCCCCGGCCTTGCCTGCGTGGCCGTGGCGGTCGACTACCGCATCCCGGCCACGGACGCGATCAGCTGCTCGATGCCCGCGAGGCTGGCGCCCGCCGAGGTCGAGCGGATCACCGAGGCGGCGATCAAACACACCCGCAAGCTGGCTGCCACCCTGCGCAGGGAGGGCATCCGCTAGAAAGGACCGTCGATGCGGCTGGATGGTGTTCTCTTCTTCCCGGTGACCCCCTTCGGATCCGATGGCGACCTCGCCGAACCCGTGCTGGCCCGGCACGTCGCCGACGGAGTCGCGGCGGGAGCGGGAGGAGTGTTCGCCGCGTGCGGCACCGGTGAGTTCAACGCCCTCGGCCTCGACGAGTACACCCGGGTGGTGGGCGTCTCCGTCGCCTCCACCGCGGGCCGCGTCCCCGTCTTCGCCGGCGCCGGCGGCCCGCTGCCCGCCGCCAGGGCCATCGCCCGCGCGGCCGCCGCCCAGGGCGCCGACGGGCTGCTGCTCATGCCTCCGTACCTGGTCAGCGGCCCGCCCGCGGGCCTGGTGCGGTACGTACGCGAGGTGGCCGCGACCGTCGACCTGCCGATCATCATCTACCAGCGCGGCACCGCCCGCTTCACCCCCTCAGCCGTCGCCGAACTCGCCGAGCTGCCCAACGTCGTCGGCTTCAAGGACGGCCTGGGGGACTTCGACCTGCTGCAACGGATCATCCTCACCGTCCGCCGGTCCACCGGCAAGGATTTCACCTTCTTCAACGGCCTCCCCACCGCCGAACTGACCGTCCCCGCCTACCGCGGCCTCGGCGTCAACCTGTACTCGAGCGCGGTGTTCGCCTTCGCGCCCGAGATCTCCCTGGCCTTCTACAAGGCGGTGACGGGCGGGGACGAGGTGCTGACGCAGCGGCTGCTGACCGACTTCTACCTCCCGCTGGTGGAGCTCCGCGATCTCGTACCCGGCTACGCGGTCTCGCTGGTGAAGGCGGGGGCGCGGTTGCGGGGGGCGGAGGTCGGAGGCGTACGCCCACCCCTGCTGGACCCGACCCCCGAGCACACGGCCTCCCTGGAGCGCATCATCACCACCGGCCTGGCCATAGCCGGTTGATTCAGCCTCGGCTGACGTCGAAGGGCGGCAGCTCAGCCAGGTTCAGAATGGCTGCCGGCGGGAAGTCCGGCCACGAGCTCGGCGGGTCCTGGTTCAGGTTGCGCAGGTGCTTGTCGATGAAGCGCTGGGCATTGCGCAGAACCCTGACCGCGGTGGCGGCATCGATGGCGCCGTCCTGCAGCGCGTCAGCGAGCTCGTCGAGGTCCAGGACTTCGTAGCGCCGGCTGATCGGGGGCACGACGATGTCCACGTAGAGGTCGTGGACCACCAGCCGCTTCGGGGCCGCCTCCTCCAGTTCGACCAGGTCGACGTACCAACCGCCTTCGAGGGCGTCGACGAAGGTGACCGGCCTTCGGAGCTGTATCCCTTCGTCGGCGATGACGAAGCAGCGATCGGTCGTGGGGCGGCCGGGAACCCGCCACGGGGGAAGGATCTCGACGTCGTAGGCCACGATGTTGTCGCCTGTCCGGACGCCGGGGCACCATTGCCCGGTGCGGTGGTGGACACGTACCTCTTGAAGGGTCACGGATCGCAGTATGACCGCGTCGGGACGCAGCGCCCGGCCCATGCCAACGCCTGACCTTCACTCCAGCACCGACGCTCAACCCCACCCAGGGCCGGCGCCCAACCCCACCCCCACCTCACCCCGAAGCCGACACCTGGCTCGCACCCGGGCCGACACCCGACCCCACCCGAGGCAACCGAGCCCAGCCCCATCGCCACGCCAGCCCCATTGCCAGCCCCATTGCCAGCCCCATTGCCAGCGCCATCGCCACGCCAGCGCCATCGCCACGCCAGCGCCAATGGCCGCCCCCTCGGCCCACGACCGACCAGCCAGCCTCACAGCCGGCCAGTCAGCCGCACGAACCCATCGCCACGAGCCCCGTCAGCCCGCGACCACCATCACGTCCGCTTCGGGAGTGACCCGCTCACGCCTCCAGACGACCGTCAACCCTCCGCGGAACGGACAGCGGGTTGTCGTCCTTGAGCTCGTCCGGCAGCAGCGCCTCCGGCCAGTCCTGGTACGCCGTGGGCGCCAGCCACCGATCGATCGCCGTCGCCCCGACAGAGGTGGACGTCGTGGTCGCGGCAGGCCAAGGACCGCCGTGCTGCATCGCCCAGCACACGGCCACCCCGGTCGGCCACCCGTTCCAGATGAGCCGGCCGGCCTTCCTCCCGAGCACCTCGACGACCTCGCCGGCCTCCTCAGGATCGGTGCCGTGGACGGTCGCGGTCAGCGACCCTTCCAGCCGCTCAAGCACGGGCCGCAAGTCGGAAATTTCCCGATACGTCACCACGATCGACGCCGGCCCGAAGCACTCCTCGGCGATCCGCGGCAGCTTCTCCTCGAACGTGTCCAGATCGGCGGTGAACACCTTGGGCGTGACCGCCCAGCTCCCCTCCCCGGGCTTGCCCTCGGCCAGCAGCTGCAGCTCGCCCAGCCGCTCGACACCGCCGACGTACCCGTCCCTGATCCGCTCGGCCAGCATGGGGCCACCGCTGGTCCCCTCGACCGCCTCGGCCAGGGCCTTGCGCAGCTCGTCGCCCTCGGGCACGAACATGAGCCCGGGGTTCGTGCAGAACTGCCCGACCCCCAGCGTCAGCGACCCGGCGAACCCCGTGGCCACGTCCTTGGCCGGCGCGGAGGGCAGCACGACGACGGGGTTGACGCTGCCCAGCTCGCCGTAGAACGGGATCGGCACCTCCCGCTCGTCGATCAGGCGCTGGATCGCCTTGCCCCCGGCCACGGACCCGGTGAACCCGGCCGCGACCACTCCGGGGTGCTGCACCAGATCGATCCCCGCCTGCATGCCCTGCACCAGACCCAGCAGGTCGGGGTACGGGAGCGCGTCACGAACGATCTTCGCCACCCGCTCGGAGGTGTTCGGGTGCCCGGGGTGCGCCTTGACGACCACCGGGCATCCCGCTGCCAGCGCGGACGCCGTGTCACCACCGGCCACCGAGAACGCGAACGGGAAGTTGCTGGCCGCGAACACGGCGACGACGCCAGGCAGCGCGTGCTTCATCCGCCGCACGTCGGGCCGCGGCGGCGCGAGCGAGGCATCCGCATGATCGATGATGGCCTCGACGTAACCGCCGTCCCTGAGGACCTGGGCGAAGAGCCGGAACTGTCCCGCCGTACGCGCGACCTCGCCGCGCAGCCGTACCTCGCCGAGCGCGGTCTCCTGGTCGGCGAGCTGCCACAGCTCGTCCACGTGCGCGGTGAGCGCGTCGGCGACGGCCTCGAGCGCGAGCGCCCGCTCAGCCGCCGGAGTCGCCCGCCAGGCAGAGCCGGCGGCGGCCGCGGCGGAAACGATCAAGTCGACCCCGGCACTGTCGGTCTCCGGCAGTGCGGCGCCAACGGTCCCGCCGGTCCTGGGGTCGTGTCCGTAGATCATCGAAAGGCCCTTCCGAGCTTGACACTTCTTCAGCTTGATTCTTACAGTTGCGGCAACTTGTCCACAAATCTGGCTATTGTTCACATATCTGGACGGCGGTCTAAATGATCATCAGACAGATCCACGTCACCCCTGTCGCCTTCCGGGATCCGCCGCTTCTGAACGCCGCCGGAGTCCACGAGCCGTGGGCCCTCCGTACCATTGTCGAGGTCGTCACCGATGAGGGCCTGACCGGGTTGGGAGAGACCTATGGAGACCTCGGGCACCTGGGCAAGATACGCGAGTGCGCGCAGGCCCTGATCGGCCTCGACGTGCACGCCACGAACACGATGTACGCCCGGATCAGCGCGATCGTTGGTCACACGGTGACCGACCTGCACGGACTGACCGGTGCCGCCACCAAGGAGAAGAGCATCGACCGGGTCTTCTCCCCCTTCGAGGTGGCCTGCCTCGACATCCGGGGCAAGGCGGCCGGTGTCCCGGTGAGCGACCTCTTGGGCGGCCGTGTCCGGGATGCGGTGCCGTACAGCGCGTACCTCTTCTACAAGTGGGCGGGCCACCCCGGCCAGGACCCCGACCGGTTCGGCGCAGCCTTGGACGAATCGGGTCTCGTAGAACAAGCTTCCCTCCTCATCAAGGAATACGGCTTCGAGTCCATCAAGCTCAAAGGCGGAGTTTTCCCTCCCGACCAGGAAATAGCCGCAACCCGCGCGCTTCACGAGGCATTCCCTGGGGTTCCCCTCCGCCTGGACCCGAATGCCGCCTGGACGGTCGAGACGTCGATCCGCGTGGGCCAGGAACTGGAAGGCACCCTCCAATACCTGGAGGACCCCACTCCCGGCATTTCCGGCATGGCGGAAGTGGCCGCCGCCGTCCCCATGCCGCTCGCCACGAACATGTGCGTGGTCACCCATGAACACCTCCCTCCCGCCATCGCATCCCGCGCGATCGGCGTACTCCTCCTGGACCACCACTACTGGGGCGGTCTCGTACGTTCCGCGCACGTCGCCACCTTGTGCGACACATTCGGCCTGGCGCTGTCCATGCACTCCAACTCCCATCTCGGGATCAGCCTGGCCGCCATGACCCATTTGGCCGCCGCCACACCGAACCTCACGTTCGCGTGCGACACGCACACCCCCTGGCAGGACGGCCAGGACGTGGTGGCGCCCGGCGTCCTGCGCTTCGTGAACGGCGCCGTCCCCGTGCCCACCGGCCCCGGCCTCGGCGTCGAGCTCGACCGTGACGCGCTGGCCGTCATGAACGAGCAGTACGAGAAGTGCGGGATCTCCGCCCGCGACGACACGAGTTACATGCAACGCTTCGAGCCCACCTTTTCCGCAAGGAGACCGCGCTGGTGAACGTGGCCTACGTCTACCCCTGGGACATCGTCGGCGACCCCTCCGCCCCCGACCGCCTGGCCGGCCTCGGGGTGGAGGCGGTAGCTCTGGCAGCGAGCTACCACTCGACGAGAGCGGCCACGCCTTACCACCCGTCCCATCGCGTACTCGACGTTCCCTATCCGGCCTTCTACCTGCCGATCCGCCCGGCGTCCTGGTCCCGCCTGGTCCCCGCGACCCCCACCTGGACCCCGGAGGACGCGTACCTCCAGGCCCGAGACGCTCTGAAAGCGGTCGGCCTCCAGGTGCACGCCTGGACCGTCCTGACTCACAACTCCCACCTGGGCACCGCGAATCCCGACCTGGTCGTACGCAACGCCTTCGGCGACCCGTACCCGTACGCGCTCTGCCCCGCCCACGAGGACGTCCTGGAGTACTGCGAACTCCTGGTCAAGGAGATCCTCACGGTAGGCGAGCCGGACGGCCTCATCCTGGAGGCCTGCGGCCCCATGGGCTTCGGCCACCAGAGCGTCCACGAGAAGACCTCCGGTGCGGACTGGACACCCGCCGACTCGGACCTCCTCTCCCTGTGCTTCTGTACTGCCTGCGCCGACCGCTACCCCGCAGGCACCCGAGACAGAGTCCGCGCCACCATCGACCGCGCCCACCCCGCGCAACCCACCCCAGCCCCCACGACCGGCACCACCACTGCCAGCACCAGCACCAGCACCAGCACCAGCACCAGCACCACGATCGGCAGCAGCACCACGATCGGCACCACCACGGCGGGCAACACCATGGCCAGCGCCACCACGGCCAGCACTAGCACCACGGCCGGCGCCACAACGACCGACACCACCACGGCCGGCACCACAACAGCCGGCACCAACACCACGGCCGGCGCCACAACGGCCGGCACCAACACCACAGCCGGCACCACGGCTCCCAGCACTCACCCACTCACGATCGAACAGGCTCTCGGCGAGCTGACCGACGAGGTCCGCGCCATCCGCGTAGACCTGTCCGGCTCTCTCCGCCACCGCCTGATCGCCGTCGCCCGCAGCACCGCCCCCAACACCCCCATCACCCTGCACGCCAACCCGAACCCCTGGGCAGCAGGCGCCTTCGCACCACTGCCGTCAGGCGAACCGGGAGCAGACGTGCTGGTGGCCAACTGCTGGGGCGACCCCGCCACGGACGCCGCCCGCCTCGCCCAGCTCAAGGACCTGTCCACCCCTGGCCAGCGAATCGGCGCCTATGTCCTGACCCTGCCCCCTCGTCCGGCCGACGCCGCGGCCCTGGCCGACCAACTCCGTACGTACGCCAAGGCAGGCGCGACCGAGTTTCACCTGTACCACGCCGGCCTGGCCTCCCCACAGCGCCTGGCCGCCATCACAGAGGCCCTACGTCAACACGCCTAACGCGACAACCCCAGCCACCCGAACGAACTCCCGCCGAGAACCGAACTCCAGGGTCCTGCGCAATACGTGGGGCCCTGAACGCTGAAGCCCTCGCACCGCAGATAAGTTGCCATACGTGACCAATGTGCGAATTGTGTACCGAAAGTACGGCGGAGCGCTGCACTGGAACCACCCCGGCCAACTGCTGGGCGAGGACGAACACGGAGTCTGGGCCGAAGTCCCCGGCGGAACGGTCGCCCGCAAGGGCGAGGGCCCACCGGTCACGTGGGAGACCACTGCGATCATGCTGTTCCCTCGAAACGCCTGGTGGACTGCGTCCTTCAACGCACCACCCCACCGAAGCGAGATCTACGTCGACGTCACGACCGTTCCCGAGTGGAGAGACGGCGAGGTGACGATGCTCGACCTCGACCTCGACGTGATCAGGATGCGAGACGGCCGGCTCATCCTCGACGACGAAGACGAGTTCGCCCAACATCAGGTCCTCCTGGGCTATCCCCCCGAGCTCATCACCCAGGCAGAAGCCACTGCCCGCTGGCTACTCGACGCAGTAGGCCACAGAAAGGGCCCATTCGGCGGCGCCCACCTCGAATGGCTCACCAGAACCACCTGACCAACTCACCACCAACTAAAAGAACCCGCACCGTCACGCCTTACAACCACCGAGAAAAACCACACCAAAATATCCACCAACACCCCTTTTCATCTCTATACGGCACAGGCAACGCGCCGATCGTGAAGACCGGCGACGACCTTGCCGAGATGCTCAACCTTGAACGGGCTACAGCAAAGCTTCTACAATCTGGGCCTTTCGCGCGCTTGTCGAGACCGCGGAGCTTGGCATCGACTCAGCCGCCCTGGGCGTAAGCGTCGCCGTTGCGCAGGTGGGCCAGCACCAGTAATGCCTGCTGGCCAGAGGTGAGATTGCGCCATCGTGAGCCGCCGGCGGTGCGGTGGCGGCGGCGGATGATGCCGGTGAGGTGGACCAGGGAGCGGCGTGAACACCGGTACTGCGGCGCGGTAGAACAGCACACGAAGCTCCTGAAATGGTGTTGCTCTTGGTCGAAAACGCATCTACCAGGGGCTTCGCTATTTGTGATCAAGCGGGGTGATCCGCAATCGGGTCATGACCTGCGCCTTCAGATGAGAAATACCTCCCTGCTCGATCCGTCAGCGGTTAGTGGCGTGCACAAGGCCGCCGGGCAGGCCCACGCCGCCGGCACCGGAGTGGATCAGCCGCGCAGTCACACGCGATAAACCCGGTGACGTCGATGGTCATCCCCGCGATAATCGCCAACGTGGAAGAGGTCGAGGTCGAGGTCGAGGTCGAGGTCGTCGTCGCCCATAACGAGCGCGCGACCCTGCGCGTCGGTGACGTGTTCCTGAAGATCGACTCCGATCAGACGCGCACCGACGTCGAGGTCGAGGCGATGGCTATGGCGCCGATCCCGACGCCGGAGGTCCTGTGGCGGAAACCGCCCGTGCTCGCGCTCGCCGCCCTCCCAGGCACGGCACTCGGCCGCCTCGGCGAGCCGTCGACCGCGTCGCCGGCGGCGTGGGCCGCGGCGGGTGCCGCCGCACGGATGCTGCATGACGCGCCACTGCCGCCATGGCCCGGTCGGAGCCTCGACGAGATCGCATCGCACCTCGACGTCGAATGCGAGTGGCTCGTCACGAACGGCGTCCTTCCCACCGACCTGGTCACGCGCAACCGCCAGGTCGCCGAGGCTGCGCTCCGGCCGTGGACACCGGTGTTCACGCACGGCGACCTGCAGATCACCCACGTGTTCGTCGACGGTGACGAGATCACCGGCGTGATCGACTGGTCCGAGGCGAGCCGGGGCGATGCCCTGTTCGACCTCGCCACCTTGACGCTCGGACACGAGGAGCACCTTGGCGACGTCGTCGCCGGCTACGGCACCGACGTCGACCTCGACGTGATCCGCGCGTGGTGGTCGCTGCGAAGCCTGCTGGTGATCCGCTGGCTGGTCGAGCACGGCTTCGACCCGTCCTCGCCAGGCTGCGAGGTCGACGTGCTGAGATCCCGGCTGTAAGGCTCCACGAGCCCGACGGCTACGAGTGCCGTTCTGCCGCATCAAGCGGGCCATCTCCTGAAGCGCGTCGCCTTCCGGACCAACGAGGTCACGATCCTCGAAGATCCCCGGCAGTCGGTCGGCGACTTCGGCAGCCGACGCACGACTCGAGTCGAAGCTGCGCCTCAGCTGAGGACCAGCAACTGCCTCAAATAGACCCAGGATGAAAAGCCTCACCACTGCGCCGCACCGCACCACCACGCCGCATCCCACCACCGCCCGGCACTCACCACCGCGCCGCACCGCACCACCACGCCGCATCCCACCACCGCCCGACACTCACCACCGCCCGCCACTCACCACCACGCCGCACCGCACCACCACGCCGCATCCCACCACCGCCCGGCACTCACCACCGCGCCGCGCCGCACCACCACGCCGCATCCCACCACCGCCCGGCACTCACCACCGCGCCGCATCCCACCACCGCGCCGCATCTCGCTATGACGTCACCCGAGACCCTGGCCCTCGAGACCTCGGCCAATTCCTCAAACAAGGCCGCCAATATCGCCCTAGCAAGCGCAGACAGCTCCGACTTCAGCTCCGTGACTCGGCGCCGACGCGCGCGAATTTAGCCCGCAGCGGAAACGAGCCCACTCTCATATGCCGCGATAACAAGCTGCGCCCGATCCCGAGCCTCCAATTTGGCCAGCAACCGAGTGATATGAGTCTTCACCGTAGCCAAGCTCACCTGAAGATATTCCGCGATCTCCCCATTGGACAAGCCGCGCGCGATCAACATCAGAACCTCGCGCTCCCGCTCCGTAACCCCGTCCAACCCCTTCACCCGAGGCAGAACCGGTGTACGCGTGAACTCCTCAATCAGCCTGCGCGTAACCGTAGGCGCCAACAAAGCTTCCCCACTCGCGACTACGCGGATAGCGGCGAGCAGATCCGCAGGCGGCGTGTCCTTCAGCAGGAATCCGCTAGCCCCAGCCCTCAGTGCATCATAGACATAAGAATCGAGGTCGAACATCGTCACGACAAGCACTCGGGAAACATCCCGGAGGCGCCGAGCGGCCTCGATCCCATCCATTTCGGGCATTCGAACATCCATAAGCACGACATCCGGCCGCTGTTCCAAAGCGACAGTAACAGCCTCCACCCCAGTGGCCGCCTCACCGACAACAGCCAGATCCGGCTCGGAGTCCACAAGCACGCGAAAACTTCCCCTGAGCAACGCCTGGTCGTCGGCGATAACGACTCGGATCACAAGACCTCCTCATAAGGCAGTTCGGCGAAAACACGAAACCCTCGGCCAGAAAGGCGCCCGGCTTCAAACGTCCCGCCGTACATCATGACCCGCTCCCGCATCCCGATCAGACCATGCCCGGTGCCGGCAGCAGACGACGTACGACTGCCAGTCCCGTCATCCACCACCTCGATCCTTACTTTCTTGCCATCGGCGACCACGGACACCCGGCAGCGAGCGCGCGCGGCATGCTTGGTGACATTCGTCAGCGCTTCCTGCACGATGCGATAAACCGACAGCCCCACGCCCTCAGGCATCCGTCCTCGCCTGCCGGGCTCCCCTTCTGCGCGTCCATCGCCGTCCCCGATCCGTACCTCGAGCCTGACCTCGACCCCGGCCAGCCGAGCCTGCGCCACCAGTCCTTCGATCCCCGCCAGACCAGGCGCGGGGACAAGGTCGGGCTTGGACGAAGAGCGAAGCACACCGAGCAAATAGCGCATCTCAACCAGCGCGCTCCGGCTGGCCGTCTCGATCACACGCAGCGCGTCATGCGCCTCGTCCGGCTTGGTCGCCATCACGTGATTGGCCACGCCGGCCTTGACGGCGATCAATCCCACGCTGTGTGTGACCACATCGTGCAGCTCGCGAGCGATCCGTAAACGCTCCTCCGTCACCGCCTGCGCCGCCAACCGCTCAGCGTCGCGGGCCGCGTAGAGCCGGCGCTCCTGGACGGCCCGGCCGACCGTCCAAGCGCCGCCCAGCGCTGCGATCCCCATGAGCGGCTGGTCGAGATGCAACAGCCATCCCGGAGCGGTGTCACGCGGCGCACCCGCTAGAGCCAGGCCAAGGACTGTGACCAGGCTCAACCCGCCGATGGCCGATGTCGGGACCACGGCCCCGAACCTGTCGGAGAGGGCGACTATATAAAGCGCGTACGCAGGCGCGAGGTAGGCGAACCCCACGGCGTCGACCAGCGCGGCGAAGACGGCGACCACAAGCGTGAAGCAGAAGACGGGCAGGGGCCACAGTCTTCGCAGCCCCAGCGGCAGCCCCAGCCAGAAGGGGATGGCGATCCTCATCCAGGGCGGCAGCGCAATGGCGTTCACCGCCACCGTGAAAGAGACAAAGGCAAAGCACATCCCCGCCGCCAGATCGAGCATGATCAGCTGGCCACGGCTCAATCGCCTGGCGAAGAAGGGATGGGTGTCGTCCACGCGTTGAACGGTAGCCGCTGCGGCGGTCTCTTCACGTCAACCCAGGGTCTGACCTTGAGATTCGAACCGTGGTCCGACGCGCGGGCGGCCCGGCGTCCCGCATCCTTTACCGCGTGATCGAACTCCAGCACCTCACGAAGCGCTACGGCGGCACTCTCGCCGTGGACGACCTGTCGTTCAGGGTCGAGCCGGGTCACGTAACCGGCTTCCTCGGCCCCAACGGCGCGGGCAAGTCCACCACGATGCGCCTGATCCTCGGCCTCGACGCCCCGACCTCCGGCCAAGCACTGGTCAACGGGCGCCGATACACGTCGATCGCCAAGCCGATGCACGAGGTGGGCGCCCTCCTCGATGCCAGTGCCGTCCACGGCGGTCGCAGCGCCTACAACCACCTGCTGTCCCTGGCCCGCACCAATGACATCGGCCCTCCACGAGTGGCCGAGGTGCTCGACCAGGTCGGCCTGGCAGGCGTGGCCCGAAAACGGGTGGGCGGGTTCTCACTCGGCATGAAACAGCGGCTCGGTATAGCGTCGGCGCTGCTCGGCGATCCGGCCGTGTTGATGTTCGACGAGCCAGTGAACGGCCTGGATCCAGATGGTGTGCGCTGGATCCGCGACCTCATGCGTTCTCTGGCCGTCGAAGGTCGCACGATCCTGCTCTCCAGCCATCTGATGAGCGAGATGGCCCTCACCGCCGAGCGCATCATCATCGTGGGCCGCGGCAGGCTGATCGCCGAGGCCACCGTCGCGGAGCTGACAGCGCGCTACCCCTCGCTAGAAGACGCCTACATGGCCCTGACCGCCGGAAGCGTGCAGTACGGAGCGTCCCGATGAAAGCGGTCCTCTCCGCCGAATGGCTGAAGCTGCGCTCAGTGACCTCCACCTACCAGACCCTGGGTACGGCGGCCCTCACAGCGCTCCTGGGCGTGGCCTGGACCCTCTATGTGAGCGGCTTGGCCGACGAGCGAGGTGAGCTGCGGGCAGCGGCCCCAGAGCAGGGCTTCCTTCCGCTCGTCCAGATCAGTCTGGCGGTGCTGGGCGTGCTCGCGATCACTTCCGAGTACGCCACGGGGACAATCAGCACCAGTCTGATCGCCGTCCCGAAACGCGGCACATTACTTCTGGCCAAGGCCGGCGTCGTCGGCCTGGCCACGTTGGCAACCGCGAACGCGGTCCTCCTGGTCACCTATTCGGCGAGCCGCTTGATAGCGAGCGGTCACGAGCTGGGCTTCAACAACACCTCGATCACCGACGACCTGCCCATGCTGCTCGCTTCCGGCCTGTCGGTGACCGCCCTGGCACTGGTAGGCCTCGGCCTTGGCACCGCGATCCGCTCAACAGCGGGAGCAATCGTCTCGATCGTGGCATTGCTGTTCGTGCTCCCAGGTGTCGTCAACTACTTGCCCCCACCCTGGAACACCCGCGTGGCCACGCTCCTCCTACCGAACCTCGTCCCCCAAATAGCCGACCAGCGCCTCTCCTCGCGCTTGGGCGACGGTCTTCTGCCTCCCTGGGCCGCACTTGCCGCCCTCCTCGCCTATCCCCTCGTCGCCCTCGCCATCGGCTACTACCAACTCAACCGCAGAGACGTCTGAGTCCTCGCTTCCCTTTCCAGGACGAACACCACAGACGCCGCCACACAAACGAGACCAGCTCCGACAGAGCGCCATCAGCCCCGAAAGGAGCGCCCATGCAGGCGCGCTCCCACGCGAACCGAAATACCCGTAGGGGCATCCGGCGCCAGAAGTGACACGAGCATCCCCTACGCCACCATCGAGCAACCGCAAACGCACTCTCACCACGGAAGCGCGGGCCGCGAAGCCGCCCTCACCGCTGGCGCGCGAAGGGCGAAGCCCACTCTAAGCACTGGAGCAAGGACACCAAAGCCCGCTCTCGCCAAATGAGCAGCCAGCGAAACGAACGCTCTCGACTGAAGAACGCACGAGCGTTCGAGCATCCCCCACCAAGGACCAACGACCATGAACGCCCCAACCGCGGCAACAACCCGGACGAGCACGCTTTCGCCCTACGAAGGGACGCTTGTATGAGCACTCCCAGCAGCAGGAAGAGCCATTTGCGTAAGCGTTTCCCGGCGGAGCGGCGGCACGCTCTCGCTCAAGCGTCTTCAGTAAGCGCTATAACGACGGCCGCACGAGCTTCCTCACCATCACCCGACCGAACGTTCCCACACCACAGCAATGGCTCTGGAACGCAAGGCCACACGAACGCTCCTGCCTCAGGAACAGGCATAACGGAGCATTTCCCTCACGAACGGACCAACCCCGCATGACCGCACTCATCCGAAGAATGGGTACCCGCATCGGCATCCTCTGCTCGGAGCGGACGGAAGCATGAGCGTTCTTACCTCGGAATGGCTGAAGGTACGTTCCCTCCGCTCCACGCACCTGATTCTCGGCCTCAGCCTAGGCACGGTTGCCTTGGGGTTCGCACTCGCCATGATGGCCGCCAACATGTACGACACCGCCCCCGCCGCCCGGCGACCCGGCGCTCGGATCGCGGATCTGGAGGAGGTGATCGTGATCGTGCCCCAACTGTGCATGGGCATCCTGGGCACGCTTGCCATCACTTCCGAATACGTGACCGGCTTGATCAGAACGAGCTTGACCATCGTCCCGCGTCGTTGGCCCGTCCTCGTCGCCAAATCCGCCATCGTCGGCACGCTGGGCCTGATCATCGGCTTGGTGACGGTCTTCAGCACTTACTTCGTCACCCGATGGGTGATAGGCGACCGCTTCTCCGGCGCATACACCGACGCCTTCATGGACCGACTGCCACTCCTCACTGCCATCAGCCTCACAGTGCCTACGTTCGCGTTGCTCGGCTTGGGCTTGGGCGCGCTCTTCCGTTCGACCGCCGCCTCGATCGCCACCTTGGCCGGCCTCGTCTACGTGATCCCCATAATCATCGGCAACATTCCGGAGCCATGGAGTGAACGCCTCGGCTCTGTGATGATCGGCGCACTTCCCCGCGAGATCACTGGCGACCTGATCACCACATCGGTATACGGCTCCCTCCTGTCTCCCGTAGCGGCCGCCGCAGTGCTGGTCGCGTACGCAGCGTGCCCGTTGGCAGTGGCCACGTGGTTGGTAGGCCGGAGGGACGCCTGAGATGTCCGCCCTGGGGCCTTTGACGCGACCACTCCATCACCACGTCAGGCCGAGCGCCACTTCTCGCCTCAGACGCGCCTGGCAACTCGCCCGCCGCATCATCGGTCTCCCAAGGACACGCCGCAACACCATCGCAGCGAGACCCACAGGGCAGGCAAGCGTGCCCGTTCACCAGGCACGGAGGCGCCGACAGGATCCATGGGCTCCCCATCTCCTGGCAAGGCGAGAAAGACCAGTCGTCCGCAACATCCGATCCGACCAGCGCACCATCGGTCTGCCGCGCACGAAAGCGCCAGAAGAGCTCAACCGTCTCCGACGGCCAGCAACGCCCAACGAATCGGGTCGCTCACAACACCGCCGACCCTTCGCAGCCAAGGTCCCTGGCGCTCCTTGGGGCACCCACCAGCACCAAGGCCACCATTCCCACTCACGAGCGGCAAGGTCGGCCGCAACAGCAGGGACAGCTGGGAACAGCAGGGGCTACAGGGACAGCAGGGACAGCGAATGCCTCAGCCCTCAGCAGCCACCCAGAACGGCGAACGACGCCGCACCATCCAAAGCACCTGCGCCCACTCAATGGACAGTGAGGACAACAAACCTTTCAGCTCTCAGCGGCCACCTGTACCGGCGATGGCACCGAACCATCAACACCGGCTGCGGCCGCTCAAAGGGGCAGCGGCGCCAAGTCCCCCAAATCGCTAGAGGCCGTTCCGGAAGGCGAGACCACCAAGCACCTCAGATGCCCGGCATCCACCCTGGAGGGCGAGAGCACCAAGCACCAGTGATGACCGGGCTCCACCCCGCAGGACAAGACCGCCAAACACCGGTAACAACCAGCACCCACCTCGAAGGACGAGACCACCAAACACCCGTAACAACCAGCACCCACCTCGAAGGACGAGACCACCAAACACCCGTAACAACCAGCACCCACGTCGAAGGGAAAGGTCGCTGGAACCCGCAGACCGCCAGCGCCCCGAAGAGGCAGCAGCACCGCATCGTCCGGGCCGGTAGTGCCGCCAACCCGGAGGGGCGAAGGCAGCGAATCGCCTGGCCTTCGGTCGGCCTCCCGAAGGAGCAGGCGATGTGGTCGGATACCCGTCCCACGCCTGCTCCCCCGGGGGTACGGCAGACGAACACGTCTGCCGTACCGTGGGAAAGCTCAGACCTCGAGGATCACAGGGATGATCATTGGGCGGCGGCGATAGGTGTCGCTTACCCAGCGTCCCACCGTACGGCGGACCACCCGTCGGATCTCCTGCATGTCGACCACCCCGTCTGCGGCCTTCTCCGCGAGGGCTCGCTCGATCTGCGGGATGAACTCCTCGAACTGGGCAGGGTCGATGCCGGAACCACGCGCGTGGATCTCGGGGCCGGCGGTGAGCTTGCCCGTGTTGGAGTCGACCACGACGACCACCGAGATGAACCCCTCGTCGCCGAGAATCCTGCGGTCCTTCAGCGAGGTGTCGGTGATCTCGCCCACCGACGAGCCGTCCACGTAGACGTACCCGGCGTGAACCGCACCGACGATCTTCGCTCGGCCGTCGACCAGGTCCACCACGACGCCGTCCTCGGCGATCACAATGTGGTCATCGGGCACGCCCGTGAGAGAGGCCAGCTTGGCGTGCGCACGCAAATGACGCCACTCACCGTGAACGGGCATGAAGTTCGACGGGCGGGTCAGGTTGAGCACGTACAGGAGCTCGCCAGCGGCCGCGTGGCCGGAGACGTGCACCTTGGCGTTGCCCTTGTGCACGACGCGGGCGCCCCACCTGGTCAGTCCGTTGATGACCTTGTTGACCGCGGTCTCGTTCCCCGGAACCAGCGACGAGGCCAGGAGTACGGTGTCGCCCTCGGCGATGCGGATCGGATGATCGCGGTTGGCCATCCTGGACAGCGCGGCCATGGGCTCGCCTTGAGAGCCGGTGCAGATGAGCACCACGTCCTGCGGCGGCCACTCCTCGATGTCGCGCGAGTCGACGATCAGCTCCGGCGGCACCTTGAGATATCCCAGGTCGCGGGCCACGCCCATGTTGCGCACCATCGAACGTCCGACCAGGGCCACCTTGCGGCGGTGCTTGGCGGCGGCGTCCATCACCTGCTGAATGCGGTGCACGTGCGAGGCGAAGCTGGCCACGATGACCCGCTGTTCGGAGGTGCGGATCACCTCCTCGATGACCGGCCCGATCTCGCGCTCGCTGGTGACGAACCCTGGCACTTCGGCGTTGGTGGAGTCGGACATCAGCAGGTCGACGCCCTCGGTCCCGAGCCTGGCGAAACCGCCGAGGTCGGTAAGGCGGCCGTCGCTCGGCAACTGGTCCATGCGGAAGTCGCCGGTGTGCAGGACTATGCCCGCAGGCGTCCTGATGGCGACGGCCAGTGCGTCGGGGATCGAGTGGTTGACCGCGAGGAACTCGCAGTCGAACGGCCCGAAGATGTGCCGTTCGCCCTCGACGACCTCGAGCTTGGTCGGTTGGATCCTGTGCTCGGTGAGCTTGGCCTCGATCAGGGCAAGCGTGAGCCTCGATCCGATGAGCGGGATATCGCGCCGCTCGCGCAGCAGGTACGGCACCGCCCCGATGTGGTCTTCGTGAGCGTGCGTGAGCACCACGGCTTCGACGTCGTCGAGCCGGTCTCTGATGTATTCGAAGTCGGGCAGGATGAGGTCGACACCCGGCTGATCGGGCTCGGGGAACAGCACCCCGCAGTCGACGATCAGCAGACGGCCGTCATATTCGAAGACGGCCATGTTCCGGCCGATCTCCCCCAACCCGCCGAGCGCGACGATGCGCAAGCCGCCGTCAGGCAGCACCGGCGGGGGACCAAGCTCAGGATGCGGATGGCTCATGCCTGGCCCCCACGGTCAGTTCGTGTTCTCAAAACTCCCGGTTCCTCCCCGTTCCTATGCGTCTGTCAACTTCACCCCGCCGGCTACCAGGCAAGCACGCAGCTCGGCGATTTGCGTCTCTGTCGCGTCCACGAGCGGCAGCCGTACCGAACCCACCGGTACGCCCACCATGCCCAGTGCCGCCTTTGCCATGATCGCGCCACCGGCGCGCAGCATGATCCCGTCTACCACGGGGGTCACCTGGCTGTGTACGGCCAGGGCCTGGGAGACCTCACCGTTCTTGTGCAGGTGGATCATGCGCGCCAGCTCGGCGCCCACTACATGCCCGACGACGCTGACGAACCCGGCCGCCCCCAGGGAGAGCCAGGCCAGGTTGAGCAGGTCGTCGCCGGAGTAGAAGGCCAGCTCGGTCGCGCTCATCACCTGGCTGGCGGCGAACAGATCACCCTTGGCGTCCTTGACGGCCACGATGCGTTCGTGCTGCGCCAGCCTCAGCAGAGTTTCGGTCTTGATCGGCACGCCACTGCGCCCCGGAATGTCGTACAACATCACCGGAAGGTCGGTCGCGTCGGCGACGGCGGTGAAGTGCTGGTACAGCCCCTCCTGAGGGGGCTTGTTGTAGTAAGGCGTCACCACCAGCAGACCGTGCGCGCCCGCACGTGCCGCCTGCTTCGCGAGCTCGACACTGTGGCGGGTGTCGTTGGTGCCCGCCCCTGCGACCACAGTCGCGCGATCGCCGACCGCCTCGAGGACGGCGCTGACGATGCGCTGCTTCTCCTCGTCCGACGTGGTGGGCGACTCACCGGTCGTCCCGTTGACGATCAAGCCGTCGTTGCGCTGCTCGTCCACCAGATAGATGGCAAGACGTCGCACAGCCACATAATCGACCTCGCCGTCAGGAGTGAACGGCGTGACCATGGCGGTCAGCATGCGGCCGAAGGGCGCGTCTGTGGTTCCAGTTGGCGATGCCATAGTGCGAACGCTACCTGGATTCAGAAATCCATTGGACGCCGCCACCCCGCTTTGCCTGCCTGGAGCCGCTTTTTGTCCCCTTTCGCGGGCATCTCAGAGGCTTCCCTGACGACGACAACCATCTCACCTGACATCGGAACCCGTCCACTGGTCGTCAAGTCACAGCGACGCACCCAGCAGGCCACGCTCCACACACACCTGCCCACCACCCCCGCCAGGCGGGGCACCATGCCTGCCCACCGTGCCCGCCAGGCGGGGCACCATGCCTGGCGGGCACGCCCGTCTGGCGGCCAGGCGGAGCGCCGGACCTGGCCGCAGTATCCAAAGCACCTGTCAGGCCGCAAAGAGCGCTATGTCTGACCGTCGCCGCCGAAATCAGTACGGCTTACCGGATCTTCCCTCTGCAACCGAAACACCCATCGGGCCGCATAGCGTGCCGATCCCACCGCCACAGCCGACAGCAGCGGCGGCTACTCGATCTTCCCGCGGCAGCCGAAACGCCCGTCGGATCGCATAGTGCGCCGCATCCGGTTGCGTCCACGAGAGCGGTGTACGAGTTTGGCCTGGTCATGGGCGTGGCGTCGTAGAAGAGCGACGGCTACCCGACCTCCCCAGCGCGGCCAAGGCGCCCGTCAGGCCGTATAGCGTTCCGCATCCCGCCGCCGCAGCCGACAGCAGCACCGGGTACTCGACCTTCCCACCGCGGCCAGAGCACCTGTCAGGCCGCATAGCGTGCCGCATCCGACGGCCGAAGCCACACCAGGCCGCGGCGGGCAGGTGAATGTTGGGTCCGCAGTACCC
The DNA here is from genome assembly GCF_040610775.1 of Nonomuraea sp. NPDC003709. Lineage (NCBI taxonomy): Bacteria > Bacillati > Actinomycetota > Actinomycetes > Streptosporangiales > Streptosporangiaceae > Nonomuraea > Nonomuraea sp. NPDC003709. Next base: position 117,184 of record NZ_JBEXMW010000016.1, on the reverse strand, counting down.
AGCTGGCTGAGCGGCCGCCGGCTTCGGTGATCCCGACGCGTATCCCCGTCCGCCCACGACCCTCGTCCGAAGGGAAGCCGCCGATGGAAGTTGCGAGCGACTTTCCTGCCCTGGCGGCCACCTCAGAGGAGTGCGGCGCCCGTTACGCTCGCCCAGCTTCCAAAGGTGAGCCCGGCTGCGCTCGGTTGCCCCGGTCATGTTGCAAGGCTTCTACTAGGGCAGTTCGATCTGGTATCTGATGAAACCTCGGTTCTCAGCCACCTTGTCGTACAAGCGGCGTGCTGTCGCGTTGGACTCATGCGTGTTCCAGTACACGCGGGAGCAGCCGCGCTCCCGGGCCCAAGCGGTCACAGCCTCGATCAGCGCGCGAGCCACGCCTCTACCTCGGGCTTCTGGAGCGGTGAACAGGTCCTGCAGGTAGCAGACGTCGGTGTCAGGCGCCGAGGTGTTCGCGTGGGTGAAGAAGTGCGTGATGCCGACGAGCCTGCCGTCCAGCCTCGCGCCGAAGGCGTGCAGATGGGTGTCCGCCTGGAACTCCTGCCATGCGCGGTTGTACATCTTGTCCGGTTCGGCACGCTGATAGAAGTCGATGTACGCGCGGAACAAGTCCTCCCAGACATCCCGGTCGGATGGAAGGAGCTTGCCTATGTCGATCATGAAGCTTCCTCATGCTTGGACATCTCCGAGGAGCACAGGCCTGCTGTGGCTTGGCGCGGCAGTGCGGGATATGTCCTGGAGAGTGATTGATGTCGGAGTCAGTGCCACCAACTTAGGGAAAAGTGGCCCAGTGAGGTACGGCCACTCGGCGGTGATATCAGAAGACCACTTGCGCCTGATGGCCGGTCGCCACGCGCACTGACGTGGATGGCAATGCGCGGTACAACAGTGCGCCCCATCGCACCGCAGCGAACAGCAGTGCATCCGTCGCGCGCCTCGAATGGCAGCGCACCCATCGCACGCGGCCGGTCGAAAACTGCAGTCCACTGCACGGCTCGAACGGCAAGGCGCCTGTTGCACGCCTGCAAGGTGAAGGGTCAGTGCACGTCCCGAACGGCGACGCATCCACCCGCTCTCAAAGACCACGCCGCTATCAGGCCTCTGTAAAGCATCGTGGCCGGCCAGGCCGCCTCAACCAGGCAACGCGGCCATCCCGCCTCCAAAGCTCACGTTGACCGCAAGCCTCGCACGGCAGCGCGCCGATCAGGCTCCACCTCACTAGCAAGGCTGCCGTGAGAGCCGTCGCGGCCACCGCGGACCTCGACAGCCCGTCCATCGCATGCCTCACAAGAGAGCCTTCCAGCCGACTCAGCCGCCGACCAGCCAGGCCGTTTCACGCACGCAGCGCAGCCACCGCAGCTCCAAGGCCGCATCCACCGCCGGACTCGACCGACTGCGTACCCGAGCGACAGCGCAAGCCCCGCTCGTTGCGAAATCCCACGTCCATCACGGGCCTCACGAGGTAACGTGCGACCAGGAGTCTCACTGATCAGGACCGCTCAAGGGCCAGCGCACTCACCGGACTTCCGAGGTCTGTGCCCATCGCAGACGCCGGACGGTGCGGATGCGTCCAAGGGACCGGGCCAGCAGCTGCGTTCGGCCAGGTCAAACCACTGGTCAGGGCGCTGCTGCAGCCCCAAGTACGCGAATTGGAAGAGGTCGCCGATATGTGCTCGGGGGTACACACATCGACGACCTCTATCGGAGAATCGGCCCCTCTTACACCGGCGTTACAGGGTTTCTCCGATAATTTTCTGCCATCGCAAAGTTGGGGCTCCAACGACCATCGATGACGGTCGGTTACCTGCCGAATACGGCAACATGGGGCAACGCCTCACACGAACCCCCAGGGATGGACTAGTGGCCACCTCAGATCCGGTCTACCTGCGTGTCGTCGAAGACATTCGGCGGCAGATCACCGACGGCACCCTTCCCCCCGGCGCGCCGATCCCATCACGAGCGCAGCTGACCCGTAAATATCAGGTCGGAGAGACCGCCGCCCGGCACGCGCTACGCGTGCTCGCGGGTGAAGGCCTCATCATCGGCCGCGTGGGCTCGGGCCATTACGTCAGAGAACGCCCCGACCTCACCCCGCTCTACCGATGGCGCTTTCTCGATCACCCCGCCCCGTTCGCGGCCGATCTGCAGTCACAGGGCAGACGCGTGACATGGGACTGGCACAGCGAACCAACCGAAGCGGGGCCCGACATCGCCAAACGCCTGCGCCTCAGCGAGTCGACCACGCTGACCAGAACTCACTACATCTTTCGCGGCGAGGGCAAACCGCTGCAGCTCGCGACGTCGTACGAGCCGCTGGAGTTCACCCCCCACTCCGAGGAGGAGCGGCGGAGCCTGGTCGCCAGGATGTACGCGCACGGCATAAAGATCACTGAAGTCGTCGAGAGCGTGCACACCCGGGTTCCGCGCCCCGCGGAGAGTGACGCGCTCGATCTGGCGGCTGGCGTCCACGTGCTGCACATCGAGCGCACCCACTGGGCAGGTGACCGTCCCGTCGAGACGAGCGACATCGTCGTTCCAGGCGACCGGTTCAGAGTCACGTACAGCATGCCCGTCTGAGCTCTCGGACGCGGGCGTCTCCGGGCGAAGCCCCTTCTCGCCCGGAGCCCCTCAGCCTGGGGATGGCGCGACCATCTCCTTTCGGACTGGCGGACCGGTTCCGATGGGGCGGTGAGCCTCCTCGAGGCTCGCCAGCGGGTCAAGCTGGCCCACAATCGGGCGCATCTGCCCTGATCTATGAATTCCGCGAGCACGGTGAGAGCGGGCGCACACGCTGGGTTCGTCGGCAGCTCGAACCTCATCCCGTCCGCAGACCTGGTCACGCTCCGGCCTCCGCGAGGGAGCAAGTGACGAAGGTACGCACCCAGCGAACCGCCGAAAGCGTTGAGGATCGCATCGAAGTCCTCGTCCGGCCCTGCCGCGAGCCGCATCGTCACTCAGGTAGGCGGCGCCGAGATCGCGGCGGCACTGCGCGTTTACGGCGCCGGCGGTGACCTTGGTGCCCGTGACCTGGCTGAGTTAGCGCGGAAGACTGCCCACACCGTCGCCGACGAGCAGCGGACCGCAGGCGTACGGCGCTGATGCGCCCACGGCAACGGTGGGCTGGGCGGCGCCGACCAGGATGAGACCAATCCATGGCGGAGGCCTCGCTGGGGTGACGGTGACGTAGCCGGGGCGGCGGTGCCCGCTGCTACGGGACGCGCTGGTCGATCTCATCGAGGAACGCGGGTTCGAACGCCCCACCGTGGGCGAGATCACCGAGCGAGCGATGGCGAGCCGTGTCGCTTTTTATCGGAATTATCGCGGTAAATACCACCTCGTGGAGCAAATCTTCGACGAGGCCATTGCGGCGCTGCTGGGCAGTACGGGCGATGACGGCGAGCGGCCCCTCGATCGAGCACTGGGCCGCGTTCTTTGAATATGTCGGCGAATATCCGCCTTTGTGCGGCGCATTATTCGGCAAAAAAGGCGGCCCGTGGTTCGCGGCGAAGAAGCGGTCCTCGCTCTCGAACATGGTCGCCCAGCACCTGGTCCCGCTCCCCACGTCGAGCGGCCTGGTCGCGACGCTGGCCGGCGGGATGTTCGTACAGGCGATCACGTGGTGGCCGGAGAACGGGCGGCCGATGTCACCGTACGAGATCGCCACGCAGGCGGGGCGGCTCGCCTCCACCTTGATCACCGAGGCCGACCGCGTGCTGGGCTGACACATTTTTCCCATCCGGGCGACGAACGCTGGATTCTCGGCAAAAGCGCAGGTCAGAGATTGTCGGTGCGCGCTGATACAACGGACGCGGAGGTTGCCGATGCGAGTCAAAGACCTGCCCAAGAGCGACCGGCCACGCGAACGGCTCATGTCCAGCGGCGCCGCCGCGCTGGCGGACCGCGAGCTGCTGGCCGTGCTGCTCGGCTCGGGGTTTCGCGGGTCGAGTGCCCTGGATCTCGCCAGCCAGGTGATCAAGCACTGCGGAGATCTCGATGGCCTCCGCCGTTCGGACCCGCATCGGTTACTCGCCGTGCCCGGAGTGGGCCCCGCCAAGGCCGCGCGAGTCGCCGCGGCCTTCCATCTCGTACGCCGTGCGGACGCGTGGCCGGAGCGCGAGCGGATCACCAGCACATCCGACCTCGCCAACCACTGCGCCCCGCTGCTCCGGGGCCGCAAGCAGGAGCGGCTCGTCCTGGTGGTGTGCGACACCCGTGGCAGGGTGCTGAAGCATTCGATCCTGACCGAAGGCGCGTCCGACCACACGGCGGTGCCGATCCGGGAGGTGATCACGGAGGTGCTCACCGCGAGCGGGGCCATGTTCGGCCTCGCCCACAACCACCCGGCCGGCTCCCTCGAACCGAGCCAATCCGACCTCGAGGCCACCGCCCAACTCATCCGAGCCGCCGAGACGGTGGGGCTACGGCTCCTCGACCACCTGATCATCACGGATGCCGCCTGGCGGCGAATCCCTACATAAATCAATTCCTCTAGGGACCATGAACCCACCGAACACCAAAGGGAATCATCCTGTGTATAGCGCCGAACTGCAGTTTTCCAAGGGACGGCCATGAGAATCTAATACCGCGGGTAGGCCGTTACGGACGTCAGCCGGCCATTACTCGCAGCGGCATGGTCCCTTGCCTCCGGAGGGCTCGGGACCATGCCCGACACTCGCACCGATCCCAGGCGAAGCCCGGCGCTCTTCGGCGGGCGTTCGGGCAGGCGCGTCGCCTGGGATCGCAAGGTGCGCCCCCGATGGCACCTGCGTTGTGCCATCACCTAGGGTGTCCGGTTCGCGCGCTCGGCGGCCAAAGCGCGAACCGGACACCTGTCCATCCTCTCCAGGCCCGCGGCAAGCGGTGAGAGCCCTATCCGCCGGGTGTGGCGTGACGGGCAAGGCCATCCCGTACGGCATTTACGACCTGACCTCCGGCAGCGGCCAGGTCGACGTCGGCGCTGATCACGACACCGCCGCGTCCACCATGGAGTCCATCCGCCACACCGCCGATGTCCTAGATGCCTGGCTGCGCGCTCACCCGACGTGCAGGTCGTCCGCCCGGGACAGCTCGGACGCCTACGCCGAAGCGATCCGCCGCACTGTCGGATGCCATCCAGGTCGCTGATCGGTGGCACCTGCGGCACAACTTCGGCGAGGCGGTTCTGAAAGAAGTCACCGCCCCAAGCGCCTGCTGCGGCCAAGACTGGACCGCCCCTGCAGAACGGGTAAGCACCTCTCTACCGCTACATTCACCCAAGGCCGCAGCGTCGAAGTCGACCGCTTGCCCATCTCCCCGCGCCGCTTTGCCCGGTTGCTGCTCATCCGGCCCGGCACCCTCAGCGAAGAGCACCGGAGCCTGCTGGACGGCCCCACCGTCGCCTGCCCGGAGATGATCGACCTGGCGGGACTCATCCGCAGTTTCGCCGACCTGCTCCGGCCACGCGAAGGCAATGCTGACCGTCTCGATGCGTGGATCCCCGCAGCCGACGCCACCCGTCTGCCTCACCTGCACGCCTTCATCCGCGGCCTTGACCAGGACCACGATGCCGTCACCTTGCCCTTTCACAACGGTGCGCCCGAGAGTGTGAACACCAAGACCAAGAGCATCATGTGACAGATGCACGGCCGTGGCGGGTTCGACCTTCTGCGCCACCGCTTCCTGCTGCAATGGATCACCCAACGCCACCACCGATTACGGGACAGAACCGTTGTTCTTACCGTCCCGTGCCGTCCAGCAGGCTGGTCCAGATAGCCAGCACGCTTGCCTGGGTGTTCCAGAGGCTTTCCTCGATCACCACCTTTTGACGAAAGCGACGAGTTCTGCGGATGAAGTACTGGCCGCCGCTCTGGCACAGCTCGTAGAACGTCGGCTTACAAGCGCACGTGTAATCCCGGACTCTCACACGTACGGCGCGCGGCGACGAGGGATACCACTTGATGACGGCGTGATCGGGCTGTGGGTCCGGCACGTGGACCGAAATCTGGCAGCAGGGCCAGTCGAGGGGCTTGGGCACGGGTGAACAGTACGTCTGGTCGTCTCCTCTTGTCTAGCGAGTAGGCACGCTCTGTCTATATAGACAGCACAATATGGGAGGTCTTGCACCTGTTGGTCTAAGTTGCAGGCGTGCTCGACTATGACGGGGACACCCACATCTACCTCCAGATCGCCGAGATCCTTCGGCGACGAGTCTCCGGGCTCGCGTCCGGACACCCGGTGCCGAGCGAGGCGGACATCCAGCAGGAGTTCGGCGTCGCCAGGACCACTGCCAGGCGGGCGGTGCACGTACTTCGCGAGGAAGGGCTCATCTACACCGTTCAGGGCGAAGGGACCTTTGTCGGCGGACCAGAGGAAGCGCCTCGTAAGCAGCGGAAAGTCCCTCTATACCAACAGATCGCGACGGACATCGCCGAGCAGATCAAGGAGGGACATTTCTTGCCTCGGCGCTCCATACCGGGTGAGTCGGCGCTGGTGGAGCAGTACGACGTGGCTCGGGAGACTGTGCGGCGCGCGATGGCGCTCCTGCGGGAGCAAGGGTGGATCTATACCGTTGCGCAGCGGGGCAGTTACGTGTCGCCGAAGGAGTCGTGGCCCCAGGGCTGACTGTGCTCGCCTGCTTGTATCCAGACGTCTACGCTGTGAGCATGCTCGACCGCGACGGGCCGGTCCCGATCTACGTACAGATTGCCGACGCGATCCAGGAGCAGATCGTCGGCGGGCGGTTGCGAGCCGGCGAGGCCGTGCCGAGTGAGGCAGCGTTGGAGGCGGGGTTCGGTGTCGCGCGATCGACCGCACGCAACGTGGTCCGGGAGCTGCGCGAGCGTCGTCTTGTCCACACCGTGCAAGGCGAAGGCACCTTTGTTGGGCCTATCGGTATTCCTCGGATAAGGGCGAAGAGGGCCCTCTATCTGGATATCGCTCATGATATCGCTGCGAAAATCAGGCGCGGTAAGCTCCGGCCGAACTGTTCGATAGCGAGTGATGCGACCTTGATGCTGCGGCATGGGGTTGCCAGGGTCACGGTCCGGAAGGCCATTGCGCATCTCAGGGAGCAGGGTTGGGTGTTCACTGTTCCTTATAGAGGGACTTATGTGAATGAGCCCGGAAAGTGGCCCTCGCACGAGAGCGTCCGATAGCCCCACTGCGCCTTGTGCCCCCCAGCGTCTGGTGCCCCCACAGGGCCTTGTGCCCTACTGCGCCTTGTGCCTCGCTGCGTCCTTGGGTAAGTGCGGCGCCTCACTGGGCGAGGGAGGTCGCCGGGGGCATGTTGCCGGCGTCATGGAGGAGGGGCGCCTTGTGACTGGACCCAGTGAGCGATGTCGGGGACGGGGGACGGGCTCATACGGCGGCGAGCGAGGGAACCGATCTCCGCTCATACGACAGTGGACGGGGGAAGGGATCTTCGTCGCGGCTGGCCCAGCGAGTCGCCGGGGGCGCGTTGCCGACGGAATGGAAGAGGGTCGCGCTGCGGCGGGCCCAGCGAGTCGCCGTGGATGCCCCGCGAGTCGCCGTGGATGCCCCGCGAGTCGCCGCAGCTGCCAGCAAGAGTGCTCATGTCCAGCAAGTGCCTGCGTCCGGTGAGTGCCTGCGTCCGGTGAGTGCCCACGTCCCGTGAGTGCCTACTGCCGGCGAATGCCCGGTGCCGGCGAGTCGCCACCCAGCTGAGTTGCTTCGATTTCGTGATGCGCGATCCGGAGTCGCCGGTTTTCTGTTGCTTGGTGGTAAGGCCGGGCGTGGCGATCGAGGAGGCATCGGCTGGAGTCACCGATAGTGCTTCCCGGATAGCCGTCGGTTCTCGCGTCATGCAGGGTCCGTATGTTTAGAGCACGTATCCACCCTTCCACCAGACGTTTTCCTTGTGCAGGTCTGTACGGTTTCGTCTACGATCCGTACCGTGTTAGATCGCGAAGGTCCCGTGCCTATCTACAAGCAGGTCGCTGACCTGGTCCGCGATCAGATCGAGCGGGGTGAGCTCAAAGCCGGCGATCCGGTGCCCAGCGAGGCGACGCTCGAGAAGGACTACGACATCGCGCGCACCACAGCCCGGCGGGTGGCTCGTGAACTGCGGGAGCAGGGGCTGGCGCACACCATTCAGGGTGAGGGGACGTTCGTCGGCCGGCCGGGGACGCCGCGCTCACCCAGGAAGGTGCCGCTGTATCAGCAGATCTCCACGGAGGTCTCCACGCGTATCGTCCAGGGCGAGCTCTCGCCGAACCGGGCTATTCCCGGCGAGAAAGTGATGATGCGGCAATACGGCGTAGCCAAGGTGACGGTGCGGCAGGCGGTCGCGCATCTCAGGGAGCAGGGATGGGTGTTCACCGTCCCTTATAGGGGCACTTTTGTGAATGAGCCGGAAAAGTGGCCCAGGAATAGGGATTCTTAATCCCCCTCCCATGTCAGGCCGCTTGTATATCATTGAGACGTGCTGGATCGCTCGGGGGACACGTACCTCTATCTTCAGATCAGCGAAGTCCTCAAGTCACGCATAACCGGCAAGCTCTCCCCAGGGGATCTCGTGATCAGCGAGGCGGGGATCCAGCGGGAGTTCCGGGTGGCCCGGACCACGGCGCGCCGGGCGATTCGGGTGCTGCGCAACCAAGGGCTGGTCCACACTCGCCAAGGCGAGGGCACATTCGTCAGCTCCCCCGGCGAAGGGGCCGAGCAGATTCCGCTCTACCAGCAGATCGCCGACGAAATCAGGAAACGCATCAAGGCCGGCGAGCTGGCCGCGCACCGGCCGCTGCCGCGCGAGGTGACGCTGGTGCGCCAGTACGGCGCCGCCCGCGAGACCGTACGGCGGGCCATAGCGCTGCTGCGGGAGCAGGGATGGGTGTTCACCGTCCCGCACCGCGGCAGTTACGTCGCGCCCGAGGAGCGCCGGCCGCCTTCCTGATCCACGACGCGAAACCACAGGCACACCACCATGGTCGAGTCGTCCACCTCATAGCCCTGGCTCTTCCAGTAGCGGCGGTGCCCCTCGCGCCAGTGCTCCACCGAGCGGAAGCCCTCGCCTTCGGCCTGGGCGAACTCCCAAGTGACCGCCGCGAACGGGGTCAGCTCCACCCGCGTCATCTCTATCTCGGCCACCCGCGCACCCGCGTCGTCCACGAGGACCAGGCGCTCGCCGACGTGCTCCACCTCCTCCCCCTCGGCGTGGTAGTCAAGGGGCAGCAGACCGGCCGTGGCCGTTTTCTCGCCCGCCAAAGTAAGGTCGGTCAACTGGGTACGGAACTCGCCGGGCGTGCCCAACTCCAGAACCCTGAGTCCGTCGATGCGTGGCCACATAGGACGCATGTTAGAAGACCGGGATGATGTCCTCCGGATCGATGAAGTCCACTTCTACGCCTTCCAGGTCCAGCTCGGGAATGGCGGGGAAGGCGATGCCCCAGCGTTCCACGATCGCGCGGATCCTGGCCATGGCCACGCGCCAGTTCTCCGCCTGTTCCTCGTAGGACAGCACGCCCAGGCCCGCCTGCCTGGCGTGGTCCATGAGAACGCGGTGGTTGGGCAGGAAGTACGGCGGCAACTCCCAGAAACCCCCGGGCGGCTCCCACAGAATCATGCTGAGGAACACGAAGCCCGCTCTGAGCTGGCGGGTGATGAGGGTGCGGGTCTCGTCGGTGAGCCCCGGCCATTCGTTCTCCAGAATGGTCATGCAGATTTGCAGATGGCGGGACTCGTCCCTGCCTATTCGCTGGAACATCTCGCTGAAGACCGGATGTTGCGTGCCCGACGACATTCCTCTGAACAGCGTCGAGGCGGCCATTTCCCCCATCATGAAGCTGGTGAAGAGGACCGGCAGCGAATATTTGCCGACGGCGGAGGTGTAGCCGGTCCAGTAGCGGCCGCCGTTGTGGTAGAGCCAGCCGATGTTGTTGTGGGCGGCCCTTTCGAGATCATCCGACGGGGTCCAGTCGAGCGGGCCGCCGGGCCACAGTTTGGCGATGGTGCGCTGGCAGCATTCCTCGTGGTTCATCTCGTCACGGGTGATCGAGAAGAAGCACTTCCTGACCGGGTCCTCTTCGTGCTTTTCGAAGGCCTGGATCGTGGCGCGGGCGAACACCGCCGGCCCCGAAGCGTCGAAGTTCGCCAGGACCGCGAACCAGTACATGATTCCCAGCCGCTGCTCCCGGGTGAAGTCGTCCGGGTCCAGGCCGTCCCAGGGCAGGTCGGCCGGGTTCCAGACCACGCGCTTGGACTTCTCGTAGATCGCAGCGAGCTTCTCGGTCTCTACCCGCCACTCCATGGGATAGATGTTGGGCTGCGGGATCTCCGGCGCGGGCCAGAAGCCGCCCTCTGGAATCGTGAGGTCCGCCATTGTTGTGACACCTCCTCTCCCATCCTGCGTGCAGGCGTCACGCCTTTCAAGTACGGGCGCGCTGGGTGACGGCCACGCACACGAGCACGGCCAGCGCGGTGGCCACCGTGGCCGGGCCGAACCGCTCCCCCATCAGGAACCAGGCCCAGAGCAGGGTGAGGAGGGGCTGGGTGAGCTGGGTCTGCCCGGCCCGGGCGATGCCGCCCCGCGCCAGACCCGCGTACCAGGGGATGAAGCCGAGGAACATCGAGATCAGGGACACGTACGCGAAGCCCGCTATCGCGTGGGGAGTCGGCGTGATGGGGGTGAGGAGGGCCAGCGCCACGGTCACGGGGACGGTGAGGGGGAGCGAGAGGACGAGGGTGTGGGAGATGACCTGCCAGCCCGGGGTCCGCCTGGACAGCCGCCCGCCCTCCGTGTAGCCGATCGCGGCCGACAGCAGCGCGCCCACCAGGAGCAGGTCGGGCCAGGTGGGCGTGCCCTGGTGCTGGGTGAGGGTGAAGGCCGTGATGGCCAGGGCGCCCGCCGCGCAGGCCACCCAGAAGAGCGGACGGGGGCGTTCCGCCGCCCTGACGACGGCGCAGGCGGCGGTGGCGGCCGAGAGGAGGGCTATCACGACGGCGGCGTGCGACGTGCTGGCGCCCAAGGCCAGGGCCAGGCCGCTGAAGACGGGGAAGCCGAAGACCACACCCAGCGAGATGAGCGCGTACGACGGCCAATCACGCTTTTGCGGAATTATCGGGATTTTTGCAAATTTAAGGCAAATCAGCGCGATAAATCCGGCTACGCCTGCGCGGCCGATCGCCACCAGCCACGGATGGAAGCCCTCCATGGCAAAAACGGTGGCGGGGAAGGAGCCGGAGAAAGCCAGAACGCCCAGGAAAGCCAGAGAGGTGCCCTGCGCGGCGCGATCCAGAACGGGAGGGAGTGCTACTCCATCGGGAGCAGTAGCGCTATTCTGTCTCTTCATGGACAACGATAGCAGTATCGCCCAGATCGCCGCGATACTGCGCGAAGAGGCCGGCCGGGCGGGACCCGGGGCGCGGCTGCCGTCCAGCCGGGAGATCATGCGGCGGCACAACGTCTCCCCTGTCACCGTGTCCAGGGCCATCGGGCAGCTGGCCGCCGAGGGCAGGGTGGTCGCGCGGCCCGGCAGCGGGGTGTTCGTGACCCCTCAGGTGGCCGCCGCGCAGGAGCCGGTCGATCTCTCGTGGCAGACCGTGGCGCTCGGGGACCGGGTGGTCGACGAGGAGCCCGTGGCGACGCTGCTGGGGGCGGCGGCCGAAGGGGTCGTACCCCTCACCGGCGGGTATCTGCCGGCGGGCCTGCGGCCGGACAGGCAGCTGGGGGCCGCGGCGGCGCGGGCGGTGCGCAGGCCGGACGCGTGGGCCATGCCGCCCCTGGCGGGGCTTCAGGAGCTGCGCAGGTGGTTCGCGAGGCAGACCGGGGGCGACGTGACCGCCGCCGACGCGCTGATCGTGAGCGGGGGGCAGGCGGCGCTCACCCATGCGTTCCGGGCGCTGGCGGCTCCGGGCACGCCGGTGCTGGTCGAGACGCCCACCTACCCGGGCGCGCTCGCGGCGGCCAGGGCGGCCGGGCTGCGGCCCACGGCCGTGCCCGTCGACCGGGACGGCGTACGTCCTGAGCTGCTGGCCGAGGCGTTCGCCGTCACGGGCGCGAGGGTCTTCTTCTGCCAGCCCACCCTGCAGAACCCGACGGGGGCCACCCTGCCGGTGGAGCGCAGGGAGCAGGTGTTGCAGGTGGCCAGGGCGGCGGGGGCGTTCGTGGTCGAGGACGACTTCGCGCGGTACCTGACCGAGCAGGCGCCGGCGTCCCTGGCCTCCATGGACCAGCACGGCACCGTCGTCCACGTGAGATCGCTGACGAAGATCCTGTCGCCGAGCATGCGGGTGGCGGCCGTGATCGCCAGGGGGCCGGCCGCGCGCCGGTTGCGGGCCAGCCAGCTCGTGGAGTCGTTCTTCGTGGCGCGGCCGCTGCAGGAGACGGCGCTGGAGTTCGTGGGGTCGCCGGCCTGGCAGCGGCATCTGGCGGCCGTGCACAGCGAGATCAGGACCAGGCGCGACGCCCTCGCGGCGGCGCTCGCCACCCACATGCCGCGGGCGGAGGTGCACCTGCTGCCCATCGGCGGGATGCACCTGTGGGTGCGCCTGCCCGCCGAGGTCGACGAGAACGCGCTGGTCGAGGCCGCCAGGCGGAACGGCGCGCTGGTGAGTCCGGGCAGGCTGTACTACCCGTCGGAGCCGCCGGGGCCAAGGATCCGGGTGACGCACATCGCCGCCGCCCATCTGACCGAGTTGCACGAGGGGGTGCGGCGACTCGCCGGGGCGTTGGCTGAGGTGACTCGAACCGGCTGAGGAAGCTCTGGGCGAGATCGGCGGCGAAGAGGGGTTCGCGTCGTCTCCAAGGGTCAAACACCGATACGGTGTAACTCGTGCCTTGTGGCATGGACGGCAGGCGAAGGAGCGGGCCGAGATGGCAGACGTAGGCGTCCGGGCGGCCCGGCGCGAGGATGTGCTCCAGGTTGCGAATTGTCAGATCCGCGCCTGGCGCTATGGCTATCGGGATTTCCTTCCCGAGGGGCCACTCGAGCAGATGACAGGCGCGGCGGCCGAGAAGATGTGGCTGCGCCAGTGGGACGAGGCGATCGTGGCCCCGCCCACCCCCAGGCACCGGGTGCTGGTGGCGGTGGAGACCATCCTCGACACCGAGGGCTTCCCCGCCCTGGGCGCGGGCGGCAGCGCCGCCCTGACCACCCCCCGGGGCGGCGAACGCGTGGTGGGGCTGGCCTCACACGCTCCCGCCGAGGACCCCGACCTGGATCCCACCGTGGTGGCCGAGATGCTGACGCTGCTGGTCGACCCCGATTTCGTACGCCGGGGCCACGGCAGCCGGCTGCTCAACGCGACCGTCGACTACCTGCGTGAGGACGGCTTCCGGCAGATCGTCACCTGGGTGTTCGCCGACAACTACGCGGTGCTGGGCTTCCTGGAGTCGGCCGGCTGGGGCGAGGACATGGCCGAACGCGTGCTCGACATGGGCCGTCCGATCCGGATGATCAGGCTCACGACGGACATCAGCTAGAGGACGAACGACAGACATGGCAACCCCTGGCCAGTGGATCGCGGGCGCCCGCCCGCGCACCCTCCCGAACGCCGTCGTGCCCGTCATGGTGGGCACGGGCGTGGCGATCGGCGAGGGCGGCTTCGTGTGGTGGAGGGCGGTCCTGGCGCTGTTCGTGGCGCTGTCGCTGCAGATCGGCGTCAACTACGCCAACGACTACAGCGACGGCGTCCGCGGCACCGACGACCAGCGGGTCGGCCCGATGCGGCTGGTGGGCTCGCGGGCGGCGAGCCCGCGTGACGTGCTGGTCGCCGCGCTGGGCTGCTTCGCGGTCGCGGCGGTGCTGGGGCTGATCCTGGTCGTCGTCACGCGGGCGTGGTGGATCCTGCTGGTGGGAGCGGCGTGCATCGCGGCCGCCTGGTTCTACACCGGCGGCAAGCGCCCGTACGGCTACCGCGGGCTCGGCGAGATAGCCGTGTTCGTGTTCTTCGGGATCGTCCCCGTGGTGGGCACGGCATATGTGCAGACCGAGTCGCTGAGCTGGCCGGCGTTCTTCGCCTCGATCCCGGTGGGGCTGCTCTCGTGCTCGATGCTCGTGGTCAACAACCTGCGCGACGTCGGTACGGACGGCCAGGCCGGCAAGCGCACGCTGGCCGTGGTGCTGGGGGCCGAGCGCACCCGGGCGCTCTATGTGGCCTGCCAGGTGGTGCCGTTCGTGGTGGCGCTGGCGATGGTCCCGGTGACGCCGTGGGCCGCGCTCGTGCTGCTGGCCGCGCCGCTGGCGATCCCCCCGATCAGGACCGTGCTGGGCAAGGCCGTCGGCCCCGCGCTGATCGCGGTGCTGCAGCAGACGGGCAAGCTGCAGCTGGCGTACGGGCTCCTGTTCGCCGTGGGGCTGGCGATCGTCTTCTAAGCTTGGGCGTGTGAAGGACTTCATCGCGGGACTGCCCAAGTGCGAGCTGCATCTGCATATCGAGGGCACACTGGAGCCCGAGCTCAAGTTCGAGCTGGCCGGGCGCAACGGCCTGGAGCTGCCGTACTCGTCCGTCGAGGAGATGCGGGCCGCCTACGCCTTCGACAGCCTGCCGTCCTTCCTCACGGTCTACTACGAGGGCATGCAGGTCCTGCGGACCGAGCCCGACTTCTACGACCTGGCCATGGCCTACCTGCGCAAGGCCGCCGAGCAGAACGTCCGCTACGCCGAGATCTTCTTCGACCCGCAGGCGCACACCTCGCGCGGCGTGCCGTTCGACGTGGTGATCCGCGGGCTGCGGCGGGCGCTGATGGACGCGGAGGCGCGTCTCGGGGTGCGGGCGCAGCTCATCATGTGCTTCCTGCGTGACTTCCAGGCCGAATACGCGATGGCGACGCTGCTGGAGTCGCTGCCGTACAAGGAGTGGATCGCGGGCGTGGGGCTCGACTCCGACGAGAAGGGCAACCCGCCGGTCAAGTTCGCGGCCGTGTACGAGCGCGCCAGGCAGGAGGGCTACCTCCTGACCATGCACTGCGACGTCGACCAGGAAAACTCGATCGAGCACATCCGCCAGGCCGTCGAGGACATCGGCGTCAACCGCATCGACCACGGCGTCAACATCCTGGAGGACCAGCGGCTCGTGGAGGTCGTCCTGGAGCGGGGCATGGGGCTGACCTGCTGCCCGATCTCCAACGGCTACGTCACCGACTCGATGAAGGCCGAGGGCATCCGCAAGCTGATGGACCTGGGCGTGCGCGTGACGATCAACTCCGACGATCCCGCCTATTTCGCGGGTTACGTGGGGGAAAACCTCGAGGCGCTGCAGGGCGCGCTCCAGCTCAACCGCGAGGAGCTGGCCCAGCTCGAACGGAACGCCTTCGAGATCACCTGGCTCCCCCGGCACCTCAAGGACGCCTACCTGGCCGAGGTGGACGCGTACGTCGCCGCGACCGGCTGACCCACAATTGGGGAAAGCAGGAAATGGTCACGGCGCACGAAAGTTAAGCTGACGCGGTGCCCGATCGGTGTGCTCCCCAAAAGGGAATGTCATGGTGAATTATGCCCGCATAAGTCGGGATTTCTCCGCTCTGGGCATCGAGCCGGGGCAGGTTGTGCTGCTGCATTCCTCACTCAGCAGCATCGGCCGGGTCGAGGGCGGGGAGCACACGGTGGTCGCGGCGCTCAGGGAGTCGCTGGGTCCGGACGGCACGCTCACAGTGCCCACCGGCACCTCGGCCAACTCCGACACCTCCCCGGTCTACCGCGCCGCCGTGGCCGGGATGACGACGGAGGAGATCGAGGCCTTCCGGTCGAGGATGCCCGCCTACGACCCCGGCTCCACCCCGTCCGTACGGATGGGCCGGATCCCCGAGTGCGTCCGCACCGCACCGGACGCCCGCCGCAGCGCGCATCCGCAGACGTCCTTCGCCGCCGTGGGCCCGCGGGCAGCGCACATCATCGGGGACCATGCCCGCGACTGCCTCCTGGGCGAGCGATCCCCGCTGGCCAGGCTCTACGAGGCCGGCGCCCTCGTCCTGCTGCTCGGCGTCGGCTACGACAGGTGCACCGCGTTCCACCTGGCCGAATACCGCTACCACCCGGCCCCGCCGCGCCGCAGCTACCGCGCCGTGGTGGACGACGGGGAGGGGCGGGCGTGGTGCGAGTTCGAGGACGTGCGGGTGGACGACAGCGACTTCGCGCGCCTGGGGACCGACTTCGAGCGGACCGTTGACGTACGGTGTGGGCCGGTCGGCGCGGCGCAGGCCCGGTTGTTCCCGCTGGCCGCCGCCGTCGACTACGCCGCCGCCTGGTTCGCCGCCAACCGCGCGCCGCACCCCTGGTGGCGCCCGTAGCCTGCCTAGTGGCGCATCACCACGCGGGGCGCGATCTCGATGCCCAGCTCCCGCTCGTGCTCCACCAGCGCGCGCAGCTCCGGGCCCCACTCCTCCTCGGGCAGCACCGAGAAGCCGTGCCGCGTGTACCACGGCGCATTCCAGGGCACGTCGCGGTAGGTCGTCAGCGTCACTGCAGGCGCCCCGGCGGCCCGCGCGTGGTCGAGCACCGCCGCGACCAGCCGCCCGCCGATGCCCTGGCGCATGTGACCGGGATCCACGGCCAGCTGCTCCAGGTGCAGGTTGCCGTCCACCCACCCGATCAGCGCGAACCCCGTGGGAGGCGTCCCCTCGACCAGGACCCTGAGGGGGTCGTCCACCTCTTCGATCATGGTGGTGCCGGGCGGGAAAACGATGTCGACCTGCTCGAAGAGCTTGTCCGCCGCCAGCTCGATCGCGGTCAGTCCGGGGAGCTCACCCGCTTCGGCCCATCGCACCATGCCGACACGATCTCATGGTGGAGCCGGATCCCGCCGCTCATATTTTAATGTTGATGATCGTAAGGCCCGGCTGTGCGGAGCCGGAACCCTCTCCTCACGACGTGCCCGCGACCGTACGGTTGTGGGCACGTCGTGTGCGGCCCCTGCCGAGGTCGCTGCCGAGGCCAGGAAGGTCAGAGGTCGAGGAGCGGCTCGAGGCCCACGGTGAGGCCTGGGAGCTCGCGTACGCGGCGCACCCCGAGCAGCACGCCCGGCGTGAACGACGCCCTGGTCATCGAGTCGTGCCGGATCGTGAGGATCTCGCCCTCACCGCCCAGCAGCACCTCCTGGTGCGCGATGAGCCCGGACAGCCGCACGGAGTGCACGGGGACACCGCCGACGTCGGCCCCGCGGGCGCCGTCGAGCGCGGTGCTCGTGGCGTCGGGCATCTGGCCGAGCCCCGCCTTGGCGCGCGCCTCGGACACCAGCTCCGCCGTGCGGCGGGCCGTGCCGGACGGCGCGTCGGCCTTGTTGGGGTGGTGCAGCTCGACGATCTCGACCGACTCGAAGTAGCGGGCCGCCTGCTGGGCGAAGTGCATCATGAGCACGGCCGCGATGCCGAAGTTGGGCGCGATCAGGCAGTGGGTGCCCGGCGACTCGGCCAGCCAGCCGCGCACGGTCTCCAGCCGCCCCTCGTCGAACCCGGTCGTGCCCACCACCGGGTGGATGCCGTGCCGGATCGCCCATTCGAGGTTGCCCATGACGACATCGGGATGAGTGAAGTCGACCACCACCTCGGCGCCTTCGAGGCCCTCGATGGGGTCGTCCTTGTCGATCGCGGCCACCAGCTCCATGTCGGAGGCCGCCTCGACCGCCTTGCACACTTCGACGCCGACGCGCCCGCGGGCGCCCAGCACACCTACCCTGATCACAGGCCAACCCTATACCAGCGGGAAAACCCGCCCATGGGACCGCCGGCTCACTGTCGTGGCCGTTCAGGACCCATGTGGCGGGTTCGTCCTTACGGGCGGACGGCCTCGGTGAAGTCCTTGTCACCGTACGGGCCGATCACGGCGAGCGTGAGCGGCCGCTTGAGCACGTCCCGCGCCACCTCGTCGATCTCGTCGGGAGTGACCGCCTCGATGCGGGCCAGCACCTCGTCCACCGACATCAGCTCGTCGTAGACGAGCTCGTTCTTGCCGATGCGCGACATGCGCGAGCCGGTGTCCTCCAGGCCGAGCACGAGCCCGCCGCGCATCTGGCCCTTGCCGCGCATGATCTCGTCGGCACTCAGGCCGTCGGCCACCACCCTGGACACCTCGTCCCGGCAGATCTTGAGCACGTCGTCGATCTTCGACGGCAGACAGCCCACGTAGATCCCGAACTGGCCGGTGTCGGCGTAGGCGGAGGTGTAGCTGTAGGCGGAGTAGGCCAGGCCGCGCTTCTCCCTGATCTCCTGGAAGAGCCTGGACGACATGCCGCCGCCCAGCGCCGCGTTGAGCACGCCCAGCGCGAACCTGCGGTCGTCCGTACGGGACAGGCCGGTCGTGCCGAGCACCAGGTTGGCCTGCTCGGTCGGCCGGTCGAGCACCCGCACGCCGGAACGCATCTCGGCCCCGGGACCGCTGGTGCGCGGGGCCGCGAACTCGGCCGGCCCGCCCAGCGCGCCCGCCCGCTCGTACGCCCTGGTGACCAGCTCGACGACCTCTTCGTGCCGGATGTTGCCCGCGACGGACACGACCGTGCGCCGGGGCCGGTAGTAGCGGTGGTAGTACTCGGCGATCCGCTCGCGCCCGAGGGCGTTGATCGACTCGACCGTGCCCAGGATGGGCCGGCCGATGGCCGAGTCGCCGTAGAGCGCGGCGGCGAACTGCTCGTGCACCACGTCAGAGGGGTCGTCGTCGTGCATGGCGATCTCTTCGAGGATCACGCCGCGCTCGGACTCGACGTCCTCCTCGGTCACCAGCGAGCTGGTCACCACGTCGGCCAGCACGTCGACCGCGACCGGCAGGTCCTCGTCGAGCACGCGTGCGTAGTAGCACGTGTACTCCTTGGCGGTGAAGGCGTTGATCTCACCGCCGATGCCCTCGATGGAGGCGGAGATCTCCATGGCGTCGCGCGTCGGGGTGCCCTTGAACAGCAGGTGTTCGAGGAAGTGGGTGGCCCCCGTGTGCTCGGGGGCCTCGTCACGCGAGCCGATGCCGACCCACATGCCGACCGCGACGCTACGCACGGTCGGCATGGTCTCGGTCACCACGCGCAGCCCACCTGGGAGGACGGTGCGCCTCACCACCCCGGCTCCGTCCCGGCCGGGGTGCAGCGTGGTCGTCGTCACGAGTTCCGGTCGTCCCCGTCGGAGCTGCCGCGCGTGCGGACGCGGGTGCGGGTGCGGCGGGGCCGCTCCGCCTTCTCCTCGGCGGGCGCGGCGGCCTCGTCGGCCTGCGGGGCCTCGGCGTCGTCGTCGCCCTCGGCGGCGGGCGCGGCGGCGGCCTTCGCCTCCTTCTCCGCGGCCTCCTTCTCGATGACCTCGACAGGCACCAGCGAGAGCTTGCCCCGGGCGTCGATCTCGGCGATCTCGACCTGGATCTTCTCGCCGACGCTCATGACGTCCTCGACGTTCTCGATGCGCTTGCCGCCGTGCAGCTTGCGGATCTGGGAGACGTGCAGCAGGCCGTCCTTGCCGGGCAGGAGCGAGATGAACGCGCCGAAGGCCGCGATCTTGACGACCGTGCCGATGTAGCGCTCACCGACCTCCGGCATGTGCGGGTTGGCGATGGCGTTGATCGCCGAACGGGCCGCCTCGGCCGACGGGCCGTCGGTGGCGCCGATGTAGATCGTGCCGTCGTCCTCGATGGTGATCTCGGCGCCCGTGTCGTCCTGGATCTGGTTGATCATCTTGCCCTTCGGGCCGATGACCTCGCCGATCTTGTCGACCGGGACCTTGATGGTGATGATGCGCGGCGCGGTCGGGTTCATCTCCGCCGGAGAGTTGATCGCCTCCTGCATCACGTCGAGGATCGCCAGGCGCGCGCCCTTGGCCTGCTTGAGGGCGGCCGCGAGCACGCTCGCGGGGATGCCGTCGAGCTTGGTGTCGAGCTGCAGGGCGGTGATGACGTCCTTGGTGCCGGCGACCTTGAAGTCCATGTCGCCCATGGCGTCCTCGGCGCCGAGGATGTCGGTCAGGGTGACGTACGTGTCGCCCTCACCGATCAGGCCCATCGCGATGCCCGCGACCATCTCCTTGAGCGGCACACCCGCGTCCAGCAGCGCCATCGTGGACGCGCAGACCGAGCCCATCGAGGTGGAGCCGTTGGAGCCGAGCGCCTCGGAGACCTGGCGGATGGCGTACGGGAACTCCTCGCGGGTCGGGAGCACCGGGATCAGCGCCCGCTCGGCCAGCGCGCCGTGACCGATCTCGCGGCGCTTGGGCGAGCCCACCCGGCCGGTCTCACCGGTGGAGTAGGGCGGGAAGTTGTAGTTGTGCATGTAGCGCTTGGTCCGCTCAGGGTTGAGCGTGTCGATGACCTGCTCCATGCGCAGCATGTTGAGCGTGGTGATGCCCAGGATCTGGGTCTCGCCGCGCTCGAACAGCGCCGAGCCGTGCACCCGGGGCACCACGTGGACCTCGGCAGAAAGGGCGCGGATGTCCTTGGTGCCGCGGCCGTCGATGCGGATGCCCTCCTTGACGACCCGCTCGCGCATGAGCTTCTTCATCACCGAGCGGAACGCGGCGGAGATCTCCTTCTCGCGCCCCTCGAACTCGGGCAGGAGCTTCTCGGCGGCCAGCGCCTTGACCTTCTCCAGCTCGTTCTCGCGCTCCTGCTTGCCCGCGATGGTCAGCGCGGCGGTCAGCTCGGTCTTCACCGCGGCCTCGACCGCGGCGTAGACGTCCTCCTGGTAGTCGAGGAAGACCGGGTATTCGGCCGTCTCCTTGGCCGCGACCTGCGCGATGCGCGACTGGGCCTCGCACAGCACCTTGATGAACGGCTTGGCGGCGTCCAGGCCCTGGGCGACGGTCTCCTCGGTGGGCGCGACGGCCCCGTCGGCGACCAGCTTCAGCGTGTCCTTGGTGGACTCGGCCTCGACCATCATGATCGCGACGTCGCCGTCCTCGAGCACGCGGCCCGCGACGACCATGTCGAACGTGGCCCGCTCCAGCTCGTGGTGCGTCGGGAAGGCCACCCACTGGCCGTCGATCAGGGCGACGCGCACGCCGCCGATCGGGCCGGAGAACGGCAGCCCGGCGAGCTGGGTGGACAGCGACGCGGCGTTGATCGCCACCACGTCGTAGAGGTGGTCGGGGTTGAGCGCCATCACCGTGGCGACGACCTGGATCTCGTTGCGCAGACCCTTGACGAACGACGGGCGCAGCGGCCGGTCGATCAGGCGGCAGGTGAGGATCGCGTCCTCGGAGGGACGGCCCTCACGCCGGAAGAACGAACCGGGGATGCGGCCCGCGGCGTACATGCGCTCTTCGACGTCGACGGTGAGCGGGAAGAAGTCGAAGTTCTCCTTCGGGGACTTCGACGCGGTGGTGGCTGAGAGCACCATCGTGTCGTTGTCGAGGTAGGCGACGGCGGAGCCAGCCGCCTGGCGCGCGAGACGACCGGTTTCGAACCGGATCGTGCGCGTGCCGAATGAGCCGTTGTCTATGACGGCTTCAGCGGTGTGGACACCCTCCACGGGGGACCTCCTTGTGGTCGGTCTCCCGCGCCCTTTTTCTCACCGGCACCCTCGTTAGGTGCAGCGCCGGTCTTCGATCGAAGCGCCCGGTCTCACTGTCAAATTCCTACCGGAAGCCACTACCGAGGACCGGCCCGCAGGCGTCGCGGGTCGCATGGTGCTGAACGGACGCGGGGGCTGTGTGTCTCGGATCTTCAGTTGTAGGTCAGAAGTGACAACGTATCCACATCGCCACATATCCGACCATATGGCTGTACCCATATGAGAAGGGAGCGGCGCGTTCGCCGCTCCCTTTCATGCTATCGGCGCAGGCCCAGCCGCTCGATGAGCGAGCGGTAGCGCTGGATGTCGACCTTCTGCAGGTACTTCAGCAGGCGGCGCCGGCGACCGACGAGCAGAAGCAGGCCACGACGGCTGTGGTGGTCGTGCTTGTGCGTCTTCAGGTGCTCGGTGAGCTCGCTGATGCGCTTGCTCAGCAGCGCGATCTGCACCTCGGGCGACCCGGTGTCGCCTTCGGCCGTCGCGTATTCGCCGATGATGGACTTCTTGGCAGCGGTGTCGAGGGACACGGCTCTCCTTTGAGCTACGGGCACGCGTGAACGATGATGAAAGATGCGAACGACCGTGCGTGCCTACAGTCGCCGCGTGAAGGCCGTCATGGGCAGCGCGCAGCGGCGCCGCTACTGAGCCGACATGCAAGGTTACCACTTCACGCGCAGTGCTCGGGCGCTCCTTTCCCGGGCTTTAACCGCGTCGCAATTTCGCGGATTTCAGCTCGTGAGGCGGCGGGCGGCGTCGACATCGGCGTGAATCTGCTCGATCAACGCGTCGATGGAGTCGAATCGCGTGTTGCCACGTAGCCGGGCGTGGAATTCGACCGCCACATGCACCCCGTAAAGCTCTAGATCATCCCGATCAAGCGCATAAGCCTCGACCGTCCGCGGCACTCCCTCGAAGGTCGGATTCGTACCGACCGAGATCGCCGCCGGCCACCGCTCCCCCTGGTAGAGCGCGGGCAGATTGGCCATCGGCACGCACTCCAGCCACCCCGCGTAGACCCCGTCGGCCGGGATGGCGGTGTGCTGGGCGGTCTCGACGTTCGCCGTCGGGAAGCCGAGCTGGCGTCCGCGCTGGTAGCCGCGTACGACCACGCCCTCCACCCGGTGCGGCCGCCCGAGCTGCTCGCCGGCGCCCTCGACGTCGCCTGTGACGATCCGCGCGCGGATCGAGGCCGAGGAGACGGCGTCGAGCAGGGGCACAGCCTCCACCTCGAAGTCGTACTTGTCGCCCAGCGTCCGCAAAGTCTCGACGTCCCCGCTGGCCTCGTGGCCGAACAGGAAGTCCTCTCCCACCACGACGACGGCCGCCGCCAGCCGCTCGGCCAGCACGGCCTGGACGAAGTCGTCCGGGCTCGTCCGCGACAGGTCGAGCGTGAACTCCACCACGTCGATCTCGTCCACCCCCAGCCCGGCCAGCAGTTCGGCCCTGCGCCGCGGGCTGGTGAGCCGCAGCGGATGCGTCCCGGGCCGCACGACCTCGTCGGGGTGCGGCTCGAACGTGACGGCCACGCTGCGCAGCCCCCGCTCGCGGGCGATGGCGACAGCGCGTTCGACCACCCGCCGGTGCCCGCGGTGGACCCCGTCGTACACGCCGATGGTGACGACAGACCTTCCCGAACCCTGCACGCTAGGCCCCATTCGCTTGTGGCGGATCAATCCCCCACAAGCCTGCCACGCGCGTCACCGTTCGCTCCAATCGAGGGCGATAGGATCGGGCATCATGCCTCGTTACGCGCTTCTGATCCTGCCTGCCTTCAACCGGGTCTACGGGGAGAGCTCCATCCGGCTGACCAGGAGTGAGCTGGCGGTCTTCAGCAGGTACGGCTTGGACGGGAAGGTCCTCGCCAGCGAGGAGACCACCGTCGGCGGTGTGCCGTATGTGACTTTCGAGACATCCGAGCCGTTGACGCAGCCGGATATTTCTCTTTTGTCGAATCTTTCCTCTGTTTATGCGATTTTCGGGGTTGAAGGGGAGCTGCTCCGGCCGCTCTCCATGTCGTCGCTCGACCGGCTGAGCAGCGACCTGATCACCATCCAGAAATACGCCGGCAAGACCAACGAGCACTTCACCAAGCTGCTGCTCAACGTCACCCTGCTGGCCGGGGCCAAGGGGCTGGGCGAGCGGCTCTCGGTCTTCGACCCGCTGTGCGGGCGCGGCACGACGCTCAACCAGGCCCTCATGTACGGCTACGACGCGTACGGGCTCGACGTCGACGGCAAGGACTTCGAGGCATACTCCGGGTTCATCAAGACCTGGCTGCGCAACAAGCGGCTCAAGCACACCGCCGAGACCGTGCCGGTGCGGCGCGAGCGGGCCCTGGCCGGGCGGCGGCTCAACGTCACCTTCGGGCTGTCGAAGGAGGCGGTCAAGGCCGGCGACGTGCAGCATCTGGCCGTGGTCAACGCCGACACCCTCAAGAGCAGGGACTTCTTCAAGCCGCGTTCGTTCGACGCCCTGGTGACCGACACCCCGTACGGGGTCCAGCACGGCAGCAAGGGCGGCGGCGGGCTGTCGCGCAGCCCGATGGAGCTGCTGCGACAGGCCGTGCCCGGCTGGGCCGAGCTGCTGCGGCCCGGCGGGGCCATGGGGATCTCGTGGAACACCTACGGCGGCAAGAGCTCGGAGCTGGCCCAGATCCTCGAGGGGGCGGGGCTCCAGGTGATGGACTACCCCGACTTCGAGCACTGGGTCGACCAGGCGATCGTCCGCGACATCATCGTCGCCCACAAACCCGTATAACCCCTTACGAAGCCCTCAGAGCGGTCTAGGAGACGAAGACGGCGAGGGGTTTGGCCACTCGGCCCTGCTCCTCCACCAGCGCCAGCAGCTCGCCCTCAGGCCCGAACACGCCGATCGGCCCCTTGCCCAGCCCGGCGGCCGCCAGCCGTCCCCCGTGCCCGATGACGCGTGCCTCCTCGGCCGTCACGTCCCGGCGCGGGAACGCCGCCGCCACCGCCTCGCCGATGGGCAGGATCACGCACTCCTCGGCGAGCTGGTCGATGGTCCTGGCCAGCGACAGGCCGTAGGGCCCCACGCGGGTGCGCCGCAGCGCCGTCAGATGCCCTCCGACCCCGAGCGCCGCGCCCAGATCACGGGCCAGCGCGCGGATGTAGGTGCCGCTGGAGCAGGTCACGACCGCGTCCACGTCCACGACGTCGTCGTGCGCCCGGATGTCGAGCACGTCGAACGTCCGCACGGTGACGGGCCGGGCCCGCAGCTCGACCTCTTCGCCCGCGCGGGCCATCTTGTAGGCGCGCTGCCCGTTCACCTTGATGGCGCTCACCTGCGGCGGGATCTGCATGATCTCCCCGGTGAGCGCCGCGACGCCCTTGTGGATCTCGGCCGCCGTGACGCCGGACGCCGGGGCCGTGGCGGTGACCTCGCCCTCGGCGTCGTCGGTGTTCGTGCTCACGCCGAGCCTGATCGTGGCCTCGTACACCTTCTCGGTCAGCGTCAGGTGGCCGAGCAGCCTGGTGGCCTTCTCCACGCCGACCACCAGCACGCCCGTCGCCATCGGGTCGAGCGTGCCCGCGTGTCCCACACGGCGGGTGCCCGCGATGCGCCGCATCTTGGCCACCACGTCGTGGGACGTCCACTCGCCCGGCTTGTCGACGATGATCAGCCCGCTCTCGACCATCCAACCTTCCCAAGTTCGCGCCGGAAGGCGTCCATGGTCGCCTCCACGGTCTCGTGCGAGGTGTAACCGGCCGCGTTATGGTGCCCGCCGCCGCCCAGGGCCGCGCACGCGGCCCCCACGTCGGCCTTGCCCTTGGATCGGGTGGACACCTGCCAGTCGCCCTGGTCGTCCTCCTTGAGCACGACCGCGACCTCGGCCTCGTCCGTGCGCCGGACGATGTCGATGATGCCTTCCAGCTCCGCGTACGGGAGCCCGTGCGCGGCCCGGTCGACCCGCGTCACGTACGTCCAGACCAGCCCGTCCTCCAGCGTCGCCCGGTCGAGGGCGGCGGCCAGCACCTTGAGGTAGCCGAACGGGGAACGGTCCCACAGCTCACGGGCGATCTCGTCGGTGCGCAGCCCGGTCGCCACGAGCCTGGCCGCCATCTGGTGCACGGCGGGCGTGGTCGAGGAGTGCCGGAACGACCCCGTGTCGGTCACCAGCCCGGTGTAGAGGCAGACGGCGATGTCGCGGTCGAGCCCTCCGCCGAGCCGGTACATCAGCTGCTCGGCCAGCACGGCCGTCGCGGCTGCCGTGGAGTCGATGAGGCTGAGCGTGCCGAACCCCTCGTTCGAGGGGTGGTGGTCGACGACGATGACCTCTCGGGCCCTGGCGGTGTTCTCGCGCAGGAGCCCGAGGCGTTCGAACGTCGAGACGTCGAAGGTGATCATCAGCTCCGGTGCCGCCGGATAGTCCGCCGGCGGCACCAGCATGTCCTGGCCGGGCAGGAAGCGCAGCAGCCGCGGCACCACGAAGTGGTGGTCGCCGAACGACGCGACGACCCGCTTGCCCAGCGACCGCAGCACGAACCCCACGGCCAGCATCGACCCGAGGGCGTCGCCGTCGGGCGTCACGTGACAGGCCAGCGCGATCTCGTCGGCCCGGCCGATCAGCCGCAGGGCCCGGTCCCATGCGGCCTCGGGGACCGCGCCGCCGGTGACCGTGTGGGAGTCCGCACGGAACGGGCGATCCGCTCTGTCGCGCACGTCGGGCGTCACGCCTGGTCGTCCTCGCTCAGATCCGCTTCGCCCTCCTCGGGCTTGCGGTAGGGGTCGGACTCGCCGGCGTAGGAGGCGTTCTCGGCCCGGCGCGCCACCTCCGCGTCCCGGGACCGGGCGGCGGTGATCAGGTCGTCGAGGTGACGCGCGGAGTCGGGCAGCGGGTCGTGCTTGAACGTCAGCGTCGGGGCGAAGCGCACGCCGGTCTGGCGGCCCACCTCGGAGCGGATGATCCCCTTGGCGCTCTCGAGGGCGGCCGCGCTGTCGGACCGCTCGGCCTCGGAGCCGTACACGGTGTAGAACACGGTCGCCTCGCGCAGGTCGGCGGTGACGCGCGTGTCGGTCACGGTGACGAAGCCCAGGCGCGGGTCCTTGATCCGGCGCTCCAGCATCTCGGCGACGATCTGCTGGATGCGGTCGGCGAGCTTCCGCGCTCGTGCGGCATCCACCATGTTCGCTCCCCCTCACGCACGATCTGGCCGTGCAGTCGTTCAATCTTCGTCGTTGTAGAGCCGGTGCCTGGCCGACAGCAGCTCGATCTCCGGGCGGAAGGCCACCATCCGCTCGCAGGCGTCCATGATCTCGTTGCAGTTACCCGCGGAGGAGGAGACCACCGCGACGCCGACCTCGGCTCTGCGGTGCAGGTCGAGATGGCCGACCTCGGCCACCGCGATGCTGGGATAACGGCGCTGCAGCTCGGCGATCAGCGGCCGTACGACAGAGCGCTTCTGCTTCAGCGACCTGACGTCGCCGAGCAGGATGTCCAGGGTCAGAGCACCCACATACATCGTTGGTAACCACCGCTTGATCTGGTGTGGTGAACGCACGCCCGGCCTGCTGCGGTGGGGACCAGGCCAGGACGTGCGAGAGGCGCCCGGCGGATCTCCCGCCGGGCGCCGCGCCGCGCGTTAGTCTCGCGGCTTCTCCCGCATCTCGAAGGTTTCGATGACGTCGCCTTCCTTGAGATCGTTGTAGCCGATGCCGATACCGCACTCGAAGCCCTCGCGGACCTCGGTGACATCGTCCTTCTCCCGCCGCAGCGAGGAGACGGTGAGGTTGTCGGTCACGACGACACCGTCGCGGATGAGGCGGGCCTTGCTGTTGCGCACGATCCGGCCCGAGCGGACCAGCGAACCGGCGATGTTGCCGATCTTCGGCACCTTGAAGATCGCGCGGATCTCCGCCGTGCCGAGCTGGACCTCTTCGAACTCGGGCTTGAGCATGCCCTTGAGCGCCGCTTCGATTTCCTCGATCGCCTGGTAGATGACCGAGTAGTAGCGGATGTCGACGCCCTCGCGCTCGGCCAGGTCGCGCGCCCGGGGCTCGGGGCGGACATTGAAGCCGATGATGACCGCGTTGTCGTCGGCCACGGCCAGGTTGACGTCGTACTCGGTGATCGCGCCGACCGCGCGGTGCAGGACACGGAGCCTGACCTCGTCGCCGACGTCGATCTTGAGCAGGGCGTCTTCCAGGGCCTCGACCGAACCGGACACGTCACCCTTGATGATGAGCTTGAGCTCGTCGACGCTGCCCTTCTCGAGGTCCTTGAAGATGTCCTCGAGGCTGCGGCGACGGCTCGACTTCGCCATGTCGGCGGTGCGCTTGCGCGCCGCGCGCTGCTGGGCGATCTGGCGGGCCATCCGGTCGTCGGTGACGACGATGAAGTTGTCACCGGCGCTCGGCACGGCCGTCAGACCCATCACCAGGACGGGACGGGACGGCGTGGCCTCATCGACCGGCTCGCCGTTGTCGTCGAGCAGCGCCCGGACGCGGCCGAAGGCCTCGCCACAGACGATGGAGTCGCCGACGCGCAGCGTGCCGCGCTGGACCAGGACGGTCGCGACGGGGCCGCGGCCACGGTCGAGGTGAGCCTCGATCGCGATGCCCTGGGCGTCCATCGTCGGGTTGGCCCGCAGGTCGAGCTCGGCGTCCGCGGTCAGCAGGATGGCCTCGAGCAGGTTGTCGATGCCCGTGCCGTTCTTCGCCGAGATGTCGACGAACAGCGTGGAACCGCCGTACTCCTCCGCCACCAGACCGTACTCGGTGAGCTGGGCCCGCACCTTGTTGGGGTCGGCGCCCTCCTTGTCGATCTTGTTGACCGCGACCACGATCGGCACGTCGGCCGCCTGGGCGTGGTTGAGAGCCTCGATCGTCTGCGGCTTCACACCGTCGTCGGCCGCGACCACCAGCACCGCGATGTCGGTGGACTTGGCGCCTCGGGCACGCATGGCGGTGAACGCCTCGTGACCCGGGGTGTCGATGAAGGTGATCTTCCGGTCGATGCCCTCGTGCTCGGCGGCGACCTGGTAAGCACCGATGTGCTGGGTGATGCCACCCGCCTCGCGCGCCACCACGTTGGTCTTGCGGATGGCGTCGAGCAGCTTGGTCTTACCGTGGTCGACGTGACCCATGACGGTCACGACCGGCGGACGCGCGGCGAGGTCGTCCTCGTCGCCCTCGTCCTCGCCGAACTCGATGTCGAAGGCCTCGAGAAGCTCGCGGTCCTCCTCCTCCGGGCTGACGACCTGGATGTTGTAGTCCAGCTCGGTGCCGAGGATCTGCAGCGTGTCCTCGCTCACCGACTGCGTCGCGGTCACCATCTCGCCGAGGTGCAGCATGATCTGCACGAGCGAGGCGGGGTTCGCGCCGATGCGGTCGGCGAAGTCGGACAGCGACGCGCCGCGCGGAAGGCGGATCGTCGCGCCGTTGCCGCGAGCGACCTGCACACCGCCGATCGCCGGCGCCGACATGTTGTCGAACTCCTGGCGCCTCTGCCGCTTCGACTTGCGCCCGCGGGCCGGACGGCCGCCGGGACGCCCGAAGGCTCCCGCGGTGCCGCCGCCGCGACCGCGACCGCCGCCACCGGGACGACCGGCGAAACCACCGCCGCCGCCACCGGGACCACCGGTGCCGGTGCGCTGGCCGGTGCCACCGCCGCCGCCGGGACGACCGGCGAAGCCGCCGCCGCCACCGGGACGACCGCCGCCGCCCCCACCGGGACGGCCACCGCCGCCACCGCCGGGACGACCGCCACCGCCGCCACCACCGGGACGGCCACCGCCGCCACCGCCGGGACCGGCAGGACGACCCTGCGGCATCATCATCGGGTTGGGACGCGGACCGCCGGGACGGGGACCACCCGCACCGGGACCCGGACGCGGACCGCCCGCACCGGGCGGGCCCGGACGCGGACCGGGACGGGGACCGGCGTCACCGGTGCCACCGCGGCCCTGCGGCGGACGCGGCATCGCGCCGTCGCGCGGCGGGCCGTCGCGGCGCTCGCGGCGGTCGGGACCGCCGCCGTCGCGCTGGCCGCCGGGACGCGGCGGACGGGACTGGCCCATGCCGCTGGCGGTCGAGGAGAACGGGTTGTTACCGGGACGCGGACCACGCGGGCCCGGCTTGGGACCCGGACCGGGGCGGGGACCGCCACCGGTGGGCGCGCCGGGACGCGGCGCCTGCCGGTCGCCCCGATCGCCGCCGCCGTCCCTGGGGCCCGGACGGGGCGCGGGACCCGGCTTGGGGCCGGGACGGCCACCGCCGCCGCCACCACCAGGGCCGGGACGCGGACCCGGAGTCGGGCGCGCGGGCGCGCCGCTCTCGAACCGTGCCTGAGGAGCCCCGGACGTCTCACCGCGAGCAGCCTCGGGCTGCTGCGGCTGCTGGTGAGGCATGGGCACCGGCGGGCGCGGCTGACCGCCGCCCGCGGGGCCCGGACGCGGACCCGGACCGGGCCTGGGGCCCGGCCCCGGACGCGGGGCTGAGGGGACAGGCGCCTGTGCGGCGCCGTTACCGGCCTGGCCTTCTGCCGGCCGGGGAGCAGCCTTGGGCGGCTGCGGCCTGTTGGACGGCTGTCCGCCGCCTCTGGAGGGCCCACCCTTCGATGCGCCCAGAGCTTCGGTGAGCCTGCGGACCACCGGCGCCTCGATGGTCGAGGACGCCGAGCGGACGAACTCTCCCATCTCCTGGAGCTTGGCCATGACGACCTTGCTCTCTACGCCGAACTCCTTAGCGAGCTCGTATACCCGGACCTTCGCCACTGCACTCCCTTACTCGGCCCGGGAGGCTGGCTATGCCGTCCGGACCGTCGCTAACTTGACGTCTTCATCGCCGCGTGCTCATCAGGCGCTCATAGCAATCTGACTCCGCCCATCAACTCGGCGTCCTACATGACATTTGCGTGGTCTCCCTCCAGTTGCGCCCGCACGCGCGAGACGTCAAGCGGCCCCGCCACGCGGAAAGCGCGCGGAAACGCTCGGCGACGCTCGGCAAGCTCCAGACAGCTCAAGGACGGATGCAGCGATGCACCGCGGCCAGGAAGCCGTCCTCGCAGGTCAGGGACCACATGGTCCTCGACCCGCACCAGACGGAGCAGCTCGGACTTAGCCGTACGAACCCTGCAGCCCACACAGGTGCGCTGTGGGGTCGCTTGGCCACCATATTCCAGCTTACCGTGTTGACGCATCTACGGAACCGGCGGCATCTTCGGCCTGAGTATCCGGCCGGATGTCGATCCGCCATCCGGTGAGTCTCGCGGCAAGCCGGGCGTTCTGGCCCTCTTTCCCGATGGCCAGCGAAAGCTGGTAGTCGGGCACGGTCACCCGTGCGACGCGCCCCTCGAGATCGAGCACCTCGACATGGGAAACGCGCGCTGGTGACAGAGCATTCCCCACGAACTCGGCCGGATCTTCCGACCAGTCGATGATGTCGATCTTCTCGCCGTGCAGCTCGGTCATCACGTTGCGCACCCGCGAGCCCATCGGCCCGATGCAGGCGCCCTTGGCGTTGACGCCGGGCTTGCGCGACCTGACCGCGATCTTCGTCCGGTGGCCCGCCTCGCGCGCCACCGCGGCGATCTCCACGGTGCCGTCGGCGATCTCGGGCACCTCCAGCGCGAACAGCTTCTTCACCAGCCCGGGATGCGTGCGCGACAAGGTGACGGAGGGGCCCTTGTGGCCCTTCTTCACCTGCACGACGTAGACGCGGATGCGCTCTCCGTGCACGTAGTCCTCGCCGGGGACCTGCTCGGGGTGCGGCAGCACGGCCTCGATCTTGCCGAGGTCGACCAGCACCACCCGCGGGTCCTTGCCCTGCTGGATGACGCCGGAGACCAGCTCGCCCTCGCGGCTGGCGAACTCGCCGAAGTTGATCTCGTCCTCGGCGTCGCGCAGCTGCTGCAGGATGACCTGCTTGGCGGTGGTGGCGGCGATCCGGCTGAAGTTGCTGGGCGTGTCGTCGTACTCCCTGACGACCTCGCCGTCCTCGTCCAGCTCGGCGGCCCAGATCGTGACGTGACCGCTGCTGCGGTCGAGCTCGGCGCGCGCCTTGGAGGCGGCGCCGTCGGTGCGGAAGTAGGCGATCAGCAGCGCGTCCTCGATCGCCTTGACGACCAGGTCGAAGGAGATGTCCTTTTCTCGCTCGAGGCTGCGCAGGACGCTCATGTCGATGTCCACGACGGCTCCCCCTTAGCCTTCGTCGCCGTCGACGTCGTCGATCCGGCGGAACTCCACCTGTACCCGTCCCCGGGTCAGGTCCTCGTAATCAAGTCTGCGTGCGGCGCCCTCGACGTCGAGGTCGACACCGGCCTCGTCGGCGGCCAGAATGCGGCCCTCCACCACGGTGCCGTCTCGCATCTCGGCCTTCACCAGGCGTTTCGCGGCGCGGCGCCAGTGGCGTGGCTCGGTGAGCGGGCGGTCGACGCCCGGCGAGGAGACTTCCAGCGTGTAGGCCGCCTGGCCCATCGAGTCGTCGTCGTCGAGGGCCGTGGAGACCGCCTGGCTCACGTCGGCCACGTCGTCGAGGCTCACGCCGCCGTCGCGATCGACGATCACGCGCAGCAGCCGTCTCTTGCCGGCCTGGGTGACCGTGATGTCCTCAAGATCGAGGCCCTCCGCGCTGACCACAGGCTCAAGGAGCTTCATCAGGTGGTCGCGGGGTGATGCGCTGCCCATATCGACCTCCCCTATTGTCATGTCTCAGCCGGGCGGACCTCGCCTCTGGCTCTCCGCCGTCTGGCGGCTCAGCCAGCGACGACAGTTGACACCCTATCTGTATGGGGGCACGGAAAGAGCGCCACTCGTCATGGTCGAATGGCGGAGCGTCGCCTGACAGCGATCGCGGGCACCAGCCCGTACGATGCTACCGACGAGAAAGCCCCCGAAGGG
This sequence comes from Nonomuraea sp. NPDC003709, assembly GCF_040610775.1. NCBI lineage: Bacteria > Bacillati > Actinomycetota > Actinomycetes > Streptosporangiales > Streptosporangiaceae > Nonomuraea > Nonomuraea sp. NPDC003709. The sequence continues at coordinate 84,926 of NZ_JBEXMW010000016.1, read as the reverse complement.
CCCGCCGCCGCGGCGTCGATCGGGTGCGCCTGCCCATGGGCGGCTTTCCCGTCGGTCGGCTCCACCGTCACTGGAGGTTCTAGCCCGTGCGCCCGCGTCACCTCTCCCGGCGAGCCTTGCTGGCGGGCGGAGCGGCCGCTCTCACCGCCTGCAGCACCACCGGCCCGCCGCAGCCGTCCGTCCGGGCCTCCGACTCCCCTGAGACCACGCTGCTGAAGGACCTGATCGCGGAGAAGGAGCGGACGATCGCGCTCTATTCGGCGCTGATCTCCGGCGGGGCGCAGAAACTGGTGCCGTTCCGTGATCGTCACCAGGCCCACGTGAACGAGCTTCGCAAATACGTCACCGTGGCCTCGGCCCCGCCTGTCACCTCCACCCCGACCTCCGCCCCCAAGCCGTCCCTGTCGCGCCTGCGCGATCTGGAGCGCAAGGCGGCAGCCCTGCGGATCCGCCAGCTCGACCGCGTCTCACCGGGCGTGGCCCAGCTCATCGCCAGCATCGGGGCCTGCGAGGCCGCCCACGTACTCGCCCTGCCGAGGTCGCTGTGAACCCCGACGACGTCGAGAAACTCCGCAAGGCGCTGGCCGCCGAGCATGCCGTGCTGTTCGCGTACGGGCTGCTGGGGGCGCGGACGTCGGGGTCGCTGCGGGCCAGGATGAGCGCGGCCTTCGACGCCCACCGGACGCAGCGCGACCAGCTCCGCACGTTGATCACGGCGCGGGGCGGGCGGCCGGCCGAGCCCGACGCGTCCTATGCGCTGCCGTTCTTCCCCTCCGGGCCGGCGCTGGCGGTCAAGCTGGCGGTGCACCTGGAGACCGGCGTCACGGCCGCCTACCTCGAGCTGGCCGCCGCGCAGGACGTCTCGCTGCGCCGCTACGCCGCGCAGGCCATGCAGGAGGCGACGACCCGCTCGTACGCCTTCCGCCCCGCCCAGCCCCCGGCCTTCCCCGGCATGCCCGCTACGGCGCCGCCCCCGTCCCCGCCCTCGTCGCCCTCGGCGTCGCAGGAGGGCGGCTGACCCCCCGCGCACTGCGCGGGCTCTTCACCGGTACAGGACGGAGAGCAGGTCGGGGCCGAGGCGTTCGACGGCGTCGGCGTCGAGCTGGTAGTAGACGACCGAGCCGCGCCGGTGGGTGTGCACGAGCTGAGCCTCCCTGAGCCTGCGCAGGTGCCTGGAGACCTGGGGAGCGGTCATGCCGAGCTGGATGGCCAGCTCGGAGGTGGCGACGGGGTTGCGCAGGATCGCGTACGCCAGCCGCAGCCTGGTCGGATCCTGGAGCGCGGCGAGCCGGCGCCTGGCCGTCTCCAGCGTCGGCGTGGTGGCGCCGTCGGCGCTGTACTGGATGACGACCGGGTAGCCGGGATAGTGCTTGATCACGAAGTGCGGCCGGCCGTGGACGGTCGGGACGAGCAGGCAGGGCCGCCCCTCGTCCACGCGGGCGGTGGCGTTGTAGAGCTTGTCGAACACGATGCGCAGCGGCCTCCGCGCGCCGGACGACGTGGACGCGGTCGGGAGGTCGGCCAGGACCAGGGCGCCACGCCGGTGCAGGTCGCGTACGCGTTCGGCGCGGTCGCGGTCGAGGGCCGGCCGCAGCGACGGCCATTCGGCGTCGAAGGCCGCGGCGGCGAAGTCGGCGAGGAAGCCGAGCAGCTCGCCGCGGAACGCCTCGGGGTCGGCGCGCAGCCGGGCGCCGATCTCCATGCGGCTGGTGGAGATCAGCCGCAGCCGCTGCAGCACCTCGTCGCTGAGCCTGGGCGCCAGCTCGGTGTCGTTCTTGCCGATGAGGGCCTGCACGGTCATCGCCACGAAGTCGCCGATGGGCAGCCCGGCCACCTCCCGCAGCTCGCCGGCCAGCGTACGCGCCGGCCCCGCCGACAGCGGCAGCAGGTAGCGGGCGCGGAAGGCGCTCCAGAGCGGCGCCCAGGCGGCGGCCGTGGCCAGCAGCTCGCTGTCCAGCCCGGCGTGCGCCCTGGCCACCCAGCTCGCGCTGCCGGGGTGGTGGCCGGGCTCGTCGAGGACGTGGAGGCAGGCGCACAGCTCGGCCAGCGGCGACCGCTGGACGGCGACGGATCCGGTGCCGGGGGAGTCGAGGAGGAGCGTGACGGCCACCCTGCACATTACCGCGTTGACGACAATCTGCTTGAGAGTCACCCGGCGTTTGCCCAGGCTGTGGCGTCATGGCTGAGGAACTGCACGTGGTCAAGCATCCGACCGGCTTCTATTCGGCGGGTGCGACGACCGTATTCGCGTCGAGGTACGACCAGAGGCTCTCCTACTGCTTGTACGTCCCGTCGGCGCACGACCAGGACGGCGCTCCCCTGCCGCTGGCGGTTCTGCAGCACGGCACGGGACGGCGCGGCCCGCAGTACCGGGACAACTTCGCCGAGTGGGCCGAGAAGCACGGCTGCCTCGTCCTGGCCCCGCTCTTCCCCGCCGGCATCGGCGACGACCCTTACGACCTGCACAGCTTCAAGTTCCTCAAGTACGGCGACATCCGCTTCGACCACGCGCTGCTGGCCATGGTCGAGGAGATCGGCGAGCGCTTCAACGTACGGACCGAGCGGTTCCTCCTGCACGGGTTCTCGGGCGGCGGCCAGTTCGTGCACCGCTTCGCCTACCTGCACCCCGACCGGCTCACCGGATTGTCAATCGGTGCACCAGGGCGGATAACGTACATCGATCACAGCAGCCCGTGGTGGATCGGGCTGGAGGGGTTCGAGGAGGAGTTCGGCAGCGCTCCCAGATTCGAGGAGCTTCGTGACGTGCCGGTGCAGATGGTCGTGGGCAGTGCGGACGTGGAGACCTGGGAGATCAACAACCAGGGCGACTCCAACTGGATGGACGGCGCCGACGCCCACGGGGTCACCCGCATCGAACGGCTCAAGGCGCTGCGCGACAACTTCGAGGCCCATGGCATCGACGTGCGGTTCGACGTCGTGCCTGGCGTGGGTCACGACCCTATGTCGGTGCTCGAGCCGGTCAAGGACTTCTTCGCATCGATCCTCACCCCCCGGGAGTCATCATGAAGATCAAGCTGTTGGCCGCCGCCGCGGTGGCCGTGACGCTCAGCGGCTGCGCCGTGGGCGAGGCCACCGACTCGGGTGGCGGCTATCCCAGCAAGCCCTTGGCGATCATGGCGCCGGGCAGCCCCGGCGGCGGCTGGGACACACGGGCGCGCGGCATCGCCAGCTCGCTCAGCGAGTGCAAGGTGGCCGACGTGGACACCACGGTCACGAACGTGCCCGGCGCGGGCGGCACCATCGGGCTGGCCCAGTTCGCCAAGAAGAAGGGCGACCCGTACCAGCTCATGGTCATGGACAGCGTGACCATGCTGGGCGGCATCGTGAACAACAAGTCGCCGGTCGACCTGGCCACCCTCACCCCCGTGGCCGGGCTGAGCCGGGGGCCGACCGCGATCGTGGTGGCGGCGAAGTCGCCGTACAAGGACCTGAAGTCGCTGCTGGACGCCATGGAGGCCAAGCCCCACAGCGTCAAGTGGACGGGCGGCTCGCTCGGCGGGCCCGGCCAGATGACGGTGGCGGGCCTCGCCAAGGAGCGGAACGTCGCCGCCAAGGACGTCAACTTCGTGCCCACGGCGGGCGGCGGCGAGTCCCTGAACCTGCTGCTCAGCGGCGCCGCCACGGCCGGCATCGACACCGTCGCCGAGCTGCGCGCGCAGATCACCGCGGGCGAGCTGCGGGTGCTGTCGGTGGACTCCGAGCAGCGGGTCGCGGGCATCGACGCGCCCACGATGAAGGAGCTCGGCCTGGCCAACGCGGCGATCTCCACGCTGGCCGGCGTACTCGCTCCCGCCGGGCTGACCAAGGAGCAGCAGCAGGACGTCGTCGGACTGCTGGACAAGGTGCGCCAGACCCCCTGCTGGAAGAAGGTGCTCGAGCGCAACAACTGGGTCGAGGACTGGCAGCCGGGCGACCAGTTCGGCCAGGTGCTGGCCCAGCAGCGAACCCAGGTCACCACCATCCTGGGCGAACTGGGGCTCGGCAAGTGACCCAGCGGATCGTCTCGCTCGGCTTCCTGGCGGCGGCCGTGGTGGTGCTGGCCCAGGCGTTCGCGATCCCGCAGGGCGAGGGCTACCAGGCGGTGGGGCCGCGCGCGTTCCCGCTGCTGGTGGGGGTCGGGCTGGCGGTGGTGTCGGTCATCGGGGTCGTCCAGGCCTTCAGACCGGGTACGCGGGAGCCGGCCCCCGCCACCACCGATGCCGGCGGTGAGGTGGCGGAGAAGCCGCACTGGCCCTCCGTCCTCCTCCTGATCGGCAGCCTGGCCGGCTACGCGCTCCTCCTGGTCCCGGCCGGCTACTGGCAGGCGACCACCGCCTTCTTCGTCGCCGTCGCCAGGGTGCTGGGCAGCAGGAGGCTGGTGCGCGACGTGCTCGTGGGGCTGGCGCTGGCGCTGGCCACGTACTTCCTGTTCGACCGGCTCCTCGGCATCTCGCTGCCGCCGGGCCTGGTCAGATTGGCGATCTGAGATGGACGTGCTCGGCAACCTGCTGGACGGCTTCGGCCACGCGCTGAGCCTGCAGAACCTGCTGCTCGCCATGCTCGGCGTCACCGTCGGCACGCTGGTCGGCGTGCTTCCCGGGCTCGGGCCCGCCACGACGATCGCGTTGCTGCTGCCGCTGACGTTCGTGTTCGATCCGGTGGGGGCGTTCGTGATGTTCGCCGGGATCTACTACGGCGGCATGTACGGCGGCTCGACGACCGCGATCCTGCTCAACATCCCGGGCGAGACGGCCTCGATCCCCACGACGCTCGAGGGTTATCCGATGGCCAGGCGCGGCCGGGCGGGGGCGGCTCTGGCCACGGCGGCGATCGGGTCGTTCGTGGCGGGCACGATCTCGACGGTCGTCATCACGTTCCTGGCCCCCGGCATGTCGAACATCGCCAAGCTGATCCAGCCGGCCGAGTACTTCTCGATCATGGTGCTCGCGTTCGTGACGGTGACCTCGCTCATGGGGGACTCGATCGTACGAGGGCTGTCGAGCCTGTTCCTCGGCCTGACGATCGGGATGGTCGGGATCGACCAGATGACCGGGCAGCCGCGGTTCGCGTTCGGCGTGCCGGACCTCTACGAGGGGCTGTCGGTGGTGGCGGTCGCCGTGGGGCTGTTCGCGGTGGCGGAGGCGATCTCCACGGCCGCCTCCCGGCACCAGCCGGCGCAACCTCCGGTCGCGGTCTCCGGGAAAGTGGGGATGACCCGCGAGGACTGGCGCAGGTCGTGGAAGCCCTGGCTGCGCGGGACCCTGTTCGGCCTGCCGATCGGGTCGCTGCCCGCCGGAGGCGCCGAGCTTCCCACGTTCCTGAGCTACAACGTCGAGAAGCGGCTGTCCAAGCACAAGGAGGAGTTCGGCCAGGGTGCGATCGAGGGCGTGGCCGGGCCCGAGGCGGCCAACAACGCGGCGTTCTCCGGGGTCCTGGTGCCGCTGCTGACGCTGGGCATCCCGACGTCGGCCACGGCGAGCATGCTGCTGATCGCGTTCCAGATCTACAACGTGCAGCCCGGGCCACAGCTCTTCGACCAGCAACCGGTGCTGGTGTGGACGCTGATCGCCAGCCTCTACATCGGGAACGTGATGCTGCTGGTGCTCAACCTGCCGCTGATCCGGGTCTGGGTGAAGCTCCTCACCGTCCCCGCCGCCCTCCTCACGGCCGCCATCCTGACCTTCGCCACGCTGGGGGTCTACTCGATCTCCCAGAGCATCTTCGAGGTGCTGGTGGCGTACGGGTTCGGGCTGCTGGGCTGGATCCTGCACCGGGCCCGGTACCCGGTGGCGCCGCTGATCCTGGGAGCGGTGCTGGGGCCGCTGATGGAGGTCCAGTTCCGCCGCGCCCTGGCCTTCAGCGAGGGCGACCCCTCGATCTTCGTCACCCGCCCGGTCTCCCTGGCCATCCTGCTCATCGCAGCCGCCTGCCTCATCGGCCCACCCCTGCTCCGCCGCCGCACCAAAACCCCCATGCCCATCGCCTGATACCTCGAGCCCGTCACTCGCGTGCCTCCCCCGCATCACCTCGTCGGAACGGCACGCGACGACGTCCGACCACAGCGCCGTTCAAGGGAAGCGCCGTCCACCGGAAGCGGAGCGGGACGGCGCAACGGGGTGGGGCGGCGGCGCGATGGGGCGGTGGTCGGTATGACGCAACGCGGCATCGCAGTGGGAGACGTCCCCAATCGCCACAACCGTGGGGAGACCCCCCGAACGCGCCGCGTCGGTGGGACGGCGTGCGGCGGAGCCCGGCGCACATGGACGGCGGCCAACCACGTGAGCGGTGCTCAAGCGCCCGGCACGTCGTGGTGGCGGGAGGTGGGCGCGGCGTCGCCCCCAAGAAGCGGCGTCGCCTCCCGGGCCCCGGAGCCCCACGAGAGGGTGCCCCACCTCCAAGGGTGCGTTACCCCCGGAGGCGGGTTGATGCGCCGGGCCCCGTGGGGCCCGGCGCGAAGGCGTAGGTCAGGCGAGGGCGGCGATGATGCGGTCGGCGGCCTCGGACAGGGGGATCTCCGACTTCTCACCGGAGACCCGGTCCCGAAGCTCCACGACCCCCTGCGACAGCCCGCGCCCGACCACCACGATGGTCGGCAGTCCCAGCAGCTCGGCGTCCTTGAACTTCACCCCCGGCGAAACCGAAGGCCGGTCGTCCACGAGCACCCGCACCCCGCGCGACTCCAGCTCGGCTCCCAGCTCCAGGGCCGCCTCCACCTGGTTTTCCTTGCCGGTCCCGACGATGTGCACATCCGCGGGAGCGACCTCGCGGGGCCACACGAGCCCGAGCGCGTCGTGGGCCTGCTCGGCGATGACCGCCACGGCCCGGGAGACGCCGATGCCGTAGGAGCCCATCGTGATGCGGATCGGCTTGCCGTCGGGGCCCAGGGCGTCGAGGCCGGCGGCGTCGGCGTACTTGCGGCCGAGCTGGAAGATGTGGCCGATCTCGATGCCGCGGTCGATGGACAGGCCGGAGCCGCACCGGGGGCAGGGGTCGCCGGCGCGTACCTCGGCGGCCTCGATCGTGCCGTCGGGGGTGAAGTCGCGCCCGGCCACCACGTTGGCGGCGTGCTTGCCCGGCTCGTTGGCGCCGGTCACCCAGGACGTGCCGGTGACGACCCGGGGGTCGACGAGGTAGCGGATGCCGAGCGAGCTCAGGACCTGCGGCCCGATGTAGCCGCGTACGAGCCCGGGGTGCTTGGCGAAGTCGGCGGCCTCGAAGATGGCGGGCTCGCCGGGCGCCAGCGCCGCCTCCAGGCGCTTGAAGTCGACCTCGCGGTCTCCGGGCACGCCGATGATCAGGGTCTCGACCTTGTCGGAGCCCGGCGTGGTGACCTTGACCACGACGTTCTTGAGCGTGTCGGCGGCGGTGACGGACAGGCCATGGTGCTCGTTGACGTACGACACCAGCGTCTCGATGGTCGGGGTGTCGGGCGTGTCCATGACCTGCAGCGGCGCCGCGTCCTCGACCGGACGGGCGGCGGGCGCGGTCGTGACGACGGCCTCGGCGTTGGCCGCGTAGCCGCACGAGTGGCAGGCCACGAACGTGTCCTCGCCCGTGGGCGTGGGCGCCAGGAACTCCTCCGACGCCGACCCGCCCATCGCCCCCGACTGGGCGAACACGATCTTGTAGTCGATGCCGAGCCGGTCGAACGTGCGGATGTAGGTGTCGCGATGCTGCTCGTAGGAGTGCTTGAGCCCGTCGTCGTCGAGGTCGAACGAGTACGAGTCCTTCATCAGGAACTCGCGCCCGCGCAGGATGCCCGCCCTGGGCCGGGCCTCGTCGCGGTATTTGGTCTGGATTTGGTAGAGGGTGACCGGATAGTCCTTGTACGAGGAGTATTCGCCCTTGACCATGTCGGTGAAGAGCTCCTCGTGCGTGGGACCGAGGAGGTAGTCGGCGCCCTTGCGGTCCTGGAGCCGGAAGAGCGTGTCACCGTATTCGGTCCACCGGCCGGTGGCCTCGTAGTATTCGCGGGGCAGCAGGGCGGGGAAGAGCACCTCCTGGCCGCCCATCCGGTTCATCTCCTCGCGGACGATCCTGGCGACGTTCTCCAGCACCATCTTGCCGAGGGGCAGCCAGGAGTAGATGCCGGGTGCCACCCGGCGAACGTAGCCGGCGCGGACCAGGAGCTTGTGGCTCGGCACTTCCGCGTCTGCCGGGTCGTCCCGCAGGGTGCGAAGAAACAACGACGACATGCGCAGCAACACGGCTACTCCTTGCTCGAACCTGGATGTGAAGGCTTACAGGCTATCGACTCCGGGTGGCGCCGCGCGCGAGCTTATCCACAGGTGCCGCAGGACTCAGACCGTCAACGGGCTCCAGCCGGACACGAAGGCGGCCAGAAACGCCGTGAACAGAGCGGAGAACACCGCCGACAGCGCCAGCGCGCGTACCCGGCCCCAGGCGTTCCTGCGCAGCATGAACACCAGCGCGACGGACAGCAACCCGATCAACAGCGCCGGGACCGGCCAGAAGGACCGCTCACTGTCGATGAACCCCGGCGTCGCCCGGTCCACCACGTCCGCGATCAGCGCCGCGCCGACCGCGCCCGCCGCGAGGTCGCCCCAGACGTCCTCCCTGCGGGTGGTGAACGCCAGCAGGCCCAAGGCGACGAGCAGGGCGAGCGTCCAGTTGAGCCCGGCGGCGCTGCCTCCGACGACGTCGAAGGCCATACTGCCGCTCAGCGCGCTCGTGCCCATGGCCGCGACCAGCGTGGACGCGACGGCCAGGAACGTCGTCAGCAACGCCCACCCGAACCCCGACGCCGTGGCGCCCACGGCCAGCGACAGGCCGAGGTAGACGTACGGGTCATAGATCTGACCGACCCACGCGGGACCCTTGCCGGCGAGGAGCATGCCGACGAGCCCGACGGCGAGTCCTCCGAAGAAAGCCGACAGAAGGTGACGTTCGATGCCGCGCTGTCGCCGGTCGTACTCGGCGAGGTCGGCGTAGTCGATGCTGGTGTCGTCCATATCCATTTCCCTGGTCAACCCTCCCCCGGGTAACCCTTGGGATGACCATTGCCAGATTATGTGACTGTACAAAAAAGGCAAATTTCGGTCACCCGAATGCCAAACAAGCAATCGCTTGGTTAATATTTCCTCGTGGCACTCCCCGATGAGCTCCGCGCCGTCGTCCGCGACTACCTCGCCGACCGGCCGGACGCACAGTGGCAGGCTTTCGCGCACGACGTGGGGATCGCGGGGCTGCTCGTCCCCGAAGAACACGGCGGCGCGGGATGCGGTCCGGCCGAAATGGCCGCCGTGAGCGAGGAACTGGGCCGGGCGCTGTCGCCCCACCCCTTCCTGCAGACGGCGGTGATGGCCGTCGAGGCGCTCACGGCGAGCGGGGCGTACGACCTCCTCCCGGCGCTGGCCGACGGCGCCACGACCGCGACCGTGGTGCCGCCGGGCGAGGGTGCCCTCCGGCTGGAGTCCGGCCTGCTCACGGGCGTGGTCCCGTACGCGTTGGCGGGCGAGCTGGCGCTGGTCTACGTGGATGGGCTGCTGGTGGCGGCCGTGCCCGTCCGGGCGAGGACGTACCGGACCATGGACGAGAGCCGGCCGCTGCAGGAGCTCTCCTTCCAGGACACCCCGGTACGGCGGCTCGGCGACGGCTCGTCGTGGCCCCGCGTACGCGACCTCGGGATCGCGGCGCTGGCCGCCGAGCAGGTGGGCGGGGCTCAGCGGTGCCTGGAGATGGCGGTGGAGCACGCGAAGCGGCGGCGGCAGTTCGGGCGGCCGATCGGGTCGTTCCAGGCGATCAAGCACAAGCTCGCCGATCTGCTGCTGGTGGTGGAGTCGGCCAGGTCGGCGGCGGGGGCGGCGGCGGTCGACGAGGTGTACGCGGCGATCGCGGGGTCGTACTGCACGGAGGCGTATCTGACGGCGGCGGGCGAGAACATCCAGGTGCACGGCGGGATCGGGATCACCTGGGAGCATCCTGCGCACCGCTACCTCAAGCGGGCCACCTCGGACGCTCAGCTTTTCGGGCCGCCGCAAGCCCATCGCGCCCGCCTGGCGGCCCACGCCCTCGCCTAGCGCTCCCGCATCCCGCCGCACTCCGGCGGAGGCCCCTTTGGAGGAGGAGGGAAGTGGGGGTGGCGGAGGTCCCGTAGGAGGCGGGACACGGCGGTGGCGGTGCTGGGCGCGGGAACCTACAAAAAGTGCCGTCGGGGGCGGGGTCAGCCGCCGAGCAGTTCTTCCCAGGGGTGGCGGGTGTTGGTGCGGCGGGTGGTGTCGAGGGCTTCGGCCAGGCGCCAGAAGCCGGGCCGCTCCCGTACGGTGGCCCGCCCGATCGGGTCGATGGCGCGCAGCTCGAACCGCACGCCCATCACGTCGAGCACGGCCGAACCGCTGCTCCCCGGGCCGGCCTCGGTGACGAGCGGGCCGTCGTAGTCGGGGTCACGCACCTGCTGGACCAGCAGTGAGGCCACCTCGGACGCGTACGGCCCGTCGCGCCACTCGATGTGCCAGCTGTGATCGGCCCCTCGCCACCACGTCAGGTCGCGGCACGACTCGATGAACTCGGCCTCGGTCGCCAGCGCGGCCATCACCCGGCCGAACGCCTCATACCTGCGGGCGCTGGTGAGCGAGAGGTCGTCGTCGGCGGAATCGGGGTACGGGCCGTCCTTAGGCCGCCGCAGCGCGCGCTTTCGCTTCACAGCCATCCACTCTGATCGGGCACGCGCCCTTCCCGCAAGTCTTCGCTGCTGATACGCTCTACCAAGCGAGCGCTTGGTTTCCTACTTCGGAGGCGCGATGACGTCCCTACGGATCAGCCTGGGGTATGAGCTGGAGGTCCGCGGTCGCACCCGCGAAGTGGAGCAGCAGACGTTCCAGAACGTGGTCGACCAGGTCGTGCTGGGCGACCGGCTGGGGTTCGACACGGCCTGGTTCGTGGAGCACCACTTCACCAGGGGCTTCTCCCACTCCTCCGCACCCGACCTGGTCCTGGCCGCCATTTCGCAGCGCACCGAGCGCATCCATCTGGGGCTCGGCGTGGTGCTGCTGCCGTTCCAGTCCCCGATCCGCACGGCGGAGCGCGTCGCCACGCTGGACGTGCTGAGCGGCGGCCGGGTGGAGTTCGGCACGGGACGGGGGGCCTCGCCCCTGGAGTACCAGGCGTTCCAGCGGCCGTTCGAGAAGTCGCGGCAGATCTGGGAGGACTCGCTGGAGGCGACGCTGGCCATCTGGCAGGCCGACGGCGAGCCGATCAGCCGGTCGAACGAGTTCTTCGAGATCCCCGACGTGGCCGTCTACCCGCGCCCGGCCCAGCGGCCGCACCCGCCGGTGTGGGTGGCGTCGACCTCGCTGGAGGGCTATCTGGCGGCGGCCAAGCACGGGTACAACCTGCTCGGTATGACGATGCTCAAGGGCATCGACGACGTGGCCTCCGACATCACGAAATATCGGGAATGTCTGGCGGAGCACGGCTTCGACCCCGCGAGCCGCCGCGTCGCCCTGATGATCCCCTGGTACGTCGCCCCCACCCGCGACGAGGCGACCGCCTCGGCCGCCGACGCCGTCCTGTGGTACATCCGCCGCCAGGTCAACCTCGTCACCCCGCCCGACTACTACGACGCCCGCCACGCCACCCACCGGGTGCTGGGGCAGCTCGCGGCCGGGATGCCGCCCGACGAGTCCATGGCCACGCTGCGCGAGCACCTGATGGTGGTGGTCGACGACGTGGAGGGCTCGCGCAAGGCTCTGGCCAGGATCGCCGAGGCGGGCGCGACGGACCTCATCATCCAGGCGCAGGTGGGCGGGCTGGCGCATGACCGGGTCTGCGACTCGATGACGCTGTTCATGACCGAGGTGGCGCGTTGACGGCCCGCCCTCGCCCGACGCCCCGGACGCCCCGGACGCCCCGGATGCCCGACCGTACGGAGGTGGTGCTTTGATGGCCCGCTGGCTCACCCGTGACGACCTCGGCGCCGCCGCGCGGTCCGCCACCGGGCTCCTGCTCGTCTCCCCCGACCTGTCGAGCGTCGTCCCGCTGGACCCCCGCGACCACGTGCTGACCGCGAAGGCCCTGCGTGAGTGCGGGGTCGGCGAGCGCGAGCGCGTCGTGGTGGCACTCGCCGAACCCGCCGGCGCGCTCTGGACGGCCGCCGCGGCCGACGTGGCCGAGGCCGCCGCCGACGTGGGCCCGCGCGGCCGGATGCGCCTGCACCATGCGCTGACCGCCCTCAAGGCCTCCACCCTGGTCAGCACCCCGACGGGCGCGATGGACTTCCTGGCCCGCCTGCATCTGGAGTTCCTGCTGGACCCGCTGGACCTCGGGATCAGGAACATCGTCCTCACCGGCGAGATCGCCTCCAAGCGGACGATCGCCCACCTGGCGGGAGAGTTCGAGGCCAGGGTGACGGAGGTGTTCGCGAGCCCGTTCACCGGCGGCGCCCTGGCGTGGCGGGCGTCGGAGGACGAGCCGCTCACCCCGCTCGCCGACGACGTGCTGGGCCTGGCGGCGCTGACCAAGGACGACTCCCCCGACCCTGCGGCCGAGCTCGCCGAGCTGGTCGTCACCTCCGCGGCCGGCGACACCGTGTTCAGGACCGGCCAGGTCGCCCGGCTGGACAGTGCGGGCATACCCGCACCGGCCCACACGGTGGGCGACCACGTGCTGGTCAGAGGCGTGTGGCTGGCGCTGCCACGCATCGAGAAGGCGCTGTCCAAGGTCGACGGCGTGTCCGGCTGGGACCTGTCGATCAGCCGCCAGGGGACGCTGGACGCGGCCGTGCTCACGGTCACGTTCAGCCGGGAGAGCCTGGTCCGCAACCCCATGTGGAAGTCGCGGATCCAGCAGGCCGTCCGGGCGCTGACGCCCATCTCGATCGACGTGGAGATCGCCCAGGACGTCTCCGAGAGCCCCGCGCCGGGCACGGTGAACGACCTGCGCGGCCACCACCTCGGAAGGGACCGCGCTCTCATCACCTAGGGGCAACATGGCACCGATGCCGGACTGGGGAACGCTCCCCCGCATGCTTCGCGACCAGGCAGAGAACCACCCCGGCGCCGTCGTGGTCGCCGAGGGCGGCACGCGGACGACACTGTCCGAGCTGCGGGCCTCGGCGGCCGAGATCGCCCGCGGCCTCATCGCCCTCGGTGTCGGACCCGGTGACCGGGTGGCGATGTGGGGGGTGAACTCGGCGTTCTGGGTGCGGCACGCGTTCGGGATCTGGGACGCGGGGGCGGTCATCGTGCCGCTCTCGTCCCGTTTCAAGGGCATCGAGGCCGCCCAGCTGATCGAGAAGACCGGCGCCAAGGTGCTCATCACCGGAGCGGGCCCGTCGGCCGCCCCCCTCGCCGACCTGCTGCCGCCCCTTTCCGGCCTGCACCGCCCGGACGACTTACGCGCCCTGGGCACGCGGGTCTCCGCCCGGGAGGCCGAGGGGCGGGCGCTCGCCGTACGCCCTGACGACCTGTGCGAGATCATGTCCACGTCGGGCACCACGGGCGTGCCCAAGGGCGTCATGATCGACCACGCCCAGGTCCTGCGCGGCTACTGGGACTGGTCCGAGATCGTCACCCTCGACGAGCGCGACCGCTATCCGATCGTCGCCCCGTTCAGCCACGGGTTCGGGCTGAACGCGGGGCTCATCGCCTGTGTCCTGCGCCGGGCCACGATGATGCCGATCCCCGTCTTCACGCCCGACGCCGTGATGTCGTTGATCTCCTCCGAGCGGATCACGGTGCTGGCCGGCCCGCCGACGCTCTTCCACCGGATACTGGACGAGCTGGACAGCGGGTCCTGGGACGTGTCCTCGCTGCGCGTGGCCATCTGCGGCGCCGCCGCCGTCCCCGCCCGCCTGATCACGCGGCTGGTGGAACGGGTCGGGCTGGAGCGGATGATCAACGCGTACGGGCTGATGGAGGGCACGGTCGTCTCCATGACCCGCGCCGGGGACCCCATCGACGTCATCGCCAACACCACCGGCCGGACCGTGCCCGGGATCGAGGTGCGGATCGTGGACGACGACGGCAAGGAGGTCGCGGCCGGCGAGCGCGGGGAGATCCTGCAGCGGGGCTACGGGGTGATGCGGGGGTACTGGGGCGAGCCCGCGCGGACGGCGGAGGTCGTGGACGGCGACGGGTGGCTGCACACGGGGGACGTGGGGGTGCTGGACCCGGCGGGCAACCTGGCCATCGTGGACCGCAAGAAGGAGCTCTACATCGTCAACGGGTTCAACGTCTCGCCGGCCGAGGTGGAGTCGCTGCTGCTGCGGGAGGGTTCGCTGGCGCAGGCGGCGGTCGTGGGCGTGCCGGACCCGGCCAGGGGGGAGGCGGGGGTGGCGTACGTCGTTCCGCGGCCCGGGGCCGCTGTCGATCCGGCGGGGCTGATCGGCTGGGCCAGGGACAACATGTCCAACTACAAGGTGCCCAGGCGGGTCGTGGTGGTGGACTCGCTGCCGGTGAACGTGAACGGCAAGGTGGACAAGCTGACGCTCCGCACGTCGGCCGAGGCTCTCTTGAGGGAGTGAACTCCCTTTCCGGCAAGGTGAGAACGTCTGCCGGGGCTCCAGGGCGGGTAGGGTCAAATTAGCGCCATCTGCCCCAGGAGCTGCCATGTTGCGCCTGTTGGCCGGGGAGGCCGCACGTAGATTCGGGGGGCGCGCCGCTGTCGTCACCGGCTCCGCCGTGCTGACTTTCGCCGACCTGGACCGGCTCTCCGACCAGGTGGCCGCCGGGCTGGCCCATCGGGGGACGCGCGTCGGCGACGTCGTGGCGCTGGCACTCCCGGACGGGCCCGAGTTCGTGATCTGTTACGTGGCGGCCGCGAAGATCGACGCGGTGACGGCCGGCATCGGGACCGAGCGGCCGGAACTGCTGGCCCGGCTGGACCCGGCCATCGTCATCACCGCCCCCGGGGTGCTCCCGCCGCTGCCCGGGCTCGACGTGGTGACGCTGCCCATCGAGCGCGGCGGCCCCGTCCGGCTCGGGAGCCTGTGCAGGCGGGAGCCGCCACCGCCGCCGTTCCCGCCGGACCCCGCACGACCGGTCGTGATCACGTTCACCTCGGGCAGGACGGGACCGCCCAAAGGGGTCGTGTTCGGCAACAAGCAGCTGGAGGCGATCAGAGCCCACGGGGCGGGGACGCGCTGGGGGACGGGCGACGCGCGCCTGGTGCCGCATCCGCTGGGCCGGCTCGGGTTCGTCACGCGGCTGCCGATGTTCCTGCAGACCGGGCGGACCTCTCACGTCCTGCCCGAATGGAGCCCGGACGCCGCGATCAAGGTGATCCGCGAGCACGGGATCGACGTGCTCCATGGCACCCCGTACCAGCTCTCGCGCATCCTGGCCTGCGGCGGGGACCTGCCGGACCTGGCCCTCGTCCTGTCCGCCGGCGCGCCCGCCCCGCCCAAGCTGATCAGGGCGTTGCGGGACAGATACCGCGTGCCCGTGTGCAACCGCTACATCTGCCCCGAAGCCGGGCTGGGGCTCGGCACCCGGCCGGACGATCCGCCCGAGGACGCCGAGGTCTGTGTCGGCAGGCCACGAGGCGGTGTGGACGTGTCGATCAGGAGCGCCGACGGACGCGTACTGTCAGATGAGGACGAAGGCGAGGTACTCCTCCGCTCCGAGGCTGTGATGAGCGGCTACGTTGGCAAGAACACCGATCATGCGGTGTTCGCGAGAGACGGGTTCATCCGGACCGGCGATCGGGGATACCTGGATCACACCGACCGGTTACATCTGGTGGGACGCGTGTAACCGAGTCTTAGGAGGCAGCGTGGCGTTGCACGTGGCGGTCATCGGGTCGGGCCCCGCCGGGATCTACACGGCCGAGGCTCTGGTGAAGCAGTCGGCCGAGCCCGTCGAGGTCGATGTCCTCGAACGCCTGCCGACCCCGTACGGGCTGGTCAGGTACGGCGTCGCGCCCGACCACACGTCGATCAAGTCGATCGCGAACTACCTGCGGAAAGTGCTCGAACTGCCCGAGGTCCGCTTCCTCGGCGGCGTCACGCTGGGCGCGCACGTCTCCGTCGAGGACCTGCTGGGCGCCTACGACGCGGTCGTCTACTGCACGGGCGCGATGGTCGACAGGAAGCTCGGCATCCCCGGCGAGGACCTGCCCGGCAGCGTGGCGGCGACCGACTTCGTCAACTGGTACTGCGGGCACCCCGACGTCGATCCTGGGCGGTTCACGCTCGACAGCTCCGAGGTCGCGGTGATCGGCGTCGGCAACGTGGCGGTCGACGTCGTACGCGTCCTGGCCAAGACCCACGAGGAGCTGCGCTCCACGGACGTGCCCCACGACGTGCTCGAACGCCTCGAGGCGAGCCAGGTCAAGGCCATCCACATGATCGGCCGCCGCGGCCCCGAGCACGCCAAGTTCACCCTGAAGGAGCTGCGCGAGCTGGGCGAGCTGGCCAACGCCGACGTCTGCGTCCGCCCCGACGAGGCCGTCGTCCTGGGCGTCGACTTCCCGCGCCAGGTCCAGGGCAACATCAAGGTCCTGCAGTCGTGGGCCGCCCGCAACCCGGTGGGCCGCCCGCGCCGCCTCGACGTGCGCTTCTGGCTGCGGCCCGTGGAGATCCTCGGCACCGAGCGGGTCGAGGGCCTCAAGCTCGAACGCACCCGCCTGTCGGAGGAGGGGCGCGTGGTCGGCACGGGCGAGTTCGAGACGCTGCCGGTCGGCATGGTGCTGCGTTCGGTGGGCTACCAGAGCGTGCCGCTGCCCGGGGTGCCGTTCTCGGAGAAGACCATGACCGTGCCGAACGAGGCCGGGCGGGTGCGCGACCGCGAATACGTGGCAGGCTGGCTCAAACGCGGTCCCACCGGGGTGATCGGCACCAACAAGTCCGACGCGGCGGAAACGGTCCGCACGCTCCTCGCCGACCTCTCGGATCGCCCGCGGGTGAGCGGCGGGGCCATCGACGCGCTGCTGACCGCGCGCGGGGTGCGTCCCGTGACGTACGAGGACTGGCTGGCGATCGAGGCGGCCGAGGCCGAGCTGGCCAGGTCGCTGGGCCGGGGCGAACGCGTCAAGCTGGTCGGCCTGGAGGCAATGCTCCGTGCGTTCCGTTCCTGAGGGGTTCGGCGAGGCCTACCGGGTCCAGCAGGCCCGCTATCCCTCCGCCGGCGCGGGCCGGCAGCCGGTCCACACCGTCTACGTCCCGGCCGACCGCTTCTCGATCCGCACACTCTCCGAGTGGCGCGATCAGGCGTTGTCCCTGGTCAAGGCACATCTTCCCGATCCCGCCGCGCTGGCGGAGGTCTTCGGGGTGCCCGGCGGGCTGGCCGCCGCCGTGCACCCCAAGGTGATCCAGAAGCTCTCCTCGGAGCCGATCGAGGACCTGCGCATCGACTTCGAGGACGGGTACGGCGTACGTCCCGACCTGGTGGAGGACGATCACGTGGCGCAGGCCGTCGAGGCGGTGGCCACGATGCACGCGGCGGGCACGCTGCCGCGGCGGTGGGGGCCTCGGGTGAAGTCGTTCGCCGACGGGGATCCCGCGCGGTCGGTGCGCACGCTCGACCTGTTCCTCTCGGGGCTGATGGGGCGGGCCGGCGAGCTGCCGCCGGGTTTCACGGTGACCTTTCCCAAGATCCTCATGGAGGCCTACCTCGGTCAGTTCACGGAGGTGCTGGCCCGGCTGGAGGAGGAGCTGGAGGTGCGGCTGCGGTTCGAGATGCAGGTGGAGGCGCCGCAGACGCTGCACTTCCTGCGCGGGGACCTGGCGGAGTCGCTGGGCGGACGGCTCGCGGCGGCGCATTTCGGGGTCTTCGACTACACGGCCGCGATCGGGCTGCCGCCGCACGAGCAGCGGCTGGACCATCCGGCGTGCGACCATGCCCGGCACGTGATGCAGACGGCGTTCGCGGGCACGAGGGTGGAGCTGTCGGACGGGTCGCTGGCCGCCTCTCCGGCCTCCGGGCTCACCCGTGACGTGCACGCGCTGTGGCGGCGGCACGCCGAGCTGGTCAGGCATTCGCTGGGGCACGGCTTCTACCAGGGGTGGGACATGCATCCTTCCCATCTGGTGAGCCGCTTCGCCACCGTTTACGCCTTCCATCTGGAGCGCTATGACGCGTACCAGGAGCGGGTGAGAGCGTGGGAGGAGCAGCGGGAGGCGGGGGGCGGCGTCATGGACGAGCCCGCCACGATCCGCACGCTGGTGGCCGCTCTCAGGCGCGCGGACGCGGCCCTGCCCTGACGTGAGGGGCGGGGTCAGTCGCGTTCGACCAGGGACCGCCACTGGCGTACCAGGCGCCACTCCACCGGGTCGGACCAGCTCGCCCGCACGGCGGAGCCCACGTGGAAGGCGCGGATGCCGTAGTCGAGCAGCGCCGGCACGTGCGCCGGCTTCAGCCCGCCCCCGGCCAGGATGATCGAGCCGTCACCGGCGTCGGCGCGCGCCCTCAACACCGGCAGCCCTTCCCCCACCCCGTTGGGCGAGCCCGAGGTGAGCACGGTGGCCAGGTTGGGCAGCAGCCGCACGGCCCGCCAGGACGCCTGGACGTCGGCGGCGTGATCGACCGCCCGGTGGAACGTCCACGGGAGCGGCGAGACGGCGTGGATGAGCGCCTCGGTCGCCGTGAGGTCGACCTTCCCCGAGCCGTCGAGGAACCCGAACACGAACCCCGCCGCCCCCGCCTGCGCCAACGCCTTGGCGTCCCGCCTCAGGCGGTCGAGCACGTCGGGGTCGGCGATGAAGTTGGCGTCACAGCGGAGCATCACCATCTGAGGGAGGGGGCACTCCGCGGCGATCGCGGCAACCGTGTCCGGGGAGGGGGTCAGCCCGTCGGCCGCCATGTCGGCGACGACCTCCAGCCGGTCGGCTCCACCCTGTTCAGCTGCCACGGCGTCACGCACGTTGAGGGCGATCACCTCGAGCAGGGATCCGGTCATGGAGGAGAGGTTATATGGTGCTCTGCACCGTTCCGCCGCTGATCACACCAAAAAGTCCCCGCCAACGGCCTCCCCCGCCGCCGCAGGGCCCGTTTCAGGCCCTCAAACGCTCCCACAGCGCCCGCGCGACCGGAACCCCCTGCCAGGCTCACCGGACAAGCCCGCAGCCCGCCACGTGCCCTGTGGGCCGCCCCCGGGCGCTTGGCCCCGATCCCGGTGGGACCGGGGCCATGAGTGCGGGGTGTCAGGCGGAGATGAGTTCGGCCATGGTCAGGTCACGGAAGGCCGTTGTGGTCTGGTCCCGCGACGCGCGCTCGAAGAGGGCGCCGGACGCGCGGTGGGGAAGGTCCACCGTACGGACGTGGCGGAACCCGCGCCTGCGGTAGTACTCCTGCAGCCGCCAGTTCCCCTTGGCGCAGTCCAGGCGCAGCCACGGCAGGCCGGCCGCGTGGGCGTAGGTGCAGGCCCAGTCCAGGAGGGCGTCCCCGAGGCCGCTGCCGGACCAGGGACGGGCCACGGCGAGCTTGTGGACATAAAGGGCAGCCCCGGGGTCGTCGTCGAGTGTCCAGAACTCGGGGTCGGCGTTGTCGTCGACGGCTATCGTGGCCACCGGCGGGGCCGATTCGTCGGGGTCCAGGTATCTGAGCTCGTCTTCGAGCAGGAACAGCACCCGCTCCTCGATGAGCGGCACGATGCGCTCGGGGCCGAAGCCCCCGCGCGGCCACTGCCGCACTCCTTGCGAGTAGAGCCACTCGGAGGCGTCCGCGAGCAGCGTGAGCACGCCGGGAAGGTCCTCGGGCTCAGCTCTGCGGAGCGCGAGCGGGTGAAGAAGCGTGTTGGTGTGCATAATACAACTCCCGTTGCGTAGGGTTTACGCGCATACGCAAAGCGTGATGAAGCAATGGTGCGCGTAGCCGAAAATGGGGCCTCAACCCGATATATATGGATAAATGGCGATTTAGGGGAGTATGCACGACTCCCCTAGGCCAGCGAGGCGGCTAATTTCTCGCTGCGCCCGGCCCCAGCCGGCGGGATCACCCCTTCAATCGAGCTCGTTAGCGGCCATCGAGCTCGTATCTGATCAAATGTTTGTCGGCGGGCAGCACCGACACCGCGACACGCACTGGCATGTCGGCCCCGTCGTATCCAACTCGGACATACACCATGACTGGTGTGCCGAGCTCGAGCTGGAGGCGCTCGGCCTCCTCCTGGTTGGGCATACGGGCCCAGATGTCGTCGGTGACGCGCACCTGCGCATGCCCCAGCTCCTCCAGCACCCGGTTCGCCCCTCGCGCGATGTCTCCGGGTCTGGCGATTTCGGAGTCGGCAACCAGATCACGGGGGAAGTAGGAATCGTTGGTGTTGTACGGCTGGCCGTCCACGAAACGCAGCCGGCGTCGCACCACCGCCAATTCCCCGTCCGCCAGCTCCAGTCTGCTGGCGATCTCCTCGACGGGAGAAACCGTCAGCACCTCGATGTACTGGCTTGGCTCGCGGCCTTCCTGCGCCACGGCATAGGCGAAGGCTTCCCGCAGTTCCCCAGAAGGTTGTGGCTCCAGCTCCCGCTGCGGATAGATCAGCAGCGGTCGGCGGTCTCTGACCACGGTTCCGCGCCGCGGCGTGCGCGTAACGAGCCCCTCATTGACGAGCTCTCCCAGGGCCAGCCTTACGGTGTTCCTGCTCACCCCATGGTCTTCCATGAGCTGCGCCTCGGTCGGCAGCTGTGATCCCGGGCCGAGGACGCCCGAGTAGATGGCCCGACGCAACTCCGCAGCCACCTGCTGATACAGCACCGACCTTGCCACTTTCACCCCTTTTGTTCCAACAATTTAGACGATCTGGTTCTAGCAGGCCACAACCCCTTGACCGAACCGCCTCCACCGGCCCATCATCCATTCGTTGGTACAAATCCATCTAAAGGCCGGTGAGGGGGTGAAGGCCAGTGTTGCCGGTCCGCACGGGTACGCCGTACCTGCCCTGGCATTCTCCTTGCGAAGCAACACGTTTACTGCGTTACGGGTTGCGTCGCCAGGGGTTCACCCACACCTACCAGAGCATGGGCATCGGTGTGCGCGAGCTATCGGTGTTGACTGAGCTGACCGTGTGGTGCAATGACGGATCCTTTGTCTGGAATGAGGAGGGTGGCGCCCCCGTCACGCACCCCATTGATGACCCGGTTGGTGCAGCTCAACGCATCGCCGCACGTTACCGGCAACGGGAGCTTTCACACTCCCCCATCGACTCCGTGCGCGAACCAACGGTCTAGGACTCCATCCCTCGCCGGAGTCCTGGCGCCGTCGCGCACGGGACAGGAAGCGCGTCCTGGCGGGTCCCCCACGCCCGCCAGGGCGCGTTTTCCTCCAAGGGACCAACGCAGGGCCTCGCGCCTTCCCGCCATGGGCGGGGGCCGCGCCCTTCCAGGCGGATCCCGCGCCCCAGGCGCGTGGGTGACCGCCGTCCGCGCCGATTCCCGGGCGCTCGCCGGCCTTCGGGTCCTCGCCGATCCCCAGGTGCCCGCCGCCCTCCGGATGCGCACGTCACCAAGGTTCCTCGCCGACCCCGAAGCACTCGCCGCCGCCCAGAACGGCGCACCCCATCTTTTACGGTCGCCACGGGCGACCCCACCCGCCGACCACGGCCGGGCCCCGTCCAGGGAGACGCTTCTCCGGTGTGCGGGGCCGGGCGCCGTCACGGCACGGCACGACCGGCTGGGTGGTTCCGTCGAGGACCGGCGGGCAGGCGGGATCGCGACTCGTGACCCGCAGGTCACGCGTGTCACCGAGATCCCATCAGTCATCGTTCGCCGCCAGTCCGAGCCGTCCGCGTCGACGCCTTCTGACATCATCATCAACCCTCGGAGCCGAACCTGTGGGCCCCTTCGTGATGGTGGGACTGGTGGGATTTTCCGGTACCAATCCAATTTCCGGAGCAAGGTCAACTAGCGGGAGAATTTGCGCTGGACCGGATGATCATCCAGATTCCCGTCATCCTCCACCGGCGCCCAGTCCACCAGGGTCAAGCGCTCGTCGACCCGGCGGTAGGCGGCCCGCACCCGCCGGCCGCGCTCCGGAGAGCCGTCGCCGCACCAGTTCCCGTACACGAAGCACCCCGGCACCGCCGCCAGCCGGACCATCACCACCACGTACGGCACCCCGAACCCCGGCATGAACGGCTGATGGTTGACGATCCAGCTCTCGACCACCCCCTGGGGCTCCACGTCCCGCCAGTGCCACGCCTCCGTGCGGCACTCGGGACAGAACGCCCGCGCCGGGAAACGCACCGCCCCGCACCCGTCGCACTCCTGCACGGCGAACTCCTGCCCGGCGACCCGCTCCCACCAGTGCCTGGAGTCCCGGTCGGGTTCGGGCCGGTAGGCCGTCATCATGATCTCCTCAAGATCAGGGCGGAGGTGGCCGGCAGGATGTAGCCGGGCTGGGCCGTGGACAGCGCGACCTCGGCCCCGGGCACCTGGCGGTCCCCGGCGTCACCTCGGAGCTGGGAGACCGCCTCGGCGATGTGGTTGATGCCGTGGACGTAGCCCTCGGACAGGAAGCCGCCGTGGGTGTTGACCGGGAGCGGACCGTCCGGCGCCGTCGCGCCCGAGGCCACGTAGGGGCCGCCCTCGCCCTTCTCGCAGAAGCCGTAGTCCTCGAGCTGGACGATCACCGAGTACGTGAAGCAGTCGTACAGCTCGGCCACGTCGATGTCCGCCGGCCCCAGCCCGGCCTGCGCGTAGAGGCGCGGGGCCAGGGCGGCGGCCGCGGTCACCGTGGGGTCGGCGGACGGGCCCGAAAGGTGGGACGTGCCGCCGCCCCAGGCCGCGGCCGAGATCAGCACCGGGGGGCGGCGGAGAGCGCGGGCGCGTTCGGCCGTGGTGACGACCACGGCGCAGGCTCCGTCCGTCTCCAGGCAGCAGTCCAGCAGCCGGAACGGCTCCGCGATCCACCTGCTCGCCAGGTAGTCGTCCAGCGTGATGGGGGTGCGCATCAGGGCACGCGGGTTCTTGGCCGCGTTGGCGCGCTGGGTGACGGCTAGTTGCCCGAAATGCTCCGCTTGAGTGCCATATTTCAGCATGTGTGCTCGGGCGTACATGGCGTACTGCTGCGGCGGCGCCACATACCCGTACGGCGCTTGATACTGCACCTCCGGGCTCGCCGGCACGCCCCGGCCGGTGCCGCCCATGCGGAACTCGGAACGGGCGTTGATGGCCCGGTAGCACACCACCGTCTCGGCCACCCCGGCCGCCACCGCCAGGACCGCCTGACCGACGACCGCGTGCGAGACACTGCCGCCGCCGAACTGGTCGAGATGCCAGGCGAGGTCGGTCAGTCCCAGCGCGGGGGCCACCAGCGTGGGGGCGGCGGAGTCACCGACGCGGTGCGTGGCCAGCCCGTCCACCTCGTCCACCGACAGCCCCGCGTCCTCCAGCGCGGCCAGCACGGCACGGCAGGCCAGCGTGAGGGTGCTGACGCCCGAGTCCTTCGTGAAGGGGGTGTAGCCGACCCCGGCTATCGCGGTGCGGTCACGGATGTCAAGCAAGCGCTTGGGCACAAACGTCACGTTAGGCCTGAAATTTCCCCCATGTCAACGCACCCACCCACCGGTCGCCCAGGTGGGGGCGGGCGGGGTGCGCGACCGGGTGCCAGCGGCTCGTTACGCGCCGTGGGGCAGGCGAACTTGACATGGTTTCCCGGTTCGCCCTACCGTCCAAGCAAGCGCTTGGTATGATAGAGCGCAGACGGTGGACTAGGAGGCGGACCATGAGCACACACGCTGCCCGGCTCATCGCGCCGGACGGCTGTCGCGGCCTTCCGACGCCCCCTCAGCGCAGGATTCGCAACGGAGCCGCCATGCCGACCGGCCCTTCACCTCACAGCGCGAACGGTCACCTCGACAGCCGCCGCTTCCGGCAGGTGCTCGGGAGGTTCGCGACCGGTGTGGTGGCGATCACGGCGGTCGATCCGATGAACGGCCTCCCGTCCGGCCTGGCGGCCAACTCCTTCACCTCGGTCTCGCTCGACCCGCCCCTGGTGGCGTTCTGCGTCGCCTACACCAGCACCAGCTGGCCCAAGGTGCGCGGCGCGAAGGTCATCACCGTGAACGTGCTGGCCGAGGATCAGCAGGCGGTGTGCGCCCAGATGGCGACCAAAGGCGGCGACAAGTTCGCGGGCCTGGAGTGGACCGGCTCCCCCGGTGGCAACCCGGTGCTCGAAGGCGCGCTGGCCTGGCTCGACTGCGCGATCGAGGCCGAGCACCCGGCGGGTGACCACATGATCGTGGTGGCCCGGGTGCTCCAGCTCGACACCCACTCCGAAGGTGGCCCGCTGCTGTTCTTCCGCGGGGGCTACGGAGGCTTCGTTGAGCGTCTCTGACGGGCGCGCAGGATCGTCAGGACACAGCGAGCACGTTCCTCCAGGCGTGACGGGCGTGACGGGCACGATGAGCTCGACGGGCGCGACAGGGCCGGCGGGTGCGGTGCCGGGGCTGCGGGGAGAGGCGCGGGCCTGGTTGGAGGAGGCGCTGAGCGGCGAGTTCGCGCACGTCAAAGGCCTCGGCGGGCCCGGGCGCGAGCACGAGGGCCACGAACTGCGGCAGGCGTGGGAGCGCCACCTCGGCAAGGCCGGCTGGACCTGCCTGGGCTGGCCCGAGCGGTACGGCGGCCGCGCCGCGTCCCTGGAGGACCAGGTCGCCTTCTACGAGGAGTACGCCAGGGCCGACGCCCCCGCCAGGGTGGGCCACATCGGCGAGGGGCTGATCGGCCCGACCATCCTCGAGTTCGGCACCGACGAGCAGAAGGACCGCTTCCTGCCGCCGATCCAGCGCGGCGACGAGCTCTGGTGCCAGGGCTACTCCGAGCCCGAGGCGGGCTCCGACCTGGCCAACGTGCAGACGAAGGCGCACCTGGAAGGCGGCGAGTGGGTCGTCACCGGGCAGAAGGTGTGGACGTCGCTGGCGCACGTGGCCGACTGGTCCTTCGTGCTGTGCCGTACCGAGCCCGGCTCGCAGCGGCACAAGGGGCTGTCGTACCTGCTCGTCCCCATGGACCGGGCGGGCGTGGACGTGCGGCCGATCGTGCAGCTCACCGGTACGTCGGAGTTCAACGAGGTGTTCTTCGACGGCGCGCGCACGGCGGCGGGGAACATTCTCGGAGCGCCGGGCGACGGCTGGCGGGTCGCGATGGCCACGCTCGGCTACGAGCGGGGGGCCTCGACGCTCGGGCAGCAGATCGGGTTCAGGCGGGAGCTGGCCAAGGTCGTCGAGACCGCCGGACGGACGGGCGCGATCGACGATCCGGTGCTGCGTGACAGGCTCGTCCAGTCGTGGCTGGAGCTGGAGATCATGCGGCTGAACGCGCTCCGGATGCTGCGGCGGCCGAACCCGGGGCCCGAGGTGTCGATCGCCAAGCTCTACTGGTCGGAGTGGCACCGGAGGCTGGGCGAGTTGGCGCAGGCCGTGCAGGGGAAGGCAGGGCTGGTGACCGAGCCCACCCAGGACGCCCAGGACGGCCGGGCCGGTGAGGCCGGGCAGGGCGAGTTCAATGAGTTGCAGCGGCTCTACCTGTTCAGCCGCGCCGACACGATCTATGCCGGATCCAGCGAGATCCAGCGGAACATCATCGCCGAGCGCACCCTGGGACTCCCCCGCTGATTGGAGCACGGATGCCCCCGTACCCGAAGGCGCACGGACTGCTCGACGGCAAGGTGACGCTCGTGACGGCCGCCGCAGGGGCGGGCATCGGCTACGCGACCGCGAGGCGCTGTGCCGAGGAGGGCGCCACGATCGTCGTCTCGGACCGGCACGAGCGCCGCCTGGCCGCCGCCGCCGACGCGCTGACCGAGCTCACCGGCGTCAAGCCGCTGGCCGTGCCGTGCGACGTGACGTCAGAGGCGCAGGTGCTGGCGCTGTTCGACGCGGTGGTGGAGGCGCACGGCAGGCTCGACGTGGTGGTCAACAACGCGGGACTCGGCGGTACGGCGTCGCTGGCGGAGATGTCCGACGAGCAGTGGCACACGGTCATCGACGTCACCCTCAACGGCACCATGCGCTGCACCAGGGCCGCGCTGAGGCAGATGATCGCCCAGGGCTCCGGCGTCATCGTGAACAACGCCTCGGTGATCGGCTGGCGGGCCCAGCGCGGGCAGTCGCACTACGCCGCCGCCAAGGCCGGGGTGATGGCGCTGACCAGGTGCGTCGCGCTGGAGGCCGCCGAGCACGGCGTGCGGGTGAACGCGGTGGCGCCCTCGCTGGCGGTGCACCCTTTCCTGGCGAAGGTGACCAGCGAGGAGCTGCTGGCGGAGCTGGCGGCCAAGGAGGCGTTCGGGCGGTCGGCGGAGCCGTGGGAGGTGGCGAACGTGATCGTCTTCCTGGCCAGCGACTACTCGTCGTACATGACGGGCGAGGTGGTCTCGGTCTCCTCGCAGCACCCCTGACGAGGGACGTCCGCGCCTACCCTGACGCGGGCCTGTCAGGGAAAGATCAGGGTGGTCGGCAGGGTCCCGGGGATCTAGTGTCCGAGGCATGGGCGCACGCTCCTCCTTCCTGCTCGATGTCCTCATGGCAGAGTTCGGCGAGTCAATCAAGCGAGACCCCGCCGCTTTTAGGCGGAAATTTCGGAAGATGGCGGCCTCTCCGTTCGCGTTCTACCGGGGCAGTGCCTGCCTGTTCTACGCGGACATGGCCGAGTCCTACGCGGACCGTTCCTACCTGGACGAACCCACCAGCCGGGTCTGGATCCACGGCGACCTGCACGCCGAGAACTTCGGCACGTACATGAACGCCTCCGGCGTCCTCGTCTTCAACGTCAACGACTTCGACGAGGCCTACGTGGGCCCGTACGTCTGGGACCTCAAGCGCTTCGCCGCCAGCGTGGCGCTCATCGGTTACGCCAAGGCGCTGTCCGACGACTCGATCAGCGTGCTCGTCACCGACTTCGCCGCCGCGTACCTGGTCGAGCTGGGGGCCCTCGCCGCAGGCGGGGACGACGCGATCGGCTCGCTCACCCTGGAGACCACCAGCGGCGTGCTGCACCGGGTGCTCCAGACGGCGCGGCTCAGCACGCGGGTGGCGCTGCTGGACGTGGAGACCGTGATCGACGACTACGACCGGCGGTTCGCGCTCATGGAGGGGCGGGAGCCGGTGGACGCGGCGACCAGGAAGGCGGTGCTGGCCGCGTTCGAGGAGTACCTGACCACGCTGCCCGCGCAGGCCAACCCGGTCGAGCACGTGATCAAGGACGTGGCGCTGCGCAAGGGCGTGGGCATCGGGTCGGCGGGGCTGCCCTCGTACAACCTGCTGCTCGAAGGGCGCTCGCAGGCGCTGGAGAACGACGTCATCCTCTACATGAAGCAGGCGGCCGTGCCCGCGGTGGCCCGTCACGTCACCGACGAGAAGGTGGCCTCGTACTTCCTGCACCAGGGGCATCGCACGGCGGAGTCGCAGCGGGCGCTGCAGGCGTACGCCGATCCCTGGCTGGGATACACCACGCTCAACGGGGTGGGGCAACTCGTGGCCGAGGTGTCGCCGTACTCGGCGGACCTGGGCTGGGACGACGTGAACGAGCCGGCCGAGCTGCGCTCGATCGTGCAGGACCTGGGGCGGGCGGTGGCGCGCATGCACTCGGTGGCCGACGACGAGTCCAGTCACGACCTGGTCGACTTCTCGACGGAGGAGGCGATCGTGGCGGTCATCGGCAACGACAAACCCGGATTTATCGGGATGCTGGTGGATTTCGCCCACCGGTACGGGGCACAGGCCCGGGAAGACCATCAACGGTTCGTCGACCTGTTCCGCAACGGCAGGCTCCCTGGCGTCTGACCCCGGCCGCCGAGCGGGCGGTCAGGCAGGAGGGGCGTCGTGCGACATCTGATCGGGCTGCTGCTGGGGACCGAGGAGGACTGGCCGTCGGCGTTCGAGACGGTGCTGCGGCGGCTCGGGCCCATCAAGGGGGTGGGCGGGTTCGACGTGGAGCGTCTCACGATCGAGCCGTTCGACCTGCGCGCGAAGCCGCGTCACGAGCTGGTGATCGACCGGCTGGCGTACTGGTACTACCACCCGCGCGAGTGGCTCAAGAAGGTCGCCATGATGGACGACGTCTACCTCCTGAACAGCCCGTTCACGTTCCAGTCGATGGAGAAGCACACGGCGTACTGCGCGATGATGCGGCTCGGGCTCAAGGTGCCGGAGACGGTGCTGGTCCCGTTCAAGAACCCGGTCGACAACGCGCGGTACGCCTACACCGCGACCCGCTACAACGAGCCCTTCGACCTGGACGAGGTCGCGGAGCGGATCGGCTACCCGCTGTTCATGAAGCCCTACGACGGCGGGGCCTGGCGCGGCGTCTCACTCGTGCGCGACCGGGACGAGCTGCACCGGGCCTACGACCAGAGCGGCGAGATGCTCATGCACCTCCAGCAGGCCATCGACGGGTACGACGCGTTCGCCAGGTCGCTGTCGATCGGCGCGGAGACCATGGTCATGCGCTTCAGGCCCGAGGAGCCGATGCACGCCCGCTACGTCGTCGACCACGCGTTCCTGTCGCCGTCCGTGGGCGAGGAGGTGGTGACGATCGGG
Organism: Nonomuraea sp. NPDC003709; assembly: GCF_040610775.1. Classification (NCBI taxonomy): domain Bacteria; kingdom Bacillati; phylum Actinomycetota; class Actinomycetes; order Streptosporangiales; family Streptosporangiaceae; genus Nonomuraea; species Nonomuraea sp. NPDC003709. The sequence goes on along the minus strand of NZ_JBEXMW010000016.1, from coordinate 56,501 downwards.
AAGCTGGTGAACGCGTTCTTCCGGTGGGAGTTCAACTCCTGCGAGACCCTGGTCAAGGGCTCTGACGTGCACCCGATCGACTACGCCAACGCCTGCCCCGACGTGGCGCTGACCAGCCTGCACTACTACTTCCCCTGGGCGATCAAGACGCTGGTGAAGTGGAGCGTGTTCTGCGTGGCCACCCGGCGCAGGCCGCGCATCGACCTGGAGACGCACGACTACTTCTCCGTGGCGGGGACGTACGAGGAGCGGCTGGCCGAATACCGCCGGCTGGCCGACGCGTACTTCGAGACCGAGCGCTATCACGAGTTCTGTCAGGACCGCCTGCCGCACCTCGACGAGGTGGTGCTGGAGTGGGTGGCCGGGGCCGAGTTCGACCGGTTACTGGTGGACACCGTGACCGCCACGTACCCGGCCCATGAGCGTGACCGCTTCGTCGAGCACTTCAGGGGGCTGCTGCGCCTGTGGGTGAAGGACTCGGCCGGGCTCGCCCCCGGATAGCCGGACCAGGTCGACCCTGGCGTGGAGAAGGGGCTGAGGTACGGCGGCGAGCGCCTTCTCCACGAGATCGACCTGGTCCGGGGCTGGTGTGCGCCTCTCGGCTAGTCGATCTCGACCATGTCCTCGATGCCCACGATGCTGCGGTTGGCGGCGGTCGCGGCGTTGCCGTTGACGTTGTTGACGCTGGTCGCGCCGCGGCCGCTCACATTGCTGCTGACGACGTTGCCGAAGTTGTTGCCCGACTGCGAGGAGCTGCGGTTGGAGCTGGAGTTACCCGCGTTGACGTCCGCGTACGCGGGGGCCGCCAGCAGGGTCACCCCGGCAGCGGCGGCGGCGACGAGACCGGTCACGCAGAGCTTCTTCACCATGGTCATGGTCCTTTCAGATCGTGTTGGCTTTGGACGTCAGCCGGTCAGTAGAAGATGTAGGTCACCGTGATGCCGCCGTTGGTGGCGGTGGGCGCGATGCCGTTGACGTTGTTGACGTTGGTCGAGAACTCTCTGCCGCGGTTGACGCCGGTGACGTTCCCGAAGTTGTTTCCGGACTGGGACGAGTCGCTGTTGCCGCTCCAGTTGCCGGCGCGGGTGTCGCCGCTCAGCGGCCCCAACCAGTCGTCGTCGGCGTGAGCCGGGGCAGCCAGGAGTGCGCCGCCGACGGCCACGGCCAGCACGGCTGCGGCGGCGCACACTCTTTTGATCAACTTCTGCTCCTTCGCCGGTAGGGTTCAGGGCCGGCGAGCACGGGCGCGCCGCCCCTTTGACCTTCCTTGACCGCAGGAGATCAAGGTCACAGCGAGCATATAACCGTGAGTTGTCGATCGGTAGCTATGAGTTACCAGAATATTATTCGTCCAATACGCTGACAGAAGACGTCAGTGACCCCGTCCTAACGTCCGCCGCATGATCTTCGAACTACGCCAGTACACGCTGCTGCCCGGGCAGCGGGACACCTTGATCGAGCTGTTCGAGCGCGAATTCGTGGAGACCCAGGAGGCGACGGGCATGCGGGTCACCGGCACCTTCCGCGACGAGGGCGCGCCCGACCGGTTCGCCTGGCTCCGCGCGTTCCCGTCCATGGCGGCGCGCAAGGACGCGCTGGAGGCCTTCTACGGCGGTCCCGTGTGGCAGGCCCACCGGGACGCCGCCAACGCCACCATGATCGACAGCGACGACGTGCTCCTCCTGCACTCCGTGGGGGCCGAGCCGCCCGCCTGGGAGCGGCCGCCCGCGGGCGCGACCGAGCTGCCGAAGTCCCTGTACGCCGCCACGATCTACCACGTCGAGGACGGCTTCTCCGCCTTCTTCGCCCGTGAGGTCGCGCCCGTGCTGGCCGAGGCCGGGGTGCCGCCCGTCGCGTGCCTGGAGACGGAGCACTCGGAGAACAACTTCCCCCGTCTTCCGATCCGGACCGGGGAGAACGTGTTCGTGTGGCTCGCCCGCTTCGACCCGGCCGAGGAGGAGCGGGAGGTGGACCTCCCGATGCTGAAGCCCCGCCTGACGGCCGCCCCCGAGCGCATCCTGCTCCGCCCGACCGCCCGCTCGGCCATGCGCTGACCCGTCCGGCTCACGTCCCGTACACGGGCTCCGGCGACGGGGCGGCGGCCAGGAGCCCGGCGACCGCGTCGCCGACGGCCGCGGGGTCCCAGCGGGCGCCGCGCTCGGCCCGCTCGCCGTGGCGCCAGCCCGTGGCCAGGGCGATCGAGCCGCCCTCCACCTCGAACACCCGCCCCGTCACATGGCCCGACCCCTCGGAGCCGAGCCAGACGACGAGCGGGGCGATGTTGGCCGGGTCCATGGGGTCGAAGCCGGACTCCGGCCTGGCCATGGTCGCGGCGAACACCTCCTCGGTCATGCGGGTGCGGGCGGCGGGGGCGACGGCGTTCACCGTCACGCCGTACCTGCCCAGCTCGGCCGCGGCCACCTGGGTCAGCGCGGCGATGCCCGCCTTGGCGGCCGAGTAGTTGGCCTGGCCGACGCTGCCCAGCAGGCCCGCTCCGGACGAGGTGTTGATCACCCGCCCCGTGACGCGCTCGCCCGCCTTGGCGCTCTCCCGCCAGTACGCCGCCGCGTGGCGCAGCGGCAGGAAGTGACCCTTGAGATGGACGCGGACGACGTCGTCCCAGTCCTGCTCGGTCATGGAGACGAGCATCCGGTCCCTGACGAAGCCCGCGTTGTTCACCAGGACGTCGAGGCGGCCATACACGCTGACGGCGGTCTTGACCAGCCGGGCCGCGCCGCCCCAGTCGGACACGTCGTCGCAGTTGGCCACCGCCTGTCCGCCGAGCGCCTCGATCTCCGCGACCACCTCCAGCGCGGGGCCTCCCGAGGCGCCCTCGCCGCCGGGGCCCGTGCCGAGGTCGTTCACCACGACGCGGGCGCCCTGCCGGGCGAACTCCAGCGCGTGCTCCCTCCCGATCCCCCGTCCGGCGCCCGTCACGATCACCACGCGGCCAGCACAGATTCCCACACAGACCTCCCAGAAGGATCATGCAGAGATATCAGGAAATGTCGCTGGAGGCCAGGTGCCGCCAGGCGGGGATCTCGCCGCCGCCGTCCACCCGTACCTCCGCGCCCGTGACGTAGCCGGGCGCGGCCAGCCACAGGCAGGCCGCGGCCACGTCGGCGGGCGTCGCCATCCGGCCCGACGGGATGGCCGCCCCCATCCCGTCCTCCTGCCCGCCGTAGTGGGAGGCGGCGTTCCCGGTGGTGTTCCCAGTGGTGTTCTCGGTGGCGGCGAGGCCGACGACGACCGTGTTGACGCGCACCTCCGGGGCCCACTCTGCGGCCAGGCAACGGGCCAGGTGGTGCAGCCCGGCCTTGGCGGCGCCGTACGCGGAGGTGCCGGGCGAGGGGCGGGCGCCGCTGGCGCTGCCGATCATCACGATCGCCCCGCCGGCGGCGGCGAGCAGCGGGTGCGCGAACTGCGAGACCAGCAGCGGAGCCGTCAGGTTGAGCTCGATGACCCGGGCGTGCAGGCGCGGCGAGGTGCCGTCGAGCGGCGCGTGCGGCGAGCCGCCGGCGTTGTTGACCACCACGTCCAGCCGGTCGAACCCGGATATCAGCCGCTCCACGTCCTCGGCCACCCGCACGTCGGCCCGCGCGAACCGGATCCCCGGCGCCGGGGCGGCCGGCTCGCGCCGGGCGCAGACCGTCACGTCGGCGCCCGCCTCCCGGAAGGCGCGGGCGATCCCCGCGCCGATGCCCTGGGTGCCGCCGGTCACCAGGACGGTCCTGCCCGTGTAGTCGTAAGTCACGGTCACGGGTGCTACCGTACCAAGCAAGCGTTAGGTGCAACCAGGGAGTCTCATGGGGATCACTCTGCGGGCCGGGCCGATCGCCGAGGTGGTCATGGACGTGCCGCCGGTCAACGCGTTGACCGTACGCGGCTGGGAGGAGCTGGCCTGGACCCTCCGGCGGGCCGGGGAGGACCCGGAGACCAGGGTGGTGGTGCTGCGGGCCGAGGGGCGCGGGTTCAACGCCGGGGTCGACATCAAGGAGCTGCGGGACGCCGAGGGGTACGAGGCGCTGGTCGGGGTCAACCGGGCGTGTTACGCGGCGTTCGCGGCGGTCTACGAGTGCGCGGTGCCGGTGATCGCGGCGGTGCACGGCCACTGCCTGGGCGGCGGCGTCGGCCTGGTGGGGAACGCCGACATCGTGGTGGCTGGCGAGGACGCGTACTTCGGGCTGCCCGAGGTGGACAGGGGAGCGCTGGGCGCGGCCACGCACCTGGCCAGGCTGGTGCCGCAGCACCTGATGCGGGCCATGGTCTACACGTGCAGGAACGTGACGGCGGCCGAGCTGCACGCGTTCGGGTCGGTGCTGGAGGTGGCGCCGCGCGACAAGCTGCGTGACGCGGCGCTGGAGGTGGCGGGGCAGATCGCCGCGAAGGACCCGTACGTGATCCGCCGCGCCAAGGAGTCCCTCAACGGCATCGACCCCGTGGACGTCAAGCGCAGCTACCGCTTCGAGCAGGGCTTCACCTTCGAGCTGAACCTGATGGGCGCCGGAGACCGGCACAGGGAGCGATTCACGTGACCAAGCTGATGTCGGCCGAGGAGGTCGCGGGCACGGTCGAGAGCGGGATGACGATCGGGATCGGCGGCTGGGGCTCGCGGCGCAAGCCGATGGCCCTCGTCCGCGCCCTCCTGCGCTCCCCCGCCACCGACCTCACGATCGTCTCGTACGGCGGCCCGGACGTGGGCATGCTGTGCGCGGCGAAGAAGGTGCGCAAGGTCGTGGCCCCGTTCGTGACGCTCGACTCCATCCCCCTGGAGCCCCATTTCCGGCGGGCCAGGCAGGCCGGGGAGATCGAGTTCGTGGAGTACGACGAGGGCATGTTCATGTTCGGGCTGCTCGCGGCGGCGCACCGGCTGCCGTTCCTGCCGACGCGGGCGGGGATGGGGTCGGACGTGCTGCGCGTCAACCCCGGGCTGCGGACGGTGCGGTCGCCGTACGCGGACGGGGAGGAGCTGGTCGCGGTGCCCGCGCTGACCATGGACGTGGCCCTCGTCCACCTGAACCGGGCCGACGCGCGGGGCAACGCCCAGTACCTGGGGACCGATCCGTACTTCGACGACCTCTACGCCAAGGCGGCGCGGCGATGCTACGTCTCGTGCGAGCGGGTCGTGGAGAACCTGCTGAAGGAAGGGCCCGTGCAGTCGCTGCTGATCAGCCGGTCGATGGTGGCGGGGGTGGTGGAGGCGCCCGGCGGTGCGGGGTTCACCTCGTGCGAGCCCGACTACGGGCGCGACGAGGCGCTGCAGCGGCGCTACGTGGAGACGCCTTGGGAGGAGTTCGATGAGCAGCAGGGCTGACGTGTGCGTGGTGGCGTGCGCGGAGGCGTTCCGGGGCGACGGCGAGATCCTGGCGGCGGGCATCGGCGGGCCGGTCACGGTGCTGGCGGCGCGGCTGGCGCGGCTGACATTCGAGCCGGAGCTGCTCACGCACGACGGCACCTGCCTGCTCACCGGCGACGTGCCCGCGCTGGGCGAGGCGCCCGGGGTGGTGGAGGGGTGGCTGCCGTTCCGCGAGCACCTGTGGCTGGTGCTGAACGGGCGCCGGCACGTCATGCTCGGAGCGAGCCAGATCGACCGGTACGGCAACACGAACATCTCCTGCATCGGCGACTGGGCCCGCCCCAAGGCGCAGCTGCTGGGCGTGCGGGGCGCCCCGGGGAACACCCGCTGCGACCCCACCAGCTACTGGATCCCCCGGCACTCCCCCCGGGTGTTCGTGCCCTCGGTGGACATGGTCAGCGGGCTCGGGACCGACAGGGGCGCCTTCGACCTGCGCCGCGTCGTGACGAACCTGGCCGTCCTGGACTTCCGCACCCCCGGCGGGACCATGCGCCTGGTGTCGGTGCACCCGGGGGTCGAGGTGGACGACGTCGTGGCGGCGACCGGCTTCGAGCTGGACATTCCCGACAACGTGCCCCGGACGCGCGGGCCGACCGTCGAGGAGCTGGAGGTCCTGGACCGGCTCGACCCCGAGCGCCTGCGGGACCGGGAGCCGGCGTGAGGACCGCGCTGACGTCCCTGGTCGGGTGCCGCCACCCGATCGTGCAGACCGGCATGGGGTACGTCGCGGGCGCCCGGCTGGCGGCGGCCACCTCCCAGGCCGGCGGGCTCGGCGTGATCGGCGCCGCGACGATGTCCGTGGCCGAGATGACCGCCGCGATCAGGCGGGTGAAGGAGCGCACGGACGCGCCGTTCGGGGTGAACCTCCGATCCGACGCCGACGACGCCGCCGCGCGGATCGGGGTGCTGATCAGGGAGGGCGTGCGCGTGGCCTCGTTCGCGATGGCGCCCAAGCGGGACCTGATCGCCCGGCTCAAGGACGCGGGCGTGGTCACGATCCCGTCGGTCGGGGCGCGCCGGCACGCGGAGAAGGTGGCGGGCTGGGGCGTGGACGCGGTGATCGTCCAGGGCGGCGAGGGCGGCGGCCACACCGGCTCCGTCGCCACGACGTTGCTGCTGCCCCAGGTCGTGGACGCGGTGGACATCCCGGTGATCGCGGCCGGGGGCTTCTTCGACGGGCGGGGGCTGGTGGCGGCGCTGGCGTACGGGGCCTGCGGGATCGCCATGGGGACCAGGTTCCTGCTGACGAGCGACTCCCCCGTGCCCGACGAGGTGAAGAAGCTCTATCTGGCGACGCGGGACACGGTCGTCACGACCAGGGTGGACGGGGTGCCCCATCGGGTCCTGCTGACCCCGTTCGTGGCGTCGCTGGAGCGCTCGCGCCTGGTCAGGGCGGTGGTGAACGGGGCCAGGTTCAAGCGGCTGTCGGGGCTGTCGTGGGGCGAGATGCTGCGCGAGGGCCGCCGGATGAGGCAGGCGCGCGACCTGACCTGGGCCCAGGTCCTGCAGGCGGCCAACACGCCGGTGCTGCTGCGGGCCGCGATGGTGGAGGGCCGGGCGGACCTCGGGGTGATGGCGTCGGGCCAGGTGGTGGGCGTGATCGACGACCTGCCGTCCTGCCGCGAGCTGATCGAGCGCATCATGGCCGACGCCGAGACCGCCCTGACCCACCTGGGCCGCACGATGGAGGTGTCCTGACCGGCCGCGCTCCGGAGAGCGAGGAGCGTTGACGCGCCCGGCCGGGCTCAGACCACGGTGATGCCGCCGGTGGCCGGAGCGCTGCGGCGGCGGCTCAGGGCGGCGCCGGCGGCGAAGGCCAGGGCCGCGCAGCCGAGCTGGGCGAGGACCGTGGAGGTGGGTATCCGCAGCATGTCGCCGAGGTCGCCGAGGGCCGCCGCGGGCAGGAACAGCACCAGCGCCACCCGCCTCCCCAGCGCCGACCGGCACGCGTACCCGGCGGCCAGCGAGACCACGACGAGCCAGGGCACGGGTTTCCAGACCACGACCTCGTGATGGTCGATCACGTTCACCCAGCGCACGATGGCCTTGCCGGCCGTCAGCCCCGCCAGCGCGAGCGGCCCCCACAGCAGGAAGGACCTCCGGGGAATGAGCGCGAGCGCACGGCGCGCCCCGGGCAGGAAGGCGGCGACGACCGCCGCCACCTGCGCCAGCAGGACCAGGCCCGTGTTCGGCTGCGCCAGATGCACCAGGAAGGTCCGCACACCGTCCGGTGACGACAGGACGAACAGGTCCAGCCCGTTCCAGGGGTCCGCCAGGTAACGCGCGAGCGCGACCGCGCCGAGCACGGCGATCCACCGGCGGCCGAGCAGCACCGCCAGCGCGGGCAGGCTCGCGACGACGATCGGCTCGACGAGGTACAGGACCCAGATCGGTTCCCGGAACAGGTCGGCACCGATGCTCGGCGCGGACTGCACGATCTCGACGATCCTCAGCAGCACAACCGCGAGCGCGGTGTTCAGCATCAGCAGCGGCCACAGCGCCACGGCCACGCCCAGGCCCTCGCGCCAGACGGGCCCCGAGACGGGCCCGAACGCCCGCCGGACGTGCACCCGCAGCGCCCCCCACAGCAGGTCGGCCGCGTCGGCGGGATGCGGGCGGAGCTGGCCGGGCCGCGCGCCGGCCAGCAGCACGCCGATCATCTCCTCCTCGTGCCGCGCCCGATGATCGCGCGGGTAGCAGGCCAGGAGGCGGCGGTAACGGGCTTCGAGCGGGCTCATGCCATCGGCTTCGAGTGGGCTCATGCCAGGCCTCCCGCCCCCGTGGCGCGCAGGCGCGCCGCGGCCGCCTGGGCGTGCCTGCGCATCCGCTCGGCCTCTGCCGCCAGCCTGGCCGCGCCGTCGCCGGTCAGCCTGTAGTAGCGGCGCACCCGGCCGTCCACGATCTCCTCCCGGTCCGCCTCGATGAGGCCCTCCGACTGGAGGCGGTCGAAGGCGGCGTACAGGGTGCCGGCGCGCAGGCGGACCTGGCCGTCGGAGATGCGCTCCACGTCGGTGATGACGCCGTACCCGTGCTGCGGCCCGGCCGCCAGCGCGGTCAGGATCAGGAACGTGGGCTCCTGCATGGATTTCATATGATCAATATATATCGACGATCTGACTATCGGCAGCCGAACGGGCGATAACAGGGGCGCCCGAGACTAGAGCACGGTGATGCCGCGGGCGGCCAGGATGGCGTTGGCCTGGGTCTGGTTGATGATCGCGCCCGCGAACGCCCGCAGCTTCGCGTCGTCCGGCTCGCCCAGGTCCGCGCCGCGCAGATCGGCCTTGTTGAACTTGGTCTGGAGCAGGCGCGACCCGATGAACCGGCAGTCGCTGAACGTGGCCTCCGTGAAGTCGCACCCCGACAGGTCGGCGTCGTCGAAGCGGACTCCCTCGATGACCTCCGCGCGCAGGGAGCACCCGCCGAGGTTGGCCAGGGTCAGATTGGAGCGGGCGATCTTGAAGCCGGTGCCGCGCGAGCCCGTCAGCGCGGCGCCGATCATGCGGCACCCCGTGAACGAGACGTCCGTGAGGAGCGCGCCGCCGAACTGCGCCGAGGACAGGTCCACGTCGGTGAACGTCACGTCGATGAGGTCGGCGTCGTTGAAGCGGGTCCGCATCCCGCCCCCGCCCGTGAACGAGGCCCCGTCGAGGTCGGCCTTGCGGAAGTCGGTCTGGTCCAGCACGCACGACTCGAACCTGGCCCCCGCCAGCGGGGCGCCCCACAGGTCGGTCTCCGTCAGGTCGCACTCACGGAAGACATGTGTCTCGTCCGCCGGGAGCCGATCGGCCAGTGCCTTGCGGGAAAGATCCTCGCCGTCGAAGTTCACGGGATCAGAGCCTACCGGTGAGCACCTCCGCCGCGGCCTGCCCGCAGACCCGGGCCGAGCCGTACGTGGCGATGTGCACGGCGCCCAGGTCCGAACGCTCGGGCAGCCCCATCTCCACCACCACGGCGTCGGGCCGGGCGCTGAGCAGGTGCCGCAGCGCCTGCTCCTGCCAGGCGTGCCGGTGCACGTCCCGGACCACGATCACCAGCGGCCGCCCGGTGGCCTCCCCGAGCAGCCGCTCCAGCGCCGAACCCGTCGAGTCCCCCACCACCAGCCGGGTCACCATGGTGCCCGGCAGCAGGCGGGCCAGCGGCTGCCCGACACCCCACGGCGTGTTCCTGTCGATGGCCAGGTTCATCGCGGGGGCCAGCTCCACCACGGACGCGGGCGAGGTCAGCGGCAGCACGGGGGCGGTGGACCGGCGGGTGATCCGGATCGCCCGGCGCGCGGCGGCCAGACCCACGGAGCCGTCGCGGGACGCCTGGCTGCCCGAGGAGGCGGCCCACGAGGCCAGCTCGCGGACCCTTCGAGCGGCGTCGGCCAGCCGTTCCTCGGGCAGCAGTCCCTGGGTCACCGCCGTGGCGATCGCGTCGCGGATGCCGGCGGCGGTGGCCTCGTCGGCCCGCTCGCCGCCGACGCAGATCGCGTCGGCCCCGGCGGCGATGGCACGGGCGGAGGCGCCCCCGATCCCGTATGCCCCCGCCACCGCGGCCATCTCGATGCCGTCAGTGATGATCATTCCTTCGAATCCGAGCTCCTCCCGCAGCAGCCCGGTGAGCACCTTCGGGCTGAGCGTGGCGGGCAGCTCGGCGTCGTACGAGGGCACGAGGAGGTGGCCGGTCATGACGGCCTTGACGCCCTCCTTGATCGCCTCCCGGAAAGGGAGCAGCGCGTCCTCGATCCCGTCGGCCACCACGGGCACGCCGTGATGCGAGTCGACCGAGGTGTCCCCGTGCCCGGGGAAGTGCTTGGCGCACGCGGCCACGCCCGCCGACTGCAGGCCGCGGACGAACGCCCTGGTGTGCCGGGAGACCAGGATCGGGTCCGCGCCGAAGGCCCGCAGGCCGATGACCGGGTTGTCCGGGTTGGAGTTCACGTCGGCCGAGGGGGCGAAGTCGAGCGTGATGCCCGCCGCCGCCAGGTCGCCGCCGAGGTCTCTGGCCAGGGCCTCGGTCAGGGCCACGTCGTCCACGACGCCCAGCGCGTACCCTCCGGGGCGGCTGCTCCCCGTGGCCACCTCCAGTCGCGTGACCTCCCCCGACTCCTCGTCGGTGCCGACGAGCACCGAGGGGTTCTCCGCGCGCAGCGCGGCGGTCAGCCGGGCCACCTGAGCCGGGTCGGCGATGTTGCGCGAGAACAGCGCCACGCCGGCCAGCCCCTGGCCGAGCCGGCGGCGCAGCCAGTCGGGAGGCGTGTGCCCGGTGAAACCGGGAAAGAGGACGGCGTCGGCAAGGCGAAGCAGGTCACCGCTCAAGGGCATGACCCGAAATCTAATAGGAAAGTTTCCTATTTGCTAGAGTCATTTTCTGACGTCAGCACCTTCTTTCAGGAAGGCAGCCGCTCGATGACGGTGACGTTCGCCTGTCCTCCTCCTTCGCACATGGTCTGCAGGCCGTACCGTCCGCCCGTGCGCTCCAGCTCGTGCAGCAGCTTCACCGCCAGCACGGCGCCGGTCGCGCCGAGCGGGTGGCCGAGCGCGATGGCGCCGCCGTTCGGGTTCACCTTGGCGGGGTCCGCGCCGGTCTCCTTGATCCAGGCCAGCACGACCGGCGCGAACGCCTCGTTGATCTCGATCGCGTCGAAGTCGCCGATGGACAGGCCCGTCATGCCGAGGGCATGGGCGGTGGCCGGGATGGGGGCGGAGAGCATCACGATCGGGTCGGCGCCGCGGGCCGACAGGTGGTGCACGCGGGCGCGCGGGGTCAGGCCGTGCTCCCGTACGGCCCTGGGTGAGGCGACGAGCAGGGCCGCCGCGCCGTCGGAGATCTGGGACGCCAGGGCCGCGGTGAGCCGGCCGCCCTCGACCAGGGGCTTGAGCCCGGCCATCCGCTCGATCGTGGTGTCCCGGCGCGGGCACTCGTCCGTGGTCACGCCCTCGTAAGGGGCGATCTCGCGCACGAAGCGCCCGGCGTCGATGGCGTGCAGGGCCCGGCGGTGCGACTCGTACGCGTACCGCTCCATCTCCTCGCGCGACAGGTCCCAGGTGGCGGCCATCTGCTCGGCCCCCGCGAACTGGGAGACCTCCTGCGTGCCGTACCGCCCGACCCAGCCCTTGGACCCCCCGAACGGCGTCTCGTGGCCGAACGCGCGGCCCGCGAGCATCGCGGCCGAGATGGGGATCATGCTCATGTTCTGCACGCCGCCGGCCACCACCAGGTCGCTCGTGCCGGACAGCACGGCCTGGGCAGCGAAGTGCAGCGCCTGCTGGGACGAGCCGCACTGGCGGTCCACCGTGACGCCGGGCACCTCCTCGGGGAGCCCGGCCGCGAGCCAGCACGTGCGGGCGACGTCCCCGGCCTGCGGGCCGATCGTGTCCACGCAGCCGAAGATCACGTCGTCGACGGCCGCCGGGTCGGCGTCCGCCCGCTGCATCAACTCCCTGAGCACGTGCGCGCCGAGGTCGGCGGGGTGGGCCGCGGCCAGGCCGCCGTTCCTGCGCGCGACGGGGGTGCGGACGGCTCCGACGATGTACGCCTCGTTCACCATCATCGCATCGTAGCAAGCGCTTGGTAGAGCACGGAATGCCGCATGAGCTGCACCGGTTAGGTGAACAAGCGATTGTGCGAGGGCTCATAATGGTGTCGTGACCACGCGTAAGAACTCCGGCACCACGACCACCCCGGCCAAACGCCAGCGCGCGAGCTCGGGGTCCGCCTCCGAGCGCCGCGACCACCTCGTCAAGCTCGCCGCTGAGCTCTTCGCACGCAAGGGCTTCCAGGCCACGACAGTACGTGAGATAGCCGACGAGGCAGGCATCCTCTCCGGAAGTCTCTACCACCACTTCGACTCCAAGGAGACGATCGTCGACGAGGTGCTCTCCACCTTCCTCGACGACCTCATCGCCCGCTACCGCGCGGCGATCGACACGAGCGCCGACGCCCGCACGGTGCTGTCGGAGATGGTCCGCATCGGGTTCGGCACGCTGGAGCCGCACCGCGCCGCGATCACCGTCATGCAGAACGACTGGAACTACCTGCGGCAGTTCGAGCGGTTCAACTACCTGGTCAAGGCCGAGGACGAGGTCGAGCAGATCTGGGTGACGCAGATCAAGGCGGGCCAGGCGGCCGGGCTGTTCCGGTCCGACGTCGATCCGAAGCTGACGTACCGCATGATCCGCGACACGATCTGGGTCGCGGTGCGCTGGTTCCGTCCCGGCGGCAGGCTCAACACGGCCGGGCTGGCCGAGCACTACATCACCGTGCTCTTCGACGGCCTCGCCACCGGCGAGCGCACCACGCAAAAGGGATGAGCCTCGGCAAGGCGGTGCGGCTGGCACTGCAGGGGGCGGCGGAGCCCGGCAAGGCCGAGGCGATGCGCACGTACATGAAGTCGACGATGCCGTTCCTCGGCGTCCAGGCGGTGCGCAGGCGGGCGGCGCTGCGGCGGGTGTTCGCCGAGCACCGGCTGGACACCGCGCCGGAGTGGCGGCGGGCCGTGCTGGCGCTGTGGCGCGAGGCCGAATACCGCGAGGAGCGCTACGCCGCCGTCGAGCTGTCCGGCTACCACCTCTACCGCGACTACCAGACCCTCTACACGGTGCCGATGTACGAGGAGATGATCGTCACCGGAGCCTGGTGGGACCTCGTCGACGAGCTGGCCACCCACCGCGTCGGCGGGCTGCTGACCACCTACCCCGACTCCATGCGGCCGCTCATGCTGGAGTGGGCGCACGACCGCGATCTGTGGAAGCGGCGCACCGCGATCCTCAGCCAGAACCGGTTCAAGGAGCGCACCGACACGGCCCTGCTGTACGCGTGCATCGATCCGAGCCTGTCGGACAACGACTTCTTCGCACGCAAGGCGATCGGCTGGGCGTTACGCGAATACGCCAAGACCAACCCCGACGAAGTGCTCCGCTATGTCAACGCCAAGGGCATCACGGGCCTGAGCCGCCGCGAGGCGCTCAAGAACCTCCCCCTCACCTAGTCCACAGGGCGTCCTGGACGGCCTGCACCAGAGCCATCAGCTCCGGCGTCACCCGCTCCTTCGACCAGGCCAGCGCGTACGTGATGCGCAGGTCGCCGACGTCGAGCGGCACGAAGCTCACGTCGTCCCTCCTGATGGTCCTGACCAGGAGCTGCGGGATCGGCAGCAGCCCGGCGCCCGCGGCCACGAGGTCGAGCGCGGCCGCGAAGTCGTCGTCGGCCGCCATGCGCGAACGCCCCGGCAGCCCCGGCCACGGGCGGCTGCCCGGCGTGAGCAGCACCTGCCCGCCCAGCTCGCCGGGGGTCACCTTGGTCCTGGAGGCCAGCCGGTGACCCGCGGGCACGGCCAGGTGGTCGACCGTCACGTGAAACCTGGCCGCCGTCACGAACTGCGCCGGCGCCGGGGTGGCCAGGATCGCGGCCGAGACCTCGCCGTCCGCCAGCGCCCGCACCGCCGCGCCCCGGCCCGCCGCCCGCAGCTCCACGCCGATCGCCGGAGTGCGACCGGCCAGCCGCCTGACGATCCGCGCCGCCAGCGTCCCGACGAGCGGTGGATAAGCGAGGTGAATGGTCGGCCTGGCCAGCCGGGCCGACTCGGCCTCGAAGACGCCGACCGACTCGATCACCCGCTCCGCGTACGGCAGCAGCGCCTTGCCCTCCGCCGTGAGCCGCACGTCGCGGGCCGTCCGCTCGAAGAGCCTGACCCCGGCGGCGCGCTCGAGCCGGGTGATGGCCTGGCTCATGGCGGGCTGGGACATCCCCAGGTCGGCGGCGGCCCTGGAGAAGCTGAGCCGCTCCGCGACCCTGGCGAAGCAGTGCATCTCCTTGAGCATAAGCAGCACCAATCCATGATGCACGAGCTCCCGAGTGCTCGGCAGGATGCCTGCGATCAGCCGAACGAGATCAAGGGAGCCAGAGACATGTCCACATTCCCCAGGACCACGGTGCTCGGATATCCGAGGATCGGGCCGCGGCGGGAGCTGAAGCGGGCGCTGGAGTCGTACTGGGACGGGCGGTCGAGCCGGGCGGAGCTCGAGCGGGTGGGGGCCGAGATCAGGGAGCGGACCTGGCGCAGGCTCGCCGAGCTGGGGCTGGAAGGGCTGCCGTCCAACACGTTCTCGCTGTACGACCAGGTGCTGGACACGGCGGTGCTGCTGGGTGCGGTGCCCGCGCGCTACCGCGAGGCCGACGACCCCTACTTCGCGATGGCCAGGGGCACCGAGGGGCTGGCGCCGCTGCGGATGACGAAGTGGTTCGACACGAACTACCACTACATCGTGCCGGAGATCGGCCCCGACACCGTGTTCAAGCTGGACGCGGCCAAGCCGCTCTCCGAGGTGCGCGAGGCGCGGGCGCTCGGGTACGAGACGCGGCCCGTGGTGGTGGGGCCGGTGACGTTCCTGCTGCTGGGCTCGGCGCTGGACCGGCTGGACGACGTGCTGGCCTGCTACGAGGAGCTGCTGTCCGCCCTGGCCGCCGAGGGGGTCTCGTGGGTCCAGCTCGACGAGCCCGCGCTGGTCGGCGACCGGACCGCCGAAGAGCTGGCCGCCGTGCGTGCCGCCTACTCGCGGCTCGGCTCCCTCACCACCCGGCCCGGGCTCTTCGTGGCCTCCTACTTCGGCGACCTCGGGGAGGCCCTCCCGGTCCTGGCCGAGACGCCGGTGGAGGCCATCGGGATCGACCTCGTCCGCGGCGCCGTGCCCGCGCTCGACCTGACCGGCAAGACCGTGGTGGCGGGCGTGGTGTCCGGGCGCGACGTGTGGCGCACCTCGCCCGGCCGCGCCCTGGCCGCCCTGGGCGCCGTACGCGCCTCGGAGGTGGTGGTCAGCACGTCGTGCTCGCTGCTGCACGTCCCCTACGACGTGGAGGCCGAGCCGGAGCTGGACCCCGCGCTGAAGGGGCGGCTGGCGTTCGCCGAGCAGAAGGTGGCGGAGGTGGTGGCGCTCGCGCGGTCCCCGCTGCGGGACGCGCCGCACACCGCGCCCTCCGTGGCGCTGCCCGCGCCCGTGGTGCAGGAGGAGCGCAGCCCGTACGCGGTGCGGGCGGCGGCGCAGGCCGAGCACCTGCGGCTGCCCGCGCTGCCGATCACCACGATCGGCTCGTTCCCGCAGACCGGCTCGCTGCGCGCCGCCCGGGCCGCGCTCGCTTCGGGCACGCTCTCGCAGGCCGACTACGAGCGGCAGGTCGAGGCCGAGATCGAGCGCGTCATCCGGGTCCAGGAACGCCTCGGGCTCGACGTCCTCGTACACGGGGAGCCGGAGCGCAACGACATGGTGCAGTACTTCGCCGAGCACCTCGACGGGTTCGCCGTCACCACGAACGGCTGGGTCCAGTCGTACGGCTCCCGCTGCACCCGGCCGCCGATCCTGCACGGGGACGTCGGCCGCCCGTCGCCGATCACAGTGCGGTGGGCCAGGTACGCGCAGTCGCTCACGGACAAGCCGGTCAAGGGCATGCTCACCGGCCCCGTCACCATCGTGGCCTGGTCCTTCGTCCGCGACGACCTGCCGCTGCGCGACGTCGTGTTCCAGGTGGCGGACGCCGTCCGGGAGGAGGTCCGCGACCTGGAGGCGGCCGGGGTGTCGGTCATCCAGGTGGACGAACCCGCCCTTCGCGAGCTGCTCCCGCTGCGGCGGGCCGCGCAGGCCGACTACCTGGAGTGGGCGGTGGCCGCGTACCGCCGGGCCACGTCGGGGGCCGGCGACCGCACGCAGATCCACACCCACCTGTGCTACTCGGACGCCGACCAGATCCTGGCCGCCATCGACGGCCTGGACGCCGACGTGACCACCATCGAGTCGGCCCGCTCGGGCGCGCGCATCCTGGCCACGGTCGGGACCTTCGGGAGAGGGCTCGGGCCCGGCGTCTACGACATCCACTCGCCGCGGGTGCCCGCGGCCTCGGAGGTCGAGGACCTGCTGCGCCGGACGCTGGCGGCGCTGCCGGTGGAGCGGGTCTGGGTCAACCCGGACTGCGGGCTGAAGACCCGGACGTACGAGCAGGTGGAGGCGTCCTTGGCGAACGTGGTCACGGCCACCCGCCGGGTCCGTGCGGACCTTCACGCTCTCTAAGGGAGAAGTTTTCCATGTGATGGGGCGGCGGCGTGACGGCATCATCGAGGCAAGGTGTGCGGGTGCCGTCTCGCCGTGGGTATCCGTCCAAACGACAAGGCGGACCTCTACGGCTGGATCGGCCTGCGATCGCGTTCGCTTGGTTAGATCGCGCGGTCGAGGTCGAAGCTCGGTTCAGCGCAGCCCGCACAGCTTGCCGTAGCGCAAAGCCGCGTAGCCGGGCAAGCCACCGAGAACGCGAAGCGACGTATCCTTCGCCCGTGGGACTGCGGTTCAAGACGCGCGAGTCGGACTCGGCGTGGGTCGACATCGTGTGGACATGCACGAGCGAGCAGGTCACTGCAATGACGTCCGTCGCAGGGGTGCGTTGGGGCCTGGTGTTCTGGGAACACGCTGGCCGGGCGTACGCGGGCATCACCGGTCCCGAGACCCGGACCGGCACGGCGCCGGTACCGGAGGGCGCGACCTTTACCGGCATCGAGTTCGCCGTGGGCACCTCATTGCGGGCCGTGCCCACGCCGGCGCTGGTCGACGGGGGCATCGGGCTGCCCGACACCACGCGCCGGACGTTCCGGCTGGACGGCACGCGCTGGGAGACGCCCGGCCCCGACGACGCCGAGGCTCTGGTCGAACGTCTCGTCCGGGCCGGGATCGTGGTCCGTGACCTGCTCGTCACCGACGTGGTGCGGGGTCACCGCCCGGTCGTCTCGGGGCGCACGGTCGAACGTCGGTTCCGCGCCGCGACCGGACTGACGCGGGGCGCGGTCCGGCAGATCGAGCGGGCCCGCACGGCGGCGCAGCTGCTGGCTGCCGGCGACCCGGCCGCCGACGTCGTCGCCAAGCTTGACTACTTCGACGAGCCGCATCTGGCCCGGGCATTGCGCTCCTACGTCGGACGCACCGTTAGGCAGCTGCGCGAGGGCGCCGGCGGCGCGATCGCCCTCGACCTGGATCAGCGCTTGACGTCGTAGACCAGCTTCAGGATCCCGTTCGAGTAGCTTTCCGATTCCCGCAGGGTCAGCATGTGCTTGTCCCGGTCGGCCCGGCCGAACAGGCTCTTCCCGGCACCGAGCAGCACGGGAAAGACAAGCAGGTTGTACTGGTCGATCAGCCCCGCGTCCGACAACCGCCGGGCCAGCTCCGCGCTCCCGTGGATGAAGATCGCACCGCCCTCACCCTCCTTGAGCGCCGCGACGTCCTCGGTCGAGCGCAGGATCGTGGTCGGTCCCCATCCGTCGACGATGGCGTCGTCGGATAGCGTGGTCGACACCACATACTTGGGCAGTTCCTTGTAGTCGGCGTGGTCCCCCGAGCCGGGCCAGACCGCCGCGAACGCCTCGTAACTGCGACGGCCGAACATCAGCGCCGTCGTGTCGGTGAGCTCCTCACCCTTTAGCGACCAGGCTTCGGGGACGAACTCGAGGTCCTTGACCACCCACCCGCCGCTGCGGTGTTCTTCCCCCGGCCCGCCGCCAGGCGAGTCCACGACGCCGTCGAGCGACATGAAACCGGTGTAGACCAAGTTACGCACTGTGCCGTCTCCTCATGCTCGGGCGAGCTGCCGGGTCCACGCTAGATCACGGCCGCGGTGGCCGTCTTGGACGGAAACGACAGCGGGTCCGAAACGCGTATCTGAACACCGCCTAAGAGGCGTGGCGTTCGGTGAACTCCTCGATCGTCATGCCGAACAGGACCTCGTCGTCGTAACGGCCGTTGGCGTAGTGGCACCTGCGCCGGCGGCCCTCCTCGACGAACCCCAGCCGCCGGTGCAGCGCCAGCGACGCCTCGTTGGAGCCGTAGACCCCGGCCTCGGCCTTCTGGAAGCGGCGCTCGAAGAACATGTACCTCAGGAGCAGGACGACGGCCTCACCGGCGTACCCCTTGCGGTGGTGGGGCGTCCCGATGCCGATCCCGTACGCGAAGGTGCCGTGCACCCGGTCGACGCTGTGCGTGTTCATCATGCCGACCGGGGTGTTCCCGTCCCGGGTGGCGATCACCAGCCGCACCTCGTCCAGGCCCTGGGTCCGCTCGGCCAGCTCGGCGGCCCACTTCCTGGCCCGCGCCGCCGACTGCGGCGGGTGGAGGTGCTCTCCGCTCCTGACCGCGTCGGAGTATTCGTCGAAGGAGTGGAACGCCTCCCAGTCCTCGGGCTCGATAGCGCGCAACCGTACGAGCTGACCTACCCATGCCGACGTCATGCCCGGCAGCAAACCACGCCCCCGCACACCGCCGCGAACGGTTTTCCCGCCGGAGAGTGGCTCACCCGGGTCGAGGGACCCTCACCGATGCGCCGCATTTCGGAGCCGTCCTATTGCGGGGATTCGGCGGCTCTTATAAAAACCCGCCGAATCGAGCTTTATTATTTGCTTTGATTGTGCTGTTCGTCATTCGGGGGCCGGCGCCATGGGGAGGTGCGCATGGGTTCTCACCCCCAGCTGCTCGTCGTCAGCAGGGGAATGGCCGGGATCAGGTTCGACATTCCCGGCGGGCACACCGAGATCGGAAGTATGCGGGGTTCGGGGATCCTGCTGGAGGTCGACGGGGTCAGCCGGCGGCACGCGTCGCTCGACCGGAACGGCGACCACGTGGTCATCAACGATCTCGGGTCGCGAAACGGCACCTGGCTCAACGGTCACAAGATCGCCGGTGGTCAAGTGCTCCGTGACGGGGACCAGTTGCGGATGGGGTACGCGGAGCTGCGGTTCGTCCAGCCTGCCGGGGCGGGTCCGTCAGCAGGTTACGAGTTCGGGGACGTACGCGGGCCGGTGAACGCGGGAAGCGGCATCCAGTACGTGGGCGGGCACCACCAGAACGCCGGCCGGGACATTTATGGCGACAATTATGACGTTCAAGTCAACGCCGATTATGAGCCGTTCGACGAAGTCTTCCAGGGAAAAGGGTTCGGGCGCGTGCTCTTGGTCCTCGGCACGATGATCGCGCTCGCCGGGTTCGCTATTTGGTCGTCCCTCATCTTCGGCGCCATGACCTCCAACGATTTCTCGAACCCGATGACACAGGAGTTGCTTCCCGGCATTCCCCAGGCACCGGCGGGTTTCGGTCTTTTCGTGGCCGGTGGGGTGCTCGCGGGGATCGGCTCGTCCATGTCCAAGGCCGCGCGCAAGCGCGCGGAGCAGCGCAGACGGCGACGGCACGGGCCGCGGCCCTAGAGAGAGGTGACGGCAATGGGGGAGACCTTCCGTTTCGGGAACGTCAGCGGGCCGGTGAACGCCGGGAGCGGCACACAGTACGTGGGCGGACATCACCAGACCGCCGGGCGGGACATCCACGGCGTCGCGGGACACCAGCTCGCCGGCCAGGGCCTCCACGCCGACCTGAACGCCATCAGGAGCGCCCTGGACGAGCTGAGGCTGTCCGCGGCCGAACGCCGGAGCGCGGAGCGCGAACTGTCGGCGGTCGAGGACGCGGTGGGCGGAGAGACCCCTGACAGGGAGCAGGCCGGCCGGCACCTCCAGGAGCTCACCTCGGGGCTGGAGCGCGCCGGAGCGCTCGCCGACGCCGGCGCCACGCTGATCGACGCCCTGAGCCGCATCGCCCAGTGGCTCGGCCCGCTGGGCGCCGGAGTGCTCGCCCTCCTCGTCCACTGACGCCCAGGAGCCCGGCCGTACCACCCGACTGGGAGCACGTCCGAACTCCCTGCACAAATCGCCCCTTCACCGAGCCCGCAGCCATATGCGCCGGCCTCTCGGTAGGAACCCGGCCCTGAGAATGACCCCCGTCCAGGAGGATGGGGACATGACGCACTACAGCAGGCTCTACAAGGTTGTGATCGACGTCCCGGAGGACGATCACGACAAGGAGATGACGTTCTGGCAGGAGGCGACCGGTCAGACGCTGACCCGGTTCGAGCGATACCCGGAGTACCACGGCGCTTTCTTACCTGGTGACGTGTTCGCCCTGCTCGTGCAACGACTCGGGACGGGCCCCGCGCGCGTGCATCTCGACATCCACACCGACGACCTGGAGGCGGAGACCGCACGCCTGGAGGCCCTCGGGGCCCGACGGCTGCGGCTGGTCAACGATCACTGGTGCGTCATGGAGGACCCCGCCGGACTGCCCTTCTGCGTCATCCCCCAACCCCCGGGCTCTCTGAACGACCAGAACGCCCAACGCTGGGACGACTGACACCGCCTGACCGGCGACGGACCACGCGCGCCTCGTCTCCGCCGCCTTGGCGATCAGCCGGTGAAATGAGGGCTCATCGCGAACCGTTTTCGCACCCAAGCGACGCAGACCGACCCACGCCTGAGCTCTCTGAGCGCGAAGCGCCCCGGGCGAAAAGCGCGCGCGCCGCCAGGCGCCGTCGTCGACGTGCCGATGTGTCAGTTGAGCAGGCCAAGATACTGAGCGAGCCGGCCTTGAACCTGGGTCAACAGGTCTTCGTCCAGCACGCCGGTGCGGTCTTCGAGGGCGTACTTCGGTAAGGGCTGCACGGCCGGGATCCTGATCCAGCATTTCTTGACGGCTCCACCCTGGCCTTTGGCGAGTTGCACGTCGAACCGCGTCCGGCGCGAAGTAGAGCCAGAGATGGGACAAGCGAGAATGAACGGCCATTCAGGATCGCTGTTGGACTGAGCTCCGGTGACGACCACCACGGGACGTCGCTCGTCGTGGACCACTCGTTCTTCTTCAGGGATGAGACGAAGCGTCTTGTCGGTGACGAGATAAACGCCTCCGACGATGTAGGGCCCCGGCACCTACTCCTCCAAGAGGCGGCGGATCGCCTCCGCCCGATGCTCTGCGAGGTGACGGATCTCTTCCGCGAGATCCTCGATACCACCAGGCTCGTCTTCGGGCAGCGGATTGCGCTCGGCCCACCGGCGGAGCGAAGCCAGTCCGGAGCCCAGGTCGGGCAGAGGTTGCCCTCCAGCAAGGTCAAGTCGCGCGTCGGCCCGACGCTGTCTACTCGCCTCCCTCATGGGAAGCGTCTGGCACGTGAGGTCACACAACTGGCCTGGTGAAAGTCGCCCGTAGTCGGCCAGAACGGCCTGCATGATCATGGCGAACTCGACGCTCACCACCGTCCGAGGAACATCGACCAGGTGAATGGTCCACTCGCGACGACCGGCGAAAGGATCCGCACCCTCATCAAGGGTGATCACGCCCGCCTCACGAAGGTCACGCTCGACCTCGACCAGACGGAAGCTGTGAGGACCGCTGGGGTTCCAACGCCATTCGAGGCCGGAGCCGGCGGGCAATCCCCGCTCGACTGCGCGGAGGTCGGCCAGATAGAGGAGATGGGAGAGCTTGGTGCGGCTCACACGCGTGCCGGTCGCCCGGGCGGTCGCCAGCAGATAGGCGACTGCCGCCGCAGAGCCGCGAAGGGGCACAGGGGCCGACACGATGTTCAGTGTAGGCATCTGGCGCACCATGACCGGCAGCTCCTCACACCGCAATCGTAGCTCTTGGTGTCTGAAATTTTACCCTCCGCTGTCACCTTGGCAAGCCGGTGCTCTTGAATCTCCGCAGGGAGCTCCTGCTCACCCGGCGCCCAGGCGAAGACCGTGCGCGCCGCCAGGCGCGTCCCGGGACGAGCGGAGCGAGGACCGCTCGGGGCTGGCTCCAGCAGGCCAAGCCGGTAATCGGGCAACGGGTGGGCGATGGCGCCGCCAGGCGCGGGGGTTGCGCCGCCAGGCGCCCGAATGAGAACGCCTGAGCCCCGAGCGCGAAGCGCTCCTGGCGAAGACCTTTGGCCCGGGGGGCTCCGGTAGGCCCACCCCGGAATCGGGCAACGCTTGCGTGACCTAGCCGAAGGTCCAGGCCAGGTGGGTCAGGGCGGCTTCGGCGTAGTGGTGGGGGCCCGTGCTCAGGCCGTACGCCAGGTCCTCGATGAGTGCGCATCTCGCGTAGAAGAGGACCCGGGCGCGGTCCGCCTCGTCGAGGGAGAAGGCGTAGTGCGACACCGTCAGCTCGAAGATCTCCGGCCCCAGGTCGCGGTAGATCAGGGCGAAGTCGTGGGCCGGGTCGGTGAGGGCGGCGTCGGTCCAGTCGATGACGCCGGTGATCGTGCTGGTGGCCGCGTCCGCCAGCAGGTGCTCGGTGCCCAGGTCGTTGTGGCAGAAGCGGAGCTCGCCGGTCTCGTCCGGCGGCGGTTCCCGGAGGAAGCGCTCCACCAGGTGGCGCTGTTCTTCCGGGACGTGGGCCTCGACGTCGCGGTAGTCGAGCTCGGCGTCCTGGAGGAGGGTCAGCGCCGGGTAGGTGTCCAGCGGTGCGAGGTCGCGCATCCTGTCAGGAGAGGCACCGTGCAGGGCGCTGAGGAACTCGGCCAGGGGCTGGGCCAGGAGCCGGGGGTCGGCGGCGGGGTGCCGGTTGAGGGGCTCGCCCGGGAGCTTGCTGTACGCGATCGCCCCCGACTCGTCGTCGGCGAAGACCACCTCGGGGACCGGTAGCGGGGACAGCTCCCTGACGGCCGCCAGGCGGGCGACCTCCTGGCGGTTCTCCTCGGGGGTCGTCGCCTTGTTACGCCGTACCAGTAATTCGTTGTTGACCTCGTACACCGTGTTGTCGAGGCCCTGGCCCAGCCGATCGATGGAGCGCACCCGATAGTCGGGGAGATGGCGGGCCAGCAGCGCGCGGATTTCGCCAGTCACACCCCGCAGCCTAAGCCCCCGCTACTTGAGGGCTCCAGAGGTCAGGCCGCTCTGGATCTGACGTTGGAAGACCGTGTAGACCGCCAGCATCGGCAGGATCGCCAGGGTCAGGGCGGCGAAGAGGGCCGACCAGTCCTGGTCGTATCCGGCGGCGGTGGAGATGTCGGCGATGCCCATGGGGAGGACCCACTTGTCGCGCTCCTGCAGCAGCACCAGGGGCAGCTGGTACTGGTTCCACTGGCCCAGGATGTTGAAGATCGTGATGCTGATGATGCCCGGCTTGGCCATCGGCAGCATGATCTGGAAGAAGACGCGGGTGTGCGACGCGCCGTCCACCATCGCCGCCTCCCCCACCGCCGTGGGCAGCGTGCGGAAGAACGCCGACAGGAAGAAGACCGTGAACGGCATCGAGTACGCGATGTAGACCAGGACCAGGCCCGCGTGCGTGTTCAGGCCGATGAAGGGGCCGATGAGCGGCACATTGCCCATGTTCTGGACGACGAAGAAGAGCGGGGTCAGGGCCAGGTAGACGGGAAAGGCCAGGCCCGAGACGAAGAGCAGGTAGATCGCCCGGTTGCCGCGAAAGGGATAACGCGCCAGCACGTACGCCGCCATCGACCCGATGAGCATCGTCCCGAACGTGCTGAACGCCACGACGATGACGCTGTTGAGCATGTACTGCCCGATGTGCGCCTGCTCCCAGGCCCTGGCGAAGTTGTCCCAGTGCAGCGTGGCCGGCAGCGACCAGGCGTCACCGAAGATCTCGTCCTCGCTCTTGACCGAGGCCAGGAACGTCCACAGGATCGGCACGATCACCAGCAGCGCCCAGACCAGCAGCGCGACATGCGTCAGCACGCCCAGCGGGCCGAGCCGGCGCCTGCGCTCCTGGCGGGCGAGCCTGCGGGAGTTCGCCGCCGTCCACGAGATCGTCGTTGTCATCAGTACTCGATTCGTTCGCGCCGCGAGAGGCGCAGCGAGAGGATCGCGAAGCCGACGGTGAAGAGGAACATGATCACGCCCAGCGCCGAGGCGTAGCCGAAGCGGAAGTACTGGAACGCGTTGCGATAGATCTCGGCGGCCATGACCGTGGTCGACCAGTCGGGGCCGCCGTGCTGGTCGGTCATCACCCAGACGATCGCGAACACGTCCAGCGCCAGGATCCCCAGATAGACCCAGGCCACCTGTACGGTGTCCCAGAGCAGCGGCAGCGTGATGCGGAAGAACAGGCTCACCCGGCCGGCCCCGTCGATCTGCGCGGCCTCGAACATGTCCCTGGGGATGGAGGCCAGGCCGGCGGAGAAGAGCACCACGTAGAAGCCGACCGCCTGCCACACCATGACGCCCAGCACCGACCAGAACGCCACGTCGGGATCGGACAGGAAGCCGATCGGCTTGACCCCGAGCGCCATCAGCGGGCCGTTCAGCATGCCGCTGCCGTCCGGCCTGAACACCTGCTGGAACAGCACCGCCACCACCGTGACGGCCAGGACCTGCGGGAAGAAGAACACCACGCGGTAGAACTTCGACCCGCGGATCCCCGACGTGCCCTGCGCGCCGCCCACGTTGAGGAGGAAGGCGAAGAACAGGGCGATGACGATCGTGATCAGCGGCAGCAGCACGAGCAGCGCGCCGTTGTGCGTGACGGCCTTCCAGAACGTGCCGTCGCCGAAGAGCCGCTTGAAGTTGTCCAGGCCGATGAACCTGGGCGTGGCCGTCACGCCGCGCCAGTCGGTCATCGCGATGTAGAACGCCTGGATGTACGGCGAGATCACGTAGACCAGGTAGAGGATCACCGGGGCTGCCAGGAACGAGGTGATGAACAGCCCGCGGCGATACCTGTTGAACATCATCAGCGCTTGTACTTCTTGATCGAGGAGTCGTTCTTGATCTCGTCGGCCTTCTTCTGCAGGCGCTCAAGGTAGGCGTCCGGCTTGAGCCCGCCGGTCATCAGCTCGCCGGTGGCGGCGATGGCCTCGTCCTTGAGCTGGGCGTACCAGGTCTGCCAGCGGTAGTAGACGACGTTCGTGCCCGCGGCGGCGAACGCCTTGGTCGCGCTCTCGGCGCCCGGCGACAGCTGCCGGCCCTCGCCCGCGCCCTTGACCACGGAGACCGTCTTGACCATCTCACTGAAGTCGCCCGCCGCCTTCTTCGACAGCATGGCCCGCAGGTACTCCATGCCGCCCTGCGGGTTGGGGGACTTGGAGGGCACGATGAAGTTCTCGCTCGGCTGGCTGTGCAGGCTGCCGTACGGCAGCTTGTCCGAGCTGCCGAAGTCGGGGATCGGGAACATCCCGTACTCGAAGTCGGCCGGGGTGGTCGTCTTCTGCTCGTTCTCCAGCCAGGAGCCGGAGGGCAGCATGGCGACCTTGTACTTGTTCTGGGCCGTCTGGGTCTGCACGTGGTCGAGGCCGGCGGTGCCCTCCATGAGGTACTTGGCGCCGATCTCCGCCCAGGCGGTGGCCGAGGTCTTCATGGCGTCGCTCTTCCAGGCGCCGTCCTCGAGGTTGTCGATGTTGACGAGCACCTCGGCGCCGCCGATCTTGGCGGCCATGGTGAGCAGCGGCTCGTACAGGTACTGCGGGAACTTCCCGGCGTAGGTGAAGGGCGCCATCTTGCCGGACTTCTTGATGGTCTCGCAGAGCTTGAGGAACTCGTCCCAGGTCTTCGGGGCCTCCCAGCCGTTGTCGCGGAAGGCTTTCTGCGAGTACCAGATGCCGAAGATGTAGTTCACGTAGCCGAGCACGCTGAAGGTGCCGTCGTACGTGCCGAGGTCGATGACGGCCTGGTCGATGGTGTCGCGGACCTTGGTGTTCGGGTCGTCCCAGCTGGGCGCGTCGAGCAGCGGGGTGAGGTCCTGGAGCTGGCCGTCCTGGGCGAGCGCGCCGAAGTCCATGGCGTTTGCGCCGGAGTTGTCGATCACGTCCGGCGGGTTGCCGCCGGCGAAGCGCGGCTGGAGGACCTTGGTGATCTCCTTGGTCGCGTTGTGCTTGATCTCGACGTTCGGGTGCTTGCTCTTGAAGAGCGGCTGGTGGATGTTCTTGGCGTAGTCCTGGCCGAAGCCGCCGTCGAAGATCCACACCTCCAGCGGCTTGTTGTCCGCCATGCCGAACGGGTTGGCCGCGCTGGTCGCGACCGGCGCCGCCGAGGACGACGCGGTGGGCTTGGCGGCCGGCGTGGCGCAGGCGGCCAGCGCCCCCGCCACGGGTACGAGTGCGGCGCCGCGAAGGAGCTCACGTCGGCTGATATGGGGGGTGTTGGGCATATGACTGCTCCTGACTTGTCTATGATCCGCGTCGGATACGGCCTGCGTAGCGGCTCTCCAGCGCCTTGTTGTGCTCGTCGCCGCCGGTCACGTTGACCGACATGTAGATCGGGGGCGTCTCGCCCATGGCCACGAGCTCGTCCACCGCCCGGGTGACCACCATCTGCGCGAGCAGCGCGGAGGTGACCGTGGACACGGCTCCGTACGTGCCGCCGCCGGGCAGCTCGAGGATGGCGTCGCCGTACGGCGCCCCGTTGTCCAGCACGACGTCGGCCAGGTCGAGCAGCTTGCGGCCCGACGGGTGGCGCGAGGTCATCTGAGTGCTGTGCTTGACCGAGGTGAGCGCGATCAGCGGGTGCCCGCGCTCCTTGACGAGCGTGGCCAGCTCGACGACCGTGCCGTTCACGCCGGAGCTGGAGATCAGCACGAACACGTCCTGCGGCGCCACCGGCGCCAGGTCGTAGATCTCGTGCGCGATGGCCGGGTCGCGCTCCAGCTCGGAGGTCAGCACGCCGGGCGCGTGGCCCCCGTACAGGACGAGGTCCCTGGGCGAGAGGCGGTTGCTGGGGACGAGGCCGCCGGCCCGTCCGGCGATCTCCATGGCGATGGCCTCGGAGTGCCCCGAGCCGAACGCGTTGACCACGCCGCCCGCCCGGATCGAGGCCACGATCAGCGCGGCCGCCTCCCGTACCGGTTCGGCCTGGCTCTCCGTGACCTGGCGTGCCAGATCGAGGACCTCGGTTGCGTACGTCATTCAGCCTCTCTCCACCCGATGGCTCTCCACGGCGCTGATCGTGCGCTCGAACGCCTCGTTGGTGCGTTCGTAGGTGCGCTGGGCCACCGCCACGTACACGGCGTCCAGCACGAACAGCTGCGAATGGACGGCGGCCAGCCCGCCGAGCCGGAACGTGGTCTCCCTGCTGGCCGTGGTCAGCACCAGGTCTGCCAGCTCGGCCAGCGGCGAGCGGGCGAAGGAGGTGACCGCGACCGTCAGCGCGCCGTGGCTGCCGGCCTCGGCCAGCGCCTCCATGACCTCGCGGGTGCGGCCCCGGTGGCTGATGCCGATGGCCACGTCGCCCTCCTTGAGCAGGGCCGCCTCCGACAGGGCCACGTGCGCGTCGCCGGCGCTCCAGCCGGGCACGCCGATGCGGCGCAGCCGGCCCTCGAACATGGCGGCGACGTTACCGCTGGTGGAGACGCCGACCAGGAGCACGCGCGGCGCGGCCACGATCGCGTCGGCCACCTTGGCGACGACGTCGAGGTCGAGCTGCGCGGCGGTGTCCTGGATGAGCCTGGCGTCGGCGGCGGCCATCACCTCGATGGCCGAGTCGAGCGGGTCGTCGGGGCCGATCTCGTGGCCGACGCCCGCTCCCCACCCCGCCTGCGCGGCCCGGCCGGTCTCGGTGGCGAGCGCGACGCGCAGCTCGGCGTACCCCGAGAAGCCGAACGCCCGGCAGAACCTCGTCACGGTCGCCGGCGAGCTGCCGGCCCGCTCGGCGAGCGCGATGATGGTCGAACGCGCTGCCTCGGCAGGATCGCCGAGAATCACCTCGCCGACCCTGCGCAAAGCTTCCGGCAAACCGGGTAGTTCTGTTTCGACGCGCCCAAGCGCTCCTGAAGTCACGAATATTCCTTCCGAATACCCGGTCTTCTGGCGAAAATTATTCTTGCTTCCGGTCCGCGTCAACCCCCAGACTCGGACCGTGACTGAATCGCTAGTGGTCGGTGTCGACGCCGGGGCCACGTCCACGCGGGTCGCCGTCCACGCGCTCGACGGCACCAGGGTCGGCTACGCCCGGGCCGGTGCGGGCAATCCCACTGCTCACGGGCTGGGCAAGGCGGTGGCCAACGTGGCCGCCGCGCTCGGTGAGGCGCTGGGGACGCATGACGGCCGGCGGGTCGTGGCGTCGCTGACCGGGGTGGCGGGGCACGTGGCGGAGATGGTGCCCGAGCTGGCGAAGGTCTGGGCCGGGCACGGCATCGCGGAGGGGCCGCGCTACATGGGCGACACGCCGATCGCCTACACCGCGGGCTCGCCGGAGCCCGACGGCTCGCTGCTGCTGTCGGGCACGGGGGCGGTGGCGGCCAGGATCGTGGACTTCCGGCTCGACGCCATCGCCGACGGGCTGGGCTGGCTGCTGGGCGATGAGGGGTCGGGCTTCTGGATCGGCCGCCAGGCCGTCAAGGGGGTGGTCGAGGTCTTGGACCGCGGCATGCCGGTCCCGCCCGACGACCGCATCAAGGGCGGCGGCATGTTGGCCGAGCTCGTGGTCGAGCACTTCCTCGGCGACGACCGGCCCGCCGCGCCGCGTGCCGTCGCCGATCGCATCGTACGGCTGGCGCAGGCCGACCACATGCGGCTGGCCGCGCTGTCCTCGCTGGTCAGCCAGGCCGCCGAGGCAGGCGACGAGGCGGCGCTCAAGGTCACGCGGGAGGCCGCCGAGCGCCTGGTCGCCACGCTCGGACGCGTACACGTGTCCGGTCCGGTGGTGCTCGCCGGAAGCGTGCTCACCAACGAGGGTCCGGTACGCCAGGCGGTGGTGAAGCTGCTGGCGGACAAGAACGTCACGACCGCGGGGGACGCGGCGGGCGCGGCGGCCTGGCTGGCGGCCCGGGACCTGCTCCCGGAGGCGGACGCGAAGGCCCTGCACGCCGCGTTCACCGCCGTCAGCCCTTGACGGCCCCCGCCGTCATCCCGGTGCCCACCCGGCGCTGCAGGAACAGGAAGAGCAACAGCGCGGGCAGCGCGAACAGGCTGGCGGCGGCCATCGTGGCGCCCCAGTCCGTGCCGAAGACGTCGCGGAACGACGACAGCCACACCGGCAGCGTGCGCTTGTCCTGGTCCTTGATGATCAGCACGTTCACGAACGCGAACTCGTTCCACGCCGTGATGAACCCGAACAGCGACGTCGCCATCAGCCCGGGCGCCAGCAGCGGGAACACCACCCGCCGGAAGGCGGCCAGGCGGCCGCACCCGTCCACCTGCGCCGCCTCCTCCAGCTCCGGCGGGATCGCGGCCAGGAACCCGCGCAGCGTCACGATCGTGAACGGCAACGTGATCATGAAGTAGACGCCGGTCAGCATCGCCAGCGAGTCCAGCAGCTCGGTGTCCCTGGCGATGATGAACACCGGCACCAGCAGCGCCTCCCACGGCGCCATCTGCGCCGCGAACACCGCGATCACGAACGCCCCTCTCCCCCGCCAGCGCATCCTGGCCACCGCGAACGCCGCCAGCAGCGCCGTCACCAGCGCGACCAGCACCGCGACCACGGTGACGACGAGACTGTTGCGCCAGTAGGTCCAGAACCCCGGCGCGTTCACCGCCGTCACGAAGTGCTCCAGGGTCGGGTGCGCCGGCCAGAACGTCGGCGTGGCCGCCTGGATCTCCCCGGTCGGCTTGAACGCGGTCAGGAACATCCAGTAGACCGGGAAGATCGTCATCACGAGCACGACGACCGCGGCCGCGTTGAGCGTCAGCCTCTTCACTGGCGGACCATCCTTCGCAGGTTGCTGACCAGGGCGACGGCGAGGATGACGACGGTGAGCATGGCGACCGCCGAGCCCAGGTCGTACCGGTGCAGCACCCGGGCGATCTTGAACGCGTACACCGGAAGGGTGGTCGTGGCGCCGTCCGGGCCGCCCTGGCTGAGCACCCAGATCTGCGGGAAGCACTTGGCCACCCAGATCACCTCCAGCGAGGCGACCAGGGCGAACAGCTGCCGCAGCATCGGCAGGGTGATCTTCCAGAAGACCTGCCGGCCGGTGCCGCCGTCGATCCGGGCGGACTCGTACAGCTCCACCGGGATGGTGGTCAGCCCGGCGTAGAGGGTGAGCGCGGCGAACGGCACCGACTGCCACACGACGAGGACCACGAGCACGGCGAACGTGGCCGTGCCGTCGGCGAACCACGGGTAGCCGCGGAAGGAGTCGAACCCGAGCGCGACCAGCAGCCAGTTCACCACGCCGAGCTCCGACTGGAACAGCCACTGGAACACCGTCGTGGCGGCGATGATCGGGGTGGCCCAGGCCAGGGCGAGGGCGCTCATCAGGGCCAGGCGCAGCCCGCGGCGCAGGCGGGCGAGCATCAGCGCCACGCCGGTGGACAGGACCACGATCAGCACCACGTTGATCGCGGTCCACCCCAGCGTGCGCCACAGCACCCGCCAGAACTCCTCGCCGGCCAGCAGCTCGGCGTAGTTGTCCAGACCGGCGAAGGCCGCGCCGCCCCTGATCAGCTCCCCCATGCGGAAGTGCTGGAAGGAGATCACCGCGGCCTTGAGCATCGGGTAGAGCAGGAGGAAGGCCCCGCCCGCCACCGTGGGCGCGATGAGCAGGTAGGGCCACGGGCTCCTGGTGCCGCGCATTCAGGACCCGCTGTTCAGGGTCGTGGTGATGGACTCCGAGACCTTCTTCGCCTCCGTCGCGGGGTCGGCGCCGGTGAGCACGGCGGTCATGTACTGCTTGATCACGGAGGTGGCCTCGACGGCGGCCCAGTTGGGGGTGTTCGGGGTGGCGCGGCCGCCCGCGGCGCCCTTCGCCATGGCCGCGGTGCCCTCGTCGCCGTCCAGCACGCCGGCCAGCGAGGTGCGGTTGGGCACGAAGCTCATCGTCTTGGCCAGCTCGGTCTGGAACTGCTCCCCGGACAGGGCTCTGACCAGCTCGTACGCCGCCTCCTGGCGCTTGGACGCGGCCGGGACGATCAGGTCGGAGCCGCCCGTGAAGACGGTGCCGGGCCTGTCGGCCGTCTTGCCCGGGATGGGGAAGAAGCCCATCTTGTCCTTCAGCTTGGGGTCCACCTCCAGGACGCGGGCGGCGATGCCGGGGACGGCGATGATCTGGGCCACCTTGCCCTGGGCGAAGACCTCGTGCTGGGGCGGGTTGGCCTCGTCGGCGTCCTTGGGGCCCTTGCCGAGGGCCTGGAGGCGCTGGTAGAAGTCCATGCCGGCCAGGGCCTGCGGGGTGTCGAGGGCGCCCTTCCACTTGCCGCCCTCCTGGACGGCCAGGTCGCCGCCCTCGTCCCAGATGAAGCCGGCCAGGGCGTACCAGGTCTGCCCGGTCAGATAAATGCCCTGATTTCCGTTTTTATTTAGTTTTGCGGTGATATTTAGCCATTCATCCCGCGTTTTCGGGGGCTCCTTGATGCCGGCCCCGGCGAACAGGTCCTTGTTGTAGACGACCACGCGGTTGGCGGCGTACCAGGGGATCCCGTACTGCTTGCCGTCGACCTTGCCCGGCTGGGCCAGGCCCGGCAGCCAGTCCTCGCCCTTGAGCTCGGCGACCTTGCCGGCCAGGTCGGTGACGCCGCCGCTGGCCGAGTACTGGGCGACCTGGGTGTTGCCCACCTCGATCACGTCGGGGGCGTCGGTGCTGGCCAGGGCCGCGGTGACGCGCTCGCCGATGCCGTCCCACGCCTGGATCTGGATGTCGAGGTCCACGCCCTTGTGCGCCGCCTCGTACTCGGTCTCGAACTTCTTCAGCAGGTCCTGCGTGACGCTGCCGTCCATGATCCAGACGGTCAGCCTGGCGGGGCCCGCGGACGTCTTGGGCTCCTCGGCGGCGCCGCACGCGGCCACCGCGAACACGGCCGCCAGGGCCAGGATGCGGTTCTTCATGGCGATCCTTGTCACGGGTTGGGGACGGTGTCCGTGAAGGAGGTGCCGGCGGCGCGCAGGGAGGCGACGCGGCCGGTGACGTCGGCGGGCGGGACGACCTCGTTCTTGCTGTAGTAGAGCCAGTCCACCTGCTGCCGGTACGTACGCGTCCCCGTGGCGGCCTGAAGATCGATGAACCACTGGTTGAACATGATCCACATGGGCGTCTCGGGATAGTAGATGTCACCGTGGTCGGCGAACAGGCGGCCGTCCACGTAGTACCTGATCCGGCCGCCGGAGACCTGGATCACGAGGTCGTGCCAGCCGGCGAAGCTCGCACGCTCCTCGGTGTGGGTGTTGACGGCCTGCCACGGGTCGGCCTGGTAGGTCTCCCAGCTGGTGGTGTAGAGGATGTTGGACGGCTCGCCCCAGCCGCCGTTCGGCAGGTACTCGAAGTCGAGCTCGCCGTAGTCGGGGTCCAGGTTGTAGCGCAGCGGGGTGATGGTGAAGAACGTCTGCACCACGTGCTCGCCGTCGGGGCCACTGGCCGGGGCGTCGCTGAAGCGGACGCGGGCGGCGTAGGTGCCCTCGAAGAACTTGCGGTTCGCGGTGGACAGCTCGGTCTGGATGGTGCCGGCGGCGGTGCCGTTCGTGGTGGAGTCGAGCGTCAGCAGGCCGCCGGGGAACGAGACCGCCGAGGGCGACCAGGTGGCGCCGGGCACGCCGGGGCCGCCGGAGCTGGAGCGCACCGTCCAGCCGCGCTGGGCGAGGCGCGGGTCGCTCGACCCCGTGTACGTGAAGTCGTCGAACAGCACCCCCGCCGAGCCCGTCGGGGGGACCGTGGGAGTGGGAGTGGGGGTGGGCTCGGTGCCGTTCGGCCGCCCCCACGCGAGCTGGCCGTTGACGTGGACGGTGACCTTGTCCCAGTTCGTGTAGGCGGTGTTGGACCCGTAGGAGTAGTCGTCGCTCTGCGTGAACGTCTGCCAGTCCGCGCGGTAGAAGCGCAGCTGCAGGTCGCCGGTGTTCGCGCCGGGGGCCAGGCTGCCGGAGGTGAAGCCGACCTCCAGGTACTGGTCGGCGCCCGACTGGCGGACGAACTGCCCGGTCACCGTCGAGCAGCCCACCACGGCCCAGGAGCAGGCGAAGCGGTAGGTCTCCGCGCCGGTCAGGTAGTAGCGGATCTTGACCTGGTTGAGCGGGATCGTGGTGGTGCCGTCGTTGAAGAGCTGGAGCCAGGGCTCGGCCTGGGCGGTGGTGGCTCCAGGGGCGCTGGTGCGGTACTGGAGGCGTACGGACTGCTGGGCGCTGGCCGGGGTGACCAGGGCCACGACGACGAGGACGAGAGGGAGAGCTAAGGAGAGGGCAACTTTTCCGATATTTCGGTACATGGGGGGTTCTCCTTGCGAGGTCCGGCCCCGGATTCCGGGCATGCCGAACAGAGCTCGTGACAGCTTGCGGAGGACTCAGGCGCCGCGCCGGATGCGACCGGCGTACAGCGCCTCCAGCTTGAGGTTGTGGGCGTCACCCTCGGGGACGTTGGCCGACAGGTAGACCGGCGGCACCTCGCCCGCTTCGAGCAGGTTGCGTACGGTCTGGGCCACGACGAGCTGGGCCAGCAGCGCCGAGGTGATGGTCGAGACGGCTCCGACGGAGGCGCCCGCGTCGGGCAGGGGGAGCACGGCGTCGCCGTAGGGCGCCCGGTTGTCCAGGACGACGTCGGCCAGGTCGAGGAGCTTGCGGCCCGAGGGGTGGCGGGACGCGACGGCTTCGCCGTGGGCGCGCGAGGTGATCGCGATCAGGTCGTGACCGCGCTGCTTGACGAGCGTGGCCAGCTCGACGACCACGCCGTTGACGCCCGAGTTGGAGATGATGACGAACAGGTCGCCGGGATGGACGGGCGCCAGGTCGAGGATGGCGCGGGCGACGGACGGGTCGCGTTCGAGGTCGTAACGGTCCAGCTCGGAGCGGGGGGCGTCGCCGTACAGGACGAGGTCCCTGAGCGCGAGCTTGCTGGTGGGCACGAGGCCGCCGGCGCGGCCGGCGATCTCCATTGCGACGGCCTCCGAGTGGCCGGAGCCGAACGCCTGGATGACGCCGCCCGCGCTCACCGCCTCGGTGAAGAGGCCGGCGGCTCGGGCGATCTCCGGATCTTCTGGGATCGTCCGGACGAGGTCGGCGATGTGCTGAGCGAACTTTGCTGGATCTACTGTCATAAATCCCCTTCCGGGAGCCGATGTCCGGCCACCGCCCGGACAGTCACGTCGAATGCCTGCCTGGTGCGCTCGTAGGTGCGTTGGGCCACCGACACGTACACGACGTCGAGCACCAGGAGTTGCGAGTGGATCGCGGCGAACCCCTCCGACCGGAAGCTCGTCGCGCGGCTGGCCGTGGTCAGCACCAGCTCGGCCACCTCGGCCAGCGGGGAGCGCGGCTGCGAGGTGACGGCCACGGTGATCGCGCCGTGGCTGCTCGCCTCCGCGAGCACCTCGATGACCTCGCGCGTCCGGCCGCTGTGCGAGATCCCGATCGCCACGTCGCCCTGTCCGAGCAGCGCGGCGTCCGTCAGCGCGCTGTGGGCGTCGGACCTGCTCCAGGTCGGTACGCGCATGCGCTGCAGCCGGTACTCCATCTCGCTGGCCACCGCCGCGCTGCTCGACACGCCGAACAGCAGCACCCGCCCGGCCCTGGCCACCGCCTGGGCGGCCTTGTCCACCACGGCCAGGTCGAGCTGGTCGGCGGTCTCCTGGATGAGGCGGATGTCGTTGCCGGACACGACGCCGAGCACCTTGTCGAGGCTGTCGTCGGGGAGGATCTCCTGGCCGATGTCGGTGTGCCAGGTCTGCTGGGCCTTGCGGCCGGTCTCGGTGGCGACGGCCACGCGCAGCTCGGCGTACCCGGTGAAGCCGAGGGCGCGGCAGAAGCGCGTGATGGTCGCCGTGGACGTCCCGCTCCGCTCGGCCAGGTCGACGATGGTCAGCCGGGCGGCCTCGGCGGGCGCGGCCAGGATCACCTCGGCCACCTTGCGCAGCGCCTCGGGCATGTCGCGCTGCTCGGCCTCGATGCGGTTGAGTAGTTCCACGCGATGAAAATTATGACCAGGATCTGGCGTCGTCAAGGCATTTGGGCAATAATTTTTGACATGCTGGTACTCGGGGTCGACGCGGGCGGCACCTCGTCGCGGGCCGCGCTGTTCACGGTGGACGGGGCGCCGGTGGGACGAGGGCACGCGCCCGGCGCCAACCCGGTGACGCTCGGCATGGACCAGGCCTGCGCGCACCTGACCGCCGCCGTCCAGGAGGCGGCATCATCCTCGTTACCGCACGTCAGCTCGGTGGTGATGGGGCTGGCGGGAAATCCCGGGGCCTGCCGGGAGCTGGCCGGGCGCGTCCTGCGCCCGCTCCTCCCCCAGGGCCTGCCGGTACGGGTCGTCGGTGACACCGTGACCGCGTTCGCGGCCGGCACCTCCTCGCCGTCGGGCACCGTCCTGATCTCGGGGACAGGGGCGATCGCGGCAAAAATTACCGATCACGAGCAGACGGCGACCGCCGACGGGTACGGGTGGCTGCTCGGGGACGAGGGCTCGGGCTTCTGGCTCGGCCACGCCGCCGCCCGCGCCACCGTCCGCGCCCTCACCGCCCTCACCGCCCTCACCGCCCTCACCGCCCTCTCCGCTCGAAGCGCCGGGGGCGGGTTGCTGATGGAGCTCGTCGTCCGGCAGTTGCTGCCCGACGGCGTGGGCGAGGATCCGGTCGCGCAGCTCGCGGCGGCGGTGCACGCCCGGCCGCCGCTGGCGCTCGCCGAGCTGGCGCCCCTCGTCAGCCGGGCCGCCGAGGCGGGCGACCCGGAAGCGCGGGCCCTCGTCGCCGAGGCCGCGGCCCGGCTGGCGAGCACCGCGGCCCAGGTGCACGAGCCGGGCCTGCCCATCGTGCTCGCAGGCGGCGTGCTCACGTCGGAGGGCCCGGTCCAGCGAGCGGTCCACGACCTCCTGGCGGACGCCGTCACGGCGGGGGACCCGGCGGGGGCGGCGGCCTGGCTGGCGGCCCGGGACCTGCTCCCCGAGGCCGAGGCACAGGCCCGGCACGCCGCCTTCACCACCTGATCCCGGCTACTCGTCCAGGATCTTCGTGTCGCCGTAGACGGGGTTCTTCGGCAGTCGTTCCTTGGTCACCATCAGGCGCACGACGCCGGCCTGCTCCGACTGGACCTCCCAGACCATCCAGTCGTCGCCGACCTTGGCCGACTGCTGCTTCGGGTCCACCCCGTAGCCGTCGTTGTCCGGCGCGGGGGTGATGATCTGGAAGACCGCCTCGAGGCCGCGCCGGCGAACCTCGGCCATGACCTCGCCCACGGTCTTCCCGTCGGCGCGGTAGCCCGCCAGCATCTCGCCCTTCTTCATGGCCGAGCGCCAGTTCTGGTACCTCTCCCCCGGCCGCGCCGCCCGCCCCAGCCGGACCGAGGCCCAGCCGGTCCAGCCGCGGGCCACCTCGACGGTCATCGCGCAGCCCGCACTGCCGAACGCGCAGCCCTCGGGCGACGTGCCGTTGGTGATGGACTCGCCGTTGGGCGCCAGCCGACCGCTCAGCCGCATGCCCGTGATCTGGCCCACCTGGGTGGGAGACACCGGTACGACCTCCAGGTTCACGTTCAGGCCCACGGCCTTGAAGCCCTCGGTGTACTTGGCGTAGTCGGCGAACGGGTCCTTGATGGTGGCCACGTACATGTCGCCGCGCAGCTCGATGTCGATGGCGGAGCTGGCGTAGGAGGTGGCGGGGCCGCGCGCGCCGAGGACGGCGGGGGCGATCACGGCGGCCGCGGCGAGCCCGGTGACGGCCACGGCGCCCACGGCCATCCGGGTACGCCACCGAGGGGTCCGACGGCGGGCGGGCTCGGCGGCGGGCTCGGCGGCGGGCTCCTCGGAGGTGATCGAGGCGAGGAGCGCCCGCGCCCCCGCGCCGGACGCCTGGCCCGCCAGATCCTCGTCGCGGACCCTGGCGAGGTGCTGCAACTCGTTCACGCGGACTCCATGATCAGGTAGTTGACGGTCACGCCCGCCGCGGCCAGCGCCCTGGAGAAGCGCTTGCGCGCCCGGTGGAGGCGGATGCGGACGGCGTTGCGCGAGCAGCCGAGCACGGTGGCGATCTGGGCCCGGTCCAGGCCCTCCCAGGCCACCAGCGAGATCAGCTCCCGGTCTTCCTCGGACAACTGCTCGAACGCCCGCGCGATCGCGCCCAGCTCGACGCTGGTCTCGGGCGAGTGCGCGTACAGGTCGGCGAGGTCGGCGTCGAGCTCCATGCTGTGGTTCCGGTGCCTGGCCTGGCCGCGGCGGTGGTTGGCCAGCACGTTCCTGGCCACCCCGTACAGCCACAATCTGGACGCGCCGCCCGGCGGCAGCGCGTCCATGCGGCGCCAGGCGATCGCGAACGTCTCGGCGACCACGTCCGCCGCGTCCTCCGGCGAGTCGCAGCGGCGCATGGCGTAGCCGAGTATGTGCTCGTACGTCTGCTGGTAAACGGCCTCGAACCGGGTCCTCCGGTCGTCATCCACTGGCGGTCCCCATGGTCGGCCTCCTCGGTCGTCGGGATCGGATCACCCCGTACATGTCGGAGGCCTCATGAGCATTTCAGCCGATTTTTCACCGTACGAGCAGGGCGGCGCTCCCGTAGCTGCCCCCGAACCCCGTCACGAGGGCCACCTCACGCCCCTCACGCAGCTCCCTGACGGCCTGGGCCACGTTGTTCAGGCCGTGCACGTAGCCCTCCGAGAGCAGCCCGCCGTGCGGGTTCACCCAGGCGTGCCGGCGCTCCAGCAGGTACGGCCCCAGGTCCGCGCGCTCGACCAGCCCGAAGTCCTCCAGCTGCCGGGGCACGAGCCACGAGTAGGCGTCGTACGGCAGTGCCACGTCCACGTCCGACGGCCGCAGCCCGGACGCCTCCCAGAGCATGGGCGCCACGTACGCCGAGAAGATCGCGGTGACGTCCGGGGCGCGGTCCATCGACGAGCAGCCGGGGCCTCCCCCGCGGACGACCGCCCGCACGCGCGGCCCGTCGAGCACGCCGCTGACCACGAGGGCGCAGGCCCCGTCGGTCTCCTGGCAGCAGTCGACCGTGCGGAGGGGGGTGCTCACGTACGGCCGGGCGAGGTAGTCGGCGAGCTCCAGGGGTTCGCGGCGCAGGGCCCGGGGGTTGGCCTTGGCGTTCTCCCTGGACTGGGCGACGACCGCGTGCAGGTGCTCCTCCGTGAGGCCCGTGTCGTGCAGGTAGCGGGTCGCGGCCAGAGCGAACAGCGGGATCGGGCCCGCCAGCCCGTACGTGAAACGCTCCTGGGGGCCGGTGGAGACGGTGTTCATGCGCTTGCCGGAGCGGCCGTTGAGCGCCCGATAGACCAGGATATTTCGCGCCAACCCGGCGTGTATGAGCATCGCCGCGTCGCCCAGGATCGACGCCGCCTGCGTGCCTCCCCCGGCGATGTCGTTGTGCCAGCCGAGCCGCTCGATGCCCAGGGCCCGCGCGACCTGGACGACGGGGGCGGAGTCGTTCAGGTGGTAGCTGAGCACCGCGTCCACGTCACGCGGCCCGATGCCCGCGTCCGCGCACGCCGCCCGGCACGCCTCGACCGCCAACTCCAGCTCGCTCCGCCCGGACTCCCTGGTCAGCGCCGTCATCCCGACGCCGGCCACCGCCGCCAACCCCCCGAACGGCTGCATCCGCCGCCTCCCGCGTCCATGACCACACT
The DNA here is from genome assembly GCF_040610775.1 of Nonomuraea sp. NPDC003709. Lineage (NCBI taxonomy): Bacteria > Bacillati > Actinomycetota > Actinomycetes > Streptosporangiales > Streptosporangiaceae > Nonomuraea > Nonomuraea sp. NPDC003709. The sequence continues at coordinate 17,907 of NZ_JBEXMW010000016.1, read as the reverse complement.
CCGTACAGGCACGCTAGCCCGCGCCCGGAGACGAGACAAGCGCTTGCTCGGCAGCTACATCCAATCCGGAAATGTCGCCACCAGTGGATAACTGAATATCTTCACGGGAGGCAGGTCCTCTTGTAATACGGAGGAGTGATCAACCGATAAGCCCATCATCACGCTGAGGTGAGGGATGGATCTACGCTACGTCCGGTACGCGATGGCGATCGCCCGCGCGGGCAGTCTCCGCCGCGCCGCCACCGCGCTGCACATCGCACAGCCCACGCTGTCGGAGCAGCTCAGAGCCCTGGAGAAGGAGATCGGCGTCGAACTGTTCAGCCGGTCGCCCAGTGGCGTGCAGCTGACCGAGGCGGGCGAGGCCTTCCTGGCCCAGGCCACCGTGGCGGTCGACGCCTTCGACCGCGCCGTGGCCGCCGCCAGGAACAGGGTCACGACCGCGCGCCTGGGCGTGGCCGACGGGCTGGCGGACGTGGTGGCCCGGCTGCTCTCCCAGCTCCAGACCTCCAACCTGCGCGTGGCCCCCATGGGGACGGCCGAGCAGATCGTCTCCATCGCGGACGGCACCCTGCAGGCCGGGCTCGGCTACGCGCCGGGCTCGCTGCCCAGGGGCGTGGCCCGCATGCTGGTCCACCGTTTCCCGGTGCGCGCCCTGCTCCACCGCGATCACCCCCTGGCGTCGTACGAGGCGCTGTCGCTGGCGGACCTGGCGGGCGAGCCGCTGGTGATGCCGGAGTCCGACGCGGTCGCCGGGGCCCGCCGCTTCCTGGAGGGTTTCGTACGGCACCGCCTCCACCCCCGCCTCGGCCCAGCCGCGGCCACGCACGACCTGGTCATCAACATGGTGGAGGAAGGCGCGGGCTACGCGCTGTGCGTCCACGAGGGCACCACCATCCCCGACACACTTGCATTTGTCCCTATAAAAGAGGACGTGCCGCCGCTGGAGGTGGTCTTCCTCTGGAACCGCCAGACGGACGTCCACGAGCTCCTCAGCGCCGCCCGGCACCTCGCCCGATCTGGATAGCGCTATTATCTAGTGATGCGCATCTCCGAACTCAGTGCCAAGTCCGGTGTGGCCATCCCGACGATCAAGTACTACCTCCGCGAGTGCCTGCTGCACCCGGGCGAGCAGACAGCCGCGACCAGAGCCGAGTACGACGAGTCCCACCTGCGCAGACTCCGCCTGATCCGAGCCCTGCTCGAAGTGGGCCGGCTCCCCGTCGCCTCGATCAAGAAGATCATCGAGGCCGTCGAGGACGAGTCACTCCCCCTGCACCTGCTCCTCGGCACCGCCCACTACGCCCTGAGCTCCACGGTCGAGCCCGAGCCCGGCGAGGAGTGGCAGATCGCCCGCGACGAGGTGGACCGCCTCGTCGCCGGCCAGGGCTGGGACGTCACGCCCACCGCCCCCGCCCGGGACGAGCTGGCCCAGACGATCGTCCGGATGCGCCAGCTCGGCCTGCCCGTCGACCTGAAGCCGTACGTCGAGATCGCGCAGAAGCTCGTCTCCGAGGTCGAGATGAACACCATCCCCTTCGACGGCCCGCGCGACGCCGCCGTGGAGGCCCTGGTGCTCGGCACCGTCCTGTACGGCAAGGCGTTCGAGGCGCTGCGCCGCATGGCCCAGGAGTCGGAGTCGGCCCGCCGCCTGTCCCCCTAGACGAGGCCGTTCTCGCGCAGCAGCGCGAGGTTGTTCACGGTGACGGCCCCGCGCCAGTCGAGCGCCCCGGCCGGGGAGATGCGCGCGTAGTCCACGTCCCATCCGCCGTCGTCCTTCTGCTGCCCCGCCAGCCGTACGAGGTCCGCCGCGATCACGTCCGGCTCGAAGAGGTCGCGGGCCGGCCTGCCCGGGTGGGGCGCGAAGTCCAGCGGCCGCAGCGTCTCGAACTCGGTGCCGCCCTCGACCGGCACCCGCCCGTCCGCGGGGATGTGCGCGGCCAGCCGCTTGAGCAGGTCGGCCGCCCTGGGCTGGGTGTCGTACACGGCGTCGAGGAAGCGCACCGCGAACGCCAGCACGTACGCGTGCGGCGCCTTGTCGAGCTCCTGGATCGCGTCGAGGCAGTAGCGCGTGGCCCGCTCCAGCCACGGATGCGCGGCGACGGCCGGATCGTGGGCCGCGACGCGGTGGGCGGCGGCCGCCGAGATCGAGGTGATCTGCAGGGACGAGGTGTCGGCGTCGCCGCCCGCCCACCAGGGCGCGGTGGCCTCGCCGACGGTGAGCGGCAGCGAGAACGGCACCCCGCCGTCCGGCAGCGTGACCGAGTCCAGCCAGTCGCACAGCGCCGCGGCCCGGGGCGAGGTCACGGGGGCGACGTCCGCGAACACCTCGAAGGCGTGCAGCGCGGCCCCCGGCTGGCTCTCGGGTGAGCGCAGGTCCGGCTCCAGGCCCCAGCCGTAGCCGCCGTCGGGGTTGCGGTAGGCCTCCAGCGCGCCCAGCGCGGAGGCGGCGTCGCCGTCGCCCATGAGCAGGTCGTAGCGGCGGCGGTCCAGTACTCGTGCGTGCCCGGCGAGGAAGCCGGGGATCGCGGAAAGGTTCACGTTCATGGACTCATCGTGCCCACGTCGGCGACATGCGGTCTTGTAGGTTCCGGACCGATCCGCCGGCGGTGAGAATGGGGCGCATGGACGGCGAGCGGGCCCGCGCGAGGTTCCGGGGCGAGCGGGTGGCGCGGCTGGCCACGGCGAGCGGCGACGGGACACCCCACCTGGTGCCCGTCACCTTCGCCGTGGTCGCGGACCGGGTGGTGACCGCGATCGATCACAAGCCGAAGACCACCACCGACCTGAGACGGGTGCGCAACATCCGGGAGAACCCGCGGGTCAGCCTGCTGGCCGACCACTACGAGGACGACTGGGCCCGGCTGTGGTGGGCCCGCGCCGACGGCCTGGCCGCGGTCGTCGAGGAGGGGCCGGAGCGCGAGCCGGCGCTCGACGCGCTGGCGGCCAAGTACGGCCAGTATCGCGAGCACCGGCCCGGCGGCCCCGTGATCCTCGTGGACGTGACCCGCTGGAGCGGCTGGTCGTTCACTCCGTGATGGTGACGGGCCGCTTCAGCAGCCACAGCGCGGCCCGCTGGAGCATCGCGCGGTGCACCTCGTTGTCGTACGACCTGGTGTCGTGGCCCAGCGCGTCGTAGAACACCCGGCCGCGCCGCACCGGCCGCGCCCAGACCAGCGGCTGGCCGTTCGAGGACGCCAGCGGCTCGACGTCCGGCAGGATGTCGAGGTCGCTGTAGACCTCGTCCACCACGTCGAAGTCCCGCAGCCCTTCGACCACCGGGTGATCGCCGTGCACCCGCACGCCGGTCCACCCCAGCGGGGGATGGTGGGACTTGGGCCAGGTCCAGCAGCCGCCCAGGACGCGCGGCCAGCCCTGCCAGTCGTCGAAGCAGATCGACGCCGAGTGCATGCACAGCAGCCCGCCGCCCCGGTCGAGGTGATCGAGGAGCGTGGTGCGGGCCTGCGCCGGTAAGGCGAAGCGCCACTCGTCACGCAGGTCGGCGAAGCGGTCGTGGTCCATCTGCCAGCGCAGCGCGTTGACGGTGATGAGCTGGACCTCCGACGGCTCGCTCAGCGCGCCCGCGATGTCCTCGGTGATCTCCGACTCGACCCCCACCTCGGCCAGCACTTCCGCGAGCGCTGCCGACGTGGCGGCGAAGTCGTGGAACGGGCCTCCTGACAGGATCAGATTTCTCGCCACCCGCCAAGCTCATCATGCTTACCGCGGCTTTTCCACCCATGGAGCGTCGACTGGCCCCACTTCGGCACCCTCGCCGGTGACCGGGCATGATGCCAACCGTGGACTTCGAGGAGCACCGCCCCATGCTGCTCGGGCTGGCCTACCGCCTGCTCGGCAGCATGTGGGACGCCGAGGACGTCGTACAGGAGGCCTGGCTGCGCTGGCAGGGCACCGACCGGAGCGAGATCAAGGAGCCGCGCGCCTTCCTGGTGACCGTGGTCTCGCGGCTGGCGCTCGACCAGCTGCGCTCGGCGCGGGTCAAGCGCGAGGCGTACACGGGGCCGTGGCTGCCCGAGCCGGTGATGACGGCGCAGGCGGGGCCGCTGGACACGGCCGAGCTGCGGGACACCGTCTCGTACGCGACCCTGCACATGATGGAGCGGCTGTCGCCGCCGGAGCGGGCGGTGTTCGTGCTGCGGGAGGCGTTCGAGCTCCCGTACGACGAGATCGCGGAGATCGTCGGCATCTCCGTGGCCAACGCCAGGCAGCTGCACCGCCGGGCCTCCGTCCGGCTCGCCGAGGGGCGCGACCGGTTCCACCCGTCGGCCGAGGACCACACCGAGCTGCTGACGAAGTTCATGGACGCGGCGGCGGGCGGCGACCTCGCGGCGCTCACGGAGCTGCTGCACGAGGACGTCGTGTCCTACAACGACGGCGGCGGCAAGGTCAGGGCCGCGCTGCGGCCGATCCTCGGGCGCCACAAGGTGGTGGCCTTCCTCAACGGCCTGCTCAGCCGTTACGACTTCGCCGACTCCCGGCTGATCGAGCTCAACGGCCAGCCGGCCCTCTGGACCCGGGTCGCGGGCCACCGCCAGGTCGTGCTGATCGACGTCCGCGACGGCGTCATCACCCGCATCTACGGCCTGCTCAACCCCGACAAGCTCACCCGCGTCACCCCCGACGCAGCGGTCGCGGCACTCCCGGACGATCTATAGTCGCCCCTATGGATCTCGGCATCTCGGGCAAGGTCGCCCTCGTCACCGGAGGCAGCGCGGGCATCGGGCTCGCCGCCGCCAAGAGCCTGGCACGGGAGGGCTGCGACGTCTGCGTCGCCGCCCGCAACCCGGAGCGGCTCGCGGAGGCGGTCGTGCAGTTGCAGGAGTACGGCAAGGTCGTGCACGCCGTGCTGGCCGACGTGGAGGACCCGGCCGCGGCCCGGCGGGTGGTCGAGGAGACGCGTGACGTGCTCGGCCCGATCGACATCCTGGTGGCCAGCTCCGGCGGGCCGCCGTCCGGCCGCTTCGACGAGACGAGCCTGGCCGACTGGGACGTCGCCGTCCAGCGCAACCTGCTCGGCACCGTACGCCTGCTGTACGCGGTCCTGCCCGAGATGCGCTCGCGCGGCTGGGGCCGCATCGTCACGATCACCAGCAGGTCGGCCCGCGAGGCGCTGGACGGCCTGGCGCTGTCCAACGCCACCCGCTCGGCCGTGGCCGGCGTCGTGCGCACGCTGGCCCGCGAGGTGGCCCGCGACGGCGTGCTGGTCAACAACGTGATGCCGGGCCCGATCGACACCGATCGGCTGCGGACGCTGGCGGGCGACGAGGAGGGGCTGGCCCGGCGAGGCGAGGCGGTGCCGATCGGGCGCGTCGGCAACCCGGAGGAGGTCGGTGACGTGGTGGCGTTCCTGGCCAGCGAGCGGGCCTCGTTCGTGAACGGGATCTCGATGCTGGTGGACGGCGGCGAGAGCCGCGTCATTGCGTAACGGGCGTCACTTCCGCACCAGCGTGCGCGCGATCGCGGCGGCCCAGGGCTCGTCCGCCTCCGGGAGCTCGACGTAGTACGTCAGGTTCGCCCGGTGGAAGCAGGCGCCCATCAGCATCGACGCGGCGGCGTCGGCGTCGATCCCCTCGTCGAGCCGGCCGCCGCGCTGCTCGGCCCGGAGGATCTCGGCCAGCGCCCGGATCGGCAGGTGCGGGCCCATGTCGCTGGCGGCCAGCATGCCCCTGAACCCCGCCATGAGCGACGGGTCGGCCAGCAGGCCGGAGGCGATGGCCGCGGCCTTGGTGTAGAACTCCAGCGCCATCAGCGCGAACTCGGCCAGGTTGCCGGCCAGGTCGCCCTGCCCGGTGCTCTCCCGCAGCCGCTCCAGCGCGGGGCCGAGCGCGGGCAGCCGCTCCAGCAGGACGGCGAGGAACAGCGCCTCCTTGCCGGCGAAGTGCTTGTAGAGCAACGCCTCGGAGCAGCCTGCCTGCTGGGCGATACGCTTGGTGGTGGCACCCGCGATGCCGAACTCCCTAATCGCCTGCTCGGCGGCGTCGATGATGCGATCGCGTGTACGCATCCGACCATGATATGAGCGAGTGCCTACCGACTCCCCCGCACATGACATGCTTCCAGTAGGGACGAGTGGGGAGAAGACATGGACAAGCCGGTCATCGTTACCGTTGATGACGATCCGGGCGTCTCACGGGCGGTGGCCCGCGACCTGAGACGCCGCTACGGCCAGGAATACCGGATTGTCCGCGCCGAGGCGGCCCGGGACGGCATCGAGGCCGTCCGGGAGATGCGGCTGCGGGGTGACGAGGTGGCGGCCATCCTGGCCGACTACCGCATGCCGCAGATGAACGGCGTGGAGTTCCTCGAGGCCGCCATGGACTTGTATCCGTACGCGCGCAGGGTGTTGCTGACCGCCTACGCCGACACCGACGCCGCGATCCAGGCGATCAACGTGGTGGATCTGGACCATTACCTGCTCAAGCCGTGGGACCCGCCGGAGGAGAAGTTCTACCCGGTGATCGACGGCCAGCTCGACGCCTGGATGCGCACGGACCGGATCGAGCGGTCCGAGCTGCGGGTGGTGGGCGACCGGTGGTCGGCTCAGTCGTACAAGGTGCGTGATTTCCTGGCCCGCAACCACGTGCCGTACCGGTGGATGCTGTCGGAGGACCCGGAGGGCGAGCAGTTGGTGAAGGCGGCCGGCGAGGGCTGCCACCTGCCGCTCGTGGTGACCGCGGAGGGCACCACCCTGGAGTCGCCCGACCAGGCCACGCTGGCGGCGGCGGTGGGCCTGTCGACCACGCCGGCCACCGACTTCTACGACCTGATCGTGGTCGGCGGCGGGCCGGCCGGGCTCGGCTCGGCCGTCTACGGCGCCTCGGAGGGGCTGCGGACCGTGCTGGTCGAGGCCTACTCCTCGGGCGGCCAGGCGGGGCAGAGCTCCAGGATCGAGAACTACCTGGGCTTCCCCGACGGCGTTTCCGGGCAGCAGCTCGCGGACCGGGCGCGCAGGCAGGCGCTGAAGTTCGGGGCGGAGCTGCTGACCGCGCGCAAGGTGGTCTCGCTGGAGCCGCGCGGGCAGGCACGCGTGGTCGGGTTCAAGGACGGCGGGGAGATCGCCGCGCACGCGGTGATCCTGGCGACCGGCGTCACCTACCGCCGGCTGGACGCGCCGGGGCTCGACGAGTTCACGGGCCGGGGCGTCTTCTACGGCGCCGCCCTGACCGAGGCGCCGTCCTGCCAGGACACCGACGTGTACATCGTGGGCGCGGCCAATTCGGCCGGGCAGGCGGCCGTCTACCTGTCGGGATTCGCGAGCAAGGTCAATTTGTTGGTGAGGGGTGACGGTTTGGAGAAGTCCATGTCGCACTACCTCATCGAGCAGATCGCCGCGATCCCCAACATCGAGGTGCACCTCCAGACGGAGGTCGTCGGCGGTGAAGGCGACGACCACCTGGAGCGGCTGACGCTCTCGACCAAGGGCGAGCAGCGCACGGTCGACGCGCAGTGGCTGTTCGTGTTCATCGGGGCGGAGCCGTACACGTCGTGGCTGGGCGAGACGATCGAACGCGACGAGAAGGGGTTCGTGCTGACCGGGCCCGACCTGGTGCAGGGCGGGAAGCGGCCGCGTAACTGGCCGCTGCGGCGCGAGCCGTACTTCCTGGAGACGAACGTGCCCGGGGTGCTGGCCGCGGGTGACGTACGCGCTGACTCGATCAAGAGAGTGGCCTCCGCCGTCGGCGAGGGCGCGATGGCCGTCGCGCTCGTGCATCGCTACCTGGAGAAGCAATGACCAACATCGACATCGATGAACTGCGCAAACTCTTCCTCTTCGAGCGGCTGAACGACGAGCAGCTCACCAAGCTGGCCAACAGCGGCCAGGTGCGCACGTTCGGCCAGGACGAGGTGATCCTCCAGCAGGGCGACCCGGCCGAGTGCTTCGCGGTGCTGCTCGAGGGCGAGATCCAGATGATCAGCGAGACGGTCAGCGCCGGGACCGTGGCGATGCCCCGTGCGTCGCAGCCCGGCGTCTACGGCGGCGCCACCAGCGCCTACCTCGGCGACCGGGCGCCGCAGACGTACCAGCACACGCTGCGGACCACCGCGCCGACGCGGATGTTCTTGCTGCCGGCCAAGAAGTTCGCCTACATCGTGGCCGAGTGGTTCCCGATGGCGATGCACCTGCTCGACGGCATGCTGTCGGGCGGGCGGATGCAGAGGGAGGTCATCGACCGGCGGCAGCGGCTGACCGCGCTCGGCACGATCACGGCCGGGCTCACGCACGAGCTGAACAACCCGGCCGCCGCGGCGGTGCGCGCCGCGAGCGAGCTGCGCTCGCTGATCAAGACCTCGCGGCTGCAGCTCGCCCAGCTCGCCGAGGAGGGCATCCCGCCGGAGAAACTGCGCATGATGATCGAGTGGCAGGAGTCCTGCACGGACAACCTGGGCAAGCTGCCCCAGCGCAGCCCGCTGGAGATGTCCGACGCCGAGGACGAGCTGGGCGACGCGCTGGACGAGCTGGGCGTCGAGGACGCGTGGGACCTGGCTCCCGCGCTGGTCATCGCCGGGTTCACGCCCGACGCGCTGGAGAAGATCCGCACCAAGGTGGGTGAGGAGCGCGCTCCCTCGGCGGTCCAGTGGCTGGCCAAGGCGATCGAGATCTCCCAGATGCTCAACGAGGTGACCGAGGCCACCGAGCGCATCACGTCGCTGATCGGCTCGGCCAAGCAGTACTCGCAGATGGACCGGGCGCCGTTCCAGCAGGCCGACGTGCACGACCTGCTCGACAGCACGGTCGCGATCTTCCGCGGCAAGATCCCCCCGGGCATCACGGTGGCCACCGACTACGACCGCACGCTGCCACCCATCCCCTGCTACGCGGGCGAGCTCAACCAGGTCTGGACGAACCTCATCCACAACGCGCTCGACGCGATGGGCGACGGGGGCACGCTCACGATCCGCACGGCGCACGACGAGGACGAGGCCATCATCGAGATCGGCGACACCGGCCCCGGCGTGCCCGAGGCGATCAAGGACCGGATCTTCGAGCCGTTCTTCACCACGAAGAGCGTGGGTCAGGGCACCGGTCTCGGCCTGGACATCTCGTACCGGATCGTGGCCGGGCGGCACGGCGGGGAGATCAAGGTGCGCTCGGTTCCGGGCGAGACCTGGTTCGAGGTACGGCTGCCGCTCCGGGAGCCGGTTGTCGCCGTCTCTTGACGTTACTCTTGTCAGGACGCTTCCTTACCGCGTGTAATGGTTGACCGAAATGCGGGAAGGAGGCGTGCCCGTGAGCGCGTCCGAGACGGTGACAGGTTCGCGGTCCCTGAACGGCCTCCTCCGGGTGCTGGGCGGGATCGAGCGGCTGGGCAACAGGCTGCCCCATCCGTTCTGGCTGTTCGTCATCCTGGCCGCGTTACTGGCGCTGGTCAGCTGGGGTCTGTCGGCGGCAGGGGTGTCAGCGGTCAACCCGGCGACGGGCAAGACCGTCGTGGCCAAGAACCTGCTGTCCGCCGACGGCGTCCGGATGATGGTCGGCGACGCGGTCACGAACTACACCTCGTTCCCGCCGCTCGGCACGATCCTGGTCGTCATGCTCGGCGTCGCGGTCGCCGAGCGCTCGGGGCTGCTGGCCGCCGTGCTGCGCTCCGGGGTGTCGAGGGTGTCGCCGAAGTGGGTGACGTTCGCGCTGGCGTTCACCGGCATGGTGGCGCACGTGGCCTCCGACGCCGCGTACGTCGTGCTCATCCCGCTCGGCGCGCTGGCCTTCCGCGCGGTGGGGCGCAGCCCGATCCTGGGCATCGTGGTGGCGTTCGTGTCGATCTCGGCGGGCTACGACGCCAGCCCGCTGATCACGCCGACCGACGCCATCCTGTCGGGGCTCACCACGGCCGCCGCGCACACCGTCGATCCCGCCTACACGGTCACGCCGCTGGCCAACTACTTCTTCTCGCTGGCCTCCTCCCTGGTGCTGGCCGCCACGATCACCCTGGTCACCGAGCGCGTGCTGGCGCGCCGGGTCGAGTCGATGCCCATCGACCCGGAGCCCTCCCCCGCCTCCTCCACCTCCACCTCCACCGGCTCCTCCACCTCCACCTCCACCGGCTCCTCCACCTCCTTCGACGAGGATCTGGGCGCGCTGGCGCTCAGCGCCTCGGAGCGGAAGGGGCTGCGGGCCGCGTTGATCGCGCTCGTGGTGTACGTGGCCGCCGTGGTGGCGGCCGTGCTGCCCGCCGGGTCGCCGCTGCGCGGCAAGGACGGCGGCATCGTGCAGTCGCCGCTGCTCACCTCCATCGCGATCTTCCTCGCGCTGGCGTTCCTGGCCGTCGGGTGGGCATATGGGAAGGCCGCCGGGACGATCACCGGCAGCCGGGACATCCCCGGTTTCATGGCCCACGGGTTCCGCGAGATGGCGCCGATCCTGGTGCTGTTCTTCGCGATCTCGCAGTTCCTGGCGTACTTCAAGTGGACCGGCATCGGCGAGATCATCGCGATCGACGGGGCCGGCCTGCTGAAGTCGGCCGGGGTGAGCGGGCCCGTGGTGTTCCTGGGCATCCTGGTCGTGGTCACCCTGATCAACCTGGTGGTGACCAGCGGGTCCGCGCAGTGGGCGCTCGTCGGCCCCGTCTTCGTGCCGATGCTGATGCTGCTGAACATTCCGCCCGAATACACCCAGGCCCTCTACCGCATCGCCGACTCGTGCACCAACGCGATCACGCCGATGAGCCCGTACTTCGTGATGGCGCTCGGCTTCCTCCAGCGCTACCGGCGCTCGGCCGGGATCGGCACACTGGCCTCGATGACCATCCCGCTCTCGTTCACCCTGCTCGTCGTCTGGACGCTGCTGTTCTTCGCATTCTGGTGGCTCGGCATCCCGCTCGGCCCCGGAGCGCCGATTCCTTAGAAAGGACCTCGTGTTGATCACCGACTGGGCCCGGCAGGCCCTCCCGGCCATGCTCGACGACCTCAAGGCCACGGTGGAGCTGGAAACCCACAGCTACGACAAGGCCATGCTGGTCAAGGGGCTGCGCGAGATCCGCGGCCGGGCCGTCGAACGCCTCGGGACGCCGGACGAGGAGGTCCTGCACGACGGCGGGTCCTACGGCGACATCCTGGAGCTGACCTACCGGGGCACCGCGCCCGGCACCGTGCTCATGCTCAGCCACTACGACACCGTCTGGCCGACCGGGACGCTGGCCGCCTGGCCGTTCGCGGTGGTGGACGGCAAGGCGACGGGGCCCGGCGTGTTCGACATGAAGACGGGCCTCGTCCAGTCGATCTGGGCCCTGCGCGGGCTGCGCGAACTCGGGCTGCCGCATCCGAGCGTGCGCTACCTCTTCAACGGGGACGAGGAGATCGGCAGCCCCGCCTCCCGCGCGCACATCGAGGCGGCCAGCGAGGACACGCTGGCGACCCTGGTCTTCGAGGCCTCCCAGGAGGGAGCGCTCAAGACCGCCAGGAAGGGCGTGGGGCTGTTCAACGTGAGCGTGACCGGGGTGGAGGCGCACGCGGGGCTCGACCCGTACGCGGGGGCGAGCGCCATCCACGCCCTGGCCGAGATCGTCACCACCCTGGCCCGGGCCGGCTCCCGCGAGCGCGGCACCACCGTGAACGTCGGCCTGATCAGCGGCGGCACCGGGCGGAACGTGACGGCCGGGGACGCGAGCTGCGGAATCGACGTACGCGTCACGGATCCGGCGGAGATGGGACGCATCGACGACGTCTTCGCCGGCCTGAAGGCGTCGGACCCCCGGGTGACCATCTCGGCCACCGGGGAGTGGAACCGCCCGCCCATGACGCCGAACGCGGCCTCCCAGCGGCTGTTCAAGGAGGCGCGGGAGGTGGCGGCCGGGTTCGGATGGCTGCTGGACGAGGTGTCGGTGGGAGGCGCCAGCGACGGGAACTTCGTCTCGGCACTGGGCCGGCCGGTGCTGGACGGGATGGGCGCGGTGGGGGACGGGGCGCATGCGCGGCACGAGCACGTGCTGGTGGAGCACATCGCGGAGCGCACGGCGCTGACCATGGGCCTGATCACCGCCCTCGCCTGACAGCCGCCTGTTCCATGGGTCGCTGATCCACTGCCACGCACCCTCGACCGGGGCCTCCGCCCGGACCGCCGGCGCCCGCCTTGCCCTGCACCTCGGGGTGGGGCAGCCTTCCGGGCGAGGCGCGGTGCGTCAACGGCCCGCGCGGCAAACGCGGCCCGATCCTGCGCCCGCGCTCTGACCATCAGGCAGGACACGAGGCGTCAGCCGAAGACGCGGTCGCAGTCTGGCCACCAGGCGGGATGTGGCCTCGTCAGCCGAAGATGCGCTCGCGGGCTGACCATCAGGGGGACATGGCAGAGGCGTCAGCCGAAGACGCGGTCGCGGGCCAGGTCGAGGGCGGTCAGCACGGCGCCCTGGAGCACCGCGTTGCCCGTGACCGTGCTGGCGCGGACCTCGGTCGGCGCCGGGGCCAGGGCGCGCAGGTGGTAGGCCACCAGCTCGGCCAGCCCGTCCCCGCCCTCATGCCCCGTCGTCCCGCCGAGGACGACGAGCCCCGGGTCGAGGAGGGTGGCGTAGGCGAAGGCACCCTGAGCGATTCGCCGGGCGAGCTCGTCCCGGTCGAACCTCCGTATGATCTCGGCGTTCAACAGCTCGCAGAACGCCACGCCCCCGACCTCCAGGAACCCGATCTCCCCCGCGCCGCCCGACGCACCCCGGCGCAGCCGGCCCTCGAGAACGACCGCCGCTCCCACCCCGTCGTCCAGCCAGAGGAGCACGAAGTCCTCGCTCCCGGCGGCGGCTCCGGTGCGGAGCTCGGCGATGGCGGCCAGGTTGACCTCGTTCTCAAGGATCACGGGCACGCCCAGGCGCTCGCGTACGGACCCCATCATGCCGGGCCGCCACCCCGGCACGTCGTTGGGTGACACCAGCTCCCCGTGACGCGGATCGACCAGCCCCGGCGCCCCGACCACGACCGTGTCCAGCGCGCGCCGCCCCACCGCGCCCCCGACCACCTTCGCGATGAGGGCCGCCAGGTCGGCTCTCGCGCCGATCGTCGTGCTGGCCTCGCTGACCACTCGCCCGGTGATGTCGGCGACCGTGACGTTGACGGCGTCGCGCCGTACGTCCACCCCGGCCACATGAGCCCGGTCCGCCACCAGTCCGTACAGGCGAGCGTTCGGGCCCCGCCGGTCCTCGCCGCTCTCGCCGGTGACCTCGACGAGGCCGCCTGCCATGAGCCGTTCGATCAGGTCGGACACGGTGGGCCTGGACAACCCGGTCAGCGTGCGGAGCTGCGGCGCGGTCAGCGGACCGTGCTCCAGCAGCAGGTCGAGGGCCAGCCGGTCGTTGATCGCTCGGGCCAGGGCGGGGGTGGCGGTCTTCACGGTCCTCATAATAATCAGGGACCCTGCCTGAAACCTCTTTTCATCAGGAACCCTTCCTGATAATTTTCAGGTCATGAGCCATCACCGTGCCATCGCGGCCGTCTTCGTCGCGCACGGCGCCGTAGCCGGCAGCCTGTCCACGCGCATCCCCTGGATCCAGGAGCACCTGCACCTCAGCCCGGGCGCCCTCGGCCTCGCGCTGCTGTGCCCGTCGATCGGCGCCTTCGTGGGCATGCCGATGGCCGGCCGCCTCGCCTACCGCTTCGGCAACCGCGCCGCCACACGCGTCCTCCTCGCGCTGTGGTGCGCAGGCCTGGCCCTCCCTGCGCTCTCGCCGTCGCCCGTGTGGCTGTTCGGGGCGTTCCTGCTGTTCGGGGCGTCGGCGGGCATGTGCGACGTCGCCATGAACGCGCACGCCGTCCTCCTCGAACGGCATCTCGGCCGCTCGATCATGTCGGGGCTGCACGGCATGTGGTCCGTCGGCAGCCTGACCGCCGGGGGGCTCGGCGCCCTGGCCGCGCACGCGGGCATCGACGCCCGGATCCACCTCGGGGTCATGTCGCTCGCGTTACTCGGCTTCGGGGCAGTGGCCGGGCGCGGTCTCCTCCCCGACAGCGGGATGACGGGTTTCATACGCGACGCGCCTGCGCCTCGGCGCTTCGCGCTCCCCACGCGAGGGATCCTGGTGATCGGGCTGGTCGGGTTCTGCGCGACGTTCGCGGAGGGGGCCAGCTCGAACTGGTCCGCCGTCTACCTCACCGCCGTCACCGACGCCGGCCCCGGGTTGGCCGCCGCCGGATACACCGTCTTCATGCTCTGCATGGCGAGCGCGCGACTGCTGGGCGACCACGTCATCCGTCGGCTCGGTCCGGCGGCGACGGTCAGGGCGGGCGGTGCCGTGGCGGCGGTCGGCGGCGTCCTGGTGGTCGCGGCCCGCACGCCCGCGCTCGGCATCGCCGGGTTCGCCCTGGTCGGACTGGGGATCGCGGTGATCGTGCCGCTCGTGATCGCGGCGGCGGGCAACGCGGGCACGACTCCGGGCGAGGGCGTGGCGGGCGTGGCGACGATCACGTACCTGTCGGGCCTGATCGCCCCGGCCGTGACGGGCTGGGTCGCGGGCGCGCTCAGCTACCCCGCCGCGTTCGCGCTGATCACGTGCGTGGTCGTGCTGCTGACGTTGCTCGCCCCTGTCTTGCGCCCTTCCCGCACCTCTCCCCCGGAAAGAGCCGTCCCTGTCGACGCCCAACCCTGACAACCTGCCGACCTTGCTCGCACCCCTCCTTCAGAAGGAGCCGTCCCTGTCGACGCCCAACTCTGACGACCTGCTGATCGACGAGGCTCTCGTACGCCGTCTACTGGCGGCGCAGTTCCCCCAGTGGGCCGATCTGCCCCTCTCCCCCGTGCCGCGGTCCGGGATGGACAACGCGACGTTCCGGCTCGGCCCGGACATGTCCGTACGATTGCCGCGCTATCCCCGGTGGGTCGGCCAGGTGGACCGCGAGCACGAACGGCTGCCGCGGCTCGCCCCGCACCTGCCGCTGCCGATCTCCGAGCCGCTCGCGAAGGGCGGGCCCGGCGAGGGTTACCCGTTCCCCTGGTCGGTCTATCGGTGGCTGCCTGGTGAGACCACGGAAGACCTCGCCGATCCCGTCGAGACGGCCAAGGAGTTGGCGGGGTTCGTGAGCGCGCTGCAGCGGATCGACGCGACCGGCGGCCCCGGGCCTTCGTGGAGCAACGCGTTCCGGGGCGTGCCAATGGGCGACGAGCGCGACTCGGTGGCCGTCGAAGCCCGCGTACGCCCCAAGATCGAAGCACTGCGCGGGCTCGTCGACACCGGCGCGGTGACGGCCGTGTGGGAGGCGGCCCTGACGGCCCCGCCTGGGACGGCCCGCCGGTGTGGATCCACGGCGACCTCGCACCCGGGAACCTCCTGACCGTCGAGGGCAGGCTGAGCGCCATCATCGACTTCGGCACGCTCGCCGTCGGCGACCCCGCCGTGGACCTGCTGCCCGCGTGGACGTTCCTGCCCTCGGCGGCTCGGGACGTCTACCGGGAGACGCTCGGCGTGGACGACGCGACATGGGCACGGGGCCGCGGCTGGGGCCTCGCTTCGTCGCTCCCGGTGCCCGACGACCCCTACTACGCCGATCCCGTACGCGTCGAGCGAGCCCTGCGCCAGCTCGACGAGATCATCGCGGACTTCCGCGCCACCTGAAAAGGGCGGGATCTTTGGCCCCGAGGACGCCACCCGCCCGAACCGGGCTGCTCTGGCGGGCATTGAGGCCAACTCGGGCGGAGGGCCCTGAGCATGAGGTCAGTCTGTGCGGAGGGCCTTGAGGCGGAGGGCCTTGAGGCGGAGGGCCTTGAGAGCGAGGTTGACGAGGGCGTCGGCGTACTCCGGGGAGAGCGGGCCCGAGCGGTGCAGGGAGCGCTGAAACCGCAGGGCGTAGAGGAATCCTCAGAGCCGAGTCGGCACAGCAGGTCGACGAACGTGGCCTGCTGTTTGACGAACAGCGGCCGGATGTCGATGCGGCCCCAGACAGGAGCTATCGGCCATCACCTCGTCTCATCAGACTCCAGTAGGCATGCGCTTCCACCGCATCATGCGCAGGCCCAATCCTGTTCGTCTTGCTCAGTTGAGATAGAAAAGGTGCTCAACTGGGCGATCGGGGCAGGAACGACACTCGAAGAGGTAGACACTGCCCCCGCCCGACACCATCAGGCCGGGCGGATTGTGCGCGGCCTCGGCTCGTTCGGACCTCGAAAGGTAGATCTCCGGCCCGCTGTCGTCGTCGGGCCGGTCCTCCACCGGGAGCCAGGTCCGCCAGGACTCCCCGTCGAACTCATCACAGGCCACGGTCAGAAGATGGTGGATGGGCTGCCCGCACCTCTCGCAACGGAGCCAGGTCGTCGGGCCGTTCCATCCGTGCGGATGACCACCGACTTTGGTTCCGGGGGCCGCACTGAGGTGGTAGAAGTACGACCACCCGGCCGTCTCCTCGAACCGGCGCAGCCGGTCGTCGATCTCGTTGTGCACTTCCTGCGGTATGTCGTCCCGGTCGGGGTACTCCGTCACCTGCTCCGGGTGCACCACGCAGGGGATGGGAACGTGGCCCTCGAGAGCGTCAGCGGGTGCCGGGGGTGTGACGAGCACACAGCGGACGTCAGCCGCGTTCCTCCAGTGCACCTGCGGAAGGGGGCAGCGCTCGGCGGGCTCCTCCCCGTGGTTGAACGGGCACCACAGCACCTGGAGCAGATCGCTTCCCTGCGGGAACGGCACATCGGGCGCGTCCGCCGCGTAGAGCTGCACGACCGGCACCATGGGCACCACGGCCTCGTGGCGGGTGGCGTCCTCCAGACCGTCGTCGTAGTAGTGGTCCTCGGCGCACCACGGCCAGGGCTCGTCGGCCGGCCACCTCAGCGGCCCTCCGACAGAACTGTCCTCGTACGACGGGTTTCCCGCACGCGGATGCAGCCGGAGCGCGTTCCTGCCGAGCGGCTTCAGCTCGGGAAAGAGTTCCTCCACAGCTACCGGCCGAGGCGGAGTATGGCGGGCCATCATTCACTTCCCCGATGACGTTCCGTTCCGGACGCGAGGACCTTATCGGCTGGGTCCGACAAATGGGCCGGCGCGCTGAATGGCGCCGCAGGGCGAAGATGGCTGGTGGAGCAGCCTCAGACCTGGATGAACGGCTATGGCAAGCTCTGCGGCGCCGCGCCGAAAGGACGGCTCTAGTGCTGTGACCGGGATGGTTCACCGTGATCGGGAGACGGCTCACGGGCTGACCGCGTTTCGCGAAGCGACTGGTATTACTGGCATATGCAGGAAGAGACCGCGCGGTCCGCGATCGACACGTTCATCTCCGCGTTCAACGCCTCGGACGACAGCTATGTGACTGCGCTGCTCTCCCAGGCCCTGACCTCGGACGTGGTCTTCTGGGGGCCGTTGGGCCGCAGCGAAGGGATCGAGGCGGTCGAGCGGTTCGTGCTGGACATCCGGCGCCACCCGGCGGGGACCGGCACGATGGTGCGCTGCTCGGCGGTAGACATGCCTGACGAGTGGGCCCGGTACCAGTGGGTCTTCACCACGCCGGATGGAGGTCCCCGCCTGACGGGAACGGACGTCGTCCATCTGCGGCGGAGCCTCATCGACCAGGTCATCGTCTTCGCGGGGGAGATCGAGCCGTCCGCCTCCTAAATCATCCTTCTCTGGCGCCGTCCTTCTCCTGAACCGGCCCGTTCGGCGCTCCGCGGCTGCGGTTCGCGGTTGGTCAGGCTGTGGTGTTGAGGGGGCGTCCGCCCCAGCGGATGCCTTTCTCACTGCGGATGCGGGCACGTTCTTTGCGTTCGGCGGCCAGGACGTCGCGGTGGCGGGCGTTGGCGTTGCGCCAGCGCAGGCAGGCGTGCAGGGCCCGGGTCTGCACGGTGTGGTTGGGGTGGTTGGAGTTGGCGATGGTGAACTGCCTCAGGGGTCCGAAGTGCGCCTCGTCGGGTAGCTCCGGCGCTTTGCAGCGCCGGAGCCCCCTCAGAACCGGCCGTGCCCGCTTTCCAGGCAACCGGCTCAGGCAAGCCCTGAA
>NZ_JBEXMW010000015.1:0-361290 GCF_040610775.1 Nonomuraea sp. NPDC003709 | reverse complement strand
GCTTCGTTGACCACGTCCCAGGCGTAGATCTTGCCCTTGTAGTGGGCCATGACGCCGTTGATGTGGTCGATCATCGCCTGGCGCAGGCTGCTGCCGGACAGCGACTGCATCCAGCCGGGCTGCTGGGAGTGCCAGGCCAGGGTGTGGCCGCGGACCCGCTTGCCGTTCTGCACGGCCCAGTTGTAGACGCGGTCGCCGTTGGTGAAGTTGAACTGGCCCCGGTTCGGCTCGGTGGCGTCGATCTTCATCTCGTTCTCGGCCGTCACCATGTTGAACTCGCGGCCGGCGATCGTGGTGTACTGCGAGTCGCCGAGCCTGCCCGCGCTGATGGCGGCGCCGAAGTACCGCCCGCTCTGCGCGGCGGCCGCGCCGAGCGTGCTCGCCGCCGCACCGGCCGGCGTGGTCGGTACGGTCACCGCGGTGACCACGGCGATAGCGCCGACGGCGGCGGCGATCAGAACCCGCGGGCGCCTGAGGGGCCGCGGCGGAAGTATGGCTGTGTCGCCCATGACTGAGTGCTCCAGACTGAATCACGAAAAGCGGACACGCGGGGTCACCCCCACGCGATCGACGCCGCGTCCCGTGATCGGGGAACGCACACCACCAGGGCATCGTGAGCGGCGGTCCTCTCCGCGCACCACCACATGGCGGGAGGAAGCCTTCTCGGACACCCAGTCTGGAAACCGCTCCGAAAGTTGTCAAGCAACGGCGAAAGTTTCAGAGTGGCGCTCTCGCCGTCACGTCAGGCGACCCCTGATAACGCCTGATGAGCCGCACGCGCGTCCGTCGCCCCGCCGCGGGCGCGAGGTGCCCTCCTTGACGTCGCCTCTTCGTCTCGTATTGGCTCGACCTGCCACCACAGCCATCTGACAGAGAAGGAAACGCGACAGGGAAGAAGACGTGTGAGCGCTAACAGCCGACCCGGGGTCACCACCCGGCGGCCATGGCGCGGGGCGGTCCGGCGGACAGACACCACGTCCCTGGAGCCGCCCCCTCTCGGAGAGTCGCCGATGAGGAGGTGCACCGAGGCAAAGCGCCGCCGCAAGATCCAGCGCCTGGTCATCAGCCGTCACCTGGCCAAGTGGCCTCTGTCAAGATCCTGAACCGCCGAACGATGTTCCGCAGTGTCGGCCAATCTCTCCATTAACAAGGTGCTCTTGCTGGGTGACGGTGAGCGCGTAAAGATCCCCATGCAAGGAGGTCGCCATGATCCGCGCACTCAACAAGCTGGGAGACCGCCTCCTCGACAAGTTCCTGCCGTCGGCCAACGCCTCGGCCGCGTGCTGGACCGACTGGTGCTGCCAGGGCAAGTTCTGCCGGACCTGCTGCTACCACGACTCCACCGGCACGACCAACTGCGGCAGCTTCGACTACTGCTGACGCCCTACCGACAGCCCCCAGGACAGTGCGGGCCGACACCAGGCCGGCACCGTCCTGGTGGGTTTTCCGTGCTTCGCCGCCCACCCCTGAGGAGCTCGCATGCCGTATCTCGTGGCCGCCGTCGTCGTTGTCGGATTGCTGTGCCTGGTGGATCTGGTGCTGACCCTGGCGGTGATCCGCCGGCTGCGCGTGCACACGCTGCGGCTGGCCGAGCTGGCGCCGACGGGCGCCCCGATGGTGCAGCCGGGAACGACGCTCGGCGATTTCAGCGCGACCGCCCTCGGCGGCGAGACCGTGTCGCGCGCGTTCTTCTCGGGGCCCTCCGTGGTGGCGGTGTTCTCCACCGAATGCGCGTCCTGCCACGAGCGGCTGCCGGAGTTCGCGTCCTACCTGGCCGACACCCGTCCCGAACGCGTGCTGGCCGTGGTCACGGGCGACCCCGACGAGGCCCGGCTGTTCACCGGCGAGCTGACCTCGGCCACCGTCGTGGTCGAGCCGATGGGCGGCCCGGTGAGCAGGGCGTTGCAGGTCTCCCGGTTCCCCAGCTTCTACCTGGTCGACGGGGACGGGGTGGTCGTCGCGGCCGACACAGCCCCGGGCAGGCTGCCGGCGGCCACGCGCCGATGACCTCTCCTGCCGGGCACGGCGGCGCCACGCCGCGACGGCGCTTTCGCGCGGCCGCGGCGTCGGCCTGGCGGGCGCACCCGGCCGCCGTCCTGGCATCCGGGATCACGGTGCTGCTCATGGGCCTGGTCCCGGTGGTCACCGCGTGGCTGACCAAGCTCGTGCTCGACGGGCTGGCGGCCGGGGCGGGCCTTGCCGAGTTGCTCCCGTACGGCGTGGCTCTCGGCGTGACCGGCCTGGCGGGCGCGGCCCTGCCCGCGGCCGCGGAGTACGCCCAGGAGCAGCTGCGCCGCGCGCTCCAGGTGCTGATCCAGGACCGGCTCTTCCAGGCCGTCAACGCCCACCCGGGGCTGAGCCGATTCGAGAACCCGGCCTTCCACGACCGGGTACGGCTGGCGCAGGACGCCGGCCAGAACGCGCCGCAGCGGATCGTCCGCTCCTCCCTGGGCATCGCCCAGGGAGCCGTCACCCTCGCCGGGTTCACCGCGGCGCTGGCCGTGCTGGCGCCGGGGATGATCCTCGTCGTGGCGCTCTCCGCGCTCCCCTCGGTCCGCGCCCAGCTCGACCTGTCCCGGCGCCGCGCCGGGATGATGTGGGGCGTCAGCTCGAGGAGCCGGCGGCAGATCTTCTTCGCCGGCCTGCTCACCAGCCCCGACGCGGCCAAGGAGATCCGGCTGTTCGGCCTCGGCGACTTCCTGCGCGCCAGGATGCTGGGCGAGCTGCGCGCGGTCAACGCCGCCGAGCAGGGGCTCGCCCGCAGGACACTGCGTACCCAGGGGACGCTGTCGCTGCTCGGGGCGGCCGTCGCCGCGCTCGGCCTGCTCTGGGCGATCAGCGGCGCCGCGTCCGGCACGCTGAGCGTCGGCGACGTCGCCGTGTTCGTCGCGGCCGTCGCCGGGGTGCAGTCCGCGCTCGCTTCGATCGTCGGCCAGTCCGCCGACGCGCACAACGCGCTGCTGATGTTCGGGCACTACCTCGACGTCGTCGCCGACGCGCCGGACCTGCCCGTCCCGCGGCGTCCGCGCCCCGTCCCCGCGCTGCGCGAGGGCATCGAGGTGCGCGACGTGTGGTTCCGGTACGACGACGCGCATCCGTGGGTGCTGCGCGGAATCGACCTGTTCATCCCGCGCGGCGGCTCCCTCGCCCTGGTCGGGCTGAACGGCGTGGGCAAGAGCACCCTGGTCAAGCTGATCTGCCGGCTGTACGACCCGGTACGCGGGTCCATCCACTGGGACGGCGTCGACCTGCGGGAGATGGACCCCGCCGAGCTGCGCGGCCGCATCGGCGCGGTGTTCCAGGACTACATGTCGTACGACCTGACCGCGGCCGAGAACATCGGGCTCGGCGACGTCGCGGCGCTCGACGACCGGGACCGGGTCGAGGCCGCCGCCAGGCTGGCCGGTGTTCACGAGACGGTCGCCGGGCTGCCGCGGGGCTACGACACGCTGCTGAGCCGGATCTTCTTCGGCGACCGGGACGACCCCCAGGCCGGAGTGGTGCTGTCCGGCGGGCAGTGGCAGCGTCTCGCGCTGGCCCGCGCCCTGATGCGGAAGGGGCGGGACCTGCTCGTGCTCGACGAGCCGAGCTCCGGCCTGGACGCGCAGGCCGAGCACGCCATCCACCAGAGCCTGCGCCGCCACCGCGCGGGGCGGACCAGCCTGCTGATCTCGCACCGGCTCGGCGCGGTGCGGGAAGCGGACGTGATCGTCGTACTCGCCGAGGGACGGATCGCCGAGCGCGGCTCGCACGCGGAGCTGATGGCGCTGGGAGGGGAGTACGCGGGGCTGTTCACCCTGCAGGCGCAGGGCTACGAGCCGACGGAGTCGGAGGAGGGGGCGAGCCGGCGGACGACGACGCCGAGCACGCGGTCGAACGGCACGTAACCCCATGCCCGCGAGTCCTCGCTGACCGGCCCGTCACCGAGGACGACCAGCCGGCCCGCCGGCACCGTGTCGCCCGGCGACGCCTCCACCCGGGCCACGATCTGGGCGGGCACCGGGTCACCCGGCACGGCCACCGCGCGCTTGATGAACCACATGGCCGCCCCCGGCCGGGGCAGCGGCCCCGTACGCCACTTCCCCCCGGGCAGCGCGGTCTGCAGCACCACGACCTGGCCGCGCCCGACACCCGCCCCCGTGGTCCTGCGGACGAGCACCCGGTCGCCCGTGCGGTAGGTCGGCAGCATGCTCGCCCCGCTGATCCGTACGACGACGAACCGCCGCCGGGCGACGACCAGAGCGGCGGCCAGGGCCGCGATCGGGGCCAGCAGGATCATGACGCGCCGCACGGCTGCCCTCCAACGCATGGGTGGACTGCCGACACTAACGCCCGATCGCCTCCGCCGGGGCGGGGGCCCGGCGCACCCGTACCGCCAGCACGATCAGGACGACGGGGAGGAGCGTGTACAGCGCCCACGCGAGCGTGACCGGATCCGCACACTTGCGGAGGCGAGGCGGCCTGCTTCAGCGGACGAGCAGATGGACGAGGGCGACCCCGCCGACGGCCACGATCAGGAAGCGTAGCGTCGCAGGGCTGAAGCGGCGGCCCGCCTCGGCGCCGAGCCGGCCGCCGAGGGCGGAGCCGGTCGCGATGAGCGCGACAGCCGTCCAGTCGTAGTCCGCGACGAACAGGAAGAGGAGCGCGGCTGCGGCGTTGACCACAGCGACCAGGACGTTCTTGGCGGCGTTGAGGCGCTGGGGCGTCTCGTCGAGGAGCATGCCCATGAGGGACATGTAGATGATCCCCTGGGCGGCGGCGAAGTAGCCGCCGTAGACGCCGGCGAGCAGCAGCCCGGCGAAGAGCCCGCGACCGGGCGTCTCACGGTGGCGGCGGCGCAGGTACGTGTTGATGCGGGGCTGCAGGATGACCAGGACGAGGGCCAGGGCCACCAGGACGGGGACGATCCGCTCGAACGCCGTGGCCGGCAGGGTCAGCAGGAGCACGGCGCCGCACAGGCCGCCGAGCAGGGCGGCGACGCTCAGCTTCAGCAGGCGCCGGGACTGGCCGCGGAGCTCTCGGCGGTACCCGATGGCTCCGCTGATGGAGCCGGGGATCAGGCCGAGCGCGTTGGTGACCGTGGCGGTGACAGGTGGGAGGCCGATGGCGAGCAGTACGGGGAAGGTGATGAGGGTTCCGGAGCCGACGACGGTGTTGAGTGCGCCGGCGCAGATGCTGGTCACGAAGACGGCGAGCATCTCCCAGGGGGTCACGACGTTCCCGCCGGACAGCGGTCAGGGGAGGCGCTGCTCATGGCCGGCGGGGTCGTCGTCATGCGGCCGACGTTAGACGGGAAAAGCTTCGATGCCCGGCGAAGTGTCGGCGCTCACAGGGGGGCGAGCGGCTGTCGGGTGGCGTCGGCGTGGTGGGCGAGGGTGGCGATGCGGGAGGCGAGGTCGGGCCAGAGCGGCCTGGGCAGGTCGTGGCCCATGCCGTCGATCATCACCAGCTCCGCGCCCGGGATGGCGGCGGCGGTCGCGCGGCCGCCGCTCGGGTCGCACATGGCGTCCTCGGCGCCGTGGATCACCAGCGTGGGGACCTCGACGGAGCGGAGCCGGGAGGTGCGGTCGCCCGAGGCGACGACCGCGACGGCCTGACGGGCGACGGCGACCCGGTCGTGGTCGCGGTCGTACGAGAGGCCGGCGCGTTCGCGCAGCGCGGCCTCGTCGAACGCGAAACCGGGCGAGCCGGCCAGGCGGAAGATCAGGACCGACCGCTCGATCGCCTCCTCGCGGGTCGTCGGCGGCGGCCCCGCGAACGCGGCCATCGCCTCGGGCCGGGCCTGGCCCACGGACGGGTCGCCCGTGGTGGACATCATCGACGTCAGCGACCGGACCCGGCCGGGACGCTCGATCGCGATCGTCTGGGCGATCATCCCGCCCATCGAGGCGCCGACCACGTGGGCGCTGTCCAGGCCGAGCGCGTCGAGCAGGCCGACGGTGTCGGCCGCCATGTCGGAGAGCGTGTAGGAGGCCGAGGACGCGTCGCCCGCGAGCGCCGCCGGCAGGTCGGGTGGCGGCGCGTCGTGGAGGTGCGTGGACAGGCCGGAGTCGCGGTTGTCGAACCGGACGACGTGCAGGCCGCGGTCGACGAGCTCCGCGCAGAGGCCGTCCGGCCAGTTGATCAGCTGTCCGGCGAGGCCCATCACCAGCAGCACGGGCGGGGCCTGGGGGTCGCCGAGGCGCTCGTACGCGACCTCGATGCCCGACGGACCGACGTTCGACGCCTTCTCAACGGTCACCGATGAATCATCCCCCGGCGGTCCCGGTTGATGCGGTCGGAGACGGCGGGGAGCAGGCCGCGGGGCAGGAAGAGCACGACCAGGATGAGGACGAGCGCGTACACGGCGTACGACAGCACGCCGGGCGCGTACGACGGCATCCCCGGCAGCGCGGCCAGGCTGTTCAGCCCCTGCACGAGCAGCGTGATCGCGGTCGCGCCGACCACGGCGCCCCAGATCGTGCCCAGCCCTCCGACCACGGCCATCACGATGTACTGGATCGAGATGAGCACGGGGAACGAGCCCGGCGCCACGTACCCCGTGTAGAAGCAGTAGATCCCGCCCGCGAGCCCCGCGAACGCCGCCGACAGCGCGAACACCACCAGCTTGTACCGCCCGACCGGGATCCCCGAGGACGCGGCGGCGGTCTCGCTGGTGGCCAGCGCGCGCAGGGCGCGGCCCGGCCGCGAGGTGATCACGTTCCGGGTCACCAGCATCACCAGCGCCAGCCCGATCCAGGTCAGGTACGCGTACGCGGACGCGCCGCCCGCCTCGAACGACCCGACCGAGAACTGCGGGATGGCCTGCAGCCCGATGTCCCCGCCGGTGACCTCCAGCTGCCCGGCCAGCGAGAGCAGGATGAGCTGCATGGCCAGCGTCGCGAACGCCAGATGGTGCCCGCGCAGCCGCAGCAGCGGCACGCCGATCACCAGCGCCGCCGCGGCCGCCACCACGGGTGCGGCGATCAGCCCGGCCAGGGGCGGCACGCCGTGCAGGGACAGCAGCGCGGCGGTGTAGGCGCCGACGGCGTAGAAGGCGCCCTGGCCCAGCGACACCTGCCCGGCGTAGCCCATCAGCAGCGACACCCCGACGGTGACCATCGCGGCCAGCCCGAGCAGGATGTACACGGCCAGCGCGCTGTCGTCGAGCACCGCGGGCAGGGCCAGCGTCACGGCCGCGACCAGCAGCCCGGCCACCAGGCGGATCATGTCTGCTCCTGGGAGATGGCCGAGCGCCGGCTCGCCTGTACGATCATGACGACGATCATGAGACCCAGCGCCACCTCCAGCTGGTGCGATCCGTAGCCGTACCCGGCGGCCATGGTCTCGGCCACGCCCAGCAGCAGCGCTCCGGCCAGCGTGATCACGGGCCGGGTGAGCGCGCCGAAGACGGCCGCGGCGAAGGCGTTCACGATGAGCGTGACGTCGGTGTCGAACGAGATCGGCCGCAGCGGCGTCACCAGCACCCCGGCGATCCCGCCGAGCAGCCCGCCCAGCGCGAACGCCAGCAGCCCCATCAGCCGCGTGTCGATCCCGACCACGCGGGCGGCGTACGGATTGGAGGCGCACGCTGTCAGCGCCTTGCCCAGGTAGGTGCGCCCGAAGAAGAGCGCCAGCAGCGCGAACGCGGCCGCCGTCACGCCGATGACCAGCAGGTGCTGCGTCTGGACGCGCGCGCCCGCCAGCGTCACCGAGCCCGCCAGGCCGGGCGCCGAGCGCGGCTGGTCGCCCCACAGGACGATCTCGACGGCGTACGCGAGCACGCCCACGCCGAGCGTCACGATCAGGGACGACAGCGGCGTGGTGCCCCGCCGGCCGATGGCGGCCAGGCCGGTCAGCAGCCCCGCCAGCGCCGCGACCAGGACGGCGGCCAGCTCGCTCAGCCCGTGCGGGAACCCGAGCCCGAGCAGCGACGACGTGCACAGCCCGGCCACGACCGCGAACGTGCCCTGCGCGAAGTTCACCACGCCCGTGACCCGGTGGATCACGACCAGGCCGCTGGCGATGAGCGCGACCGCGCACCCGACCGCGAGCCCGTTCAGCAGGTACGTGAGGAAGGCGCTCATGTGATCGCCCCGCCCAGGTACGCGCTGGCCACTCGAGGGTCGCCGGCCAGCTCCGCGCACTCGCCCTCAGCCACGATCCGGCCGGACTCCAGCACGTAGGCCCGCCCGCACAGGTCGAACGCCAGCCGCGCGTTCTGCTCGATGAGCAGCACGGTCAGTCCCTGCTCCCGGTTCAGCTCGGCGAGGTGGCCGGCCAGGTCGGCGGTCACGTTCGGGGCCAGGCCCAGGGAGAGCTCGTCCACCACGAGCACCTCGGGCCGCGACATCAGGGCCCGCCCGAACGCCACCATCTGCTGCTCGCCCCCCGACAGCACCCCTCCCTGCCGCCCGGCCAGCTCCGCCAGCCGGGGGAGCAGGTCGTACACGGACGAGGGATCCCGCAGGCCCGATCGCCACCCGCCCAGGGCCAGGTTGTCGGCGACCGACAGGTCCGGGAAGAGCTGGCGGCCCTCCGGGATGAGCGCCAGCCTGCCCCCGATCCCGACCGTGCCCGCGGCGGGCCGGAGCAGCCCGGCGAGGGTGTTGGCCAGCGTGGACTTGCCCGCGCCGTTCGGGCCGAGCAGGGCGACCATCTCGCCCCGCCCCACCGTGAGCGTGACGTGGTCGAGCGCGGTCGCGGTGCCGTACGAGACGACCAGGTCCTTGACGTCGATCATGCGGTCTGCCCGAGGTAGGCGGCGAGCACCAGCGGATCGGCCCGCACCTCGGCGGGCGAGCCGTCGGCGATGACCCGGCCCAGGTCGAGCACCACCACGCGGTCGGCCAGCCGGGTCACGAACGCGACGTCGTGCTCCACGAGCAGGATCGTCAGCCCGTCCGCGCGCAGCTCCTCCACCAGCGCCGCGAGCCGCTCGCGCTCCTGGCCGCGCAGCCCCGAGGCGGGCTCGTCGAGCAGCAGCAGCCGGGGCCGGGCGCACAGGGCGCGGGCGAGCTGGAGCGCCCGCTGCTGCCCGATGGGCAGCAGGTCGGCGGGCCGGTCCGCCCACTCGGCCAGCCCCACGCGGCTCAGCACGGCATCCGCCTCGGCGGTGATCTCGCGCTCGTCGCGCCGGTGCCGCGGCAGCCGCAGCGCCGCCGACACGAACCCCGCACCGGTACGGCCGTGCATCCCGACCATGACGTTCTCCCTGACCGTCATGCCGCGGAACACCCTGGCCGCCTGGAACACGATCGACATGCCGAGCCTGGCCCGCCGGTGCGGCGCGAGCCGGTCCACCCGGTGCCCGCGGAACGAGATCTGGCCGTGGTCGGCCGTCAGATGCCCGGTGATGAGGTTGAACAGCGTGGACTTGCCCGCCCCGTTCGGCCCGATGACGCCGCAGACTTCGCCGTCCGCGACGGCCAGGGACACGTCGCGGACGGCGTAGACGCCCCCGAAGGAGCGGGAGAGCCCGGTGACCGTCAGCACCCGCTACCCCGCACCGACGGTCTTGGTGAGCTGCTCCTTGGCCCAGTCGGTGGGAACGAATTTCCCGTTCTGCACCGTGTTGACCGAGATGAACTCGGGGGAGAGCCCGGAGTGGTCGGTGGGGGAGTAGCGGAAGCGGCCGTTGGGCGTGACCAGGTCCATGCTCTCCAGGGCCTGCTGCACCTTGGCCTTGTCGGTGCTGTTCGCCTTCTTGATCGCCTCGAAGAGCAGCAGGCTCGCGCTGTAGCCGTCCTGCGCGAACTGCGGTGGCGGATAGCCGTGTTTCTGCTGGTACGGCTTGGCCATCTGCTCGATGACCTGTTTCTGCTTGCCGTCGGGCAGATATTCGCCGACGACGCCGATGGCGCTCTGCACCGTCATGCCCTCGGCCGCGCCGCCCATCGGCTCCAGCCACAGCTTGCTGGCCTGCGACGCGGTCAGGAACAGCGGCGTCTTGAGCCCCGAGGCCACGTACTGCTTGGCCGCCGTCACGCCGGGCGCGCCCGAGCCCCAGAACACCAGCGCCTCGGCGGCGGAGTCGCGCACGTGGGTGAAGAGCGGGCTGAAGTCGGAGGTGGTCGTCTCGTACGGCTCGTCCACGGCGACCTTCACGCCGTACTTGGAGGCGAGCGCGATCATCGACTTGTGGCCGGAGACCGAATAGGCGCTCTTGGAGTCCCAGGCCACGGCGATCGTCTTGATGCCCTTGGCCTGGATGTACTGCAGGTAGCGCTCGGCGTACATGCCGGACAGGGCGGGGGTGACGAAGATGTACGACTTGATCGGCTCGACCTGCTCCTGGGCGGGGGCCAGCGACAGGTACGGCATCTTGTCACGCTGCGCGAGCGGCTCGACCGCCAGCGCCGAGTTGGAGAACACCGGGCCGATCAGCACGTCGATGTCGCCCTTGATCTGGTTGTAGGCCACGATGCCCTGGTCGGGGGCGGTCTTGTCGTCGCGCGCGACCAGCTCCACCTTGCGGCCGAGCAGCCCGCCCTGCCCGTTGACCTGCTCGACGGCCAGCTCGACGGCCTTCTTGTCCTCGCTGCCCAGCGGCGTGTAGTTGCCGGTGAGGGAGACGATGAGGCCGACCTTGATCGGGTCTTGAGCACCGCCGCCTGAATCACCGCCGCAGGCGGTCGCGGCCAACGCGAGACAAACCAGAGACGGGAGCAGCCTGCGCATTCAGGACCTCCTGGGATGTGGCCCTGAATGTAGGCAGATATATTACGGCTGTCAATAGAATGCCCAAGATGCGGGGAGGGCTGAGATGCGGCCTCAGTCGGTGATTCTGACGTTCCTCGGCGACCACGTGTACGGCCGCGGGATCTGCGTGTCCTCGGGCAGCTTCATCGAGGCGTTCGGCAAGGTCGGGATCTCGGAGGAGGCGACGCGTTCGACGCTGACCCGGATGGTCCGCCGCGGCCTGCTGCGCCGCCAGCGTTCGGGCCGCCGCATGTACTTCGGCCTCACCCCGACGAGCACCGAGGTGCTCAAGGACGGTGAGCGGCGCATCTGGCACAGCGGCGTCGTCAACGACGCGGACGAGGACCGCTGGACGCTGATCGGCTTCTCGCTGCCCGAGTCCTGGCAGCGGGAGCGGCACGAGCTGCGCTCGCGGCTGGTCTGGGCCGGGTTCGGGCCGCTGCAGAACGGCCTGTGGATCGCTCCCGGCGACGTGGACGCCGCGCACGTGATCGAGGACCTCGGCGCGAACGTGAAGGTCTTCGCCGCCGAGCCCCGGCGCCCCACCGACATGCAGGCGCTGGTCGGTGACGCCTACGACCTGTCGGGCCTGGGCGAGCGCTACCGGGAGTTCCTGCGCCGCTGGGACCGGGCCGATCCGGCGCCGGACGCGCCCGACGACCTGGCGCGCTCGCTGACGCTGCTGACCGGCTGGCTGCAGATCATCAGGGCCGATCCGCGGCTGCCGCTGCGGTACCTGCCGCACGACTGGCCGGCGGAGAAGGCCCAGCGGGTGTGCCACACGCTGCACGAGCGGTTCAGGCCGGAGGCGGGGCGGATCGCGGAGCGGCTCCTCGACGTTGTGCCGGATGAAACTTGGGCAGGACGGTGACAGCCATCGCCCAGTGGCCTAACTTGATGGCTTGAGCGTCAAGGAGCGCCGATGCGGAATCAGGGGATTGGCTCATGGCCCGCACGCCGGGCCCGTATGACGCCCGAACGGGTGGCGGTGACGTACCGGGGACATGACCGCACGTACCGTGAGCTGAGCGAGCGGACGTACCGGCTGGCCTCGGCGCTCGGCGTGGGGCGCGGCGAGCGGGTCGCCTTCCTCGGGGTCAACCAGCCCGCGCTGGTGGAGACGTTCTTCGCGGCGGGGCTGGTGGGGGCCGTGTTCGTGCCGCTCAACGCCCGGCTGGCCCGGCCGGAGCTGCGCTACATCCTGGAGGACGCGCAGGCGTCGGTCCTTGTGCTGGGCGAGGAGCAGGACGGCGAGGGGCTCCCGGGGCGGCACGTCACCGACTACGAGGCGCTGCTCGCCTCCGGCTCGCCCGAGCCGATCGACGAGCCGGTGCGCCAGGACGACGTGTGCCTGATCATGTACACGTCCGGGACGACGGGACGCTGCAAGGGGGCCATGCTCACCCACGCCAACCTGACCTGGAACACCTTCAACCTGCTGGTCGACGTGCCGCTCGCGCACGACGAGGTCACGCTGGTCAGCGCGCCGCTGTTCCACATCGCGGCGCTGGCCCAGACGCTGGTGCCGACCGTGCTCAAGGGCGGCCGGGTCATCCTGGAGCCCTCCTTCGACGTGGACCGGACGTTCGACCTGATCGAGGCGGAGCGGGTGACCGTGATGTTCGGGGTGCCGTCGATGTTCGGCTTCCTCACGCGGTCGCCGCGCTGGGCGGGGGCAGACCTGTCGAGCCTGCGGCACCTGCTGTGCGGGGGAGCGCCGGTGCCCGAGCCGCTGATCCGGATCTATCAGGATCGGGGGCTGACGTTCCTGCAGGGGTACGGCATGACCGAGACGGCGCCCGGCGCTCTCTTCCTCGGGGCCGAGCACTCGATCGCCAAGGCGGGCTCGGCCGGGGTGCCGTGCTTCTTCTCCGACGTACGGCTGGTCGCGCCCGACGGCTCCCCGGCGG
The DNA here is from genome assembly GCF_040610775.1 of Nonomuraea sp. NPDC003709. NCBI lineage: Bacteria > Bacillati > Actinomycetota > Actinomycetes > Streptosporangiales > Streptosporangiaceae > Nonomuraea > Nonomuraea sp. NPDC003709. The sequence continues at coordinate 348,700 of NZ_JBEXMW010000015.1, read as the reverse complement.
GTCCCGGTGAGCCGGGCGAGGTGTACGTACAGGGGCCCAACATCATGACCGGCTACTGGCGGCGGCCGGAGGAGACCGCGAAGGTGCTGTCGGCGGACGGCTGGTTCCGCTCGGGCGACGTCGGCATCGCCGACGAGGACGGCTACGTGCGCATCTCCGACCGCCTCAAGGACGTGATCATCTCCGGTGGCGAGAACATCTATCCCGCCGAGGTGGAGAGCGTCCTGTTCGGGCACGCGGCGGTCGCCGAGTGCGCGGTGATCGGCGTGCCGGACGACACGTGGGGCGAGGTGGGCAAGGCGCTGGTCGTGCCGGCCCCGGACGCCGCGATCGAGCCCGATGAGCTGCTGGCGTACCTGGACGGCCGCCTGGCCCGCTTCAAAATCCCGAAATATCTGCAATTCGTCCCTGAGTTGCCGAAGAACGCGGCGGGCAAGCTGCTCAAAGCCCACCTCAGACAGCTCTACGGGCACAACCTTGACGACCAGAGGAGATGATCTTCGATGCGCACCTCGCCACCGTTCCGCGCGGACCACGTCGGCAGCCTGCTCCGCCCGCCCGCGCTGCTCCGCGCCCGCGAGACCCTCACGGGCGACGCGCTGCGGGAGGCCGAGGACGAGGCCATCAGGGAGGTGGTACGCCGCCAGGAGGAGGTCGGGCTGCAGAGCGCCACCGACGGCGAGTTCCGGCGGGCCTCATGGCACATGGACTTCATCTACCGGCTCGGCGGCATCGGCCAGGCCAGCGACGAGCACATCACGGTGCGCTTCCACAACGAGCAGGGGGACATCGAGTTCACCCCGGCGGCGCTGCGCGTGCACGAGCGGATCCGGCTGAACGAGCCGATCTTCGCCGACGACTTCGCGTTCCTGCGCGACACCGCCACCAGCCGTAACAGCGGGGTCGTGCCGAAGCTGACCATCCCCTCGCCGAGCATGGTCCACTACCGGGGCGGGCCGGCGGCCATCGACCCCGAGGTCTACCCGGACGTGGAGGAGTTCTGGCGGGACCTGAGCGCGGCCTACGCCGAGCAGGTGCGCAGGATCGGCGCGCTGGGGTGCACGTACCTGCAGTTCGACGACACGAGCCTGGCGTACCTGAACGACCCGGCCCAGCGGGCGGAGCTGAGCTCGCGCGGGGACGACGCCGAGCACATGCACCTGCGCTACATCAAGCAGATCAACGCCGCCCTGGCCGCCAAGCCCGCCGGGATGACGATCACCACCCACATGTGCCGTGGGAACTTCCGCTCCTCCTGGGCCGCCTCGGGCGGGTACGACTTCGTGGCGGAGGCGCTGTTCGGCGAGCTGAAGGTGGACGGGTTCTTCCTGGAGTTCGACGACGAGCGGTCCGGGGGCTTCGAGCCGCTGCGCTTCGTGCCGCCGGGGAAGATGGTGGTGCTGGGGCTGGTCACGACCAAGCGGGGCGAGCTGGAGTCGAAGGACACGCTCAAGCGGCGGATCGACGAGGCCGCCAAGTTCGTCGACCTCGACCAGATCTGCCTGTCGCCGCAGTGCGGGTTCTCCTCGACGGTGGAGGGCAACCAGCTCACGGCCGACGAGCAGTTCGCCAAGCTCCGCCTGATCGTCGAGACGGCCCAGGAGGTCTGGGGCTAGCCCCCACCCGCCCCCCAGCGGCGCTTCACGCGTGGGGGGCGAACGTGACGACCGAACCCGTGCGGCGGGCCTGCTCGGCGGCCCACACCACGCGATGGGTCATGAGGCTCTCGAACGCGTCCGAGCGTAGCGGCGACGGGTCGCCCGAGGCGACGGCGGCGAGGAAGGCGTCCACCAGGCCCTCGTCCCCGCCACCGTGCCCGTCCGCCGCCGAGGCCCCCTCCGAGGCGCCCGCCGAGCTCTCCGCCGCCCCGGCACCCGCCGAAGATCCCCGCGCGGTCGTGTCGACGAGTTCCTCCTCGCCCGTGCGGAAGTCGACCACGCGCAGGGTGCGGCCGTCGCCGTCGACGTAGCCGTGGGTGCCGAACAACCGCGTCCGCCGGTCCTCCATCGGCGTGAACGCGCTCATCGTGAACGAGCACGTCGCCCCGTCGTCGAACTCCATCACCACCTCCTGGTGATCGACCACGTCGTTGTCGCACGCGTACACGCACCGCCCGTACGGCCCCACCCGGAGCGCCTCCAGCACGGCCTCCCGCGTGCGCCCGGGCGTGACGGCCGACAGCGGCCAGAACTCGCTCGACGGGTCCCCGAGGCACCCGAGATAGAGCCGCGGCGCCGAGTACGGGCAGGACGGCTCCAGGGGGCAGTCCACGCACCGGTCCGCGGCCGACGCGGGGCGGTCCTCGGCGCGGAAGTGGGACAGGGAGCCGAACGACGACACCCGCGCGGGCGGCCGGCCGAAGAGGTGCACGAGCCAGTCGATGTCGTGGCACGCCTTGGCCAGGAGCATCGGCGCCGAGGTGTCCTGGCGGCGCCAGTGGCCGCGGACGAAGGAGTGCGCCTGGTGCCACCACCCCACCGGCTCGAGGTGCTGGGCACTGATCAGCCGCCCGATCCGGCCGGAGTCGAGCAGGTCCCGCACGGCCCGCGTGTATGGCGTGTACCGCAGCACGTGGCACACGGCCAGCATGATCCCGTTGCGCCTGGCGGCCTCGGCGATCCGTGCCGCCTCCCGCTCGTCCGGCGCCATCGGCTTCTCCAGGAGAATGTGGTAACCGAGGTCCGCCAGCGCCACCGCGGGGTCGGTGTGCAGCTGGTCCTGCGTGGCGATGACGACCGCGTCGGCCAGCCGATCCGCCGCCGCCAGCTCCTTCCACCCGGGGAACGCCGACTCGGCCGGGACGCCGAACTCCGCCGCGAACGCGGCGCGGCGCCGGGGGTCGGGCTCCGCGACCGCCACCACCCGCCCCGCGCCCGTGGCGTGCGCGTGGCGGGCGTAGGTCAGCCCTCGCAGGCCGCCGCCGACGACGGCTAGAGTCACCTCAGTCATGGAACCTTCCCGGCGAAATATCATGGAGACCATCATTATTAGGAGTCGGCTGGCTGACGGCAAGGGGCGTCCATGGGCGAGGATCTGAGCGGCGGTGACCTGTCGCGGCTCAGGCAGCTCAACGCGCTCGCCGTGATCAAGGCGCTGCGGGGCGGGCCCTCGCTCACGCTCACCGAGGTCGCCAAGCGCACCGGCCTGTCGCGCGCGTCCGCCGAGGACGTGGTCCGCGAGCTGCTGCAGAAGGGCTGGGTGGCGGAGGCGGGCGCCACCGCGGGCAGCGTTGGCCGCCCGGCCAGGCGCTACCGCTTCAGGGCGGACGCGGGGCGGGTGCTCGGCGTCGACATCGGCGGCCACAAGATCCGCGCCGTCGTCGCCGACCTCGACGGGAACGTCGGCGACCGGGCCGCCGTCCCGGTGACGCCGGAGATGGGCAGGCCGGAGCGGCTGGAGGCGGTGGACGCCGCGGTGGCCGCGTGCCTGGAGGGCGCCGGCCTGGCCGCGGGCGACGTCTGGGCCGCCGGCGTCGGCACGACGGGCCTGGTGGACGGCGCGGGCCGGGTGATGCTGTCGGAGGCGCTGCCCGAGTGGACCGGCGTCGACCTGGCCGCCCACGTACGCCGGCTGGTCCCCGGCCCCGTCCTGGTCGAGAACGACAGCAAGCTCGCCGCCGGGGCCGAGTGCTGGCGCGGCGTGGCCCGCTACGCCAAGGACATGGTGTTCCTGCTGGCCGGGCTCCGCACCGGCGCCGGCCTGGTCATCGACGGCAAGGTGCACCGGGGCTTCGCCAACGCCTCGGGCGAGATCGGCGCGCTGCCCGCGCTCGGCTGGATCCGCGCCCAGGAGCACCTCAAGGCCGCCAGCGGCGAGGCGGGCGACGTGTTCGCGGCGGCCCGGGCGGGTGAGCGGGCGGCCGTCACGGCCGTGCGCCGCTACGTCAGGGACCTGGCGCTCGGCGTGTCCGCCCTGGTCCTGGCGCTCGACCCGCAGATGGTCGTGGTCGGCGGCGGCTACTCCCGCTCGGCCGACGTGCTCATCGAGCCGCTCAAGCGCGAGCTGGACCGCTGGTGCATCCGCACGCCCGAGGTCCTCATGTCCGCGCTGGGCGACGAGGCCGTGGTGCTCGGCGCCGTCCGGATCGCGCTCGACGACGTCGAGGACCGCCTGCTCGACGGCCGCACCCCGCTCGTGAGCCATCTGTAACAAAGGAGGCCCTTGAAGAAAATTTCACTGGACTCCATCATTACTCCCACGTTCTAGGAGAGGACACGGGAGATGTGGAAGTCGGCACGGAGCGGTGCGGCGCTCCTTTGCGCGGCGTTGCTGGCCTCCGCGTGCGCGGGCGGTGAGCAGGCTGGCACGGGTGCGCGGTCGCAGGAGAAGGTGACGCTGTCCTACGGCGTCTGGGACGCCACCCAGCAGGCGGTCATGCAGGAGCTGGCCGCCGAGTTCACCAAGACGCACCCCAACATCGCCGTCGACGTCCAGGTCACGCCATGGGCCGACTACTGGACCAAGCTCAAGGCGGCGGTGACCGGCGGCGCGGCCCCCGACGTCTTCTGGATGAACGGCCCCAACTTCCAGCTGTACGCCTCCAACGGCGTCATCAAGCCCATCGAGGAGCAGGTCGACAGCTCCGTCTACCCCAAGCCGCTGGTCGACCTCTACACCTACGACGGCAAGCTGTACGGCCTGCCGAAGGACATGGACACCATCGGCGTCTGGTACAACAAGACGCTCTTCGACGCCGCGAAGGTGAAATATCCGGCAGCCGACTGGACCTGGGCCGACTTCAAGGCCGCCGCCGCCAAGCTCACCGACGCCAAGAAGGGCGTCCACGCGATCGGCGCGGAGCTCACGAGCTTCCAGGAGTACCAGTACAACACCATCTACCAGGCCGGCGGCCACGTGATCTCGCCCGACGGCCGCAAGTCCGGCTACGACGACCCCAAGACCATCGAGGGCCTGCGGTTCTGGACCGACCTGATCGCCGGCGGGCAGTCGCCCGACCTCAAGACCATGACCGACACCGCCCCGATCCAGCTCTTCGAGGCCGGCAAGCTGGCGATGTACTGGGGCGGCTCCTGGGACGTGGCCGAGTTCACCAAGAACGACTACACCAAGGACAAGGTGGACGTGGCCCCGCTCCCCAAGGGCGAGAAGCAGGCCACGATCATCCACGGCGTCGCCAACGTCATGTCGGCCAAGACCGAGCACCCGGCCGAGGCGTGGGAGTTCGTCAAGTTCCTCGGCTCCAAGCCGGCCGCCGACCTGCTGGGCAAGAAGGGGCCGATCCCGGCGTACAACGGCACGCAGAGCGCGTGGGCGGCCGCCCATCCCGAGCTGAAGCTGCAGGTCTTCCTCGACGCCGTCGCGTACGCGGTGCCGTATCCCGTCTCCAAGAACACCGCCGCCTGGCAGGAGGCCGAGCTGACCCACCTCACCAAGGCGTGGACCGGCGAGGTGCCGATCGAGAAGGCGGCCGCGGACCTCGCGGCCGGGATGAACGAGCTGCTGGCCAAGGAGTGACGTGACCGCCACCGCCGAGAAGCGCCTCACCAGGGCGGCTCACGCGGCGAGGAGACGTCCGCCGCGCACCGAAGCCCTGTGGGGGTACGTGTTCATCGCCCCCACCGGGCTCGGGCTCGCGATCTTCTACCTCTGGCCGGTGCTCCAGACCGCGTACTTCTCCTTCACGGAGTGGGGCGCGTTCGGGGGGCACACCTGGACGGGTCTGGACAACTACCTCCGGCTCGTCGCCGACCCGGAAGTGGGCCGGGCCGTGCTCAACACGCTCGCCTACACCGGGCTGGGCCTGGTGGGGATCCCGCTGGCCATCGTGTTCGCCGCGCTGCTCAACCTGCCGGGGCTGCGGGGCGTGGCCGTGTACCGGACGGCCTTCTTCCTGCCCGTGGTCACCATGCCGGTCGCGGTCGCCATGCTCTGGCGGTGGCTCTACAACGGCGACTACGGCCTGGTCAACCAGGTGCTCGCGGTCGTCGGCGTGGACGGGCCCAACTGGATCGCCGATCCGGACACGGCCATGTACGCGCTGGTCGTGGTGGGGATCTGGAGCAGCATCGGCTACAACCTGATCATCTTCCTGGCCGGGATGCAGGCCATCCCGAAGGAGCTGTACGAAGCGGCGAGCCTGGACGGGGCCGGTCGCGTCCGGCAGTTCTTCTCGGTCACGCTGCCGATGTTGTCGCCGACCGCGTTCTTCATCTCGATCGTGTCCGTGATCGGCTCGCTGCAGCTCTTCGACCTGGTCTTCGTGATGACCGGGTCCGGGCAGGCGGCGCGGGCCAACCCGGCGTACTCGCGGCTCCAGACGGTGGTCCAGCTCTTCTACGAGCGCGCCTTCGTCACCGACGACCGCGGCTACGCCGCCGCCATCGTGATCGCGCTGCTCCTGCTCATCGCGGCGCTGACGGTCCTGCAGTTCCGGCTCCAGCGCAGGTGGGTGCACTATGTCTGAGCGTCGTCGGTCGTTCGGCGTGCACGCGGTGCTGGCCGCGGCGTCGCTGGCGATGGTGGCCCCGTTCGTGTGGCAGGCCGTCACCTCGCTCAAGACGCTCAGCGGCGCCACCCGGGTGCCGCCGAGCCTGCTGCCGGAGTGGCGGTGGGACAACTACGCGAAGGTCTTCGAGCTGCTGCCGTTCGGCGACCAGTTCCTCAACACCGTGGTGATGGCGGCGGGGCGGGTGGCGGGGCAGGTGCTGTTCTGCTCGATGGCCGCCTACGCCTTCGCCCGGCTGCGCTTTCCCGGCAGGAACCTGCTCTTCGGCGTCTTCCTGTCGGTGCTCATGGTGCCGCCGCAGCTCTTCGTGATCCCGCAGTACCAGATCATGTCGTCGCTCGGCTGGCTCAACAGCCTGCAGGCGATCATCGTGCCGGGGCTGTTCAGCGCCTTCGGGGTGTTCCTGCTGCGGCAGTTCTTCCTCGGGCTGCCGCGCGAGCTGGAGGAGGCCGCCCGGCTGGACGGCGCCGGGCCGGTGCGCATCTACTGGTCGATCATGCTGCCGCTGGCCCGGCCTGGCCTGGTGGCGCTGGCCATCCTGGTGCTGCTGTGGGCTTGGAACGACCTGTTCTGGCCGCTGGTGGTCAACACCGACCCGGACAAGATGACGCTGTCGGCGGGGCTGGCCGCGCTCCAGGGCCAGTACCAGACGGACTATCCCGTGCTGATGGCCGGCTCGCTCATCGCCTCGCTCCCGGTGATCGCCGTCTTCGTGTTCCTGCAGCGGCAGTTCATCCAGGGCATCGCCACCACCGGCTCGAAGGGCTGACCGCCCCGCTCGTGACGGGAGCCCGGGCCGGCACCTGCCCGGGCTCCCGCGGCCTCCTCAGCGGATGACGATCGTGGTGAGCGCCCGCGGCTGCAGCGTCACCGTGCGGCCCGTCACCGGGGACGGGGTGAGCGAGTTGGCGCCGTCCGTGAGGTACGCGGTCGCCCGGCCGCGCACGCCCTGCCACGTGACCGGCGCGGTGCCCGTGTTGAGCACCTCGACGACGCGCGAGCCGTCCGGGTTGCGGAACGCGGAGACCTTCAGCGCCGGATCCCCCGCCGCCGTGTCCAGCCTGACCGCGCCCGGCCGGATGAACCTGCTGTACGCCGCCAGTGCCCACAGCCGCTTCGACACGCGATACGTCTTCGCCGTGTCGTCGAGCTGCAGCAGCGCCCGGGTCGCGCCGCGCGAGCCGCCCAGCCAGTAGACGTAGCCGCTGACGTTCCCCAGCGTGAGCGCGTCGTGGACGGCCTGCGCGATCGCGAAGCCGTCGTAGCCGCTGCCGTCGTCCCAGCTCTCGTTCCAGGTGCTGCCGTTCGGGTTCCACTCCGACATCCAGGTCTTCCTGGTCGTCGGCAGCGGCGCGTCCACGGGGCTGGCGTAGGTGTGCCCCGTGTGGGTCTTCACCCAGCGGCGGGCCTCGGGGTCGGCCTCGATCGCGGCCGTGTACGCCTTCGCCTGGTTCCAGCCGAAGGAGTCGCAGCAGGTCACGTGCACGCCCTTGGCCACCGGGCCCAGCACCTTGGCGAACTGGGCGGCCTGCTCCGGGGTGAAGCGCATGGAGGCGTACGTGGCCGTCCAGTCGGGCTCGTTCGTGAACCCCAGGTCGGTGATCTTGATGCCTTCCTTGGCGTAGAACTTCGTGTACGCCACCAGGTAGTTCGCGTACGCCCGCTGCCACTCCGGCTTCAGCGTGCCGCCGCCCTTGTCGTCGCCGTTGTCCTTCATGTAGCCGGGCGCGCTCCAGGCGTCGGCGAAGAACCGCTTCACGCCGTACGCCTGGGCCGCCTTGGCCACCCACACCTGGCTGTTGTCGTCGCCGTCCCACACGTACTTGGGCGGGGCGTCCGGGCCACCGGGGTCCTCGGGCTGGATCGACACCATGTGGTCGTACGGGCTCCCGGCGGGGGAGGAGCCGATGCCGAGGCGCAGGATGCTGAGCCCGGCGCCCTTCTCGCGGTCGAACCACAGGTCCAGGACCTCGCGCTGCTGCGACTCCGGCAGCGCCTTGAGCAGCTCGTTGCGCCGGAACGCCTGGGAGATGCCGAAGCCGTCGATCTCCTGGTGCCTGACGTGCTCGTTCACGGTGATGGCGGGGGGCTGGGAGGGATTCACCGCAGGGAGGCCGAGCAAGGCGACCGCGACGACTCCACGAAACATGACGCCTCCGAAAGTTTCGGATCTATATCGATATATTTCACCGATATCGCCGGAACCGTAAGCGGTTCGGAGGCCTCCCGTCAACCGGTGTTCAGCGCGCGGACACGGCAGGGCCGGGGCGCTGTGCGCGCCCCGGCCCCCCCACTCCAGTGCGTCAACGGCTCGCGACCGGCGGCGGATTGACGACGGTGCCCGGCGGCGCCGGGTCCGGGGCGATGATGAACTCCTCCGGCCACACCGTGAGCTGGATCTGCTGCCCGGCCCCCTTGATCACGTCGTGCAGGTTGCCGCGTTCGAGGTTGGTGAGCAGGAACACCTCGTCGTCCCGGTTGACCGGGTCCGCGCGCAGCCAGGCGTCGAAGCCGTCGAAGTCGGTGAAACCGGCCGCGAGGTACGGCACGAGGCGGCGGAACAGCTTCGGCCACATCACCAGGCCCTCGGCGTCGGCCAGGCCGGTGACGGTGGCGGCGCCGTTGGGGTCGGCGGTCGAGCCGGGCCAGATGCCGGCGGCCTTCCCCCTGGCCGCCTGCGACACCTCCGCCAGGTGCGTACGCAGCTGCGCCGGCAGCGTCGCGTAGAACGCCGGATAGACCAGCCCGCCGGCCAGCAGCGTGCCGTTGGCGGACGCGTCCACGAGCGCCGGGTCCAGGAACACCGAGGCCCCGTCGGCCCCCGGATGCTCACCGGCGTAGGCGAACCCGATCAGCCGGCCGTTCGCGTCGACCCCGTTCGTGAGGACGTGCCCGCGGAGGGAGTCCTGGTCCGCCGACTGCACCTTGTTGGGCAGGTCCTCCCAGTAACGCACGTTCGTGAACCCGAGCAGGCGCAGCAGCTCGTCCCTGGCCGCGTTGGCCCCGGCGAGCTGCTGGTGCGTCTCCTCGAAGTGGGTCTCCAGCGCGTCGATGGCCTCCAGGCGCACGGACACGCCGCGGCGGTTGATCTTCGGCGGGTGGCCGGAGCGCCGCGGCAGCCCCTCCACCAGCGCGGGTGAGTCGGGCAGGAACTTCACGGTGTCGCCGTCGGGCTCGGGGCCCTGCCGCGGGAGATCCGCGTACCGGATCACGAAGTTCCCGCGTAAAAGCGTGTAAGTCATGGATTGCCCCCCATCTTGTGGCGAGCGGAGCGTAACCCGCGCACCTCACGCCGTCCATGGGGGGCGCGGCCGATCAGTCGAGGCAGAACTCGTTGCCCTCGGGGTCGGCCATCACGATGTGACCGGCGTCGAGCGGGGGAGCGGGCTCGTGGCGCTGGAGCCGGGTGGCGCCGTGGGAGACGAGCCGCTCGGCCTCCGCCTCCAGGGCCGCCATCCGCGCGTCGCCCTCGAACCCCGGGGCGGCCCGCACATCGAGGTGCACGCGGTTCTTGACCTGCTTGCCCTCCGGCACCCGCTGGAAGAACAGCCGCGGCCCGGCCCCGTCGGGGTCGATCACCGCCGAGGCGTCGTTGCGGCGCTCGGGCGGCACGCCCATCGCCTCCAGGGCCTGCTCCCACGACTCGAAGCCCTTGGGCGGGTCCTGCACCCGGTAGCCGAGGGCCTCGGCCCAGAACGCGGCCAGCCCGGCCGGATCGGCGCAGTCGAAAGTGATCTGAACGTCGCGGGCCATGTCAGCTCGCCTCCCGGTGAGTGTGCAGGTAGAGGTCGCGCAGCAGGCAGACCTCCGCCAGATGGTGGATCAGTTCGCGGTTGATGTGCAGCACCAAGGCCGCCAGCGGAAACTCGGCGTACGGCCCCTCCGCCTCCCCGCACGGGCGGGCGAGGCCGGCCTCGCCGAGGGACTCGACCCCGGCCAGCCACGTGGCGTATTCGGCGTCGAGCTGGGCCAGCGCCGCGTCCGCGGTCGGAGCGTACTCGAACGACCCGTAGTCGGTCGGCGTGGCGCCGAAGTGCGAGGCGTTGCGCATCGCCAGCACGCCGACGATCACGTGCCCGAGCCGCCAGGCGATCGTCGTCAACGGCGGCGGCTCGGGCATCGGGAACGCGAAGTCGATGGTCATCGCGCCGGCCCCGGCCTGCACCGGCGCGGCGCCGGTGCCGCGCGGCCGCACGCTCCAGCAGCCGGGCGCCGGCTCCCAGAAGTACTCGTCATCGGTGAGCCCGTCGAGGCGATCGCGCAGCTGATGGGTCCAGTGCCAGTCGGTCTGATCTCGGAGCAGGGTGTTCCAGGGCAGGTCGGTCATGGCTCAAGCCTCTCGCATATAGCGGACAGGATCGGTCCGTGATCTGTGGAACGATGAGCGCGTGTCTGTTGAGTCGACGACCGAGCGGGTGCTGCGGCTGCTGGCGCTGCTGCAGCGCCGGCCGTCCTGGACCGCTGTCGAGCTCGCCGCCGAGCTGGGGGTCACCGACCGCTCGGTGCGCCGCGACGTGGAGCGGTTACGCGCGCTCGGCTATCCCGTGCACGCGACGGCGGGCGTCGGCGGCGGCTACCAGCTCGGCGCGGGCACCCGGCTGCCGCCGCTGCTCCTCGACGACGAGGAGGCGATCGCGACGGCGGTGTCCCTGCGGCTGGCGGCGGGAGGCACGGTCGCCGGGGCGGGCGAGGCGGCGCTGCGGGCGCTCGCCAAGCTCGACCAGGTGATGCCGCCCCGGCTGCGCGCCGAGGTCCGGGCGGTGTACGGCGCCACCGAGACCCTCGTCGACCCCGGGGTCGAGATCGACGCGGAGCTGCTGATGATGCTCGCGCGGGCCTGCCGCGACGCCGTGCGGGTGCGGTTCCGGTACGCCGCGCACGACGGCGGGGAGCGCGAGCGCACGGTCGAGCCGGTGCGGATGGTCTCCACCGGCCGCCGCTGGTACCTGATGGCCTGGGACGTCGACCGCGACGGCTGGCGCACCTTCCGGCTGGACCGCATGCACGAGGCGGAGGCGACGACCTGGCGCTTCCGGGCGAGGGAGCATCCTGACCCGGCCGCCTACGTGCAGCGGTCCGTGGCCGAGGCGCCCTACCGCTATCTCGCCCGGGTGCGCCTGCACGCGCCGCCAGAGCGGGTGCGGGAGCTGGTGCCGCCCCAGGTGGGGCGCGTCGAGGACGATCGCGACGGGTGGTGCGTGCTCGTCGCCGGAGGGCAGGACCTCGACTGGCTCGCCGTGCACGTGGCCCGGCTGGGCTTCGAGGCGGAGGTGCTGGAGCCCGCCGAGCTGCGGGAGGCCGTCGCCCGGCTCGCCCGCCGCCTCGCGGCGATGGCCGGGCCAGGCTCAGGTCATGGCTAGCGGTACACCGCCACGGCGGCCTCCCCGACCAGGGTGTCCACGACCGCGACCAGCTCGCCCACCACGGGCGGGGCGGCCGAGGCGATCTCGCGCAGGCGGCCGACCAGCCGGTTCGCCGGCTGGTCGAGGTAGAGCTCCGACTCCAGCCGCAGCACCGCCACCAGCCCGCAGAGCGCGGCGCACCGCGCGTCCGGCGGCTTCCAGCCCTCGACCGCCGAGCGCACCCCCGAAGAGGCCCGGACGACCGAGGCGATGTCGGCGAGCTGGTGACGCGTGTACGGCAGCATGCCCAGGCGGCGCCTGCTCACCCTGACGAGCACGCCCGAGGCGACCAGGGCCTCGCGGGTGCGGTCGTAGAGGCCGTTCGCCGCCTTCTTGATCAGGAGTCTGACGTCGCCGTCCGCCAGGGAGACGGGGGTGTCGCCGGCCGGGGGGCGGGAGACGGTCGCCTGGCCGTCGGCGACGGTGACGCGACCGCTGACGGCCAGTTCGAGCACCACCGCGCCGGCCAGCCCGAGAGCCATCGACGACTGGTGGATCAGGGGCTTGCCGGACTGGTCGTGCGCGATGAGATACAGGTCCTCGTGGAGCGGCAGCCGGTTCATGGTGTCCCCTCGCCCGTCAGAGACGTCCGGTCAGGCCCTGGAGGGTGGGCCGGCGGCCGAGCGCGTACAGGCCGGCCAGCACCAGGCCGCCGACGCCGAGCCAGATCAGGCCCACCAGCTGCGCCATCACATGGGCGTTGATCACGACGAAGACGAGGATCCCCATCCCGATCAGCGGCGCGACGAGGTGCGTCCACATGGCGTCCGAGCCGAGGCGCAGCGAGTAGTGCACGATCACCGACGCGTGCAGGACGATGAACGCGACCATGGCGCCCATGCTGATCAGGCTGCTGAGGAGGTCGACGCCGTCGGAGCGGGTGGACATCCAGACCCCGAGGCCGACGGACAGCAGGGAGACGAGCGCGATGGCGTTGGCCGGAACCGACTGCCTGACCGACACCTTCGCCAGGAACGACGGGAGCTGCCGGTCGCGGGCCATCGCGTACAGCAGGCGGGAGGCCGCGACCTGGGCCACCATGGTGTTGGCCACGCCCCAGGAGAGCGCGGTGGCGGTCGAGGTGAGGTGCCTGAGCCACTGGCCGCCGGCCACCGCGGCCGCGTCGTAGAACGCGGTGTCGCCTCCATGACGCAGGAGGCCCGCCGGGTCGGGCACCAGCAGCGCGGCCACCCACACCTGCACGATGAACAGCACGCCCGCCAGCACCAGGGCCAGCCGCATGGCCCTGCCCACCTGCTCGGACCCGCCGGTGGACTCCTCGACCAGCATGCTGATCCCGTCGAAGCCGATGAACGACAGCACGGCCACCGACACCGCGGCGAACACCACCGGCCAGGAGAACGTCTCCAGGTTGAACAGCGGGGAGAGGCTGAACCCGCGGCCCTTGCCCTGGAGCAGGGCCCAGACGCCGACCACGAGGAACAGCGCCAGCACGACCAGCTCGAACACGATCATGATCCGGGTGAGCTTGACCGTCATGCGGATGCCCCGGAGGTTGATCGCGGTGTTGAGCGCCACGAAGGCGATCAGCCAGACCCACACGGGGATCTCCGGCACGATGGCGTGCATCGCGATGGAGGCGACGAGGTAGAGCAGGCACGGCACGAGGATGTAGTCGAGCAGCACCATCCACCCGGTCAGAAACCCGGCCGGCGGCGCGATGCCGCGGCCGGCGTAGTTGTAGACCGAGCCGGACAGCGGGAACGCCTTGACCATCTGCGCGTACGAGGCGGCCGTGAACAGCAGCGCGATCATCCCGACGAGGTACGCCAGGGCCGGCATGCCGCCCGAGCGGGCGTAGACGGAGCCGAAGATCGCGAATGGGGAGATCGGCACCATGAACACCAGGCCGTAGGACACGAGGTCGGTCATCCCGACCCCGCGACGTAACTCCTGCCGGTATCCGAACTGCTCGACGTTCGCGTGCTGTGTGGGCACGACGGCCACTCCAAGGTCATACGGGAACGGGGGGTTCGATTGGGCGATCCTTCCGTAGCCCGAGGCCGCGTCGCAAGACCGATGGCAGGCTTATGTCACACGTGAGCAGGGCTCGAAATGGGGTTCAGCCGAGGCGGGACTGGAGGCCGTCGAGGACCCGCTGGAGGCCGTACTCGAAGCCGTCCTGGTCGGCCTGGGAGGAGAGCTGGCCGCGCTGCGCGGCGTAACGGGCGCGCAGCCGCGGGTAGTCCTGCACGGCCCGCTCGGCCGCCGGCCACAGGTGCTCCACCCACTCCTGCTCGGTCTGACCGCTGCGGGCGATCATGGACAGGATCGCGGCCTCGCTGGTGGTGACGCCGAGCACGTACGCGACGAGCGTGCTCATCGCCTGGTCGGCCTCGTCGAGCGGGAACCCGGCGGACTCGAAGACGCCGAGCATGTGCTCCGTCTGGCGCAGCATGTTGGGCCCCAGGTAGGCCAGCCCCACCTCGCCGAGCTTGGCGGCCATCCAGGGGTGGCGCAGGATCGTGGCGCGCAGGCCGTGGGCGATGCGCGCGATGACCTCCCGCCACCGGGTGGCGTCGGTCTCCTCGGGCAGTGGCAGCTCGCCGTAGACCGCGTCCACGGCGAGCTCGATCAGCTCGTCCTTGTTGGCCACGTGGCGGTAGAGCGAGGTCGCCCCGGCGTTGAGCCGGCTGCCGAGGCGGCGCATGCTCAGGGCGTCGATGCCCTCCTCGTCGAGCAGCCGGACGGCCTCGGCCACGATCTGGTCGCGGCTCAGCGCCGGCTGCTCCCGCTCGCGGCGGGGCCGCGCCCACACCGAGGGGATGGACTGCTCGTCTTTCGCCATGCCCCTCACCATAGCGCACGTTGTACGCATGTGCGAACAGTGTTAGCGGCGATGCTTCCGCTTGCGGTCGTGCTGCTGGGGACGGTGGCCGGCGTGGGCCGGGGCCGGGGTCCGGGCGGGGCCGTAGCCGATGGCGCCCATCATGCCCTGCTCCTGGTGATACAGGTTGTGGCAGTGGAACATCCACTCGCCGGGGTTGTCGGCGAGCACGTCCAGGTGGAGCCGCTGGCGCGGCTTGATGTTCACGGTGTCCTTGCGCGGCCCGCGGCCGTCGGGCAGGCGGAGCTGGAACGTGTGGCCGTGCAGGTGCATCGGGTGCCACATGGGCGACTGGTTGTCCAGGATCAGCCGGACCGTCTCCCCCCGGTCCACGCGCAGCCGCAGGTGGTCGCCGGCGACCTTGTCGTTCATCGTCCACTCGTTGCCGGACGGGCGCATGCCGAGCGTCACCGTGATGGCCCTGGACGGGCGGGGGAGATCGAGGGACGACGGTGCCTCCAGGTCCCGGTACGCCAGCATGCGCTCGGTCAGCTCCGGCACCTGGACGGTGCTGGCCGGAGCCTCTGCCCGCCGATCCGTCCGCACCACCGCGAACGCCCGCCCCCGCTTGCCCTCCGCTATCGCGACCAGCGGGAACGCGCCCGAGTCGAGCCGGGTCAGGAAGTCGTAGCGCTCGCCCATGCCGATGAGGAACGTGTCCACGTCCACGGGCCGGCACGGGAACCCGTCGGTGTGGGTGACGGTCATGCGATGCCCGCCGAGCGCCACCCGGAAGGCGGTGTCGGAGGCCGCGTTGATCACCCGGAACCTGACCGTGCGGCCCGGCGCGGTGCGGAAGGTCATGGGGGAGTCCGGCGCCTGGCCGTTGACCAGGTAGAGCGGGTGCACCATCTCCGCCGCCACGCCGCCTAGCGCCTCGCTGCGCAGGGTGTCGTCGTGGTCGGTGGAGGCGTTCAGCCGGGCCAGGGCGTCGTCGGGAGTGCCGTCGATGCCGTCCAGCCAGTCGTCGAGCACGACGGTGAACTCCTCGTCGTAGTCGAGCGGCTCCCGCGGGTCGAGGACGACCAGGGTGCCGTACAGGCCGCGGTCGGGCTGGGTGCCGACGTGCGAGTGGTAGAAGTACGTGCCGGGATCGGGCACGGTGAAGTCGTAGTCGAACGTCTTGCCCGGCTGGGTCGCCTCCTGGCTGAACCCCGGCGCGCCGTCCATGGGGAAGTCGAGCCTGATGCCGTGCCAGTGCACGGTGGTCGCCGCGGGCAGGTCGTTGACCAGCTTCGCGCGGACCCGATCACCGGCCATGACCCTGATCTGCGGGCCGGGGACCTCGTCGTTGTACGTCCAGGTGCGCACCGTGCGCCGCCCCAAGGTGACCGTCGCGGGCCGGGCCCGCAGCACCATCGCCCGGGGCCGCGGCTCCGCCGCCGCGGGCGGGCCCCCCAGTAGGGGGACGGCGCCGGCCAGCGCACTGGCGAATGTGCCGGTGACGAACGCCCGGCGGGACACCCGCCCGCCCGTACCCCACGAACTCGACCAACCACCCACGACACCTCTCCCTCCGCTCACCAGGCGAGATTACGGAGGGTAACGGGCGAAATCCCCTCGCCACGCCGATGGAGATCCCTAGCGTGTGCCGGGCGGGCGCTGGTGGCCGAAGCGGACCGGCTTGGAGCCGCTCAGCCGCACCTCCGGGTCGGTCATCGCCTGCGGCGGCGCCGGTCGCTCGACGGCCGCTTCGATGACCGGCTCGGCCCCCTCGGCCTCTGCGATCCGGCGGACGAGCCGCTCCCGCAGCTCCGCCGCCACCCCGGCGTGCGACGGGAATCCCGCCAGGTTGACCAGCTCGTGCGGGTCGTTCTCCAGGTCGTAGAGCGCCTGCTCCCGGTAGCGGTCGGAGGCGGGGTCGTCCCACGGGTGGGCGTCCTCGGCGACGGCGTAGTACTTCCAGCGCGAGGTACGGATCCCGCGTCCCACCTCCGACTCGCTCACCTGGAAGAACACCTCCTCGGGCCACGCCGCCCCGGGGTCCCGGACCAGCGGGAGGAACGAGCGGCCCTGCATCCCGTCGGGGACGGGCAGCCCGGCCGCCTCCAGGAGCGTGGGAGGCAGGTCGATGGTGCTGACCGGCCGGGAGACGGCGCCGCCGCCGTCGAAGCCGGGGCCGCGCAGCGCCAGGGGCACGCGCAGCGAGGCGTCGTGGCACGAGCGCTTGTACTCGCCGTTGCGGGTCTTGAAGTGGTTGCCGTGGTCGGAGGTGTACGCCACGATCGTGTCGTCCAGCAGGTCCATGCTGCGCAGCGCGTCCAGCAGCCGCCCGAGCCCCTCGTCCAGCCGCTTGACCTGCCCCAGGTAGCCGCCCATGTGCTGGTGGGCGGTGCCGCCGAGGGCGGCCAGGTCCGGCGGCATCCAGCGGCCCTGGTAACGCTCCTCGTAGCCGTCGGGGGCCGGGTAGTTGTCCACCTCGTTCTGGTGGTGCGGCTCCAGGAACGACAGGAACAGGAAGAACGGCTCCTCGTGGTGGTCGGCGACGTACCTGATGGCCGCGTCCACGAGGGCGTCGGAGCGGTAGCCGGGCAGCAGCACGGGCTCGTTCGCCTCGTCGTACACGATCGTGCGGTAGGCGTCCGAGGTGTGCTCCAGCGCGTTCGCGGCCAGCCACGACCGGTAACCACCGCGCCGGTCGGCCGGGACGGGCTCGTCGCCGCCGAGATGCCACTTGCCGATGTAGCCGGTGGCGTAGCCGGCCGCGCCGAAGTGGTGGGCCAGCGTGCGCTCCTCGGGCGGCAGCACGCGGCCGTTGCGGTGGACGCCGGTCGTGGTCGGGTAGCGGCCCGTCTGCAGCGCGGCGCGGGCGGGCGCGCACACCGGCTGCGGCGTGAGCGCGACCGTGGCCTGCGTGCCGTGCCTGGCCATCCTGTCGAGGTTGGGGGTGAAGGGGCCGACGGTGTCCCACCGCTGCTGGTCGGTGAAGACGACGATCACGTTCGGACGCAAGAAATGACTCCTATTTGAGGCCGGTCAGCGCGATGCCGCGCACGAAGTATCGCTGGGTGAAGATGAAAAGGACGGCGGTGGGGACGAAGAGGATCACCGAGCCCGCGGCCGTGAGGTGCCACAACGTGAAGTACTCCTGGTTGAACAGGGTGAGCCCGACGGGAATGGTGCGCATCTCGGGCGTCGTGGTGGCGACCAGCGGCCAGAGGAACTCGTTCCACTGGAAGACGAACGTGAACAGCCCGAGCACGGCCAGCGCGGGCCGCGTCTGCGGCAGGATGATCCGCCGGTAGATGCCCAGCTCGGAGGCGCCGTCGATGCGGGCCGCGCTGATCAGGTCGTCGGGGATGGGCTGGATGAACTGCCGCATGAGGAAGATCCCGAACGCGTCCATGAGGAACGGCGTGATCAACCCCTGGTACGTGTTGAGCCACCCCAGGTTGGCCATGAGCACGTACAGCGGGATCATCCGCACGAAGAACGGCACCATGAGCGTGGCCAGCAGCGCCACGAACAGGGTGTTGCGCAGCGGGAAGCGGAACTTGGCGAACACGTACCCGACCAGCGGGTCGAAGATCAGGTGCGCCAGCGTGATGGCGCCGGCCACGATGAGGCTGTTGACGATGAAGTTCCCGAACGGCGCGCGGGCGAACAGCTCGGCGTAGTTGCCCCACTGCGGCGACTCGGGCCAGACCACGGCCTCGGCCGACAGCGTCTCGGCCTCGGTCTGGAGCGACAGCGACAGCATGTAGAGCAGCGGCACCACCATGACCAGCGAGGCCGTCCCGAGCAGGAGGTAGAGCAGCGTCCTGCGCATCAGTACACGACCTCCCCGCGCCGCCCCGCCCGGAGCTGGACCAGCGTGAACGCCACGATCACGATCAGCAGCAGCACCGACTGCGCCGAGGAGTAGCCGAAGTCCCTGGTGCGGAAGGCCACGTTGAAGATGTGGAAGACGGACAGGTCGGTGGCGTCGCCGGGTCCGCCGCCCGTGATGATGTACGCCTGCCCGAACGCCTGCAGCCCCGAGATCACCGCCATCACCGACACGAACAGCGTCGTGGGAGCCAGCAGCGGCAGCGTGATGCGCCAGAAGCGCCGCCACGAGTCGGCGCCGTCGATCTTGGCGGCCTCGTGGTACGTCTCGGGGATGCCCTGCAGCCCGGCCAGGAACAACACCATCGTGTAGCCCACGCTCTGCCACAGCGTCACCGCGGCGATCGTGAGCAGCGGCGCGGTGTTGAGCCACTGCTGCGCGGGCAGCCCGGCCGCGAGCAGCACCCGGTTCAGCACGCCCAGCTCGGGGTCGAGGATGTTGCGCCACAGCAGGCCGACGATCGCCACGGAGGTCAGGTACGGCACCAGCAGCAGCACCCGGAACGCCACCCGCCCCTTGAGCGGCTGGTCCAGCGCCATCGCCAGGGCCAGCCCGAGCACGATCGAGCCCACGACCACGGCCACCGCGAAGGCCACCGTGACCAGGAACGAGTGCCGCACCGCCGGGTCGGCCAGCGCCTGCGTGTAGTTGCCCAGCCCGGCCCACTGGTCGGCCTGCGGCCCGGAGCGCAGGCTGGTGGCCACGACGTTGCCGATCGGCAGGTAGAAGAAGGCCGCGAAGAACAGGATGGCGGGAAGGAGGAACAGGTAGGCCGTCCGCGCGTAACGACCGGCGAGCGTGCGTGACCTCACCGCAGGAAGCCCTCGGCCGACTTGGTGAACGCGGCGAGCGCCTCGGCGGCCGGCTGGTTCTGGATGAGCACCTGCTGGTACATGACCTTGAGCTGCTCCTCCCACTTGCCGAGCTGCCCGGTGAGGCGCACCTGCTGGGAGGAGTCCTTGGCGTACGGGAGAGCGTCGGCGAAGACCTTGGTGACCTCGTTCGACGCCACCTCGGGCAGCTTCGTCCAGGAGACGCGCGGCATGAGCATGCCGGTCTCCTTGGTGGCGGCCTGCTCGACCTCGATGGCGGTGATGCGCTTGATGAAGTCCCACGACAGGTCGGGCCTGGCGGCCTTGGCGGGCACGAACATGCTGACGCCCGCCGCCTGCGTGGCCTGCGTCTTGTGCTTGAGCGGCGGCGCGACACCCACCTCGATGTCGGGGCTGGTCTTCCTGATCGGCTCCAGGTCCCACGGCCCCGTGAAGATCATCGCGGCGCGCTTGGCCGAGAACAGCTTCTGCGGGCCCGAGTAGTCGGTGCCCGACACCGGCACCGGGGCCACCTTGTGCTTGTGGACGAGGTCGGCCTGGAACTGCAGGGCGGCGACCGCGTCCTCGACCGGCGTCATGACCTTGCCGGTCGACGGGTCGTAGGGGGTGACGCCGGCCTGGGTCAGCCAGGGCCACAGGTAGGTGTAGTCCTGGTTGAGCGCGACGCCGTACACGCCGTCCTTGGTGAGCTTCTTGGCGGCGGCCAGGAACTCCTCCCACGTGGCCGGCACCTCCACCCCGGCGTCCCTGAGCATGGCCTTGTTGTAGAAGAGCGTGTTGCAGGTCAGGTGGAGCTGCACGCCGTACACCTTGCCCTGGTACGAGTTGCGCTCCACGGTGACCGGCTGCCAGTCGGAGGGGAAGCCCATCGCCTGGCCGTCGCGGTCGACGTACTCCTGCAGCGAGCGGGCGTTGCCGGAGACGGCGAACTCCTGCACCCACCCGCCGGGCTCCTCGACCAGGTCGGGCACGGTCCCGGAGGCGAAGTCCGCCAGCAGCCGCGTGCGCAGGTCGGGCCACTGGTACTTCTGCAGGTTGACCTTGACCTTGTTGGCCTGCTCGAACTCGGCGATCACCTTCCGGTAGGCCTGGTAGTCGTGGCCCGCGTTCCAGTAGACGGTGAACGTCCCGGGCGCGGCGGCCTGGGTGGTCGGGGCGCCCGCACAGGAGGACAGGACGGGCCCGGCGACGGTGGCGGTGGCGGTGGCGGCGGCCAGGCGGAGCAGGTCACGGCGAGACAGAGGGGAGGACATCTCGGGTTTTCCCTTCTACGAAGAGCCCCGCCGCAGGAAGGTCCAGGAGCGGACGATCTCGCGGGCGGGTGGCTGCTCCTCGGCCTGGAGGCGGTCGAAGAGCAGGCGTGCGACGTCGGTGTAGTCGTGGCGGAGCGGGCCGACGGTGCTGAGCTGCGGATTGCTGATGAGACCCTCGTCGATGTTGCCGGCGCCGACGATCGCGACGTCGCCGGGCACGGTGAGCCCGGCGTCCCTGGCGGCCCAGATCGCGCTGATCGCGGCCCGGTCGGAGGCCGCGAAGATCGCGTCGGGGCGGTCGGGCGAGCGCAGCAGCTCGGCGGCGGTCTGGTAGGCCGCCACGCGGTCGTCCGCGCCCGTGGTGATGATCCGCTCGCTCACGCCGTGCCGGTCGAGGGCGGTCGTGTAGCCGAGCAGCCGGCCCGCGGGCTGCTCCCGGTGGAGCTCGTGGCGGTGCGCCAGGAATGCGATGCGCCGCCTGCCCTGGGCCAGCAGGTGCTCGACCGCCTCCGCGCACGCCTCCGTCTCCGGAGTGCGTACGACGTCGCAGCCCTCGAGCCCGTCCTCGTTGCTCAGGACCACCATCGGCAGCCCGGTGCCGGCGAGCCCGGTGACCAGGTCGCGGGTGAGGTGGTCGCCGGCGAGGTTGATCAGCGCGCCGTCGGCGACGCCGCCGCGCAGCACGTCGACGGCGGCCTTCGCGCGGGCCTCGGAGTAGACGGCGAGCGTCACCACGGAGTAGCCGCGGGCGTCGGCCATCTCGTGCAGGTCGGTGGCCAGGCGCTCGTCGCTCGGCACGCCGCCGAGCGAGCTGAGCACCAGGCAGATCCGCTGGGTGCGGCGCTTGCGCAGGCTCCTGGCGGCCTGGTTGGGGGTGTAGCCGAGCTGCCTGGCTGCCTCGAGCACCCGCTGCCTCGTCTCGGCAGCCACGGGGCGATCCCGGCCGCTGAGCACGTAGGAGACGGTCGCCACTGACACGTTCGCCAGCTCGGCCACTTGTCGCGCTGTAGGTCTCATGTTAGTCGTATAACCTAGCGTTCCCTATAGAGATAAAGGGAAATCTCTGGCCGCTGATGTGGATGAGGACGTCGGCAGGCCGATGGTTCTCACCGGCTGCGCCGACGGCATGTTAATCGTTTAGCACCGTATGCCTCCGACGTTCGCCGGATCAA
This sequence comes from Nonomuraea sp. NPDC003709, assembly GCF_040610775.1. Classification (NCBI taxonomy): domain Bacteria; kingdom Bacillati; phylum Actinomycetota; class Actinomycetes; order Streptosporangiales; family Streptosporangiaceae; genus Nonomuraea; species Nonomuraea sp. NPDC003709. The sequence goes on along the minus strand of NZ_JBEXMW010000015.1, from coordinate 326,897 downwards.
CCCCATCGGCTCGGGTTTTCCCTAGGGACTACCCGGTGGCGCGCGATCGTGGGCAATCGCTAGCTTGGGTTCCTGTGACGCCTCTTTTGCCGGGCGACCCGGCACAACTGGGCGAATACTGGCTGGCGGGCCGGCTGGGCGCGGGCGGGCAGGGGGTCGTGTACGACGCCTACGACGACGCCGGCCGGCGGGTGGCGATCAAGGTCATCCGCCCGGAGTTCCTGGAGCACGCCGGGGCCCGGGCCGACTTCGTCAAGGAGGTGACGGCCGCGCGGAAGGTGGCCTCGTTCTGCACGGCCCGCATCATCGACGCCGACCTCGACGGGCCCGCGCCGTACATCGTGAGCGAGCACATCGAGGGGCCCAGCCTGCGCACGGCCGTCGAGCGGCACGGGCCGTTCGACGCCGACCGGCTGCACCGGCTCGCCGTCGGGGTGGCCACGGCGCTGGCCGCCATCCACGACGCGGACGTGGTGCACCGGGACCTGAAGCCGGGCAACGTGCTGCTCGGGCCCGACGGGCCGCGCGTGATCGACTTCGGGCTCGCCAGGACGGGCGAGATGTCGCAGACGACCGAGAGCGAGTTCGCGGCGGGCACGCCGCCGTACATGGCGCCCGAGCGGCTGGCCGGTCAGCGCGGCGGATCCGCCGTGGACGTGTGGGCGTGGGGCGCGATGATGCTGTACGCGGCCACCGGGCGGCCGCCGTTCTCCGGCGACCTCGCTCTCCTGCGTTACCAGGTCACCGGCACGCGGCCCGACTTCACCGTGCTGGCGGAGCCGCTGCGGCGCCTGGTCACCGAGGCGATGTCGCTGGACGCTCAGGCCCGCCCGCCGGCGCGTTCCCTCCTGCTCGACCTCATCGCCATGAACAGCGCCGTCAACGGGCCGGGCCTCTCGCAGGGCGGGCTCTCCGGGCTGCTCAGCAGCGGGAGCCGGGCCGCCGCCGAGGTCAGGCCCGCCGCCGATCTGGCCGCCGATCCGGCCGAGCCGCCGCCGGCCGAGGTCGCCGAGACCGTCTACGGGCGGCTCAGCCCGGAGGACCAGGCGCTCGTCCCCTCGGCGCTGCTGCGCATGGTCCGCTCCGACGAGAGCGCCGAGACCGCGCTCAGGGACGCGGCCACCCGGGATCTCGTCGACGGCGCGCGGGATCCGGCCGGCGTGCAGCGGGTGCTCCGGGCGTACACGGACGCGGGCCTGCTCGTCCACAAGGGCGAGTCGATCACGCTGGCGGGGGCGGCGCTGCTGCGGGCGTGGCCGCGCCTGCGGGACTGGGTGGAGGCCGACCGCGCGGCGCTGAGCGTCCACGACGCGCTGAACAGGGCGGCCACCGTGTGGCACGCGAACGGCCGCCGCCCCGACGACCTCTACCGGGGCACGGTCCTGGACGAGACCGTCGAATGGGCCGCGAACGGGCGCGGGCCGCTCCGGCCGAACCAGCGCGAGCAGGCGTTCCTGGACGCCTCCCGCGAGCGCACCCGGGAGCTGGCCAGGCGGCGCCGGCGCGTCCGGGGCACGATCGCGGCGCTCGTCGCGGTGCTGCTGGCCGCGGTGGGGGTTGTGGTCGCGCAGGACGTGCTGGGCACGCGCCAGCGGGACACGTCGGCCGCCCGCCGGGTGGCCGCGCTCGCGAACCGGACCCGGGCCGGCGACCCGCTGACGGCGCTGCTGCTGAGCGTGGCCGCGTGGCGGATCGCGCCGGTGGCCGAGGCGCGCTCCGCCATGTACGCCTCGCTGGCCCGGCGCGAGCGCTCGGCCTTCCGCCCCGGCCCGGTCTCCGGCTCGGCCCGCTTCGACCTCAGCGACGACGGCACGCGGCTGGCCGTGCTGGACGACGGCAGGTTCACGCTGTGGGACGCGATCACCGGGCGGCCCGCTCGCGCCTTCGGCGGGGTGAGCGGGCCCGTGAGCGCGATCGCGCTGAGCGCCGACGGCCGCAGGCTGGCCGTGGCCGGCGAGCGGTCGATCTCCGTCTGGGACGCCGAGCGCGGAGTGCAGGTCGCCGAGTTCGGGGAGGGGGCGCAGCGGCTGGCGTTCAGCCCCAGGCGGCTGCTGCTGGCGGCCACCACGGCCGAGGGCCGCGTGCGGGTGTGGGACCTCACCAGCCAGCGCCCGCTGGCCGTCGGCGACGCCACCGAGGTCGCCTTCTCCGCCGACGACGCCCTGATGGCCACGACCCTGCCCGGCGGCCGGATCGAGCTGCGCGACTGGCAGGGCGTGCTGGCCCGGCTCTCCGGCGCGGCGCTCGCGTTCGACCCGGCGCGGCGCGAGCTGGCGGTACGGGCGGGCGGCGAGGTCCGCTTCTGGGACCTCGCCGCGCGGCGCTGGCGGGAGCCGGTGCTGAAGGGATTCGGGGCCCGCGCGCTGCGCTTCAGCCAGGATGGCCGCCACCTGGCCGCCTACGACGGCTCCGACCTGGCCCTCTGGTCGCGGGACGGCACCCGGCTGCTGTCCCATCCGGTCGGCGAGCTCGTGTCCGGGCTCCGGCTGGGCCCGGGCACGCTCGCCTTCGGCCTGCTCGACGGCACGGTCGTGACCCTGGACGTCTCCGACCTCACCCGCCCGCGCACGCTGGCCCCCGGGGTCGAGGCCGGGCTGATCGACCCCGCGCGGCGGACGGTGATCGTGCGGCGGCCCAGGGTGGAGGTCTGGCGCCTGGATGAGCCGGCGCGGCCGGCGGCCCTGCTGGTGTCCCCGACCGCGATGGCACTGAACCCCGGTGGCACGCTCCTGGCCGTCGGGACGGCCGATCCCGCGCGGGTGACGCTCTGGAACCTGACGACGGGCACGAAGGACCGGACGTTCCCCGTCAAAGGCGCGAGCGAGGTGGGCGGGCTCGCGTTCGCCCCGGACGGCACGACGCTGGCGGTGGCGCCCTTCCAGGAGACCGTCACCCCGCCCGCGAACAACTGGCGCGACGTCCAGCTCTGGGACGTCCGCCGCGGGGTCAGGACGCGGACGCTGAGCGTCCCCGGCGGCTCCGGGATGATCTTCCGCCCCGACGGGCGGGAGCTGGCGGTGAACGGCGCGGACGGCGCGCTCGCGTCGCTGGGCGGCGCCGAGGCCGTCACCAGGCCGTTCGGGGAGAGCGCGGACGGCGTGCGGGCCATCGCGTACAGCCCGGACAGCAAGGTCATCGCCACCGGCGCGCTGGCCGCCGGGGTGACGCTCTGGAACGCCGCCGACCGCCGGCAGCTGGCCCACCTGCCGCTCAAGGGGTTCGGGGCGGTGGACGTGCTGGCGTTCTCGCCCGACGGGCGGACGCTGGCCGTCGGCGGCTCGAACCGCGTCCAGCTCTGGGACGTCGCCGAACGCGCCCCGCTCGGCTCGCCCGCCGTGTACCCGGCGGGCGAGGTGGTGGCGCTGGCCTTCGACGCCGGGCAACTGCGCTGGCTGCGGACCGACGGCACGCTCGGCGACCAGCCCGCCACCGCCGCCGGCGTGGCCGCCGCCCTGTGCGCCAGGGCCGGGCGCTCGCTCTCCCGGAGCGAGTGGGACCGGTTCATCCCCGGCACGCCCTACCGCGAGATCTGCTGACAGGAGGAGACATGCAGGCTTCGCCCGACATCGTCGCCATCCAGGTGACGCCACAGCCGGTCGTCCTGGACACCGGCGAGGTCGCGCTCCGGATCGAGGTGTCCACCGCGAACGCCACCCGGTTACGCGGCCGGCTGCTGAGCCCGGACGGGACGCGCGTACCGCTCGACTTCGCCGCCCAGCCGCCGCCGTGCGACTGGCTGGCCACGCACACCCTCCGGCCCGCCGACCCGGAGGGAACGTGGCAGGTCGAGGTGCGGGCCGGCCGGGCGACGGCCGTGCACGAGTTCGACGTCGACCGGCGCGGGGCGAAGGCGGAGGCGCGGTTCGAGTCCTTCGACGCGCAGCCCCGGCAGGTCCCCAGGGGCGACCTGATCCGGCTCATCGGCCGGCTGGAGCTGGTCAAGAACGGCGCCTCCGGCCCGGCGGCCGGCCTGACCGTCGTGATCGCGTACCAGGAGCAGGAGACGTGCGGCCGGCGCGAGCTCGCCGACGCGGTCACCGACGACCTCGGCCGGTTCCTCGCCCAGGCGCCCGTCATGGAGAGCGGCGAGTGGCGGGCCGAGGTCCGCAGTGGCCCCGAGGTGATCGGGGCGGTGAGCGCGGCGGTGTTCGTGGAGGCGACGGCCGAGCAGCGGTACGCGACACAGCTCGACTACGCGGTACGGCGGGCGGGCGGCAGCACCGTGCACTCGGGACGGCTGCGCGGCAAGCCGGGCGCGTCCTGGGAAGGGCTGGGGAACCAGCGCATCTGGGTCTTCTACCGCAAGCCGGGCGCGCCGTCCGGGGCTTTCAACTCGGTCAACAAGAGCACCCTGACCCGGGACAGCCCGGTCCTCAGCCAGGGCCGCTTCGAGGTCCGCACCGGGTCGAAGAGCGGGGGAGCGTGGCGGGTGCAGTACTTCGGCACCAACCTGGCGGCAGGCGTCGTGAGCGACGCCAAGCCCGCGCCCTGATGGGGGAGACGTGTGGTGTCCACGGGAAGATGGGAGGTGCGTAGACGGCCCAGATGACAGCGAAACGGGGAACCCCGCATGTCCATAGAGCTTCAGTCCACCGGCACGTTCGCCATCGGTGACAAGACCGTCCACCGGCTCGGTTTCGGGGCCATGAGTCTCACCGGGCCCGGGGTCTGGGGGCCGCCGCGCGATCACGACGAGGCCGTGCGGGTGTTGCGGCGGGCCGTGGAGCTGGGCGTCGATCTCATCGACACCGCCGACTCCTACGGGCCCTACATCAGTGAGGAGATCATCCGGGAGGCGCTGCACCCGTACCCGGAGCGGCTGCTGATCGCGACCAAGGCCGGGTTCGTGCGGCCGGGGCCGGGACAGTGGGTGGTCGTGGGGCGGCCCGCGTACCTGCGGCAGGAGGTCGAGATGAGCCTGCGGCGGCTCGGGGTGGACCGGATCGACCTGCTCCAGCTGCACCGCATCGACCCGGAGGTGCCGCTGGAGGACCAGCTCGGCGAGCTGAAGGCGCTGCGGGACGAGGGCAAGATCGGCAGCATCGGCCTGTCCGAGGTGAGCGTCGAGGAGCTGGAGCGGGCGCGGCGCATCGTCGAGATCGTCACCGTGCAGAACCGCTACAGCCTCACCAACGCGTTCTCGGAGGACGTGCTGGAGCACTGTGCGGAGCAGGGGATCGGGTTCATCCCCTTCAGCCCCATCGCCAAGGGGGCGCTGGCGGTGGCCGGGAGTCCCGTGGACCACGTGGCCAAGGCCGTCGGGGCCACGCCCGCGCAGGTCAGCCTGGCCTGGTTGCTGGCGCGTTCACCGGTGATGATGCCGATTCCGGGCACGTCGTCGGTGGCCCATCTGGAGGAGAACCTCGCTGCGTCCACCGTGGAGCTGACGGGTGAGCAGGTGAGCGAGCTGACGGCGGCCGCCCGCTGACGGGCCCCACGGCGGGCCCCTGCTTCCAGGGGCCCGCCGTGGGACGGTGGTCAGTTCAGGCCGGACTTCATGGCCGTGAGGAGTTCGGCGTTCGTGGTGTCGCCGCTGAGCTCCCAGAAGAAGGCGCCGCCGAGGCCCTGGCTCTTCGAGTAGCTCATCTTGCCGCCGATCGTGCTCGGCGTGTCATAGCTCCACCACTGGCCGCCGCAGTACGCGTACGCCGTGCCCGCGACCGTGCCGGTGGACGGGCAGCGGGTCTTGAGCACCTTGTAGTCCTCGATGCCCTGCTCGTACGTGCCCGGCGCGGGTCCCGAGGCGGTGCCGCCGGGCGCGGACTGCGTGACGCCGGCCCAGCCGCGGCCGTAGAAGCCGATGCCGAGCAGCAGCTTGCTCGCCGGCACGCCCTTGCCCTTGAGCTTCTGGATCGCGGCGTCGGAGTAGAAGCCCGGGGTCGGGATCCCGGAGTAGGAGGTGAGCGGGGAGTGCGGGGCGGTCGGGCCCTGCGGCGCGAAGGCGCCGAAGTAGTCGTACGTCATGACGTTGTACCAGTCGACGTACTGCGCGGCGCCCGCGTAGTCGGCCGCGTCGATCTTGCCGCCGTTCGTGCCGTCGGCGGTGATGGCCGCGGTGACCAGGTTGCCGGAGCCGAAGCGGGAGCGCAGCGCCGACATGACGTTCCTGAACGCCGCCGAGCCGCTGGAGTCGCAGGTGAGGCCGCAGGCGTTCGGGTACTCCCAGTCGATGTCGATGCCGTCGAACACGTCCGCCCAGCGCGGGTCCTCGACCAGGTTGTAGCAGGAGTTGGCGAAGGCCGTGGGGTTCTGCGCGGCCTGGGTGAAGCCGCCGGACCAGGTCCAGCCGCCGAAGGAGAACAGCACCTTCAGGTTCGGGTACTTCTTCTTGAGCTTGCGCAGCTGGTTGAAGCTGCCGCGCAGCGCGCCCGCGTCCCAGGTGTCGGCCACGCCGTCCACGCTCTCGCCCGCCTGGTAGAAGCGGTCGTAGTCGGCGTAGCTGTCGCCGATCGTGCACTGGCCGTTCTGCACGTTGCCGAACGCGTAGTTGATGTGGGTCAGCTTGGCCGCCGAGCCGCTCGTGTCGATGTTCTTGACGTGGTATCCGCGCTGGTAGACGCCCCACTGCACGAAGTAGCCGAGCACCTTGTTCCCGCCGCCTCCGCCGCCCGTCGTGGTGGCGGTGGCGGTGTTGCTGTTGGCGGAGCGGTTGCCGGCGGCGTCGCGGGCGCGGACGGTGTAGCTGTAGGCGGTGTTGGCGGCCAGTCCGGTGTCGGTGTGGGTGGTGCCGGTGACGGTGGTGATGAGGGTGCCGCCTCGGTAGATCTCGTAGCCGGTGACGGCGACGTTGTCGGTGGAGGCGTCCCAGGCCAGGGAGACGGTGCTGCCGCTCACGCCGGTCGAGCGCAGGTTGCCCGGCACGGTCGGCGGGCTGGTGTCCGTGCCGCCGCCGCCCGTCGTGGTGGCGGTGGCGGTGTTGCTGTTGGCGGAGCGGTTGCCGGCGGCGTCGCGGGCGCGGACGGTGTAGCTGTAGGCGGTGTTGGCGGCCAGTCCGGTGTCGGTGTGGGTGGTGCCGGTGACGGTGGTGATGAGGGTGCCGCCTCGGTAGATCTCGTAGCCGGTGACGGCGACGTTGTCGGTGGAGGCGTTCCAGGCGAGGGAGACGCTGCTGGCGGTCACACCGGTCGAGCGCAGGTTGCCGGGCACCGACGGGGCGGTGGTGTCGGTGCCGCCGCCGGTCGAGGGCTTCCACAGGGCGGGCACGTTCGGGGGCTCCCAGCCCGGCTGGGAGGTGTGGCTCTGGATGCACTCGTACTCGACGCCGTTGTACGTGACGTGCGTGCCCGCCGTGTACGCCGTCCACGGGGCCCACTCGGCGAGGGCGGCGTACGCCGAGGCGGAGACCGGCGGCGGGGCGACCGCCACGGCGGTGAGGGGCAGCAGTAACGCCACCAGGATCTTGCTCAGGACGCTGTGTCTCATGACTCTCCGACATCCGGTTGGGGGTGTACGAGGGGTGGGATGTCAGGAAACTATTAGGAAAGTTTCCTTTAAGTTATGAGACGACGTTAGCCTCTGCCTGTGGAGGCGTCAATGAGTGAAATCCCGGAGTAAACCTGAGTACCGCTTCGACGGCGGCGGGGCGTACTCGCCGCGTGTGCTCGTCCGCAGCCCGAGCGACACCAGCGACTCGACGAGCTTGGTCGCCGCCGTCACCCCGTCGATCACCGGCACGCCCGTCTCGCGCGACACCTCGGCGCAGAACGACGCCATGCCCGCGCAGCCGAGCACCACCGAGTCGCTCCCGTCGCGCTCTACCGCCGCGGCGCACAGCTCGGACACGGTCCTGCGGGCGGCCGGTTTCTCCAGGTCGAGCACCGGGATGTCGCAGGCGTACACGCCTCGGCAGGCGGCGGCGAAGCCGTACCGGTGGGCCAGTTCCCAGGCCCGGCCCACGGTCCTGGACAGGGTCGTGACCACGCTGAACGAGCGCCCGACCAGGGTGGCGGCGTGCATGGCGGCCTCCGCGATCCCGACCACGGGGCCGATGGCCAGCTCGCGGGCCGCGTCCAGGCCCGGGTCGCCGAAGCAGGCGATCACGTACCCGTCCACGCCGTCGTGCTCGCCCGCCGCGACCTCGGCCAGCACCCCCGGCACGGCGAGCGCCTCGTCGTAGTGGCTCTCGATCGACTCCGGCCCCATATTCGGGCTGACGGCCGTGATGACGGTGCCCGGCGACGCCACCGCCCTGGCGCATCGACCGATGGACTCGGTCATGGCCAGGGCGGTGTTCGGGTTGATCACTTTGATGCGGTACGTCATGCCGCGGCGATCCTTGGCACGCGCCGCTCCAGGGCCACCAGCGCCACGAAGCCCAGCCCGCAGCCGATGAACCAGCTGTAGTCGGCGATCCACGTCAGGTCGGCCGTCGTGACTCCGAGGTCGAGCAGCATCTTGGGCACGAGCACGGAGGCGATGGCGGGCACGCCGCTCGCGACGGTGGCCCAGATCGCGTTGGGGTTGTAACCCTTGCTGAACCAGTAGCGGCCGGACTGATCGAGGCTGAACAGGTCGTCCACCGCCACCCGCTGCCGCGCGCACACGTAGAAGCCCGCGATGAGGATCCCGAACAGCGGGCCGATCAGCGCGCCGAGCAGGCCGAGGGTGTAGTGGATGGCGTCGGGGTTGCCGTACCAGTTCCACGGCGTGAGCAGCACCGAGCCGACCGCCGCGATCATCCCGCCGGTGCGCCAGCTGATCCGCTGCGGGTTGACGTTGGAGAAGTCGAACGCGGGCGAGATGAAGTTCGCGACGATGTTGATGCCCACGGTCGCGATCACGAAGGTCAGGCCGCCGAGGAGGATCGCGAACGGCGTGTCGATGCGCTGCACGGTGTGGATCGGGTCGGTGATGAGCTCGCCGAAGACGGGGACCGTGGCCGAGGCGGTGATGACCGTCAGAATCGAGAAGAACAGGAAGTTGACCGGCAGGCCGAGGAGGTTGCCCTGCTTCACCGCCCGGAATGACCGGCCGTACCTCGAAAAATCGCCGAAATTCAGCATCGGCCCGGAGAAGTACGACACGACCAGGGCGATCGCGCTCAGCATGACCGGGATCGACTCGCCGAACCCGAGGCTGTCGCCCTGCGACAGGTCCAGGCTGATGTTCTCCCAGCCTGCCTTGCTCACCAGGTAGATGGCCAGCACGACCATGACCACGTACACCGCGGGCCCGGCCCAGTCCACGAACCGCCGGATCGCGTCCATGCCCCGCCAGAACACGGCCGCCTGCGCGACCCACAGGATCGCGTAGCAGATGTACCCGAGCGCGGACAGGCCGAGGAAGCTCGGCTCGTTCAGCGCGGCGGTGGCCGGCCAGAACTTGAGGAAGACGATGATGAGCGACTGCGAGGCCAGGTACGTCTGCACGCCGTACCACGCGATGGCGATGGCGCCGCGCACGATGGCGGGGATGTTCGCGCCGAGCACGCCGAAGACGGCGCGGTTGATCACCGGGTACGGCACCCCGGTGACCTGGCTGGGCTTGGCCACCAGGTTGCAGAAGACGTTGACGATGACGATGCCGGCCAGCAGTGCGAAGAGCACCTGCCAGCTCGCCAGCCCGAGCGCGAACAGGCTGCCCGCGGTGACGTAGCCGCCGACGCTGTGCACGTCGGACATCCAGAAGGCGACGATGTTGTACGACGACCAGGTCTGCTCGCGCAGCGGCGCGAGGTCCTCGTTCGTCAGTCGCGGGTCGTAGGGAGGGGACTGCGTTACCGAGACGGTGGGCTCTGTCATGTGCGGCATCCTTGGGGGGTGACCTGCATCCGAGTGTTAAGTGACCACTTAACACCTCTTGTTAATGTATGCCTTGACGGCCGGGTGATGATTGCGCCCGTGTTAATCCCGTGTGACGGAGACGATGGACAGCCGAACTGACCTGGAAGCGGTCGGCAACGAGCGCCTCGGTCAGCGGCTCCGCGAGCTGCGCACCCGCTCGGGGAAGTCGCTGCGGGCGGTGGCGCGCGAGCTGGGCATCTCGGCCAGCGCGGTGTCGCAGATCGAACGGGGGACGATGCGCCCCTCGGTGAGCCGGCTCATCGCGTACGTCTCCGCCATCGGGGTGCCCCTGGCGGCCGTCTTCGACGCGCAGGAGGAGCCCCGCACGAGCTCCGCGTCGCCCGGCTTCGCGATCAGGCGGGCCTGGGAGGTCGCACCGATACAGCTCAGCGGGGGAGTGACGTTCCGCCGACTGTCACCGGGGCCGACGCCGGACGTGGAGTTCTTCGAGTCCACCTACCCGCCGAACGCCGTCTCCACGGCGCACGGGCAGTTCCTCAAGCACGAGGGGTACGAGGTGGGCACGGTCACGGAGGGGGAGCTGACCATCGAGTTCGAGTCGGAGGTCGTCACCCTGTCCAAGGGCGACTCGATCACCTTCCCGTGCAGCCGGCCGCACATCATCGGCAACCGCTCCGGCACCGTCACCGCCGTCGCCACCTGGCTGATCGTGCACCGCTGAGCATCATCCGGTGGCGATGGGCGGGGTGCCGTGGGTGTGGAAGGAGGCGATGGTCTTCAGCCCCCACGCCTGGCCCTTGGCCCGCTCGGCCTCCGTCCACGTGATCGTCCGCCAGTCGGGCGCCAGGATGAGTCTGGTCAGCGGGTTGCACAGCTCGACGCGGTTGCCGCCGGGCTCGTAGACGTACAGGAAGAAGGTCTGCTGGATGGCGTGCTTGTGCGGGCCGGTCTCGATGAACACGCCGCTGTCCAGGCAGAGGTCGGCGGCCCGCAGGATGTCCTCGCGGGTGTTCGTGGCGAACGCGAGGTGGTGCAGCCGGCCCGAGGCGCCCGACCAGTCGTCGGTGTAGACGAGGTCGTAGGACTTGTTCGCGAAGTGCAGCCACTGGGCGGAGATCCGGCCGCTGTCCAGCATGATCTGCTCGGTCACCCGGGCGCCGAGCACGTCGCGCACGAAGGCGCCGGCGGTCGCGGCCTCGGCGGCCAGGAAGTTGACGTGGTCGAGGCGGCGCACGCCCACCCCGCGGCCGGGGAACGCCTGCGGCTGGTTCTTCAGCGCGGGACGCAGCTCCTCGGGCGCCTCGTACCACTGGGACTCCCAGTAGAGGCGCAGCTCGTGGCCGTCGGGGTCGCGGAAGGCGTACGTCGGGCCGCGGCCCTGGGCGCCGTCGCGCCAGCCGATGCCCAGCCCGGCGTCCTTGATCGCGCGCACCCGGCGCTCCAGCGCCTCCTGGCTGCTCGCCCGCAGTCCGGTCGAGCCGATGCCCGAGGTGCGGTGGGCCGTCAGCGTGAGGCTGTGGTGCTCGTAGTCGTCGTACGTGCGCAGGTGGACCGAGTCGCCGCCCTGCCCGGCGGCCGTCATGCCGAGGATCTCGGTGAAGAACCACAGGCTCCGCTCCGGCTCGGGAGTGAGCAGCTCGACGTGGCCGAGGTGGGCGATGTCGTGCAGCAGAGCGTTCATCTCAACCTCGGGGGCATCTCAACCTTGGGCGGCATCTCAGCCTCGGGGGCGGGGGCGGGGGCGGGGGAAGACGGTGCCGTCGAAGAGCTTGCGCGCGGTGCGTACGTTCGCGGCCCGCACCGCGGTCGGCGGGCTGGCGGACAGGTCGAGCTCCACCTCGACCTCCAGATGGCCGGTGGGGTGCTCGACGTCCACGCGGGCGCCCTCGGGGAGCCGGGCGAAGCGCCGGGCCACGCCGTGCGGGAGCAGCGCGGCGGTGACGACGCTGACCGCGCCGAGCACCCCGATCGCGGTGTGCGGCCGGACCGGGGTGAACGTGCGGGTGCACAGCGCGCCGCCGTCGCGGGGCGGCGCGACCAGCGTGGTCTTGGGCACGGCCTCGCCGGTGACGTCGCCGAGCCCCATGAGCTTGCCCGCCTGAACGCGCAGCGACTGCACGCGCTCGCGGAGCCCGGCGTCGGCCGCGAGCGTCTCATGCGGCTCGTAGCCGGTGATGCCGAGGTCCTCCGCGGCCGCCACGACGACCGGCATGCCGTTGTCGACGCAGGTCACCTCGATCCCGTCGATCACGTCCACCTCGCGGCCGGTGGGCAGCAGCCGCCCCGTGCCCGAGCCGGCGGTGTCCTCGAACCCGAGCACCACGGCCGCGGCCGTGCCCGGGACGCCGGAGATGGCCGTGCCGCCGCGGTAGTCGACGCGTCCGCCCGGGGTGGGGAAGCGGGCGGTGGCGAGGCCGCCGGTGTTCACCAGGCGGATGCGGACCTCGGTGTCGTCGCCTCGCGGACGGACGAGGCCGCGCTCCACGGCGAACGGGCCGACGCCGGCGAGCAGGTTGCCGCAGTTCTGCCGCCCGGAGACGGCCGGCTCGTCCACCGCGACCTGGAGGAAGAGGTAGTCGAGGTCCGCGCCGGGATCGGCGCTTGGCGACACCACGGCCACCTTGCTCGTGAGCGGGTGGGCGCCGCCGATGCCGTCGATCTGGCGCGGGTCGGGGCTGCCCAGGACGCGCAGGAGCAGGTCGTCGCGCTCGCGGGGATCGTCGGGGAGATCGCCGGCCAGGAAGTAGGCGCCTTTGGAGGTGCCGCCGCGCATCAGCATGCACCGCACGCCGCCGTCGTCGCCGATGCCCGTCACGTCGGCCCGTGGTCGGCGGTCGTGGTCGCCGATGTCCGTCGCATCGGTCCGTACTTGGCGGTCGTCGTCGTCCATGCCCGTCACATCGGTCCGTAGTCGGCGGCCGTCACGTAGGTGATGCCGAGCCCGGGCAGGCGCTTGCGCAGGCCGTAGCGGTCGAGCCCCAGCTCGCCCTTGGCGAACGCCTCGCGGGCTGCGGCCTCCTTCGCGGCCCTGGCGGCGGAGGCGGAGATGCCCCGCTCCAGGTCGCCCCGCGGCACCACCAGCACCCCGTCGTCGTCGCCGAGGATCGTGTCGCCGGGCCGGACGAGCTGCCCACCCACGGTGACGGGTACGTTGACCGCGCCGGGCGTCGCCTTGACCGTGCCCTGGGCGCTGACGGCCGCGCTCCACACCGGGAAGCCCATGGCCCGCAGCCCGGCGACGTCGCGCACGCCCGCGTCGATCACCAGCCCGCGCACGCCCCGGGAGCTGAGCGAGGTGGCCAGCAGCTCACCGAACATCCCGTCGGTGGACGGCGAGGTCGTGGTCACGACCAGGATGTCGCCCTCCTGGCAGTGCTCGACCGCGACGTGGATCATCAGGTTGTCGCCCGGCCAGCACAGCACCGTGACCGCGTTGCCGCTCACGCTGCACCCGGGCCACGCGGGGCGCAGCCCGGGCCCCAGGTAGCCGGTGCGGCCGAGCGCCTCGTGGACGGTCGCGACGCCGTACGCGGCCAGCGTGTCGATCCGGTCGAGGCTCGCCCGCGGCGTGCCGGTGACGACCACGTGCCTCATGCCAGCACGTCCGTCACCTGCGGGTAGAGCCGCATGTAGGCCTCGCCCATGGTGTCGTGCGGCAGGCCGAGGTTGGGGCCCGCGTTGCGGCGCAGCTGCACCCCGCGGCGCTTGGCGAGGTCGGTGTAGTAGTCCCACATGTGCTGCTGGGCCGGCAGGCACTCCATGGCCTTGCGCTTCCTGTCGAACACCGGGGTGATGTCGAGCAGCACGTCGGGCTTGAAGTCGCACTGCTCGGGCTGGTGCGGCTCGAAGAAGAACACGGGCGGCGCGCCGAGCGGCTCGCCCGGCGCGTCGTAGCCCGCGGCCTGCGCCAGCACGCGCGCCTGCAGCGCCATGCGGGCCGCGGCGGGGTGGTCGCCGTTGTACGGGTCGGCCGGCGGATGCGTCAGCACCACGTCGGGCTCGACCTCCCGGTAGATCCGCACCAGCCGGTCGACCAGCTCCGGGGTCTCCACCAGGGGATAGTCGCCCGCGTCGAGGAACTCGATCTCGGCGCCCAGGGCCGCGGCGGCGTTCTGCGCCTCCTCGCGGCGGATCGCCTTGATCTCGTCGAGAGTGCGGCCGGCGCGCCACGCCTTCGCGGACTCGCCGCGCTCGCCGAAGCTGAGACAGACCACCTTGGCCCGCTCGCCGCGGCCGGCCGCGAGCGCGATGGCGCCGCCCGCGCGCCAGACGAAGTCGCCCGCGTGGGCGCTGATCACCAGAAGTGTGGGGGTCTTTGCCGAGGTCACTCGCTGACGCTACGAGTCGATCGATCAGATTGTCAACAGTTTCATCGGCAATCTGCCTCTAGCGCAACATGGGGTCTAGTCGAGCGTGGACTTCGACAATATTGTCAACGATATGGCCTCTCTTGTGCAGGTGGCAATGCTCGGCCCTCCGCTCCCGAACGTGTTCCCAGCCGCCAGGTAGGTCTTGGCTGGGATTGAGCCAAGTCTCAGCTCAGCCGATCACCGGGTAGCTGCTCGACCCGAGGCCGCCGCCGGGCCACGGGCCGATCGCCATGGAGCTGTTCACCACTGACGGTGCGACTCCCGGTTGGGTCTCCCGGTCCGTTCCGGTCCTGCCATCGAGGACGACGGGCCCGTTGGCGGTTCTTCCGTAGACGACCCCATGCCAGGCTCCGGTCACGAGGGGAACCAGGCGCCCGCCGCCCTTCGTGATCGACCACAGCCACGAGCCGGTCTGCGCGTCGAGCGCGGCGACCCAGTCACCGCCTGAGCAGACTGTGATGGCCTGCTCGTCGTACAGGCAATTCAACGGATGCGGGGCTGGTTTGCCGGACTTCTCCTCGGTGACGGTCACCGCCTTTCCCGTCGTGATCTCCACGACATCGACGTACTTCTTCCCGCCCGGGTCGGTGCGTCCTCGGACGACTGCCTTGGAGGGGCCGGCCGGGAATACCTCGACCGAGTAGGCATCGCGGGGCGACGCCCATCGCTGCCGGCCGGTCCGCGCGTCGATCCCGCGGACCTGGACCTTCGGCGTCTGCCCGGTTCCGGGCTGTTGGCCCGCGACCACCCCCGCCGTCACGGCTCGGGCCTCGAACCCGCGCCTGCTCCACCGCACCTTGCGGCTACTCAGGTCCAGCGCGTACGTGTCGCCGCGCCGAGCCGACAGCGACGGGTCCACGATCCGAACGACCCCCACCCCGTCGGCCACACCCGCGAACGAGACCTCGACGCCGCTCGAACGGCCCGTCCCGGTCCACCCCTCGACGGGGATCTCGGTACGCCAGTCGGTCTTCCCGTTCTCCGGGTCGATCGAGACGACCTCGACCAGCGGACGGCCCGGGGTAGTGCCCTGTCCCGGTGCCTCGCCGAGGAACGGCGCGAGCACGGTCGGCCGGCCTTGGACGGACGTGAGCGTCGGCAGCGCGATCACCGTGCCGATTTTCGGCTGCGGATAGGTCGGCTTGATCACCTCCCGCACCTTGTTGGTGCGGGTGTCGATCAGGCGGATCTCCTCCCCGGAGGACACGGTCGGCTTGCTGCCATGGATCGGGACGACCGCCGTGGTGCCGTGCAGCAGCACCTCATCCGCGTTCGTAGAGATTTCCAGCGGCGTGGCGGCGGCGGCGTTGAAGCGGGTGGGCGGGTCGATGGACTTGAGGTCGACCGGCGGCCTCGACGTGAAGCGGTTGCCGGGGTCCACCGGTTCGATCGGCGTGATCGGCGTGGACGCACACCCGCCGACCGCCGCCAGCACCAGCACGATTCCCGTGACAAATCGCATCGCATCCCCATCGTCGGCATTCACGTTCGCCAATGCAGCAAACTACTGGTTCGCGCGGGCCGGCCCGTTCGGCGTCCGCCCCGAATCGACGCCGGAGCCCGCCGCACCGGGGGACGACACCGAGCACCCGCCAGGTGAAGATGCTGCTGCACTCGAGCGAACTGCTGGTGTCCGCTGACCGGAAGCTCATCGCTCGGCACGAGCGACTGATCGCCAAGGACTCCTGTCAAAGGGCGCCCTGCGACGGATGGGATCATGCAGTCCGCAGCTGAGCCACCGAGGCCAGGGGCGGGCCCCTATCCGAAAAGCGCGATCTTCGGGACGCGGCCCGGATAGTCGCAGGCCATGTTCCTTGGTTCAATCGAAGGCGCACCCAGCAGCCCGATGAGCGGGATGGCCGTTCCTGGTTACGACTGATGACGTTCCCCGATGGGCCATGCGATCTGGGCGCGGAACGCGGTAAGTCCACGATCCCGAAGTACGAGTAAGGGAAATATGAAGCCTGTCAAAAAGGCAATGATCAGCACGATGATGCTTGGCACGGTCCTCTGTCTCACGTCCGTGCTGGGGGTCCCAGCTGCTCAGGCTGAAGTCTGGCGTTGCGAGCCATATGTCGATACCACCCGCAACGTGGGACAAACCACCTGCTACGAAGGCTACGGCAACTATCGCGTAGTGGTCGAATGCAACTCGGCCCACTGGCCGTACACAAGAAACATCGACGGCCCGGTGGTGTACAAAAGCACAGAACAGCAGTTCGGGCCGACCTCCTCGGTCTATGGGCAGCCAAATGGTTGCCATGTCGTTGACGCGTGGACCGTCGCCCTTTGACCTCAGCCCTCCGTGCGCCCGGCAGGCCGGAGGACGAGGGCGTGACGTAATGGCCGATCGAAAGCTCGTCTCGTCCGCGTAGCTGCCAAAAAGCCCGTGACAGGCTGGCGGCTTCGGCTGGAAAAAGCTGGTCCGCAGAGTCGCGAATCGGGCGTTCCGTCAGCGTGATCTGAGCGGCGACAAGGGAGCGCAGCTGCTCCGGACATAGGGCCAGGCGGTCGGCAAGGGGTCCTCCAGGCAGGACGAAGGGCGGGGACCGTACGGTTCCCGCCCTTCGTTTCCGGAGGTCAGGCCACGGCCGCTTCCGGTGTCCGCAGCGTCCCGGCCGGCTCGCGGTCGAGCGGCTGGGGCGGGGCGTTGAAGACGGTCTCGTCCAGGCGGCCCTCCGAGCGGGCCACCAGGACCGGGACGACGAGTCGGCTTCCAGGACCGGCGGAGCGGTGAGGCTCTGGCCGTTCCGGTGGCGAAGCCGGCGAGTCGGAGGTGCTCGCGGATGGTGCCGGCATGGGCGGGCTGGTCGGCCCGTCGGCCGGGGAATAGCCGGCGCGCGTCCGGGTTGGTCGCGGTGTTGAGGTGGGGCCGGTCGTCGGCCGGCTCTCGAAGCAGGCTGGCGAAGGGCTCGGGCACGGGAGTGGGCGGGTCTCCGAGCTTAAGGAGTAGCTCGTCCTGGTCCTGGACGAGGTCATCGACGGTGAGCCGGCCACGACGCTGCGTGCGCGGGCCTCGGCGGCCGGGACGGCCGGAGACGGAATCATCGGAGGCGGGATCACGGGAGGCATGGCTATAGGCGGGAACGGGACGACGGTGGCAACCCGGCCTCTTCCTCCGGCGATGCGGGCGGAACGTCCACAGCTGCGGTCGGTCGGCCGGCAGGCGACCCCGCCGACGCGCTCTCGGCGACTTCCGACTCGGTGACCTCCAAGAACAGCTGATACAGCTGCTCCACCGTGCCCAGATCCCCGTCCGGGTCGACACCGGTCCTGGCCGGCTCCTCCCGTAAGACCTCGAAGTCGAAGACTTCCTCGGCGAGCTGCGCACTTCGCTGAAGGAGCGCTGCCGGTCCGAGCGCGGATGATTCCCAAGGCGAACGGCAAGCTGCGTCGCCTGGGGTCGGCTGGCTGCGCCGCAAACACCGCCGGGTCACCTGGAAGGACCTACGCCACCGCTACTGCGATGGCCGATGGTGGCCTGTCGACGGCGAGGTGAAACTGTTCGATCCCAGTGGCACGCCGGGTTCGGGAGGCGGGCCAGATCAGGCTGCGTGGGCAGCGACCACCCGATCACGATAAGCATGTGGTGGTGCCGATGGAAGGCCGGATCAAGCGCCACGAAATGCTCGGAGGGGGTGATGAGCGAGTTCCGCCGAGCCGCATAGCTCGCGGTCGGCGAAACTCCAGATCAAACCACACGCGCGAGTTTCGAAGCCCTACAGGCTTGTGGCGACAGATCCACCGGGGGGCGAGCGCCTTGAACCCGGTCTCCCCAGGACTGCCGTCTTCTTCCCTGGCTGACCGGTCAGGGGTCATCCCGTCGCTTGGTCAAAGCCCTGTATCCGTGCGGCTCGGACAGCTTTGTTCCACGAGCCCGGCAATTCGCTGAGTTCACATCAGTGCCGAGCGCCAGGCCTGGCAGTGCCTCCGGTATCAGGTCATCGCGGAGGCACTGCCGAAGCTGACATTGATAAGCATCCGTCCGGATAATCGCTGGATATCCGTAGCGGGATCTGCTCGCTCGCTGGACTAGTTGGGACTTACCTGGATATAGAGATCCACCCAGCTGGTGCCAGGCCTGCAGTCATAGTCATACCATTCACCTCTCTGCAGCCCGAGATTTCCGCGCTGAGAGCAGGACCACCAAGGATTCGGCCCGTAGAAGGTGTCGTAGTAACGGAAGGGCGACATCGCGCTGGGAGAAGTAGCGTTTGCCGTCGCCGCGTAAGCGGGTGCGGTCGCGAGGAGGCCGGCCGCCAGGGCGGCGCTCACGCCCGCGAAGGCCAGGAACTTCTTCATGTAGATCTCCAAATTCGGTACGTGCTTTCGTGGATTCACAAAAGCGCTGCCATCAAGGATTGTCGCCGAGGCCTGAACCCGGCCGCGAGAACCTCGAGTGAACACGGGGGAAATATTGATTATGCATGCTTTAGGTATATCCCCATGGTGGGATGCGTGGGTATTTTAGTGCGCCCTCTCTCGAAAGCTATCCGACAACCGCAATAAGGTTTTCGTTTTCTGGATCGCAATAATGTTGAGTTGCCCTCAAGAGGTGGCGCTGGAGCGATCCGCGGGCCCGGCTGCTGGACGGCCAGGCGTGGGAACAGGCGCGGCCGCGCGTGCTGCTCTCACTGGAGCAGGAGCAGGAGCTGGAGCCCGCCGGACACCTGGCCGAGCTCGCGAGCGCGCTGGAGGGCGCTCACGCCCGGGTGCTGGACGGGCTGGGATCCAACACCGCGGTGCGGTTCGTCGGCGGCCGGCTGCGGCCGGAGAAGCCCGGCGCGCTGGCCGAACCGCCGCTGATGAAGGAGCTGCGTACCCTGGTCGACGGCATGCTGCTGCGGCTGGACTTCCCCGAGCTACTGCTGGAGGTCTTCGACCGCACCGGCCTGCCCGCCGACTTCACTCACCTCTCGGGCGCCGACGCCACGATGGAGGACTTCCCGACGAGCCTGGCACGGAGGCCTCCTTGCCCAGGAGGGACGTAGCGGCCGAGGCCGGCCAGGTGCTGGTGACGGGACCTGGCCCGCAACTCGGGCGCGGTGCGCCCGGCGGCGGCCAGGTAGGGTCAGCGCCGAGTGGCGCAGTTGGTGCAGCGTCCAGCCGTCGCGGGGTGTGCCGCCGCGGGTCGCCCGCACGGCGACCATGCCCGTACCCAGCCGGTCAACATGATGACCAGCGCATGTCGCTACTGGCTGCTCGGCTGTTCCTCCAGGTCGGAAGCACAAGAGATGATCAACGTCATGAGGTCGCGCATCGGGGTCAGGAGGTCCGGGTAGGCCTTGGCGTTGAGGTCGTACAGGCGCAGGGCGCCGTTGCGCCGTACCGTCAGCAGATCCGCATCGCGCAAGATCTTGAGATGGTGGGAGGTGGCGGGCTGGGACAGCTTCAGGTGCGCGGCGATGTCACCGACGCTGCGTGGGGCCGCGGACTCCAGGAGGAAGACGACGATCTCCTGCCTGCGCTCATCCCCCAGGGCGGTGAACAGCGGCCGGGTCCGCGCGAACAGCGCGAGGACGTCCTGGGCCTCGATCGAGCCGCTCATGCGGGCAATGAGTCGCGCAGAGCGGACAGATGGCCGACCGGCAGCGTCCTGGCGGCGCCTTCGGCGATCCAGCCGTCCAGCATCAGCCGCGTCTGCGCGCTCACCTTCGTGAAATGCGTCTCCAGGTAGCTGCGCAGGTTGAAGGGGAGCAGCCAGGGCAGCACGCGCAACGCCAAGCCCACGGCCCAGGACGGGACGGAGACGGGAGCGCGCAGCCCGTGCTGAGCGGAGACCACGGCGACGGCCTCCCGGACGGACGCGGTAGCGCCCCGCAGCCGTGTGCTCGACGCGGGCAGCCTCCAGCCGGAGGCCTCCAACTCGGCGATGTAGGGGATCATGCGGGCGGCGGCGAGCTCCCCCGCACCGGCCCGCGTCACCCGCTTGGCCCGCACGCCACCGGCCTGAAGCGCGGCGACGACCTGCGGGGCGCGCGCTCCGGTGACGCCCACCGCCGAACCGGGTGGCACCCAGTACGCCACCCCCGGCGCGGGGACCTCTCGCTCCAGCGGCGCCTGGTAGGCGAGCAGCGTCGGGGCCACCTGGACGATCTGCTCCTGTGGCCAGACCCGGGCGAGGGTGCTCAGATCGCCCGGGTCCTGGCCGATGGTGACCACCGTCGCCGCTCCGGCCGCCGCGCGCAGCGCACGCGTCCACTCGCCCCGCAACGCGGGCGAATCCACGCAGAGCCACACCATGTCCCACTGTTCGCGGCGCGGCTCACTGATCACCTCGTACGGCACAATCCGCTCGCTCACCGGCGCTCGCCCCCGCCTGAGCCGGTACAGCGAAGCCCCTTCCCAGCTCTCCCGGCCCGGCCTCACCAGATAGCTGACCCGGGCCCCGGCCGCGGCCAGCCACGACCCGAAGACCTGCCCCAGTGCCCCGGCCCCGACAATCAGCACCTTTGACATCGCTGCTCCATATATCTAAATATTTGGATATGTAGAACATTATCATTGCAGCAGTCCCCAGCTTCCGCAGCGACCAGCGTGCCGCCGTCACGCTGACCAGTTCCCTGGCAATGTTCATGGTCGGGAGGCTCGGTGTTACCTGTCAGACTCGCGGTGCCCTTGCCGGCCGCGGCGTCAGCCCTCGTCTCGCTCCCCGCCAACGCGTCCACCGCTGACCATCCAGCCGGCAACGGCGCCCGTAACCGCCACCCGTCGGCGCAGGCCGTACGGCAGAGCACGCCACAGCCGGTCGCGGCGCCGCCGGACGGCAAGCGACCGCTGGTGCCGGCGAAGGGCTTCGTCCCCGCGGCGGCGGGATACGGTGTCAAGAACAGCTACATCGTCGCTCTCAAGCAGGCACCCACCCCTGCAGACAGCACCACGACAGGAACTCGCCGTCCGTCCCCATGATCTTGTTCGCGGTGTCTTCGCTGCGGTAGCGGGCCGTCGCTCCCGGCCTGCGTGAGCGCGGCCGCATCGGCTCGTCCACCAGCTACCGCATCATCGCCATCAGCTGCGGCAGGCTCGGGCTCGACCAGTCCACGCCGTGCCCCGTGCAGTACGACAAGTACAGGGCGATCCGGCCCGCGTACGTCCTCGCGCCGCGGGTGCCGCTCCGCGTCTACGACCCCGCCCACCCGCCGTCGCCGTCCGGCGGGCCGCCGCTGGTCGCGTGCAACGCCGAGGCCGTACGCGGGGCCGACGTCGTCATCGCCGTGACCACCGGCGCCGACAGCCTGACCGCCTGCGAGGAGTCGCGCCCCAACCTCAGCCCGGCGCGCTCTACGCCGACCCGTCCACGAGCGCGCCCGGCGACAAGCTCCGCATCGCCGAGCTGGTGGCGTCGGCGGGCGCGCCGGCCGTGGACGGCGCGCCGCCGGGGTGATGGTGGCCCCTCGGTTGGTGGTCTCCGGGGTGGTGGTGGCTCGTCAGTCGGTGGCGTCCAGGGCCTTGGCGACGCTGCGCAGGTGCTGCTGCATGGCCGTCTGCGCCGCCTCGGGGTCGCGGGCGACGATGGCGGCCACGATCAGCTCGTGCTGCGGCAACGACAGCGCCGCCCGCCCCGGCTGCCGGGCCAGGCGGAACTTGTGCCGAATCACCTGCGCCCCCAGCCGTTCGATGATCGACGCCGAGGTCTGGTGGGCGGCGATCTCGCGGACCTTGGCGTGCAGCGTCGCGTTGAGCTCGGAGTATCGGTCGAGGTCGTTGCGCTCCACGGCGGCGCGCATCTCGGCGACGATCTCCCGCAGCCGCCCGGCCTGCTCGGGGGTGACGCGCTCGGCGGCCTTGGCGGCGGACAGGCCCTCCAGCACCATCCGCACCTCCGTGATCTCGATGGCCTCCGCCTTGGAGATCGCCCGGACGCGGGCGCCCTTGTTGCGTAGGATCTCGACCAGCCCCTCCGAGGCCAGCTCTCTGAACGTCTCGCGCACGGCCGCGCGGGTGGCCCCGAACTGCTCGCACACGTCGGCCTCGACCAGCCGCTGGTTGGGCACGAAGTCCCCGCCGAGCACGGCCGCTCTGAGCCGGTCGGTCAGCGTCTCCTCCAGCGGGGACTCAGGGGTCACGGAATCCTCCCGTAGTTGAGCTTCGTTGACAATATTATCGACAATTATCCCAGGAGGCCTGAACCCGCGCGGGCCTTGGGCTTTGATCGTTTAGACCCGATCTGTCGGTGAGCTCCGGTAAGTTCCCGGATCATTGATCAGCCGGTCGCGAAGGCGCGGGCATTCCCGCCTGCGCCCGTGAGCCGGCCGGGGCGGGAGGGTTCGAGGCCGTGGACGCGGACAGAGCCGCGTGGGAGCAGCACAGCGTGGTACGGGTGGTGCCGCCTGTCGAGCCGAGGAAACTGGCGAAGGTTCCCTTCGTCGAGCTGGCCGACGGGCGGTTGCAGGGGGTCGTGTCGAGCGGATCCGACATCGAACGGGTCTACGTCTCGTCCATCACCGCCGGCACCCACGCTTTGAGCTGCAGCACCAACAACAACCGGCCGTGCGGCGCGCTGCACGGCTACGCCTGCAAGCACATCCACCAGCTGGCCGACGAGGCGGTCCTGCAGTACGGGCTGGACCGGGTGGCCCGTTACCTGGGGGTGGAGGTGCCGGAGGGCCAGTACCTGATGTCCTCCATCAACGGGCCGGTCGAGCGCACCCCGGCCGCCGTGGTGTTCAGCAGGTTCCTGCGCCACCTGGCCTACCTGGAGGTGCCCGACAGCACGGAGCCGCTGGCCGAGCTGCACTGGTTCCCCGCGACGAAGGCGGTGCGGTGATGCTCGACGTACAGCTCGGAGAGCTGCAGGGCGACGCCCCGGCCGGGGCCGGCGAGGCGCTCGACCTGGTGGCGGGGTTCGACGACGCGCTCACCCACGGGTTCGCCCGGCTCGGCGAGGAGGCGTCCGGAGCGCTGGCCGCCCTGGCGGGCGCGCTGGCCGGCAGTCCGCTCGGCGACCGGCTGGCCGAGGCGGCGGAGAAGGTGAGCGCCGGGTCGGTCGGCGACGAGCACCTGGCGGCGCTGGCCGGCGGGCGGGCCGCGCTGCTCGGCGCGGTGCACGACGCGCTGCTCGCCCGGTTCGACACGGCGCTGGGCCGCACCCGCGCGGCCTGGGAGCCCGCCGGAGACGCGGGCGACCCGGCGGGCGTGCTGGCCGCGTGCCGGGGCTGGCTGCGCGAGCTGGCGATCACCGGCTGGCGCGGCGTCGACCACGACGTGGTCTCCTCCGCCGATCCGGCCATCGAGGCGCTGCTGGCCATGCCCGGGCTGCGCGGGCTGGCGGTGCTGCTCGACGGCCTGGCGGCGGAGCTGCGGGCGTCGTGCCCGGTGGGCACGATGGACCGGCTGCCCGTGCGCAGGTGGGCCGACCTGTGGACGCGCGCCCTGCTGCTGTCCCAGAAGGGCACGTGGCACGGCGCGGCCGAGCCGGTCTCGGGGCGGCTGCTGATCCTCGGCGCCGACGTGCACGAGCACGCCACCGTGGTGCGGGTGCAGGTCCACGGCATCCTCGAGCCCGCGGGCGGCGCCCCCTCCCGGCTGGTACGCACGAGCGTGGCGGCCGCGAAGGTGGACACGATCTCCGGCCCGTCCGTGTGGCGGCTGATGGGCGACCACCCCGTGCTCATGGGCGCGCTGGCCGGGCACCTCAGCCTGGAGCTCACCGACATGCCGCTGCTGCCGGGCGGCGACCTGGTGTGGCACGACGGCAAGGCGAGCGCCGGCGCGGCGGCCGACCCGTTCGCGACCGCGCGGGTCCAGCTCGCCGAGGCCGTGGCCCCGGCGACCCCGCCGCTCGACCGCCATCCCGTACGCATCGCGGAGCCCGTCTTCCTGGAGGGCTACACGATCCGCGACGAGACGCTCGACCTGGGCGGCAGCTCGCTCCCGGTGGCCCTCGACCGGCTGCCGGCCTGCGGGCCGCTCACGCCCGAGCTGGTGTCGGCCTCCTCCGCCTGCATCGGCCTGATGCGCTGGGACGGCGGGCAGTGGCTCCTGCAGCCGCTCGCCGTGCAGGCCACGGTCAAGAAGAAGGCCGTCACCGCGCACAACGGCGACTGGGCCATGGGCCCCACCGACCCCAAGGTGGTCAAGGCCGAGGCCAAGGCCGGCGACGTGGTCGCCGTGCTGCGCGAGCGAGCGGGGCGGTTGCTGAGGAAATGACCGATTCCCCCACCACATCGGACGAGGCCCGGCGCCAGGTGCTCTACTGGCGCCTGCTGTCCCGGCTGTTCAGCCCCGACGAGCAGCCCACCCTGGAGCGGGCGAGCGTGGCCATCGTCGACGACCTCGGCCTCCCGCCCGCGCTCCTTGACCCCGGCGTCTCGGTCGACAACCTCGTACAGCGCTTCCCCGACCTGGCCGCCGAGTTCGAGGGCCTGATGGCGGAGCGGGACCACGAAGAGGGCGACGAGGTCCGCCGCGCGGCCCTGGTCTCCAAGCTGCTGCTCAACGTGTTCGCCACCGGCTCGGGCAACGTCTCGGCGGCTCAGCTGGAGGCGTGGAAGAAGGACACGGCCTGGTTCGAGCGCGGCATGGGCTGCGAGGCGGGCGGGCTCCGCCACAGCCCGGGCAACGAAGAGCTGGCCGCGTTGCTCGCCGGGTTGGAGGGCGACCTGGTCAAGCGCATGCACCTGCGCGAGGTGCTGGCCGACCCGGTGCTGTCCAAACAGCTCACGCCCAGCATGTCGCTCATCGAGCAGCTGCTGCGCGACAAGTCCAACCTGTCGGGCGTCTCGCTGGCCAACGCCAAGGCGCTGATCCGCCGGTACGTGGACGAGGTCGCCGAGGTGCTGCGCACCCAGGTGGAGCAGACCAGCGCAGGCGTCATCGACCGTTCGGTGCCGCCGAAGCGGGTCTTCCGCAACCTCGACGTCGAGCGCACCATCTGGAAGAACCTCACGAACTGGAACCCGGAGGACGAGCGGCTCTACGTCGACCGGCTCTTCTACAAGCAGACCGCCCGCCGCACCACGCCGGCCCGCCTGATCGTGGTCGTCGACCAGTCGGGCTCGATGGTGGACTCGATGGTCAACTGCACCATCCTGGCCTCGATCTTCGCCGGGCTGCCCAAGGTCGACGTGCACCTCATCGCGTACGACACCCGGGCCCTCGACCTGACTCCGTGGGTGCACGACCCGTTCGAGGTGCTGCTGCGCACCAAGCTCGGCGGCGGCAACGACGGCCCGGTCGCGATGGCCATGGCCCGTCCGAAGATCGCCGATCCGCGCAACACCGTGATGGTGTGGATCTCCGACTTCTACGAGTTCGACCGTTCGCAGCCGCTCTACGACGGCATCGAGGCGGTCTACCGCTCGGGGGTGAAGTTCATCCCCGTCGGTTCGGTCAACAGCTCGGGCCAGCAGAGCGTGGACCCGTGGTTCCGCAAGAAATTCAAGGACCTGGGCACTCCGGTGATCTCAGGCCATATCCGGAAGCTCGTCCTCGAGCTCAAGAACTTCCTCGCTTAGGAGACCTCACCCATGAGTGACGACATGCTGCGCGCCCCCGCAGAGGTGAAGTACGCGGAGGAGCTCGACTGGCTGGAGTCGATCGACGACGGCCCCAAGCCGTTCTCGTGGCGGCTGAGCCCCCGCATGATCAGGCTGTTCATCCTCGGCTCCGAGCGCTCCGACGGGCTCGACCGGGAGATCTCCCAGAAGTGGTTCGGCGACCGCAGCTTCGTCGAGCGCAGCATCGTGACCCTGGCCTCCGACCGGGGCCTGCTGCTGATCGGCGACCCGGGCACCGGCAAGAGCTGGCTGGCGGAGCTGCTGTCCGCGGCCATCTGCCGCAACTCCACCCTCGTGGTCCAGGGTACGGCGGGCACGACGGAAGACCACATCAAATACTCCTGGAACGTCTCCATGGTCATCGCCAAGGGCCAGTCCCGCGACTCGATGATCCCCTCGCCGATCATGACGGCGATGGAGACGGGCGTGATCGGCCGCTTCGAGGAGCTGACCCGCTCGACCAGCGACGTGCAGGACGCGCTGATCTCGATCCTGTCGGAGAAGTACGTCTCCATCCCCGAGCTCGACGACGACAACATCGTCTTCGCCCAGCCCGGCTTCTCCATCATCGCCACCGCCAACAGCCGCGACCGGGGCGTCAACGACCTGTCCTCGGCCCTCAAGCGCCGCTTCAACTTCGTCCGCATCCCCGTCGTGACGAACAAGAAGAGCGAGGCGGAGATCGTCCGCTTCCGCACCGAGGAGCTGCTGCGCCGGCACAAGATCGAGCTCGACCTGCCGCCGACGCTGCTGGACATCCTCCTGCAGAGCTTCGCCGACCTGCGCTCGGCCGCCGCGTCGGCCACCAGCGACGACGAGAAGCTGGAGTCGGCGCTGTCCACGGCCGAGCAGATCGGCGTGCTGGAGGACGCCATCCTGCACAGCAACTTCTTCGGCGACCGTGTGCTGCGCGCGCAGACCCTCGCCGGCTCGCTGGTCAGCTCGCTGGCCCGGCGCAGCCCCGAGGACCTCGCGATCCTCAACAAGTACTGGCACGGCGTCGTCGAGCCCCGCAGCAAGAAGGACGGCGGGGAGTGGCCGGAGTTCCTCGAGGGCGGCCGCGAGGCCATCGCCACCCTCTCATGACCGGCCAGACGAGCCCGTTCGGCGCGCTCCGCGAGCAGCTCCTCGACGCCGCCGGTGCGTTCGCCGGCAGTCCCGTGGCCGTGTCGGACATCCTGTCCGGCCTGGTGGACGACGTGGACCGGGCGCTGCGCGAGGAGCTGGAGATCTTCCCGGTCTGCCACCACTCGCCGGCCTCGGCGCTGGCGATGGTGCGCAGGCTGCGGGAGAAGCAGCCGAAGGTCATCTACCTGGAGCTCTGCGAGGACCTGCGGCCGCTGCTGACCGAGCTGCGCAACTGCCGGCTGCCGGTGGCGGTGCAGGCGTTCGCGACCGACATCGACGGCTTCCCGCCGTCGTGGGCGCCGCTCAGCGTGGTGGCGCCCATCACGGAGGCGTCCGCCGAGTACCAGGCCATCTCGTACGCGCTGGAGACCCCGGGCGTCGAGCTGGTGCTGGTCGACCGCTCGACGGACCACGTCTTCCAGTGGGCGCCGAACGAGGAGCCCGGCAAGAAGGAGCACGCCGAAGAGGCCGGCCTGCACGGCGACGCGGTGGGCGTCGAGCTCGGCGACCTGCGCCCGCGCTTCGCCGAGCTGGAGGAGCACCTGCTGCACCACGGCAAGGTGCGCCACTGGTCCGAGTGGTGGGACCAGTACGTCGAGCAGCCGCTGTCGGGTGCCGACTACGACACCTACCGCCAGGTCATGGTGCTGATCGGCAGCCTGTTCCGCCGCCTCGACCGCGATGGCGGCCGGCGGACCGTGGACGAGGACCGCGAGCGCTACATGTGGACCAGGATGCGCGAGCACCTGGCCACCTCGGGCGCCGACCCGGCCGACTGCCTGTACGTGTGCGGCGCCTTCCACGCAGCCAGCCACGTCGAGCAGTTCGGGCTGAAGTCCACGGCGACGTTCGAGATCACCCCGCGAACCGGCACGAAATGGGTGTACGGCCTCATCCCGTCCAGCCACTCGGCCATCGAGGCGCAGTTCGGGCTGGCCTCCGGCTCGGTGTCGATCGCGGCGGCGACCTGGGACAAGGCGCTGACCCGCGGCAAGCTGACCCCGTTCCAGCTGGCCGGGCAGAGGGGCGCGCGCAAACGGGTGGCCAAGCTGCCCGCGCCCGTCCCCCAGGGCGAGGTGGCCGACCAGCTGACCGGGTTCCTGTCGAAGCCGCCCGCGCTCGATGAGCTGGACGAGGCCGAGTTGCTCGGCTGGAGCGTGGAGATCGTCCGGCTGGCCCGCCGCAACGGCTACCTGGCCAGCACCGCCGACGCCATCGCCGTGTTCGAGACCTCGATCCTGCTCGCCGGCATGCGCAACCGGGCCAGGCCCACCCCGTACGACTTCCAGGACGCGGCCGTCACCTGCATCGAGAAGGACGTCGTGCCGGGCCGCCGCGACGTGCGGCGGCTGTGCGAGATCATGCTCGGGGGCGACCGCGTCGGCGAGGTCGGCTACGACGCCCTGCCGCCGCTGGCCCGCGACGTGTACGACCGGCTCGCGCCGCTCAAGCTCGACCTGGAGAAGCGCACGATCCAGCGGGCGCTGCTCGACCTCAACGCCAACCCCGAGCTGGTGCCCTGCTCCGACCTGCTGTGGATGCTGCGGTACTTGCTGCCGTCGGAGGCCGTCCGCCCCATCATGGGTGAGCGCGGGCTGGGGGAGCGCTCGATCCAGGAGAGCTGGGACCTGGCGTTCGGCAAGCACCAGCGCTCGATCATCGAGCTGGGCTACGAGGGCGTCACCATCGAGCAGGTGATGGAGCAGCGGCTGCGCCGTTCGGTGTGGGACCCCAAGGCTACGGCGGCCGTCGCGCTGGCGGCCGTCGAGGACGCGGTGCTCTTCCTCGGCAGCCGCCGCTTCGCCGACGAGCTGGGGCAGCGGGCCGTGGAGCTGCTGGCGTCCGAGCGCAGCGTGGACGACGCGCCCGAGGTGCTGCGCAGGATCCGGCGGCTGATGTCCTACTACCGCGCCCACGAGCCGGAGCTGCCGGCCTGGTGCGAGGAGTTCGCGACCTCCGGCTACGCGCATTACTGCACCCTCCTGCCGACGGCCTTCGTGTCCGACGACACGGGGGCGCGGCAGGTGGCGGCCATGCTGGGGTTCCTGTTCTCCATGGAGAGCCTCGCGCTCTCGCTGGGCTGCGACCGGGCCCAGCTGGAGCTGGCCGTGCAGCAGTCGCACCCGGAGGCGCCGGACAAGGTGGCGCTGCTGTGGGCGGCGCGGACGCAGCTCGGGCTGCTGCCGCTGGCCGAGCTGCGGGCGCGGTGCGACGAACTGCTGGCCAACCCGCTGGTCGTCCCGTCGTTCCCGCTCTACATCCTGGGGTTCGTGCAGGCGATGGAGCCCGTCCCGACCCTGTCGGGCTTCGTGGTGGAGGTGATCTCGAAGGCGTTCGGGCAGCTGCCCGACCGGGTGCTGCTGCCGTGGCTGCCGAAACTGATCACGACGCTGCGGGACCAGGCGGGCGAGCTGATGCCGGTGCTCGTCCGCGAGGCCGGGCGCACGTTCCCCGGCACGCTGGCCGCCGTGGACGGCTGGGTGCCGCCGTGGACGGCGCGTCCCGCCGCCGTGGCGGGCGCAGTGCCGGTCGGGTCAGGGCCGGTCGCGTCGGGGCCGGTGGCCGAGCTGCTCCTGGGACATCCGGCCGCGTGTGACGCGGTGGCGGGACTGCTCGGCTGCGAGGGCTCATGGCAGGCCCCGGCGCCGGGCCGCGGGGAGGTCGCCGCGCTCCTGGCCGGCCACCCGGAGCCCGCTCTGGCGCTGGCGGGCCTGCTCGCCTGACGCCGCGGGCGGCCCCGTCCGGTACGGGGCCGCCCGCGCTCTCCGGGAGATGAATCACCGGGAAACAGCGCATGACGTTTCTCTGACCAGGGCAAATATGTCCATTTATGTCGCCCTCCGGGGTCATCCACGAGGGCCTTCCGAATCGTAGTATCCGGTGCTGAAGCTCCTGCGCGATTCGAAGAGGGAAGCAGTGTCGCGTCCGCAATCGGGGGATCACCTCGGTCAGATCGCCGCCTACCGCCTCGTCCGGTTCCTCGGCGAGGGCGGGCAGGGCGTGGTCTACGTGGGCCTGAGCCCGTCGGGCGACGAGGTCGCGATCAAGGTGCTGCATGCCCGGCTCTCGGACGATTCCGAGGCGCGGCGGCGGTTCTTCAGGCAGGTGGACCTCGCCCGCCGGGTCGCCCCCTTCTGCACCGCCCGGGTGCTGGACATGGGCATGCAGGCCGACCGGCCGTACATCGTGAGCGAGTACGTACGCGGCGAGTCCCTCGAACGCGCCGTCAGGAAGGACGGCCCCCGCACCGGCGGCGGGCTGGAACGGCTCGCGGTCGCGACGGCGACGGCGCTGGCCGCCATCCACCGCGCCGGGGTCGTCCACCGCGACCTGAAGCCGGGCAACGTCATCCTCGGGCCCGAGGGCCCCGTGGTCATCGACTTCGGCATCTCGCGGGCCCTCGACCACGCCGTCACGCAGACCGGGGTGTTCGGCACACCCGGGTACATGGCGCCCGAGCAGGTGAGCGGCGGGGAGGTGGGCCCTGCGGCCGACGTGTTCAGCTGGGCGGCCACGATGGTGTTCGCGGCGACGGGCCGGCGGGCGTTCGCCGGGGAGTCGGTGGCGGCGGTGCTGCACGCGCTCCTGTACGACCCGCCCGACCTGTCCGGAGTGCCCGCGTCGCTCCGGTCGCTGGTGACCACATGCCTGGACAAGAACCCCGCGCGGCGGCTCACGGCGGACGACCTGGTCCGCGCCCTGACCGGCGACGACACCCTGACCATGCCCGACGCCTCGCCGCCTGACCTCGAGGACGCGCCGCCCCGCCGGGTGCCGCGCCGCGCGGTGCTGGCCGTCGGAGTGGCCGCCGCGGCGGCGGCCGTGGCCGTGGCGATGTGGCCGCGCGAGCGGGATCCGGTACGCCCGGCCGCGCCCGCCCTCCGGTTCGGCGCGGAGCTCGGCAAGCCCCTGACCGGCCACACCAACGATGTGCGGGCGGTGTCCCTGGGCACCCTCGACGGCGTCCCCGTCACCCTGACCGGCTCGGACGACGAGACCGCCCGCCTGTGGAACCTCCGCACCTCCCAGCAGATCGGCCCCCCGCTCGCCGGCCACACCGAATGGGTCAGATCGGTCGTCCTCGACCAGCTCGACGGCGCGCCGATCGCCGTCACCGCGAGCGACGACGACACCGCCCGCGTCTGGGACCTCCCCGCCGGCGCGTCCCGCGTCCTGGCCGGGCACAAGGGTGACGTCAAGTGCGTGGCGACCGGCCGGATCGGCGGCCGGCACGTCGCCGTCACCGCCTCCACCGACGGCACCGCCCGCGTCTGGGACCTGCGTACGGCCAAGGAGTACGGCGACCCGCTGACCGGCCACGAGAGCGGGGTGTGGGCGGTCACCGTCGGCCAGGCCGCCGGCACGACCGTGGCCGTCACCACCGGCGACGACGGGACCGTGCGCGTCTGGGACCTGGCCTCCAGGAAGCAGCTCGGCCGGTCGCTGACCGGCCACTCCGGCTGGGTGCGGTCGGTGGGGCTGGGCTTCCTGAACGGCACGCCCGTGGTGGTCACCGGCGGCGAGGACATGACCGCCCGGGTCTGGGACCTGATCGCCTGGAAGCAGCTCGGCACCCCGCTCACCGGCCACACCGGCGTCGTCTGGTCGGTGGCGATGGGCAACCTCGACGGCACGCCCGTGGCGGTCACGGGCAGCGAGGACAGAACGGTACGCGTGTGGGACCTGAACACCAGGAGACCGCTCGGCAGCCCGTTCACCGGGCACTCCGACTGCGTCTGGTCGGTGGCGGTGGGCCTGCTCGACGGCCGGCCGGTCGCCGTCAGCGGCAGCCGCGACCAGACCGCCCGCACCTGGAACCTCGCCCCGGTCCGCTGACCAGCCGGTCCCCGCAGCCCGCGCGGGCCGGCAGCCCGGCCGGCCCACGCGGTGTCCCTGCTGCCGGTGACGCATCCTTTCTGGTCGGCGCCTAAGCGCGATCACCGCTCACACCCGGAGATACGCGGAGGGTGCGAGAAGAGTTCACGCTTGGCCGGAAGGATCGATCAGTGCAGGTCAGGCGGGGCGGCGTTGAAGACGAGGCGCGGCGGGTGGCCGCCGAACAGCTGGCTGACGGTGACGAACCGGTAGCCGCGCCCGGCCAGCTTCCGCAGCACGCGCGGGATGGCCCGCACGGTCGTCGGGTGGATGTCGTGGAACAGGATGACGCTGCCGGGCCGCACCGACCTGAGCGCCCGGCGGGCCACCGTGGCACTGCTGCGGTAGCGCCAGTCCAGGGTGTCCACGCTCCACAGCACCATGGGTCGGCCGGTCTGGCGGCGCACGGTGGCGTTGATCGCCCCGTACGGCGGGCGGACGAGCCCGGGCACGATGCCGGTGATCGCCCTGATCGCCTGGTCGGTGCGGCCCAGCTGGGAGCGCACCCGGGCGGGCGACAGTCTCGTCAGGTCGGGGTGCGACCAGGTGTGGTTGCCGATCTCGTGCCCGGCCGCGACGGTGCGGCGCAGGACTCTGGGGTACGTCACGACGTTGCTGCCCACGACGAAGAACGTGGCTTGGGCGTGGTAGGCGGCCAGGTAGGCCAGCAGCGTGTCGGTGTAGGGGCCGGGGCCGTCGTCGAACGTGAGCGCCACGCACTTGACGCGGCGGCAGTCCACGCGGGGCCGCGGCCGGACCTCGGCCCTGTCGTCGGGGGCGGCCATCGCCGCCACGCCCTGAGCTCCGGCCGCCGCCGAGCCCCACGCCCCGGATGCCGCCGTGCTCGACACCGCGCTCGACAGCGTGCCCGACGCGGCGCTCGTGGCCGCGGCCGGTGGTGGAGCCGCGTGGGCGGCCTGGGAAGGCGCCGCCAGCGTGCTCGCGCCGCAGGTCATCGCCACCAGCACCGCAGTGGCGACCGTTCTGGCCGTCCCCCGCCTGGCCCCGCCCAGGAAGGACGGGCGTGACCTCGCACCGATGTCCATCGATCCCCCTCGCGCACCGCCCCCGGCGCGTCTCCCCATAGTGACGACCCCGGCGGGGATCGTTCCACTGAGTACGACAACCGCCGCCCACTCCTGGTTCGCCGGAGACCGCTTTCCAGATGACAGATGACGAAACCCGGCAGCGACCGACCCTATGGGCTTGACAGGGGGGTGGGGCTGGTCTTGTCTCTACCCATCGGGGGTCTGGAGGGGAGTCCGGCATGCCTGCGATCCGACGGTCCGTCCTTGCCCTGCTCGTCTCCGCCGCGCTGGTCGCCGTACCGCTCGATCCCGTCCTGGCCGCCGCTCCCGCGCCGGGCGCGCCCGGCGCGCCGTCGCACTTCGGCCTGGCCCGCAAGGACTGCGTGGGCACGGCCACCGGCAGGACGTCCAAGGTCTGGTACACCGTCGCGGGCGGCGTCCTGTCCGACGTGTACGAGCCCACGATCGACAACACGAACGTCGAGACCATGCAGTTCGTCGTGACCGACGGCAGCACGTTCACCGAACTGCAGGCCCGCGACACCACGTACCAGGTGAGCACCGACCGCTCCGGCATGACCTGCACCGTCACCTCGGCGAGCAGGAGCGGCCGCTACCGCCTGACCACCACCTACGTCACCGACCCCGACCGCGACGCCGTGGTGGTGCGCACCCGGCTCCAGCCCGCCGGCCTGCGGCTGTACGTGCGGCTGGACGCGAGCGTGAACGGCAACGGCGGCGGCGGGCAGCCCAACGGCGGCCCCGACACCGGCGTGGTCGACGGCTCCACCGGCGCCCCCGTGATCTCCGACGAGAACACCGAGACCTCCGCCCCCGCCCGCGACTACGCCGTGCCCATCCACCTGGCGCTGCGGGCCGAGCGGCGGCTGCCGCAGGCGAGCGTCGGCTACGCGGGCACGCCCGGCGACGGCGCCGCCCAGCTCGACGCCGCCCACGAGCTCACCCCCTACACCGAGGCCCCCGCCGGCAACGTGGTCGCCACCGCCAGGCTGCCGATCGACGGGAAAGGCGAGGTGACGTTCGCGCTCGGGTTCGGGCGGACCAGGGCCGCGGCGCTGCGGACCGCGGGCGAGGCCGCCGCCCGGCCGTTCGAGAGCACCCGAGCCCGCTACGAGTCCGGCTGGGCCGCCTACGACGCGCGCCTGCGCAGGCCGCCGGGCGAGCACGCCGACCTCTACCGGCTGTCCGCGAACGTGCTCAAGGCCGGCGAGGACAAAACGTTCCGCGGCGCGGTCGTGGCGTCACTGGCCAGCCCCTGGGGGCAGGCGGTGGGCGCCGGCGAGCTGGTCGGCGGCAAGGCGGTCTACTTCGGTTCCTACCGCGAGGTGTTCGCCCGCGACCTGTACGAGGCGTTCACCGGCTTCCTCGCCGCCGGCGACGTGGCCACGGCCCGCGACACCGCCCGCTTCCTCCTGGAACGTCAGCAACTGCCCGATGGCCGGATGCCGCGCAACTCGCTGCTGAACGGCAAACTGGCGCCCGACTCCGGTGGCGACCAGCTCGACGAGACCGCGTACCCGATCCTGATGGCCTACCAGTCGGGGCTCACCGGGGTGTGGGAGCGCGTGCGGGCGGCGGCCGACTTCCTGGTGGCGCACGGGCCCGCGTTCGGCGTGGAGCGGTGGGAGGAGCAGTCGGGCCACTCGCCGTCCACGATCGCGGCCGAGATCGCCGGGCTCGTCGCGGCGGGCGAGCTGGCCGCCCGGGCCGGCGACCAGGCCAGGGCCCGGATCTACCGGGGCACGGCCGATCACTTCGCCCGCTCGGTCAAGTCGTGGACGGTCACGACCACCGGCCCGTACGCACCGCGCTACTTCCTGCGCCTGTCACGCGGCGGCGACCCGAACGCGGCCGCGTCCTACAACCTGGGCAACGGCGGCCCCACCGAGGACCAGCGGAGAGTGGTGGACGCGGGCTTCCTCGAGCTCACCCGGCTCGGCATCCTGCCCGCCGACGACCCCGACGTGCTGGCCAGCCTGCCGGTGGTGGACCGCGTGCTCAGGCGTACGACGGCGAACGGGCCCGGCTGGTACCGCTACGGCTCCGACACCGCGGGCACCGAGGACGGCTACGGCGACTGCCACGAGCCCGACCCCACCTCGTGCGCGCCGTCGGGCCGCCCCTGGCCCACCGGCAACACGGGCTCCGGTCACCTGTGGCCGGTGCTGGCGGGCGAGCGGGCCGAGCAGGCGCTCCAGACCCACGACTCCGGCACGGCGGCCACGCTGCTGGCGGCCATGCGCGGCATGTCGTCGGGCACCGGACTGATCCCCGAGCAGGCGTGGGAGAACCCGGACCTGGCCGCCTCGCCGTACGGCACCGACCCGGCCACCGCCTCGATCGGGTTCCGCGACGGCGGCCCGGCGGGCTCGGCGTCCCCGCTGACCTGGGCCCAGGCCCAGGTCGTCCGGCTCGTCCTGTCGCTCGGCTCCACCCGCCCCGTCGAGCAGCCGGACGTCGTACGGCTCCGCTACGCCGCCCGTGGCCTGCCCCAGGCGGCCCCGCTGACCGTCACCGCCCCGGCGGACGGCACGGCGGTCGCGGGCACGTCGGCGACCGTGGAGGGCACCACGTCACCGGGGGCGCGGGTGGAGGTCGCGGCCACGCCCGTCGACACCGGCGCGCCCACCCGGGTCGTCTCCGTACGCGCCGGGCCGGACGGCGGCTTCACCGCCCAGGCGCCGGTGTCGTTCGGCGAGGTCGTGCTCACCGTGACGGCCACCGCTCGCGATGGCCGCACCGCTTACGCCCGGCGCACGGTCGTCGGGGACATCGTGGGCGCCACGACCGTGCTCGACGTGGCCGACCCGGAAGGCGACGACAACGGGCCCGGCACGTACGCGTACCCGACCGCCGGGGACTTCCACGCCGGGGCGTTCGACCTGCGCAGGTTCCAGGTGATCACGGACGCGACGACCGTCTACCTGCGGGCCGAGCTGCGCGACCTCACCCCGACCTTCGGCAACCAGCTGGGCGCCCAGCTGCTGGACGTCTACGCGCAGGACCCGGCCGTGGCCACGCGGTCGGGTGACGCGGCGTTCCCGCAGCGCAACTACCGCCTGGGGGACGCCTGGTCGCAGCGGGTGGAGGTGCAGGGGTTCGCCGCCCCGGTCTGGGTGACGGCCGCGGGCGCGGGCCAGGCGGGCGCGGCCGTGCGCTCGTCCGGGACGACGCGGACCGTCACGGTCGCCCTGCCCAAGGCTGTCTTCGGGACGCCCGGCCCCGGGTGGCGCTTCGCCGTGGTGCTCACCGGGCAGGACGGCTTCAGCGCCGACCAGGCCAGGGGGTTCGCGGCGACGCCGCAGCCGTACCAGTTCGGGGTCTGCGCCGAGGGTGGCGCCGGGCCGCTGTGCTCGGTGGACCCCGGCACGGTGCCCAAGGCCCTCGACGTGCTCGTCCCGCCGGGGCAGTCCCAGGCGGACGTGCTCAACCCGCTCCTCGGCCCGGTCACGATCCCCGCCGTCGCCGTCCCGTGACGAACCCGCGGCGCCACCGCCCTCACGAATGGCGCCTGCGGCTGTCCCGAGGGCGAGCGAGCCTCGTCAGCGGGACCAGGAGCGCTGGACGGCGTCGTGGACGCGGCGGCGGGCCGGGGGAGGCACGTCGCCGTCGGCCGCCACCGGGAGCGCGGGCCGCGCGGGCGGCACGAGCACCGCGGACTCCTCGTCCGTGACCGGCCGTTCGATCTCGGTGAACGCGCCGTCCGCGCCGCGCACGATCACGCCGGTCTCCACCCCGTGCGCCACCGTGTGCCGGTCGCGCGCCAGCAGCCCGAGGCAGATCCGGCGGGCGATCACGAACCCCAGCACCGGCCCCGCGACCACCAGGACCCGGAAGATCCACGTCGTCGCGTACAGCGAGATGTGGAAGGTCGAGGAGAGCACGTCATTGCCGCCGGCCAGCCAGAGCACGCCGTAGTAGACGATCCCCGCGACCCCGAGGCCCACCCGGGCCGGCGCCTCGCGCGGCCGGTCCAGCAGGTGGTGGATCGCGTGGTCCCGGGTGATCCACCGCTCCACGAACGGGTAGACCGCCAGCGCCGTGAACAGCAGGCCAGGCGCCCCCAGGGCCGGGATCAGCACGCTCATGGTCACCGTGTGCCCGAAGACCGTGAACTCCCACGGCGGCATGACCCGCAGCGCGCCTTCGAGGAAGCCCATGTACCAGTCGGGCTGCGAGCCGGCGCTGACCGTGCTGGGCGCGTACGGGCCGTACAGCCAGATGGGGTTGATCTGGAACACCGTGGCCAGCGCCGCCACCACCGCGAGCACCCACAGGAAGAACACCGTCGTCTTGGCCAGGAACGCCGGGAAGAACGGCGCGCCCCGCACCACCCCGTCGTTCAGCCCCTTGGCCCTGAACTGGGTGTGCGTCTGCCGCCACGTGAGCACCACCGCGTGCAGCGGCAGGAGCACGAGCAGCAGCCCGGGGATCAGCAGCACGTGCAGGCTGAACAGCCGGGAGATGATGTCCGCGCCGGGGAACTCGCCGCCGAACAGGAACATCGCCAGGTACGTGCCCACCAGCGGCACCGAGATCGTGACCCCGTGCAGGATGCGCAGCCCCGCGCCGGACAGCAGGTCGTCGGGGAGCGAATATCCGAACAGCCCGTTGAGCATCACCAGCCCGAACAGGGCCACGCCGATCAGCCAGTTCAGGTCGCGCGGCTTGCGGAAGGCGCCGGTGAAGAAGTTGCGCAGCAGGTGGATGACGATGGCGCCCAGGAAGACGAGCGTGGCCCAGTGGTGCATCTGCCGCATCAGCAGGCCGCCGCGCACCTCGAAGCTGATGTCCAGCGTGGAGGCGTACGCCTGGCTCATCTGGACGCCGCGCAGCGGCACGTAGGCGCCGTCGTAGACGACTTCCTCCATGGTCGGCTTGAAGAAGAACGTGAGGAAGACGCCCGTGAGCAGGACGATCACGAACGCGTACAGCGCGATCTCGCCCAGCAGGAACGTCCAGTGATCGGGAAAGACCTTCCGCATCGCCTTCTTCAGGAACCCGGCCCCGCCGATCCGATCGTCGAGCGCCTGGGCCAGTGAGCTGGCCTTCATCATCACCCCGCCTATGACTGGATGGGTACGTCACAGACAAGACGGAATAGGACTGGAAAATGTGACAGTCAGGCGAAACGTTCTACGGTGACCGGAATCAGGCCCTGCTCGCGGATCGCCTGCCGGTGGTGGTCCAGCAGCGCCCCGAGCACCCCCGCCGGGCCGCTCCCGAGGCGTACGGTCACGTCAACGCACCACGCGATGCCCGCGCCGATCCTGCGCAGCTCCCACGCGAAGCCGTCGCCCGACGCCCGGCCCGCCACGCGCGGGTCGTCGGCGGGCTCCAGGCGCAGGGCCGCACGGGCGTTCGCCAGCCCGTCCGCGTCGAAGTCGCCCGCGAACAGGATGCGGTAGCGGTGCGCGTCCGGCGACGAGCCCAGGTCGAGCGGGGCGGTCGTGGGCAGCGGCTGGCGCTGCCGGAAGAGCCCGCGCAGCCGCTCCTCCCCGGGCAGCTCGCCCCCGCCGAGCCGCGCGTACGCCTGCGCCGCCGCGCGCCGGCCCATCGGGGTCACCAGCGCGCGGAGCCGGGCGTCGGAGCGCAGCTCGCGGCTCAGGTCGGGGGAGGCGGACCACCTGCCGGCCTCCGGGCTCCACACGGCGCTGTCGATGCCGGCGGCGGTGTAATCCTGGTGGAAGGCGAACTCCTCCACGAGGATCCCGTCGGGGCCGGAGATCAGGTAGTAGTCCATCCGCCCCATGATTGTCCTGGGCGGATGGCACGGCAATCCCACACGCGGCGGCTCTCCCTCCGTGACGAAGCCCCGGGCCGGGTGGCCGGGGCGCCGCATGTCCGCAGCCGTTCGGGGCAGAACTGGACCGGGCTATAGAAATACCGTCTAGTGTGAAATGTCCCTATTTGTCAGGTTGTGGGAGGCATTAGCGATGCGGAACGCCCGGACCGTACTCGTCGGCACCTTCGCCACGGCCCTGGTCCTGGCCGCCGGCTGCACCTCGGGTGGAGGCTCGGGCGGCGGCCCCGGCGCGCCCGGCACGTCGCAGGAGCAAGGACCGGTGGCCAAGCTGTCGATCACCCCCGCGAACGGCACGGAGAAGGTGGCCCCGGACGCCGGGGTCAGCGTCAAGGCCACCGACGGCAAGGTCACCAAGCTGACCGTCGCCGACGCCAAGGGGCGTGAAGTGCGCGGGACCCTCGGTGCGGACGGGGCGTGGCACCCGACGTGGCCGTTGCGGCCCTCGACCGCGTACACGGTGAGCGCGCAGGCGACCGGCACGGACGGCAAGCCCGTCAGTGCGCAGGCCACGTTCACCACGCTCAAGCCGAAGCGGGTGCTGGAGAGCGGCATGTCCCCGCTGGACGGCGAGAAGGTCGGCGTCGGCATGCCCGTCCAGCTCCTGCTCTCGCAGCCCGTGACCGCCGAGAAGGACCGGGTCGCGGTCGAGAAGTCGCTGGTGGTGCGGATGTCGAAGCCGGTCGAGGGCGCGTGGAGCTGGGTGAGCGACCGCGAGGTCCAGTTCAGGCCGCGCGAGTACTGGCCGGTCGGCGAGAAGGTCACGGTGGTTGCGCACCTGGCCGGGCTGCGGGCGGGCCGGGACCTGTGGGGCACGAAGGACCGCAGCCTGGCGTTCACCGTCGGCGACGAGCACATCACCGAGGTCAGCAACGCCACCCACCAGGCGGTCGTGCGGGAGAACGGCGAGGTCGTCAAGACCATCCCGGTCAGCCTCGGCAAGCCCGGGGACGACAGCTACTCCGGCGTCATGATCGCCCAGGAGAAGGCCGCGTCGACCGTCATGGACTCGGCCACCATCGGCAAGCCGGGCGAATATCGCATCACCACCAAGTGGAACGTCCGGATGACCTACAGCGGCACGTTCTTCCACGCCGCCCCCTGGTCGACCGGCGCGCAGGGCAACAGCAACGTCAGCCACGGCTGCGTGAACGCCAGCCCGGCCAACGCCCGCTGGTTCTACGAGTTCACGCAGCGAGGAGACATCATCGAGGTCAAGGGGACGTCGCGGAAACTGCGCTTCGGCAACGGCCCGACGCCGTGGGCGAAGTCGTGGGACGACTGGCTGGCGGGCAGCGCCCTGGGCAAGCCGATCAACAGCTAGTCGTCCTGGATCACCCTGTTACGTCACCATCCGGGCCGGGCATGGTCTGGGAGGCACACCGGAATTGTCATCGCCGTCGAGAGAAGGGCGTTGTGAAACTGCGTGCTGAATGACGGAATCGGACGGGGGATGGCCCGGCTTCCCGCCGTAGCCCTGTGGCTGCTGGTCTGGCTCTTGAACGCCTACGAGTTCCTGCTGACGATCTAGGCGCTCGTACCCGGGACCACCAGGCCGGACTCGTACGCGACGACGACCAACTGCGCCCTGTCGCGCACGCCGAGCTTGGTCATCGACCTGCTCACGTGGGTCTTGGCGGTGGCACCGCTGATCACCAGGTGCTCGGCGATCTCCTCGTTGGACATGCCCCGGGCCACCAGGGCCACGATCTCGCGTTCGCGGTCGGTCAGGCGTTCGAGGCCGGGCGCGGGAGTGGGGCGGGGAGGGGTGCTGACGTACTCCTCGATGAGGCGGCGGGTCACCGAGGGCGACAGGAGCGCGTCGCCGCGGGCGGCCACCCGCACCGACTGGAGCAGGTCGCCGGGCTCGATGTCCTTGAGCAGGAAGCCGCTGGCCCCGGCCCGGAGCGCGGCGAAGACATATTCGTCGAGCGCGTAGTTCGTGAGGATCACCACGCGGACGCCGTCGAGGTCGGGGGTGGCGCCTATCCTGCGGGTGGTCTGGATGCCGTCGAGCAGCGGCATGCGCACGTCGAGCAGGGCCACGTCCGGGAGCAGGCGTCTGGCCAGCTCCACGGCCTCAACGCCGTTGGCCGCCTCGCCGACCACGGTGATGTCGTCGGTGAGCTCCAGCAGCGCCCGGAACCCCGCACGGATCAGCGGCTGGTCGTCCGCCAGCAGAACCCTGATCACCGCAGGACCCGCGCCGCCGGCCGCTGTCACGTCGGGACCGTCACCGCCGCCGTCGGACGCCGTCATGCCGGGACCCGGACGGGCAGCTCGGCGCGGACCGCGAAGCCGCCGTTCTCGTGGGGCCCCGCGGTGAGCGAGCCGCCGATGGCGACCGCGCGCTCGCGCATCCCGATCAACCCCATCCCCGGCCCGGCGGTGCCCGCCTCGCCGTCGTTCTCCACCCGCAGCACGATCCTCGACGGATCGTATTCGACCGCGACCGTGACCGTCGCGGCGCCCGCGTGGCGCAGCACGTTGGTCAGCGCCTCCTGCGCGATGCGGTACGCGGCCCGGTCCACCTCGGGCGGCAGCGCGTACGGCGTCCCGGCCACGGTGTGCGCCACCCGCAGCCCCGCCCCCTCGGCCCTGGAGACCAGGCGCGGCAGCCTGGACAGCCCTGCCTCCTCCGGCTCGCTCTGGCGCAGCACGCCCAGCGTGGCCCGCAGCTCGCGCATCGCCTCGTGCCCCGACTCCTTGATCGCGACCAGCGACTCCCTGGCCCGCGCCGGGTCGCGCTCCAGCAACTGCATGGCCACCGCCACCTGCACGTTGACCACGGAGATGCTGTGGGTGAGCGAGTCGTGCAGCTCCTGCGCGATCCACAGCCGCTCCTCGCCGGCCCGGCGCAGCGCCGCCTCCTCGCGGGTGCGCTCGGCCTCCTCGGCGCGCTGCTCCACCGCCCGCAGGTACGCGCGGCCCTGCCCGGTCAGCCGGCCGATCACCACCATGGCCACCAGCCACCCGCTCAGCAGCCCCATCCAGCTGCCCGGGGGCGGATCGTCCGCGCCGATCGCCATGAGCCCGTACATCCCCGCGGCCAGCGCCAGCGACAGCCAGATCGCCGCCTTGCGGCGGCCGAGCGAGGCCAGCGTGTAGATCGAGGCCAGCGCGGGCGCCGAGGTGAACACGCCCGGGTAGTGCAGCGCGTAGTAGACGACCCCGGCGGCCGCCGCGACCACGCCCGCCGCCAGCGGCGCGGCGCGCCGGAAGGCCAGCGTCAGCGACGCGACCACGATCAGCGTCAGGCCCATCGGGTCGAGGGGGCGCTCCAGCGGGCCGGTCCACGAGAGGTTCGCGTACGTCCCTCCCGTGATCGCCGCCAGGGCGGCCGCCGCGACGAGGGCGTCCGTTCTCCGGCTGTCCATGCTCACAAGGTAGGCGACCGGGCCCGGGCCGGTCGTCGCCCCACGGTTGTATGTTCGCGGCCCTGGTGCAGGCCCGGCGTCATCCCACGGTCGTACGTTCGCGGCCCCGGACGGGCGGCGTACTCCACGGGGCGTATGCCGGGAAGCCCTCCTGCGTGGGACGCGGCTCCAGGGGGCCTGCCTGGAGCATTCCGTGCATGACCGCATCACCCT
This sequence comes from Nonomuraea sp. NPDC003709, assembly GCF_040610775.1. Lineage (NCBI taxonomy): Bacteria > Bacillati > Actinomycetota > Actinomycetes > Streptosporangiales > Streptosporangiaceae > Nonomuraea > Nonomuraea sp. NPDC003709. Next base: position 284,841 of record NZ_JBEXMW010000015.1, on the reverse strand, counting down.
CCCCTCCGCCCGGCTGGATCGTCTGGCCGCTGCGGGTGCTCGCCACCGGGCACCTGGCCGGAGTGCTCGGGCAGGCCGCGCTGGCCGGGCTCTTCGTCACCGGCGACGTCGACCTGCTGACCTGGCACCAGAACAACGCCGGGTTCACGCACGGCCTGCTCTACCTGCAGCTGGTGGCCGCCGTCCTGCTGTGGCGACCGGGGCGGGGGCCGGGCTGGCCCGCGCCGGCCAGTCTGGGCCTCGTGGCGCTGGAGACGGCGCAGGTGGCGCTGGGGCAGTGGCGGGTGCTGGGGCTGCACTTCCCGATCGGCATGGCGATCTTCGGGCTGTCCGCCGTCTTCACCGTCTGGACCTGGCGCGCGCTCCGCCGCGGCGTCGGCGCGAAGGTCTCACGCGGCGTCGGCGCGGACCGCCCGAGCGCCGCATGAGCGCCCTGACCAGGCGGGGGTTCCTCGGGGTGCTGGGCGGGGCCGCGCTGGCCGCCGCCGGGTGCGCCGAGATCTCGGGAGAGCTGCTGCGCAGCCGGCTGACCCTGCCCCGGCCGTTCACTGTGCCGCTCCCGATCCCCGAGGTCGCCCGCCCGGTACGCCCCGGCCGCTACGAGGTGACGCAGCGGGCCGCCAGGATCGAGATCATCCCCGGCACCACCACCGAGGTCCTGGGCTACGGCGGGACCTTCCCAGGGCCCACGTTCGACCTGCGGCGCGGCAGCCGCGTCACGGTCGCCGTGCGCAACGAGCTGAGCGTGCCCACCTCCACCCACCTGCACGGCGGCGTCACCCCGCCCGGCTCCGACGGCTACCCGACCGACCTCGTGGCGCCCGGAGGCGGGGCGAAGGACTACGACTACCCGCTGGAGCAGCGGGCCGCCACCCTCTGGTACCACGACCACCGGATGGACTTCACCGGGCCGCAGGTGTGGCGGGGGCTGGCCGGGATGGCGCTGGTGCGCGACCAGGAGGAGGACGCGCTGCCGCTGCCGAGAGGGGAGCGGGAGCTGCCGCTGATGATCTGCGACCGGGCGTTCGACGAGGACGGCTCCTTCCGGTACCCGAGCCCGCCCGAGAGCGGTCACACCGGTCACATGGGCGGCCACATGGCCGCGGTCGACGGCGACTACATGGAAGGCGTCGAGGGGGACGTGATCCTCGTCAACGGGGCGCCCTGGCCGGTGGCCGAGGTGACGGCCACCCGCTACCGGCTGCGGCTGCTGAACGCCTCGAACGCCCGCCGCTACCGGCTCCGGCTCGCGCCGGGCGGCCGGTTCACGCAGATCGGGAGCGACTCCGGCCTCCTGGCCGCGCCCGTCGCGCACGACGAGCTCCCGATCTCGCCGGGCGAGCGGTACGACGTGGTGGTCGACTTCTCCGCCTACCCCGTCGGCACCGCGGTCACCCTCGTCAACACCCTCGCCGACGGCCCCGCCCGGAACGTCATGCGGTTCGTCGTCGCCCGCCGGGCCGCCGACGACACCGCCGTACCGGCCGTGCTGTCCCGCCCGCCCGGTCGCGTGGCGCCCGTGACCACCCGCGGGTTCGACTTCCGCAGATCGGCGGAGGGGGTCTGGACGATCAACGGCCGGCCCTACCGGCCCGGCGTCCCGCTGGCCCGCCCCCGGCTGGGCACCGCTGAGGTCTGGCGCCTGTCCAGCGACTTCCACCATCCCGTGCACGTCCACCTGGCCCACTTCCTGGTGCTGGCCAGGAACGGCCGGGCCCCCGCGGTCTCGGACGCGGGGTGGAAGGACACCGTGGACGTGCGCCCGTACGAGGTGGTGGACGTGCTCGCCCGCTTCGACGGCCACCGCGGCCGGTACATGCTCCACTGCCACAACCTGGAGCACGAGGACATGGCGATGATGGCCGATTTCGAGGTGATCTGACCCACCAGAAGCCCGCCCGGCCGGGTAGGGAAGACTCTCATCAGACTCGTCTGATGAGAATGAGGAGCAGGCATGCACATCGTACGGTTCGTCAGCCCTTTGACCGACGCTCCCGCGGTCGGCGTCGACGACGGCGAGCAGGTGGTGGAGCTGGCCGGCGTCACGACCGTGGCGGAGCTGCTGCGGCTCCCGGTCGAGGGGCTGCGCGAGCGGCTGGCGGGGGCCGACGGGCAGGGTCACCCGTCCGCGTCCGTGCGGCGGCTCGCGCCGGTGGACGGGCTGATGGAGGTCTGGGCGGCCGGCGTGACGTACCGGCGCTCGCGCGAGGCGCGGGTGCTGGAGAGCGAGCGCGCCGCCGACGTGTACGAGCTGGTCTACGACGCCGAGCGCCCGGAGCTGTTCTTCAAGTCGGTGGCCTGGAAGGTCTCGGGTGACGGCGGGAGCATCGCGGTGCGGTCGGACTCCGAGATCGACGTGCCGGAGCCGGAGCTCGGCCTGGTGCTGAACACGGCCGGGGAGATCGTGGGCTACACGGTCGTCGACGACGTGAGCTCGCGCACCATCGAGGGCGTCAACCCGCTCTACCTGCCGCAGGCCAAGATCTACCTGGGCGCGTGCGCGGTCGGCCCGGCGATCCGTCCCGTGTGGGAGGTCTCCGACCCGTACGCGCTGGACATCACGCTCACGATCGCCAGGGGCGGCGAGACGGTGTGGGACGGCAAGGCGTCCACGTCGGGCCTGCACCGGCGCCTCGACGAGCTGGCGGGCTACCTGTTCCGCGCCGACTCCTTCCCCGACGGCGCCGTGCTGGCCACCGGCACCAGCCTGGTGCCCGACCTGCCGTTCACGCTGCAGGACGGCGACACGGTGACGATCGGCATCGCCGAGATCGGCATCCTGACGACCACCGTGGTCAGGGGCCTGGAGGCTATGCAGCGTCCGGTGTGAGCCCCCGGCGGGGCCGGCGCGGCGAGCGCGCCGGCCCGGTCACCAGGGAGACGGAGGCGGGGGCGCCACGACCGGCGGACGGTCGTCGCAGGTGATGGTGTTCGGCAGGAGCCACGGCGCCAGCCAGGGCCCCGCCGCGCCGCCACCGTCGTTCCCGCCGAGATCGGTCAGGGCGAACTCCGAGCCCGTGGGCGGGAAGCCGAACGAGCCGCAGTTGTTCACCCCGACCGCGCCGACGTTCCGCGCGTCCACGTTCTCGAACGTCGCCGACCCCTTCACCCGCGCGCTCACCACCGACGTCCCGGTCCCGTCGACCCGGATGTCCTTGAAGTGCACGTTCGTGATCGAGTACAGGTCCTTCACCGACCACTCGCTCACCAGCATGATCGCGTTGTACGTGTTGTCCAGGAAGTGGTTGCCGACCACCTGGACGTCCGCGGAGATGTCCCTCTCCAGCGCGTAGAACCAGATGGCCCCGAGCCCGATGTTCCAGTTCAGCTCGTACGTCCCGGACCTGACCGTGGTGTTGCCGGTGATCAGCAGCCGCCCGGTGAACGGCTCGGCGCCGAAGCGGGAGCCGACCTGGATGGCGCTGCCCTCCCTGACCGGGTCGGCCACGAGGTTGTTCGAGATCGTGTTGTCCCTGCCGCCGTAGACGGCGATGCCGTTGGCGAGCACGGGCGTCTGGACGGTGTTGTGGTCGAACGTGTTGCCGCTGTCGGCGCTCTTCTCCGACCACATGGCCAGCGCGTCGTCGCCGCTGTTGCGGATGAAGTTGTTCGACACGACGGAGCCGGTGACGCCGGTGTGGAAGTTCACGGCGTCGGCGATCTGGTCGACGATCACGTTGTTCGTGATCCGCACGTTCGTCATCGGCCCGTCGAACCACACGCCGACCTTGGTGTGCCGGATGTGCAGGCCGTCGATGGTGGAATCGCTCATCGCGCCGCCGATCGCGTTCACCTGGTCGGTGTCGACGCGCTCCCGCACGTCCCCCTCGATGGCGAAGCCCGACAGGTGCACGTTCGTGCTGCCGCCGGGCTTGCCGTAGAAGCCGACGCCCGTGTGCACCGAGCCGTCCGGCGCCGGGCTCCCGAGCGGGACCTCATGGCCCTTGATGATCGTGTACCAGTTCCCCGCGCCCGTGATGGTCACGTCGTCCACGATGATGTGCCGGTTCACCTGGTACGTGCCCGGCGGGACGTACACCTCCAGCCGCTTGCGCTTGGCGAAGGCGATGGCCCGGTCGAACGCGTCCGACGACTCGCGGCGTCCGGACGGGTCGGCCCCGAACGCCAGCACATCGGCCGCCGCGAGCCTGACCCGCGGCGGTCCCACGAGCTGGGAGTCCAGCAGGTCGATGACCGTCCACGCGGCGGCGCTCCCCGCGGGGGCCGTGAGGCGTACCCGGTCGCCCGCGCGGTACGTGCGGCCGAGCAGCAGGCGCTGCTCGTCGTAGAAGTGGTTCGGGCGGAACGGCTTCGCGATCACGGGCGGCGGCGTCGTGGCGCTCGGCACGCACGAGCACTCGGTGATCCACCAGTCGGGGTGCAGCAGGCCGGCGCCGGGGTCATTGGAGAACGGGTACTGGTTGTACAGCCACGCGTACCGGGACGTCAGCGTCATGGTCCTGCGGCCCTTGCCGTTGACCGTGACGTCGAGCGGCGCGGTGATGCCGCCCCCGCCGGGCGCGTCGGGGATGCTGTAGCGGACGGTGATCGCGTCGGCCGCGCGCGGCAGCGTGAACTCCACGTGCTGCCCCGGCGCCAGCCGCACCGCCTTCCGGCCCGACGCCTCCGCGGGCAGCGTGTACGCGCCGCGGTCGGGGCCGATGACCGTGCCGTTCGTGACGGCGTTCTCCGCCTCCTGCTCCAGGAAGTCCACGGCGGCGCCCCGCCCCGCGACGAGCGCCGGATCGAGGGCCGCCCGCGTCACGACGGGGGCGGGGCCGGAAGAGGCGTGGGCCGGGGAGACGGAGAGGGCCGTCGCGGCCGCGCATAAGACAGCCATGACCGTGCGTGGCATCCGGTGCTCGTTTCTCTCGGGGGGTGAGGCGACAGTAGGCGTCCGCACACCGATACACAAGATGTTGTGAAGTAGTTTCGCGAATCTGCTGATTTCTTGCATCGACTTGCGTTCTGTTGCGGACCATGGCTTTGTCGGGGATGCGCATTTATGTTCATGAATATGAGCGAGACGGCCGTCGGCCTGCGCGGGCTGCGCAAGGAGTTCGGTCCCGTCACGGCCGTCGACGGCGTCGACCTGGACGTACGCGACGGGGAGTTCTTCGCCATGCTCGGGCCGTCCGGCTCGGGCAAGACCACCGTGCTGCGGATGATCGCCGGATTCGAGGCGCCGACGGCGGGCCGCGTCGAGCTGGACGGCAGGGACGTGACCCGCCTGGCTCCGTTCGAGCGGGACGTCAACACCGTCTTCCAGGACTACGCGCTCTTCCCCCACATGAACGTGCTGGCCAACGTCGAGTACGGGCTGCGCGTGAAGAGGGTGCCGCGGGCCGAGCGGCGCGAGCGGGCACGGGACGCGCTGCGCTCCGTGCGCCTGGAGGGCTTCGAGGAGCGGCGCCCGGCCCAGCTCTCCGGCGGCCAGCGGCAGCGTGTCGCGCTCGCCCGCGCGCTGGTCAACCGCCCGCGCGTGCTGCTGCTGGACGAACCGCTCGGCGCGCTCGACCTCAAGCTGCGCGAGGAGATGCAGGTCGAGCTGAAGGAGCTGCAGCGCGAGGTCGGCATCACCTTCCTGTTCGTCACGCACGACCAGGAGGAGGCGTTGACGATGAGCGACCGGGTGGCCGTGTTCGACCGGGGCAGGATCGAGCAGGTCGGCACGCCGGCCGAGGTCTACGAGCGGCCCGCCACCGAGTTCGTGGCCGGGTTCGTGGGCACCTCCAACCTCATCTCCGGCGCCGCGGCCGAGAAGGTGCTCGGCCGCGCGGGCACCTACAGCATCCGCCCCGAGAAGCTGCGCGTCGCCCTCGACGGCGCCCCGGACGCCGGTCCGGGGGAGCAGTCGGCCGCGGGCACGATCGCGGAGATCGTGTACGCCGGCGCCGCCACCAGGTTCGTCGTGGACCTCGATGCCGGCGGCAGGCTGATCGCGCTCCAGCAGAACCTCCAGGTCTCGTCCATGGACGTGACGGGCCTGCGAGGTGCCCGCGTCCGGCTCGTGTGGCAGCGGCGGCACGAGTTCGCGATCACGTCCAGGTAAGGAGAGGACATGCGACCGAGCGGATTAGCCATCACCGCGGCGGCACTCGCGCTCGTCACCGCCTGCGGTGGCGGCCCCGCCACGACCGGCGGCGCGCCGGCGCCGGGCCAGAGCGGCTTCGTGCCGCCCAAGATCGACGCGCTGGGGAGCCTCGGCGCGGGCGAGGGCCAGGTCAACCTCGTGGCCTGGGCCGGCTACGTCGAGGACGGCGGCAACGACCCCAAGGTCGACTGGGTCACCCCGTTCGAGCAGGCCACCGGATGCCAGGTGAACACCAAGGTCGCGGGCACCTCGGACGAGATGGTCAACCTCATGAAGACCGGCCAGTACGACGCGGTCTCGGCCTCCGGCGACGCCTCGCTGCGGCTGATCGCGGCCGGCACGGTCGCGCCCGTCAACACCGCCCTGATCCCGAACTACGCGGACGTGTTCGACGGCCTGAAGGAGAAGCCGTGGAACTCGGTCGGCGGCGTCCCCTACGGCGTCCCGCACGGCCGCGGCGCCAACCTGCTGATGTGGCGCACCGACACCGTGAAGCCCGCGCCCGACTCGTGGAGCGTGGTGTTCGACCCGGCCTCGCCGTACAAGGGCAAGGTGACGGCCTACGACTCGCCCATCTCCATCGCGGACGCGGCCGTCTACCTGATGGCGACCAGGCCGGAGCTCGGCGTCAAGAACCCGTACGCGCTGGACGACCGGCAGTTCCAGGCCGCGGTCGACCTGCTCAAGCAGCAGAAGCAGATCGTCGGCGAGTACTGGTCCGACTACACCAAGGAGATCCAGGCGTTCAAGAGCGGCGACTCGGTGGTCGGCACCACCTGGCAGGTGATCGTCAACGTGGCGCAGGGCGAGAAGGCGCCGGTCCAGGCCACGCTGCCGAAGGAGGGCGCGACCGGCTGGTCGGACACGTGGATGGTGGCCGCCAAGGCCGCGCACCCCAACTGCGCGTACAAGTGGCTCGACCACATCATCTCGCCGAAGGCGAACGCCCAGGTGGCGGAGTACTTCGGGGAGGCGCCGTCGAACGCGAAGGCGTGCCGGGAGACCGCCGACCCCAAGCACTGCGACACGTTCCACGCCACCGACGAGGCGTACTTCTCCAAGGTCCACTACTGGACGACGCCGATCGCGCAGTGCCTCGACGGGCGTACCGACGTGAAGTGCAAGGACTACGCCGAATGGACGCGGGCCTGGACGGAGATCAAGGGGTGAGAGCGGCCGCCTGGGGCCCGGCGCGGCGGTGGCTCGCGGGCTTCCTGCACCGCCGGGCCGGGGTGCGGCTGTCGCTGCTGCTGTCGGCGCCGCTGGCGTGGCTCGGGCTGGCGTACCTGGGTGCGCTGGCGGCGCTGTTCGTCACCGCGTTCTACACCACCGACACCTTCACCGGGAACCTGGTCAGGACGTTCACCTGGGCGAACTTCCGGGACCTCGGCACCGCCGAGGTCTACAGGACGGTCGCGCTGCGCTCGGTCGGCGTGGCGCTCGCGGTGACCGCGATCGACCTGGTGGTGGCCTTCCCGATGGCGTTCGCCATGGCCAAGCTGGCCTCGCCGCGGGCGCGACGCTGGCTGGTGATCGCGGTGCTGACGCCGCTGTGGGCGTCGTACCTGGTCAAGGCGTACGCGTGGCGGGTCATGCTGTCGTCGGGCGGGCTGCTGGGGTGGGGGTTCGGGGTGACGGCGACGATCCTGACACTGGCGTACCTGTGGCTGCCGTACATGATCCTGCCGATCTACGCGGGGCTCGAGCGGCTGCCGGACTCGCTGCTGGAGGCGGCCGGGGATCTCGGGGCGCGGTCGTGGCGGGTGTTCCGCACGGTGGTGTGGCCGCTGGCGTTCCCCGCCGTGGTCGCGGGGTCGATCTTCACCTTCTCGCTGTCGCTCGGCGACTACATCGCCGTCAAGATCGTCGGCGGGCGCAGCCAGCTCATCGGGAACGTCGTCTACGACAACATCGGGGCGGCCAACAACCTGCCGTTCGCGGCCGCGGTGGCGACCGTGCCCGTCGTGATCATGCTGGCGTACCTGGCGGCGGTGCGCCGTACCGGGGCCTTGGAGAACCTGTGAACCTTTCGCGCACGGCCCGGCTGCTGTTCCGCCTCGCGCTCTTCGCGGGGCTCGGTGTGATCTACGTGCCGCTGCTCGTCGTGCTGCTCAACTCCGTCAACGCCGACCGCACCTTCGGCTGGCCGCCCCCGGGGCTGACGACCCGCTGGTGGGGCGCGGCCTGGAACTCGTCGGGGGTGCGCGACGCGCTGTGGACGTCCGTGCAGGCGGGGCTGGGGGCGACGGCCGTCGCGCTGGTGCTGGGGACGATGGCGGCCTTCGCCGTGCAGCGCTACCGCTTCTTCGGGCGCGACACGGTCTCCCTCGTGATCATCTTGCCCATCGCCCTGCCGGGCATCGTGACCGGGATCGCGCTGAACAACGCCTTCCGCACCGTGCTGGAGCCGTTCGGGATCGGCCTGGGGCTGTTCACGGTGGTGGTGGGGCACGCCACGTTCTGCGTGGTGACGGTCTACAACAACGTGCTGGCGCGGCTGCGGCGGATGGGCGGCTCGCTGGAGGAGGCGTCGGCGGATCTGGGGGCGGACCCGTTCACCACCTTCCGGTTGGTGACGTTCCCGATGATGCGCTCGGCGCTGCTGGCGGGCGGGCTGCTGGCGTTCGCGCTGTCGTTCGACGAGATCATCGTCACCACCTTCACGGCGGGGGCGGGGGTCCGGACGCTGCCGATCTGGATCTTCGAGAACCTCTTCAGGCCGAACCAGGCTCCGGTGGTGAACGTGGTGGCCGCCGTGCTGATCGTCGCCTCGGTGGTGCCGGTCTACCTCGCCCAGCGACTGTCCACCGACGTGGGCGCCCACTGACCCGCCTTCAGGGGGCGCCCACGGGATGGCGTGTGTCAGTCGCGGTACGTGCGGACGTAGTCGAACTCGGCGAGGGCGCCCGACCGGTTCATCGAGATCAGCCCGATCCTGAGCGGCCCCTTCGCCGGAAGGGTCCACACGCCGTTGCGCACCCAGCGCCGGCCGTCCCGGCTGGTCGCCGCGCGCACCTCGTTCTCGCCGTTCGCCGCGTCGAAGTGGTACGACATCCGCAACCACATCGTCCCGGCCGTCGGCCCCCCGAACATCGGCCCGTTGAACACGGCGGTCGGCGGCGTGGTCGTCGGCCGCTCGCCCTCCTTGGAGAACTCGCTGACCTGCAGCATCGCCCCGTTGCCGCGGGCCAGCGGCAGCACCGAGTGGGCCATCTTGAAGTACCGGTCGTCGTTCTCGTACAGCACGAGCCCGGCCTGCTGGTTGCCCTGCGTCGGCGCGAAGTCCAGCTTCGCCTCCACCGTGTAGTCGCCCTGCGGCGCCTCCCGCAGCAGCACCGACGCCGTGTTGGTGCCCCGGTGCAGCTCGGCGTTCTGGGTGGGCCAGGACAGCGCGCCGCCGGAGACGGCGACTCCCGCCGCCGGGCCGCGCACCCACTGCCACTTCGCGTCGATCGCCGTGCCGTCGAACTCGTCGCCGAACTCCGGCAGCAGCTCCCCGGGCGACGGCTCGGGCACCCGTCGGGTGACGGGCGTGTACAGCCTGGCGGCCCCGACGTTGTCGGCGTCGGCCGCGCCGCGCGCCACCACGCCGACCGAGCCGGGACGGGCGGCGGCCCGCGGCAGGGAGCGCGTCTGCTCCGCGACCGGATCGCCGAGCTTGTCACCGCTCACCTGGACGGTGAGCCGGGTGCCGCGCAACTCGGCGACCACGGTGTGCCAGGTGCCGAGGTCGAATCCGGCGGGCAGCGCCGTCACCTGCGCGCCGCGACTCGTGCCGCCGATCACCACGTCGGTGACCAGGGCGTTGCGGTCCCGGTCGAGCCAGGCCGCCACGTGGTTGTTCCGGTTGACGTGGGCGAGCGTGAGCCCGGCCGCGCCGGAGGACACCCGCAGGTCCGCCTGCGCCCGCACGTCGGCGGACGGCGTCTTCTTCGCCGAGACCAGGTAGGACAGGGCGCCGGTGTGGCTCGCGTACCCGTGGGCGTCCTGGCCGGTCCTCGCCTGCCAGCCGGGCCCGGTCTGCCAGCCGTTCAGCGAGCCGTCGCCGAAGGTGCCCCCGGCGTCGTACGAGGTGACCGGCGCGGGCTGGGCACCCTCCGACGGCCCGGCCCCCGCGCGGACCACGGGCCAGCCGTCGATCCAGTCCAGCCGGTCGATCAGCAGCGGGCGCTTGGTCAGCCCCGACGGCCCGTTGGCGATCGGCGGGAAGTCCGGGTCGGCCGTCGAGATGGCGTGGTAGACCAGCCAGTCCTGGCCGGACAGGTCCGTGACGAAGCCGCTGTGGCCCGGCCCGGCCCAGCGGTTGCCGTTCGCGCCGACGACGATGGCGCCCTTGGAGGTCAGCTCCATCAGGTCCAGGCCCTCGTCGTCCGTGAACGGGCCGAGCGGGCTGGTCGCGCGGCCGGCCTTGACCTGGTAGCCGCTGTAGGAGCCGTCGCAGCAGCCGGCGTCGGAGTAGAACAGGTAGTAGAAGCCGCCGCGGCGGACCACGTACCCGCCCTCCATCCGGCGGCCCCTGGCGATCTGCGTCACCGGGCCCTCGACGCGGGTGGCGTCGGCGTTCATCCGCGCGACGCAGATGGTGTCGTAGCTGCCCCAGTACAGGTAGTGGCCGCCGTCCACGTCCGTGAACTGGGCCTGGTCGATGGTGTTCGTCGGGCACGCGTCCTGGGCGGCGGCCGGGATCACGTCGCCCCGGTCCGTCCACGGGCCGGTCGGGCCCGGCGCGGTGGCCAGGCCGACGTCGCCGGAGGCCAGCGAGTAGTAGAGGTGGTACTGCCCGTCGACGTAGCGGATGTCGGGGGCCCAGAGCCGGGCGCCGGCGTGCCAGGCGGGCTTGGTCTGCGGGGTGAAGACCTCGCCTGCGTACTCCCAGCTCACCAGGTCCTTGGAGCGCAGGATCGGCAGCATCCGCTCGCCGGCCTCGCCCTTGCTGCTGAACACGGGGTTCTGGGTGCCGTAGGCGTACCAGAGCCCGTCCCTGGCGTGGATCACCGTCGGGTCGGGGAGGGAGTCGACCACGCCGGCCGAGACCGGGTTGGTGAACAGCCCGGACAGCAGGGCGGCGACGCCTAAGAGGATCTTCATCCCGTGGTGCCCTCTTTCTCGAAAGCGCTCAGCGTGGGGTCGTAGTCGGAATGGCCGATGTCGTACATCGGGGTCATCCAGTGGTAGAAGTTGTCGCCGCGCTCGCGCAGCAGGTCGTACATCCTGCGCATCAGGCGGCGGCGGACCGGGGCCAGCTCGGGGTGGGTGTAGCGGTTGCTGAGCTCGTACGGGTCGGCGTGCAGGTCGTACAGCTCGTTGACCGACTCCGGGTTGACGACCAGCTTGTAGCGGTCGTCGCGGAGCATCCGCTGCGGGTAGGGAAAGTGGTGGCCGTGGAACTCGGCGAGCAGCTCGCCCGGCCACTCCGGACGCTCGCCCCGGACCAGCGGCACCAGGCTGCGGCTGTCCACCGCGGGCCCGGTGTCGCAGCCCGCCAGCTCCAGGATCGTCGCGGTGCAGTCGGTGAGCGTCACGAACTCGGTCCTGACCTGCGGTTCCGCGCCGGGGATCCGGACGATGCCGGGGATGCGGTAGATGTCCTCGTACATGGCCGGGCCCTTGTCGTGCAGCCGGTGCGCGCCGGTGAACTCGCCGTGGTCGGCGGTGAAGAAGACCGAGGTCTGGTCCGACAGACCCAGCTCGTCGAGGCGGTCGAGGACCCGCCCGAGCTGCCGGTCGATCAGCGTCACGTAGCCCCAGTAGACCGCGATCAGCTTCCGCGTGACCTCGATCGGGATCGTGTCGAACGTCCAGTGCTCGCTGTAGTTGCGCTGCACCGGCGGCTTGCCCTCGAACGTCTCCGCGATCGACGGCGGCAGCTCGACCAGCGCCGGGTCGTACATGTCGAAGTACTCGTCCGGCAGCAGGTAGGGCAGGTGCGGCCCGAAGAAGTGCGCGGCCAGGAAGAACGGCCGGCCGTCGGCCGCGTACCTGTCCAGGTGCTCGATGGTCCGGGTCGCCAGGTAGTGCTCGAACGTGGCCTCCTCCGGCTGGTGCAGCCGGGCGGCCAGCAGGTTGCCCTGGTTGCCGTTGGGCGTGGTGCCCCGGATCAGGTCCGAGATCCGGTACGGCGGCAGCCCCCGCTCCTCCAGGTACGCCAGGTAGTCGGGATGATCGACCGGGTTGTGCCAGCCGGGCAGGTCGGGCCCGTCGAAGCCGTAGGAGGCGGCGTTGCGCGTGGTGCCCCCGTGCCACTTGCCGATCAGCCCCAGCTGGTAGCCGCGCTCCTTCAGCGCGCCGGGGAAGGTGAAGGCGTCCTCCCGCAGGTCCTCCAGGTAGCCGACGTTGCGCTCGTAGTTCGCCAGCAGCCGGTGCCGGAACGGCGCCTGCCCGGTGAGCAGGCTGGCCCGCGCCGGCGTGCAGATGGCCGTCGGCGTGTAGAACCGGTCGAACCGGGTGCCGGTCGCGGCCAGCCTGTCCAGGTTCGGCGTGGCCACGTGCGGGTTGCCGTAGCAGCCCAGGGTGTCGACGCGGTGCTGGTCGGTCATCAGGAACAGCAGGTTCACTTGCTGAACGCCTTCTCGTAGAGGTCGCCGGTGTAGTACGTGGCCGGGTCGGGCCGCGACTTGAGCTGGCCGGTGCCGACGAAGAAGTCGCCCAGGCTGTTCAGCCACTTGGCGACCGTGCCGTCCTTGGTCTTGGCGACCAGGTCGGCCGTCGTCATCGTCTGGACGTTCGCCGCGTCGGCCTTGACCTTGGCCGGGTCGAGCTTGAGCAGCGCGGCGGCCTCGGTGATCGCCTCGTCGGGGTGGGCGGCCCGCCAGTCGTTGGCCTCCTGCAGCACCTTGATGACCTTGCCGGTGAGCTCCTGGTCCACCTCGGTGCCGCCGACGAACGCGGTCGGGAACGAGTTGTCCGGGAACTCCCTGGTGCTGGCCACCTCCACCATGCCCGGCACCTTCTGCTTGATCGTGTCGATCAGCGGATACCAGATGCCGGCGCCGTCGATCTGCCCCGCCGAGAACGCCGACACGACGGTGGCCGGGTCCATCGGCACCTTCTGGATGTCCTGGGCGGTCATCCCGGCCTTCTTCAGCGCCAGGTTGAGCACCATGTCGCCGGACGTGCCCTCGGGCACGCCGACCTTCTTGCCCTTGAGGTCCTGCATGGTCGAGATGCCGGGGCGGCCGATGACGCGGTCGGCGTACGCGAGCGTGTTGATCGCGACGACCTTGGCCTTGCCGGTGGCGGGCAGCCACATGGCGCCCGGGCCGATGTAGCCGAAGTCGAGGTCGCCCGCGCCGAGCGCCTGGATCTGCAGCGGCCCGTTGGTGAAGACCTTGATCTCGGGGGTGAGGCCCTGCTTCTGCCACAGGCCCTGCTTGTTCGCGATCGCGAGCAGGCTGGCGCCGTTGTAGTCGCTGATGTAGCCGAAGCGGACCGTGCTGCCGTCGCCGGAGCAGGCGGTCACGGAGAGTGCCAGCACGGTCGCCGCCGTGGCGGCCGTCAGGGCGCGGCGAAGAGAACGCATGGCGGGTGGCTCCTTTCGGGAGGCCGAAATGGGGAGGGTCAGGCCGCGGGTGCCTGGTGGTAGACGGAGTGCCAGACCTCGTTGCGGATCCGCCCGAACTCGGGCGACAGCCGCATCTCCTCTGTCCTCGGGTAGGGCAGGTCCACGTCGATGACCTGCTGGACGCGGCCGGGTCTGGCCGCCATGACGATCACGCGCCTGGCCAGGTAGACGGCCTCGTCCACGTCGTGGGTGATGAACATGACCGTGCGCTGCTCCTGGCTCCAGGTGTCGAGGAGCTGGTCCTGCAGCTGCACCCGGGTGAGCGCGTCGAGCGCGCCGAACGGCTCGTCCATGAGCAGGACCTGCGGGTTCACCGCGTACGCGCGGGCGATCGCGCAGCGCTGCTTCATGCCGCCGGACAGCGTCTTGGGCAGCGCGTCGGCGAAGTCGGACAGCCCGACCAGCTCGATCGCCCGCTCGGCCCGCTGCCTGCGCTCGTCGGCGGGCAACTGGGCCAGCTTCAGGCCGAACTCGACGTTCTTGCGCACGGTCAGCCACGGGAACAGCGCGTACTGCTGGAAGATCACCCCCCGCTCGGGCCCCGGCCCGGTAACCGGCACGCCGTCCACCAGCACCTCGCCCGACGTGGGCTCGACCAGCCCGGCCGCCATGCTCATCAGCGTGCTCTTGCCGCACCCCGACGGGCCCACGACCGTGACGAACTCGCGGTCGGCGATGTCCAGCGACACGCGGTCGAGCGCGGTGAACGTGGTGTCCTTCATCGGGTACGTCTTGATGACGTCCCGGAACGAGATCTTGCTGTTCATCGGCGTTCCTGCCAGTCGGTGAGGTGGCGCTCGGCCAGCAGCAGCAGCCGGTCCATCAGCAGGCCGAGCACGCCGATGGCGATCAGGCCCACGAAGATCGTGGACAGGTCGTAGTAGAGCTGGGCCTGCTGCATGCGGAAGCCCAGGCCCTCCTGGGCGGCGATCAGCTCCGCGGCGACCAGCGTGCCCCAGGCCGAGCCGAGCCCGACCCGCATGCCGACCAGGATGAACGGCGTGGAGGCCGGCACCACGACCTTGAGGAAGATCGTCCGGTCGGACGCACCGAGCACGCGGGCGGCGTTGATCAGGGTCCTGTCCACGTCCACCACGCCTTGGAAGGTCGCCACGACGCTGGACAGGAAGGCCGCCAGGAAGATCACGAAGACCTTCGGCACCTCGCCGATGCCGAGGAGCACGATGGCCAGCGGGATGATGGCCAGGGGCGGGATGGTCCGGAAGAACTGGATGTAGGGCTCGAGCAGGCCGCGCGCGGTGGCGTACCAGCCCATGAGGAAGCCGATCGGGACGGCCAGCAGGGTGCCGAGCAGGAAGCCCAGCAGCACCCTGCGCAGGCTGGCCAGCGCGTCGCCCAGGAGCGTGCCGTCGGCGATCAGCTCGCCTGCCTTGGCCGCGACCTCAAGGGGGGTCGGCAGGGCCTGCACGCCCAGAACGCCCAGCAGCGTCCAGACGGCCAGCCCGGCGGCGACCGCGATCAGGTTGAGCGCGACGGCCCGCTGGGGACGCCTGGGGGCGCGCCGCACCGCCGGGGATTTGGCCAGCGTGGTGAGCTGAGTCATGGTTGCCTCTGCTTGGTTTCCTCGAGGAGGTCGG
This sequence comes from Nonomuraea sp. NPDC003709, assembly GCF_040610775.1. Taxonomy (NCBI): domain Bacteria; kingdom Bacillati; phylum Actinomycetota; class Actinomycetes; order Streptosporangiales; family Streptosporangiaceae; genus Nonomuraea; species Nonomuraea sp. NPDC003709. The sequence goes on along the minus strand of NZ_JBEXMW010000015.1, from coordinate 269,588 downwards.
GCGCGAGATCGGGGCCCGCGGGGTAGCGGGACAGCAGCGGGGACTCGTGCAGCACCAGGGCGATGCCGCCGAGGGCGCCCGCGGCCTCGCCGAGCGTGGCCCGGCGCAGGCTGACGCGGTGCCTGGAGACCGGCATGACCTGGGCGCGCAGCGCCCGCTCGACCGGCTCGATCAGCGCGGGGCCGGTCTCCGCCAGCTCGCCGCCGACCACGATCGCGGAGGGGCCGATCGCGTTGCACACGGCCGCGAGCACGCCGCCGATCGCGCCGCCGACGTCCTTCAGGAGGGTCAGGGCCGTGCCGTCGCCCGCCCTGATCGCCTTCACCAGCTCGGGCACGTCGTCGGCCCGCCCGCCCGCGGCGCGGTAGGCGTCCAGCACGGCTCTTATCGAGGCCACGGTCTCCAGGCAGCCGGCGCCGCCGCAGTCGCAGGGCGCGCCGTCCGGGTCGACCGTGATGTGGCCGAACTCGCCGGACAGCCCGTACGCGCCCCGGTGCAGCGCGCCGCCGACCACCAGGCCGCCGCCGACACCGTGGGACAGGCGCAGGTAGAGCACGTCCCGGTCGCCGGCGGCGGCGCCCCAGATCGCCTCGCCCAGGGCGGCCAGCCTGGTGTTGTTGTCCAGCAGCACCGGCGCGCCGAACCGCTCGCGCAGCAGCGACTGCACGGGGTGGGCGGGCTCGTCCGACTCCAGGTCGTCCTCGGGCTCCGGCCAGCCGACCGGGCCGACCACGCCGGCGCCGATCGCGCTGAGCGCGCCCAGCCGCAGGCCGCCGTCGTTGAGGGAGCCGACGAGCCGTTCGGCCAGGTCCACCCGCTGCCCCCAGGGCAGGTCGGCGTCGTGCGGCTCGCTGGCCGAGCCGACGATCTCGTGGGCCAGGTTGACGGCGGCGACGTGCACCGCGCGGCGGGCGAAGTCGATGCCGATGGCCTGGCCGGCCTCAGGGTTGAGGGTCAGCGTCTCGGCCGGCCGGCCGCGGCCGCGCGGGGCGTCCTGCGGGCTGGCGGTGACGACCGCGCCGCCGGCGACCAGCCCGGCGAGGATGTCGTACAGGGTGGTGCGGGAGAGCTGGCAGAGCTTGCCGAGCTCGCCCCGGCTGAGCGGGCCGTGCTTGCGCAGCAGCCCGAGCACGAGCTCTTCGTGCCCGCGCCTCAGCTGCGCCAAGGGACCACGGGGGTGTGACATAACGCGAAGTGTGCCGACCTTGCGTGTTTTTCGTCAATAACCCGGAAAAAACCACAAATATGGCGATGAGCTGGGAGAACGCCGTGCGAAGGGTTTCGCGGCGCTCGTAACTTTCCGGTAACAGGCCGTGCGCGGTGATCGCCCCGCAAGTCCGATCCGTTGACTTTTGTTTGGATGGTCGCCAAATTAAAGACTGTCCGCAGCCGACCCTGGAAGGCGACCATGAGGCGCTTGCTCGCGGTGTTCCTGGTCCTGCTCTGCGTCCTGCTGGGAGCGCCCGCGGGCGTCGGCGCGGCCGCGCACGAGGTCACGTACGACAGGTACTCGCTGAAGGTGGACGGCGAGCGGCTCGTCCTGCAGTCGGCCGAGTTCCACTACTTCCGGCTGCCGAGCCCCGAGCTGTGGCGGGACGTGCTGGAGAAGCTCAGGGCGGCCGGGTTCAACGCGGTCTCGATCTACTTCTCGTGGGCGTACCACTCGCCGAAGCCCGGCGTGTACGACTTCACCGGCGTGCGCGACGTGGACCGCCTCCTGCGGACCGCCCGGCAGGCCGGCCTGTACGTGATCGCCCGCCCCGGGCCGTACATCAACGCCGAGAGCACCGGCGGCGGCCTGCCCGCCTGGGTGAAGACCGTGCCGGGACGGGCCCGCAGCAGCGCGCCCGGCTACCAGGCCGCCTACCGCGAGTGGCTGCACCGGATCAACCCGATCATCGCCCGGCACCAGGTCACCGGCGGCGGCCCGGTCATCCTCTACAACGCGGAGAACGAGTACCAGGTCAACACCGACGCCGCGTACATGCAGGACATCCAGGACCAGGCGCGGGCGGACGGCATCGACGTGCCGATCACCACCAACGACTGCTGCGACGCCGGGAGCTGGAGCTCGACGTGGGCGACCGGCCCGGGGGCGGTGCAGATCCCGGGGGTGGACGACTACCCGCAGTCCTTCGAGTGCGCCACTCCCGAGGTCTGGGGGCCCTGGGGGGAGGGGCTGACCGAGCGGCTGCGCGACGACATCCCGGTGTTCGCCGCCGAGTACCAGGCGGGCGCGATCGACCTGGGCAACGCCGGGTACGACAGGTGCCGCGAGCTGACCGGCCCGGCCTACATGAAGTACTTCTACAAGAACAACCTGGTCACGACCGGGGCGACCATGTTCTCGTACTACATGGGGTACGGCGGCACGAACTGGGGCTGGCTGGCCCAGCCCAACGACGTCTACACCTCCTACGACTACGGCGCCGCCATCACCGAGGCCCGGCAGCTCACGCCCAAGTACGACGAGTTCAAGCGCCAGGGCTACTTCCTGGAGGCCGTCGCGCCGCTGGCCAAGACCGATTCGGTCACCTCGCCGGCCGCGCCGGACAACCCCGCCCTCACCACCACGGCCCGCGCGAACCCCGACACCGGCACCCAGTTCGTCCTGGTGAAACATGCCGACCGGGCCGCCACCGGCACGGACGACGCCACCCTCGACTGGGCCGCCCCCGACGGCCGCCACCGGGTGCCCGTGCGGGTCAAGGGGCGCGACGCGCACGTCCTGGTCGCCGGGTACGACCTGGGCGGCCAGCGCCTGGTCCTGTCCACGTCCGAGATCATGACGCACGCCTCCATCGGCGGCCGTGACGTCGCCGTCCTGTACGGCACCGCGGGCTCACCCGGCGCCACGATCCTGCGCTACGGCTCGCGGCCGGCGGTCAAGGTGCTCGAAGGGGACGTACGGGCCGAGTACACCGGGGGTGACCTGCGCCTCGACTACACGCACGACGGCCTGGCCCGGGTGCTCGTCACGGGCGGCGGGCGGCGGCCGCTGCTGCTCCTGCTCGGCATGGACGAGACGGCGGCCGGGTTCTGGCGGGCCGAGACGGGGGCGGGGCCGGTGCTCGTCCGCGGCACCGCGCTGGTCCGCTCGGCCTCGGCGAGCGGCGACACCCTGAGGCTGGCGGCGGACACCGCGGGCGGGCAGGTCGAGGTGTTCGCGGGCCCCGCGACGAGGCGGGTGCGGATCGGCGCGGAGGACGTACCCGTCACCCGCACCCCGAGCGGCTCGCTCCTGGGCTCCACCCGCGCCCCCGAACCGGTCCGCCTGCCCGCGCTGACCGCCTGGCGCTCCCGCGCCGAGGCCCCGGAGGCCGCGCCCGGCTTCGACGACTCCCGCTGGACCGCCGCCGACCACACCACGACCATCAGCCCACACCAGCCGAAGACCCTGCCCGTCCTGTACGCCGACGACTACGGCTACCACTACGGCAACGTCTGGTACCGGGGCCACTTCACCGCCGCCGGATCCGAGACCAGGATCGACCTGAACGCCGTCACCGGCCTGCGCGGCAACTACCTGGTCTGGCTGAACGGCCGCTATCTCGGCTCGGCCGCCGGAGGCGTGGAGGCGGACTCCGGCGACGCGTCGACCCCGCCCAACCCCGACCCGGGCCCCGGCCACTTCGACCTCCCGGCGGGCGTGCTCAGGCCGGGCGCGGACAACGTGATCTCCGTCCTCGTCGCCAACATGGGCCACAACGACGACTGGATCGCCGACGACCTGCGCTTCAAGCAGCCGCGCGGCCTGGTGGCCGCCACCGTCGGCGGCACTGTCGGCGGCCCTGTAGGCGGCACCCCGATCTCGTGGCGCATCCAGGGCTCACCGGGCACGGACCCGCTGCGCGGGCCGCTCAACAACGGCGGCCTGTACGGGGAGCGCACCGGCTGGCATCTCCCGACTTATCCCGATAAATCCTGGAAAACTGCCAGCGCTGAGCTGACCCCCGGCGTCACCTGGCTCCGGACCGCGTTCCGCCTCGACCTCCCCAAGGCCCAGGACGCGCCGGTCGGGCTCCGCTTCGGCGGCGACCCGTCGCCCGCGTACCGCGTGCAGATCTTCCTGAACGGCTGGAACGTCGGCCAGTACGGCGGCGACATCGGCCCGCAGCGCGACTTCGTGCTCCCCGCCGGGATCCTGGACGAGCACGGGACCAACACGATCGCCCTGGCCGTCACCGCCGAGCACCCCGTGGCGGGCCCCGGGCCGATCAGCCTGTTCACCTACGGCAACGTCCGCCAGGGCCCCTGACCGCCGTACTCCGGCGAAGGTCCCTTTGGGGGGAAGGGGGCGCCGCGCTCGGGCCCTACTAGGGCTTCGGAGGGCCGGCTGCCACACACGGGCCCCTGGACTTCGGAAGGTCGGCCGCGGCGCTCGGCCCTCGCGACCTCAGAGGGTCGGGCCGCCGCGCCCGGGGTCCCTGAGCCCCGGAGGGTCGGCCGCCACATGCGGGTCCTAGGCCCTCGGAGGGCCGCTCGCCATGCCCGGGGCGCTAGTCGCGGTCCGGGACGGCCAGTTCGCCGAGCAGGGACCAGTCGTCCTGCGGGACGGTGGCGTTCACGATGCGCGGCGTCTCGGCGAGGTAGGGCGGCAGCGTCTGCTGGGCCTGCTTGAAGTGGGCCGACTGGACGTGTGCCGCCCCGGCGTCGCCGCCGCGGAACGCCTCCACCAGGACGTACTCCACCGGATCCTCGACACTGCGCGACCAGTCGAACCACAGGCAGCCCGGCTCGGCCCTGGTCGCCTCGGTGAAGTCGGCGACGATCTCCGGCCAGCGGTCGGCGTGCTCGGGCAGGATGCGGAACTTGGCGGTAATGAAGATCATCAGGCTGGCTCCTTCGAGTCCGTGGGGATCAAGCGTATCGAGATGACGTTGACAGGCATTCATGCATTACCTACCGTTTAGCTAGGTAATGCCTCGGCCCCAAGGAATGCGTGTGAAGAGACTCAAGGGCATCGTCCCCTTCGTCCTCGTCGTCTCCCTGACCGCCTGCGGCTCTCAGCAGCCCGCCCAGCAAACCCAGGACACCTCCCTGACCTGGGCCATCGAGACCCAGCCGCTCACCTTGAACCCCCAGCAATGGGGCCAGAACAAGGTCCGGCTGCTCGTGTTCAACCAGTTCGACGCGCTGCTCTCGCGCCAGAAGGACGGCACGTTCCAGCCATGGCTGGCCAAGTCGTGGAAGGTGTCGGACGACGGTCTGACGTACACGCTGGAACTACGCGACGACGTGACCTTCCACGACGGCACGAAGTTCGACGCGGCGGCGGTCAAGGCGAACCTGGAGCAGTTCCTGGTGCCCGGCTACAACCCCGGCATCGCCTCCATCCAGCTCAAGTCCTTCGCCAAGGCCGAGGTGAAGTCGCCGACCACCGTCGAGATCACACTGAAGGAGCCGGACGCGCTCTTCCTCGACTTCCTCGCCTCGCCCCTCGCGGGGCAGGTCTCGCCGAAGTCGCTGAAGGCGGCCAAGGACCTCAAGTCCGGCGGGCCCGACCTGGTCGGCACCGGGCCGTTCATCCTGGAGTCGTACGTGCGGGGCCAGGAGATCCGCTACCGGCGCAACCCGGACTACAAGTGGCCGCCCGCCGGGTCCGGGCACCAGGGGCCGGCCTACCTGTCGCGGATCACGTACCGGTTCCTGCCGGAGGCGGCGGTGCGCGTCGGCGCGCTCACCTCGGGGCAGGTGCAGGTCATCGAGGGCGTCCCGGCCACCGACGCCGCCATGATCAAGCAGGATCCGGGTCTGACGTACCAGACCTCGCTCAACTCGGGCACCTCCTTCTCCTACTACTTCAACACCGCCCACGCCCCCTTCGACGACCAGCGCGTACGGGAGGCGTTCCGCGAGGCCGTGGACGTGGACGCGGTGCTGAAGGCCGTCTACCAGGGCACCGCCACCAGGGCGTGGAGCGTCGTCACCAAGGGCGGGCCGTTCTACGACGCCTCGCTGGAGGGCGCCTTCGGCGGCGACACCGCCAAGGCCAATGCCCTGCTCGACGCGGCCGGCTGGAAGCAGCGCGACGCCCAGGGCTACCGCGTCAAGGACGGCAGGCGGCTCACCGTGCGCTCCGTCGCCTCCGCGCCGTTCGTCCGCGACCGCCGCGACATCCTCGCCCAGGCCATCCAGGCGCAGGTCAAGCAGAGCGCAGGGATCGACTTCCAGGTCAAGATCGTGGACCAGGGAACGGCGCAGAAGGCCTACACCGAGGGGGAGTACGAGATCTTCGAGAACTCCCGCGGCGACGCCGACGCGGGCGCCGCGCTCAACCTGATCCTGCCGCGCAAGGGGCCGATCAACCGCACCGGCTTCTCCGACCCCGACGTGGAGAAGTGGCTGGCCACGGCCGCGGCCTCCGCGTCCCTGGACGAGCGGAAGGCGCTGTACGCCAAGGTGCAGCAGGCCGTGGTGAAGGACAAGGCGATCGTGTTCCCGGTCTACGTGCCCGCCGACCAGATCGCGGCGCAGAAGAGCGTCCAGGGCCTGGGCTTCGAGGCCGGCTCCGGCACGCCGCGCAGCGCGTACGACGTCCGGATCGGCACATGACCGGACAGCCGGTGACGGCCCGCGCCAGGGACGCCGCTAAAGCCCGCGACAGGGACGCCGTCAGAGCCCGGGTCAGGGGTGTCGTCAAGCGGGTGCTCGCCGGGCTCGCGGTGCTGTGGGCGGCGGCCAGCGCCTCGTACGTCGCGCTGCTGCTCGCGCCGGGCGACACCATCGACATCCTGGTCGGCGACGGCCCCGACACCCCCGAGATCCGGGCGCGGATCGTCGCCGAATGGGGGCTCGACCGGCCGGAGGTCGTCCAGTACGTGTCCTACCTGTGGCGGCTGCTCCACGGCGACCTCGGCCGCTCGTACCAGCTCCAGCTCGGCGTCGGCGAGATCCTGTCCACCCAGCTGGGCCCGACCCTGCAGCTCACACTGGCGGCGGCCGGGGTCGGGGTGTCGCTCGCCGGGGTGATCGCCGTCGTGACCGCGGGGCGGGGCCGGTGGCTGCGCGGCGCGGCCTCGGCGGCCGAGCTGGTCTCGGTGTCGGTGCCGCCGTTCCTGATCGGGCTGGTGCTGCTGGCGGTGTTCTCGTTCACGCTCGGCTGGTTCCCCGTGTCGGGCGCGTCCGGGCCGCAGGCGCTCGTGCTGCCCGCGCTCGCGCTGGGCCTGCCGATCGCGGGCGTGCTCGGCCAGGTGCTGCGCGGCGGCCTGGAGCGGGCGCTGGAGCAGCCGTTCGCCGTCACGGCCAGGGCCCGCGGGCTGAGCGAGCCGCGGCTGGTGGCCAGGCACGCGCTCCGGCACGCGCTGATCCCCGCCGTGACGCTGGCCGGGTGGTTCACCGGCACGCTGCTCGGCGGGGCCGTCATCACCGAGGTGCTCTTCGGCCGGCCGGGGCTCGGGCAGGTGGCGATGCAGGCCGTCACGGGCCGGGACATGCCGGTGGTGATGGCCGTCGTCCTGCTGTCGGCCATCGTGTACGTGACCATCAGCACCCTCCTCGACCTGGCCTACCGCGCCATCGACCCCCGGATCGGAGGCCGGCCGTGACCTCGTCGCGCTCGCTGCTCGCGCCCGCGGCGTTCCTCGTCCTGCTGGCGGTGGCGGTGGCCGCACCCGGGCTGCTGACCGGCGTGGACCCGCTGGCGGCCGACCCGGTGAGCGCGCTCGCGCCGCCCGGCGGCGCGCACTGGTTCGGCAGCGACCACCTCGGCCGCGACGTGCTGTCCAGGGTCGTGCACGGCGCCCGCCACTCGCTCAGCATCGGCGTCACCGCGACCGCCCTGGCCGTGACCGCCGGGGTGCTGCTCGGCCTGGCCGCCGGGCTGTCGCCGAAGTGGCTGGACGAGGCGCTGGCCAGGTCGTTCGACGTCCTGTCCACCCTGCCGGAGCTGCTGCTCGCCTTGCTCGTCATCGCCGTCACCGGCCCCGGCACGGGCAATGTCATCTTCGCCATCGCGGTCGCCCAGATCCCCAACTACGCCCGCGTCATCCGCGCCCAGACCTTCGTCGTGCGCCACGCCGGATACGTCGAGCAGGCCGTCACGTTCGGCCGGTCCAGGGCCGCGATCACGGCCGGGCACGTGCTGCCGAACGTGCTCGGGCCGATCCCCGTCCTGGCCACCATCGGGCTCGGCCAGGCCGTCATCGCCGCCTCCGGGCTCAGCTTCCTCGGCATGGGCCCGCAGCCCCCGGCCGCCGAATGGGGCGCGATGCTCTCAGAGGCCCGCAACTACCTGCGGGTGGCCTGGTGGGAGGCGCTGTTCCCGGGCGTCGCGATCACGCTGACCGTGGTCAGCCTCACCGTCGTCGGCCGCCGGCTCCAACGCCACTTCGAGGGGAGAACCCCATGACGACCTTTGTCTCCCCTCCGACGGTCGCCACCCTGGTCGCCGTGGAGGACCTGCGCGTGAGCTTCGGCGGGACCGAGGTCGTGCGCGGCGTCTCCTTGTCGCTCGCCCCGGGCGAGTGCGTGGCCGTCGTCGGCGAGTCCGGGTCCGGCAAGAGCGTCACGGCCCGCACGCTGCTCGGCCTGGCCGGGCCGGGCGCCACCGTGCGGGCGGCCGCGTTCAGCGTCGGCGGCCGGGACGCGCTCGGCTTCGGACCGGCGCAGTGGCGCGGGTTGCGCGGCGGGTTCGCCGGGCTGGTGCTGCAGGACGCGCTGGTCTCCCTCGACCCGCTGCGGACCGTGGGGGCCGAGATCGGCGAGGTGCTGACCGTCCACGACGTCGTCCCGCGGGCACGGCGCCGCGACAGGACGCTCGAACTGCTCGACGCGGTCGGCGTGCCCGATCCGCCGCTGCGTGTCGGGCAGCACCCGCACCAGCTCTCCGGCGGGCTGCGGCAGCGGGTGCTGATCGCCTCGGCCATCGCGGCCGGACCCGAGCTGATCATCGCCGACGAGCCGACCACCGCGCTCGACGTCACCGTGCAGGCCCAGATCCTGCGGCTGCTGGCCGCGCGCCGGGCCGCCGGCTGCGCGCTGCTGCTGATCAGCCACGATCTGGCCGTCGTCGCCTCGATCGCCGACCGCATCCTCGTCATGAAGGACGGCCGCGTCGTCGAGGAGGGCCCTGCCGGGAGCGTGCTGTCGGCGCCGTCGCACGACTACACCCGCTCGCTGCTGGCCGCCGTCCCGTCGGCCGCCTCCCGGGGCACCCGCCTGTCCACCACCCTGTCTACCGCGCCGCCGGGCTCGCCGCTGCCGCGCCGCACGCCGGACCCCTCGGCGCCGGTGCTCGCCGGCACCGGCCTGTCCAGGTCGTACGGGCCGCGCCGGGTGGTCGACGACGTCTCGTTCACCCTGTGCGAGGGCGAGACGCTCGGCGTCGTCGGCGAGTCGGGCTCGGGCAAGACCACCCTGGCCCGCCTGGCCCTCGGCCTGCTCGAACCGGACGCGGGCCGGGTCACCCTGCACGGCCGCCCGTGGAGCCAGGTGCCGGAACGCAAGCGTCGCCCGCTCCGCCGCCGGATCCAGCTCATCTCCCAGAACCCGCTCGACTCCTTCGACCCCCGCCACACCGTCGGCCGCCTGGTCGCCGAGCCACTCGACCTGCCCGCGGCCGAGCGCCGGGCGCGGGTGCTCGACCTGCTCGAACGCGTCGGCCTGCCGCCCGGCGTCGCCGGCCGCCACCCGCGCGAGCTGTCGGGCGGCCAGCGGCAGCGCGTCGCCATCGCCAGGGCCCTCGGCCCACGCCCCGACGTGCTGGTCTGCGACGAGCCGGTCTCCGCGCTCGACGTCTCGATCCAGGCTCAGGTGCTGGACCTGCTCGCCGAGATCCAGGCCGAGTACGGTACTGCCATGCTGTTCATCAGCCACGACCTCGGCGTGGTGCACCACGTCAGCGACCGGGTCCTGGTCATGAAGGACGGCCGGGTGGTCGAGGAGGGCGACGTGACGGAGGTGTTCACCCGCCCCCGGCACTCGTACACGCGGGAACTGGTCGCGGCGGTTCCTCGGCTTTCCTGAATTTCCTACCAAATGTGTGGGATACTGGACGGGTGAGTCTGGACAGGATCCGCGCGTCGAGCGCCCGAGCCGATTCCCCGCTGACCGCCGCCATCCTGGCGGGGCGATGGATCAGATCCGCCGCGGCCGACGACGAGCACGGAAGGCGCTGGCTGGCCAATCCCGATCCGCACGGCGGGTCGGCGGTCACTTCCGAGCCCTCGTCTCTCTACTCGGGGGCGGCGGGCGTCGTGCTGTTCTTCCTCGAACTGGCCGCGGCCACCGGCCACGAGGCGTACCTGGAGGACGCCAGGCAGGGGGCCCGCAGGCTCGCCGCCACCTGGCGCGAGCAGGACGACGTCTCCCTCTACCACGGGCTGACCGGCACGATGGTCGCGCTCATGGAGGCGGGCTGGGTGCTCGGCGACGGCGCGTTCGAGGCCGAGGCCGCCGCCATCGCGGACGTGATCGTCCGCCGGGGCCGGGAGTCCGAGGGCGGCGTCGGGTGGTCGCGGGATCCCGCGCAGCGCGGCGAGGGTGGCGTCATCCTCGGGCTGCTGCGGGCCGCCGCCCACCTCGGCGTGCCCGCGTACGAGGAGGCGGCCGTCGAGGCGGGCCTGCGGATCGCCCGGCTGCCCGTCCCCGGGCACCGGTTCGGCGACTGCGCCGACCTGCCCGTGGACGCCGTCACGCCCGGCTTCCTCGCCGGCACGGCCGGGACCGCGTTCCTGCTGGCCCGCCTGTACGGGGTGACCGGCGACGAGCGCTTCCTGTTCGCCGCGCGCAGCGGCGCGGCCTTCGTCCGCGAGGTCAGCGTCGTGGCCGGCGGTTGCGCGGTCGTGCCGCACCACGTGCCGCACGCCAGGGAATTGCACTATCTGGGCTTCTGCTCCGGCTCCGCGGGCGTGGCCAGGATGTTCTACGAGCTGTACCGGGTGGGGGGCGACCCCGGCGATCTGGAGTGGGTGGAGCGGCTGGCCAGCGGCATCGTCAAGAGCGGCGTGCCGCGCCGCCGTACCGAGGGCTACTGGAACGTGGCCTGCCAGTGCTGCGGGACGGCCGGGCTCATCGAGTTCTTCGTGGGGCTGTGGGCGGCGACGGGGGAGGAGTCCCACCTGGAGTACGCCCGCGGGCTCGCCACCGACCTGATCGGCCGGGCCACCGACCACGACGGGCGCGGCTACCGCTGGTACCAGGCCTACCGGCGGCTGCGGCCGGGCGAGGTGACGGCCGACACCGGCTACATGGTGGGCGCGGCCGGCATCGGCGCCGCCCTCCTCCACCTCGACGCCGCAGGTCAGGCCGACCATCCGCGCCGCGTCATCCTGCTGCCCGACAATCCGTTCCCCGCGATCCCGCTGCCTGCCACCGCGCTCCGTTGACAGCAATACCCAGTTTTCCTACTGTTTAACTGGGTATTGAGCCAAGGAGCACATCATGACCGAATGTGACGTCCCCTGCCGCCGCGAGCAGGTCGCATGAAGCAGGTCCACCTGGCCGCGCACTTCCCCGGCGTCAACAACACCACCGTCTGGACCGACCCCCGCTCCCGCAGCCAGATCGACTTCGAGTCGTTCGCCGACCTGGCCCGCACCGCGGAGCGGGGCAAGTTCGACTTCTTCTTCCTGGCCGAGGGCCTGCGGCTGCGCGAGCTGAAGGGCCGCATCCACGACCTGGACGTGGTCGGCCGCCCCGAGTCGCTCACCGTGCTGGCCGCGCTGGCCGCCGTCACGGAACGCCTCGGGCTGGCCGCCACCGTCAACGCGACCTTCAACGAGCCGTACGAGCTGGCCAGGCGGCTGGCCACGCTCGACCACCTCAGCGCGGGCCGGGCCGCCTGGAACGTGGTCACCACCTCCGATGCCTTCACCGGCGAGAACTTCCGCCGTGGCGGCTACCTGGATCGTTCCGAGCGCTACACGCGGGCCGAGGAGTTCGTCCGGCTGTCGCGCGAGCTGTGGGACTCCTGGCGGCCCGACGCCGTGCTCGCCGACCAGGAGAGCGGGCGGTTCCTGCGGCCCGGGTCCGTCTCGGCGGTCAGCCACCGGGGCCGCCACTTCACCGTCGAGGGGCGCTTCAACATCCCGCGCGGCCCGCAGGGCCACCCCGTGGTCATCCAGGCGGGGGACTCCGACGAGGGCAGGGAGTTCGCCGCGGCCAACGCCGACGTCATCTTCAGCCGCCACGGCACGCTGGAGGAGGGCCGGGCCTTCTACGCCGACGTCAAACGCCGGCTGGCCACGTACGGGCGGCAGCCGCACCAGCTCAAGATCATGCCGGCGGCGACGTTCGCGCTCGGCGACACCGACGCCGAGGCGGCCGAGCGCGCCGCCGAGATCCGCCGCCAGCAGGTGGGGCCGCAGACCGCGATCGCCTTCCTGGAGCAGATCTGGGGCCGGGACATGTCCGCCTACGACCCCGAAGGGCCGCTGCCCGACGTGGAGCCCGCCGTCGAGCAGGGCGTCTCCCAGGGCCGGGTGCAGGTGGCCGACCGGGTCGCCGTGGCGGCGCGATGGCGGGCCGTTGCCGAGGAGAAGGAGCTGAGCATCCGCGAACTGGTGATCCATATGACCGGGCGGCAGTCGTTCGTGGGCTCGCCCGCGACCGTGGCCGCGCAGATCGAGGAGTTCGTGCGCACGGACGCCGCCGACGGGTTCATCCTGGTCCCGCACCTCACGCCGGGCGGGCTGGACGACTTCGTGGCCGAGGTGGTGCCGCTGCTGCAGGAACGCGGCGTGTTCCGTACCGACTACGAGGGGGCCACGCTCCGCGACCACCTCGGGCTGGGAGGCACGGCATGACGCGGGCGCCCCTGCACCTGGCCGTCGCGCTCGACGGCGCCGGCTGGCATCCCGCCGCCTGGCGGGACCCCGCCGTCGACGCGCGGGAGCTGTTCACCGCCCGCCACTGGGCCGGGCTGGTCGCCGAGGCCGAGCGCGGGCTGCTCGACTTCGTCACCATCGAGGACGCTCTGGGCCTGCAGTCCTCGGGCCTCGACGGGCCCGACGACCGCACCGACCAGGTGCGCGGCCGGTTCGACGCGGTGCTGCTCGCGGCGGCGCTCGCGCCGCTGACCACGCGCATCGGGCTGGTGCCCACGGCCACGACGACGCACACGGAGCCGTTCCACGTGGCCGTCGGCATCGCGAGCCTGGACCACGTCAGCCTGGGGCGCGCGGGGTGGCGGGTCCAGGTCTCGGCCCGCGCCGGGGAGGCGGCCCACTTCGGCCGCAGGGAGATCCCGGCGCTCATCCCCAAACGGGACACGGCGGGCCGGTGGGAGCCCGACGAGGGGGCCCGGGAGCTCATCGCGGACCTCTTCGAGGAGGCGGCCGACGCCGTGGAGGTGGCCAGGCGGCTGTGGGACAGCTGGGAGGACGACGCCGAGATCCGCGACGTGGCCACCGGCCGGTTCGTCGACCGGGACAAGCTCCACTACATCGACTTCGCCGGATCCCGGTTCTCCGTCAAGGGGCCGTCGATCACGCCCAGGCCGCCGCAGGGGCAGCCGGTCGTGACCGTGCTCGACCACGGTGGGTCGCCGGTGCCGTACGAGCTGCCGGCCCGCGCCGCCGACGTCGTCTTCGTCACCCCGCACAGCCGTGACCAAGCGCGGGACATCGTCGAGCAGGTCAGGAGCCGTCCCAGGGACGGGCACCCGCTCAAGATCCTGGCCGACCTGCTCGTCCACGTCGGCGACGACGCGGCCGAGCGCAGGGCCCGGCTCGACGGGCTCGCCGCGCCGCCCGAATCGGACGCGTACACCTTCGCCGGCACCGCCGCCGAGCTGGCCGACCTGCTGCTGGACTGGCAGGAGGCCGGGATCGAGGGGTACCGGCTGCGGCCCGGCGCCGTGTCGCACGACCTGGCGGCGATCACCCGCGAGCTGGTCCCCGAGCTGCGGCGGCGCGGCGCCTTCAGGAGCCGGTACGAGGCCGCCACGCTGCGCGGGCACCTCGGCCTGCCGCGCGCGACCAACCGTTACGCCTCCCAGAAAGCAGATATTGCGTGAAATTTCTGGCCATCACCTTGATCGTTCATGACGGCCGCACGTCCACCAACGAGCGATTCCGCGAGGTCGTCTCCAACGCGGTCCTGGCCGAGGAGCTCGGGTTCGACGGGTTCGGGGTGGGGGAGCGGCACGAGCGGCCGTTCATCTCCTCCTCCCCGCCCGTGGTGCTCAGCCACATCGCCGCCCGGACCTCCCACATCCGGCTGTTCACCGCGGTCACCACGCTCAGCCTGCTGGACCCGGTCCGGGCGTACGAGGACTACGCCACCCTCGACCACCTGTCCGGCGGGCGGCTCGAACTGATCATCGGCAAGGGGAACGGCGCCGCCCAGGCCCAGCTCTTCCACGTCACCGCCGAGGACCAGTGGGAGCGCAACCGCGAGTCGTACGAGCTGTTCCGCAGGCTGTGGCGGGAGGACAAGGTCACCTGGGAGGGGCGGTTCAGGCCGTCGCTGACCGAGGCCGAGACCTGGCCGCGCCCGCTCCAGCGGCCGGTGCGCGTCTGGCACGGCAGCGCCACCAGCAAGGAGTCGGTGGACCTGGCCGCGCGCTTCGGCGACCCGCTCTTCTCCGCGAACGTCACCAACCCCATCGAGCCCTACGCCGAGCTGATCGAACACTACCGGGAGCGGTGGGCGCACTACGGGCACGACCCGGCCGAAGCCCTGGTCGGAGCGGGCACCGCGGGCTACTACGCCGCGAAGACCTCGCAGGAGGCCATCGAGACGTACCGGCCGATCTTCGAGGCCCGCCAGGAGACCTTCAAGCGGTACGGCGCCCCGCTCGTCTTCCACTCGCTGGAGGACGCCATCGAGCGCAGCTCCATCCTGGTCGGGAGCCCGCAGCAGATCATCGACAAGGTGCACCGCTACCACGACCGGTTCGGGCACGAGGTGATGCACCTGCACGCGGACGCCGACGGGCTGACGGACGCGCAGCACCGCTCGGCGCTGGAGCTGTTCCAGTCGGACATCGCTCCCGTGCTGCGCAAGGAGATACCCAGCAGGCCGTTCCCGGGAGGTTCCTCATGACGGTCCCCCTGTCCATCCTCGACCTGGCGCCGATCCCCTCCGGCGGGACCGCCCGGGACGCGATCCGCAACACCGTCGACCTGGCGCGGCAGGCCGAGTCCTTCGGCTACCGCCGGTACTGGCTGGCCGAGCACCACTTCGCGCCCGGCGTGGCCGGCTCGGCGCCCGCCGTGCTCATCGGGCTGGTCGCCGCGGCGACCGGCCGGATCCGGGTCGGCTCGGGGGCGGTGCAGCTCGGCCACCAGACGCCGCTGGCGGTGGTGGAGCAGTTCGGCCTCCTGGACGCGGCCCATCCGGGGCGCATCGACCTGGGTCTCGGCCGTTCCGGCCAGCGCCGCGCCGAGCTCGCCCGCCCCTCGGAACGTCCCCCTGAGCCTCCTCCTTCCGAGGCGAGGGTGGTGGACGGGCTGCTCATCCCGCCCCCGTTCGACTTCTCCGCGCTGATCAGGGCGGCGCCGCACCTCGCCGTCCAGGCCTCCCTCCTTCAGCAGCCCGGCGCCGAGACGCCGGACTTCGCCGACCAGCTCGACGACGTCCAGGCGTTCCTGGCCGGCACCTACACCTCCGCAGACGGGCGGAGCGCGCATGCGATCCCGGGCGAGGGCGCGGACGTCGAGGTGTGGATCCTGGGCAGCAGCGGCGGCCAGAGCGCGCAGGTGGCGGGGGAGCGGGGCCTGCCGTTCGCGGCCAACTACCACGTCAGCCCGGCCAGTGTGCTGGAGGCGGTGGAGGCGTACCGGGAGGCGTTCAAGCCGTCCGACGTCCTGGAGGAGCCGTACGTGATCGTGTCCGCCGACGTCGTCGTGGCGCGGGACGCGGCCACGGCGCGGGAGCTGGCCAAGCCCTACGGCCTGTGGGTACGCAGCATCCGCACCGGGCAGGGCGCGATGCCGTACCCCACGCCGGAGGAGGCCGACGCCCACGTGTGGAGCGAGGAGGACAGGAAGCTGGTGGCCGACCGCCTCGACACCCAGTTCGTCGGCGACCCGGAGGCGGTGGCGGACGGGCTGCGGGTGCTCCAGCGGGTCACCGGGGCCGACGAGCTGCTGATCACCACCATTACGCACGGCCACGCCGACCGCGTCCGCTCGTTTGAGCTGCTCGCGGACGCCTGGCGGTAATTCATGTATGTCCAGTAGGAAAAGTTGACTTTAGGGGCCGGGGAACGTAGTTTCGTAGGCATGGGCCTTTACCTGACCCGGCGCCCGCACGTGGACTTCGGCCACGTCGCCAGCGCGCAGTGTCGCTGATCACGTACCGCTGAACCCCCTCTCTCCCCTTCAGAGGAAACAACGTGATCAAGACCAGACATGCCCTCCTGGCCGCCTTGATGTCCGCCGTCCTGGCGGCCTGCGGCACGGCCCAGGCGAACCCCCAACAAGAGGTGAAGGTGCTGCGCTACCAGGGCAGCGCCGGCAACGTCACCTTCCCCGAGCTGGCCGAGGAGCTCGGCTATCTCGGCGACGTCAAGCTCAAGTGGGTCGGCAACACCACCTCCGGCCCCCAGGACATCCAGTCGGCCGCGACCGGGCAGACCGACTTCGGCGGCGCCTTCAACGGCGCCATCGTCAAGCTCAAGGCCGCCAAGGCGCCGATCAAGGCCGTGATCGGCTACTACGGCTCCGACCAGGCCACCTACAACGGCTACTACGTCAAAGAGGACAGCCCGATCAGGTCCGCCCGGGACCTGATCGGCAAGAAGATCGGCGTCAACACCCTCGGCGCCCACCACGAGGCCGTCATCAAGGAGTACCTCAAGCGCGAAGGGCTGACGCCCGAGGAGGTCAAGCAGGTCCAGCTCGTGGTGATCCCGCCGGTCAACACCGAGCAGGCCCTGCGCCAGGGGCAGCTCGACGTCGGCACCCTCGGCGGCGTGCTCAGGGACAAGGCGCTGGAGCGCGGCGGCCTGCGCCCCCTGTTCAAGGACGTGGACCTGTTCGGCCCGTTCACCGCCGGGTCCGTCGTGCTCCGCGAGGACTTCATCGCCGCCAACCCCCACACCGTCAAGACGTTCGTGACCGGATTCGCGAAGGCCATCGAGTGGGCGCAGACCCACTCGCGCGAGGAGGTCGTCGCCAAGTTCCAGCAGATCATCGCCAAGCGCGGCCGCAACGAGAGCGCCGACGCCGTGCGGTTCTGGAAGAGCACCGGCATCGCCGCCAAGGGCGGTGTCATCGCCGACCAGGAGTTCAAGACCTGGACCGGCTGGCTGGAACGCGAGGGCGAGATCAAGTCCGGCCAGGTCAAGGTCTCCGACCTCTACACCAACCAGTTCAACCCCTATGCCGGCGGGAGCGGGTCATGACCAAGATCAGCATCCGGAACGTGGTCAAGACGTTCCAGGTCAGGGACGCCGACCAGCCGTTCACCGCGCTGTCCGGCATCGACCTCGACGTGCGCGAGGGCGAGTTCCTCACGCTCGTCGGCCCCAGCGGCTGCGGCAAGTCCACCCTGCTCGACCTCATCGCCGGGCTGACCGCGCCGACGTCCGGGGAGATCCTCATCGACGGCGCGCGGGTGACCGGGCCCGGGCTCGACCGGGGCATCGTCTTCCAGCAGTACGCGCTGTTCCCCTGGCGCACGGCGCAGTCCAACGTCGAGTTCGGGCTGGAGGCCAAGGGCGTGCCCAGGAAGGAACGGGCGCGGCGGGCCCGCGAGCACCTCGCGCTCGTGGGGCTGGCCGGGTTCGAGGAGCGCTATCCGCACGAGCTGTCCGGCGGCATGCGCCAGCGGGTGGCCATCGCGCGCAGCCTCGCGTTCGACCCCGACGTGCTGCTGATGGACGAGCCGTTCGCCGCCCTGGACGCGCAGACCCGCGAGTCCCTCCAGGAGGAGCTCGTGCACGTGTGGGAGCAGACCGGCAAGACCGTCGTGTTCATCACGCACGGCATCGACGAGGCCGTCTACCTCGGGCAGCGGGTCGCCGTCATGACCTCCCGGCCGGGGCGGATCAAGGAGGTCATCGACGTGCGCTTCGCCTCGCGCGAGGGAGATCTGCGGGCGGATCCGGCGTTCGGGGAATACCGGCACCGGGTGTGGGGGCTGCTGCGGGAAGAGGTCGCGGCGGCGCAGGTGCAGGAGCGGAAGGTGGCGACCAGTCGTGGCTGACCAGAAACTGCTCCCCGGTGAAGTCCACCAGTACGACGAGGCCGCCCCGGCTCCGACCCCGCACCCGACCCTGGCCTCGACTCCGACTCCGGCTCCGACCTCGGCTTCGGCCTTGACGGAGCCGTCGCGCCGGCGGCTTCCCGGCGGGCGGTGGCTCAGGCGGGCGGTCACGAACTCCACCGCCATCCTGCTCCTCCTCGCCGCCTGGGAGGTGCTGCCCAGGCTCGGCGTCGTCGACCCCGTCTTCGTCCCGCCGCTCTCGGAGAACCTCGTCGCCTGGTACGACCTCCTCGTCGGCGGCCAGCTCCCCGAGCACCTCGAGGCTTCCCTCGCCCGCTCGCTGTCCGGCTTCGGCCTGGCCATCGTGCTGGCGATCCCGCTCGGCCTGCTGATCGGCTGGTACAAGCCGGTCGCCGACTTCCTCACCCCGCTGCTGGAGCTGTTCCGCAACACCTCGGCGGTGGCGCTGCTGCCGGTGTTCACGCTGATCCTGGGCATCGGGGAGACGACGAAGGTCACCTTCGTGCTGTACGCGTGCTCGTGGCCGATCCTGCTCAACACGATCAGCGGCGTGAAGACCGTCGAGCCGCTGCTCATCAAGTCGGCCAGGTCGATGGGCCTCGGCCCGGTCCGGCTGTTCCAGAAGGTGATCCTGCCCGCCGCCGTGCCCACCATCTTCACCGGGGTGCGGCTGGCGGGCGCGTACTCGATCCTCGTCCTGCTCTTCGCCGAGATGGTGGGCGCCAAGGCCGGACTCGGGTATCTCATCCTCGACACCCAGTCCAGCTTCCGCATCCCCGACATGTACGCGGGAATCATCACGATCTCCGTACTCGGCCTGCTGTTCAACCTGCTCCTGGTCGGCGTCGAGCGCCGCTTCTCCACCTGGAGGACCACTTGACGAGAAAGCTCCACCTGAACGCCTTCCTCATGGGCGTCGGCCACCACGAGGCGGCCTGGAGACACCCCCGAACCGAACCCGCCCGCCTCACCGACGTCCGCCACTACCAGGAGCTCGCCAGGATCGCCGAACGCGGCAAGCTCGACTCCGTCTTCCTCGCCGACGGCGTGGCCCTGCACGGTAACGTCCGGCACAACGCGCTCGGCGGCCTCGAACCCCTGACCCTGCTGTCGGCCCTGGCCGCCGTCACCGATCACATCGGCCTCATCGCCACCGTGTCGACGACGTACAACGAGCCCTTCCACGTGGCCCGCAAGTTCGCCTCGCTCGACCACATCAGCGGCGGCCGGGCCGGCTGGAACATCGTCACCTCCGCCGGCGAGGCCGAGGCCCGCAACTTCGGCATCGTCCGTCCCTCGCACGCCGACCGCTACGCCAGGGCCGGCGAGTTCCTGGAGGTCACGCGGAAGCTGTGGGACAGCTGGGAGGACGACGCGATCCTGGGCGACCGCGTCGCCGGCGACTACGCCGACACCGGCAAGATCCACCCGATCGAGCACGCGGGGGAGCACTTCTCGGTCAGCGGCCCCCTGAACACCTCCCGCTCACCCCAGGGCCACCCGCTCCTGGTCCAGGCCGGGTCCTCGGAGGACGGCAAGGACTTCGCCGCCCGCTACGCCGAGGCCGTCTTCACCGCCCAGCAGACCCTGCGGGAAGGGCAGGAGTTCTACGCCGACCTGAAGCGGCGGCTGGCCGCCTACGGGCGGCGGCACGAGGACGTGCTCATCCTGCCGGGCATCTCGCCGATCATCGGCTCGACCGAGCGCGAGGCGCCGCGGCTGGAGAAGGAACTGGAGGACCTGATCATCCCCGCGTACGGGCTGGCGCAGCTCTCCCACATGACCGGCATCGACCTCACCGAGGACGCGCTGGACGGGCCCCTGCCCGACGTGCCCGTGGAGACGGAGGGCGCGCAGAGCCGCCGCAAGCTCGTCGTGGAGCTGGCCAGGCGCGAGAACCTCACGGTCAGGCAGCTCCTCAACCGCCTGGCGGGCGGCCGGGGCCACCGCGTGGTCGCGGGAACGCCGGAGCAGATCGCCGACCAGCTCCAGGAATGGTTCCTGGCCGGCGCGGCCGACGGGTTCAACGTCATGCCGCCGATCCTGCCCGGCGGCCTGAGCGACTTCGTCGACCACGTGGTGCCGGAGCTGCAGATCAGGGGCCTGTTCCGGTACGAGTACGAGGGGCGCACGCTCCGCGAGAACTACGGCCTGCCCAGACCTCCGTCCCGCTACGCCGCCGCCGGGCGGGCTGCTCGGCGCGAAGTGGCGGTGGCGCGATGAGCATCGTGACCCTCGTGGGCAACCCCCGGCCAGGCTCCCGCACCCTCTCGGTGGCCACCACCGCAGCCCAGGCCGTCGGCGACCGCCTGGGAGCCGCCTCGGAGGCGTACGAGGTCGTGGACCTGTCGGGCCTCGCGCCCCACCTGCTCTCGCCCGTCGCACACCCCGAGGTGCACGCGGCCCTGGACCTGGTGACCGGCGCGAGCGTCGTCGTCGTGGCGAGCCCCACCTACAAGGGCACCTACACGGGGCTGCTGAAGTCGTTCCTCGACCGCCTGCCACCGGACGCGCTGGCGGGCACGGCGGCGCTACCGCTCCTGGTCATGGGGGATCCCAAGCATTCGCTGGCGGTGGAGGTGCATCTGCGCCCGCTGCTGGTGGAACTGGGCGCCTTCGTGCCGACACCGGGACTGGCGGTGCTGGAGTCGCAGATTCCGGAGCTGGGAGAGGTGGTGGCGGGGTGGGCCGATCGTGTGGCGCCGCAGGTGACCGCTGTGCTCAAGGAAGGGGCGCTTTCGTGACGGAGACGGTGGCCGCCCGGGAGGCCCGCCGAGCCAGAGAGGCCCGCCAGGCCCGGGACGCCCGCCGCACCTCAGACCCCCGCCCGGTGCCCGACTCCCGCCCTGTGTCCGACTCCCGCCCTGTGCCTGGCTCCCGCAATGGGCACGCGTCCGAGGCGCCGACGGTGCCTGCGACGCGCCCGGCCCCGGAGGAGCCGGAGAGGAGTGCGGTCGACGCCGACGGGTTCCGCCGGGCGCTCGCCGTACACGCCGCCGGGGTCGTCATCATCACCGCCCAGAACGACGGCATCCCCGTCGGGCTGACGGCGACATCCTTCTCCTCCGTCAGCCTCGACCCACCCCTGGTCTCGTTCTACGTCGACCAGTCCTCCACCACCTGGCCCTGGCTGCGCGACGCGGACCACTTCGCGGTCAACGTCCTGGCCAGCGACCAGGCCGAGCTGGCCGCCAGGTTCGCGCGCAAGGACATCGACCGGTTCGCCGAGCCCACCCGCTGGCGTCCGGGCCCCCTGGGCGCGCCCCTGCTCCAGGACGTCTCCGCCCACCTCATCTGCCTCCCGCACGAGACCGTGGACGTCGGCGACCACACCCTGGTGGTCGGCCTGGTCGCCGAGGCCAGGGTGCACAGCCCGGGCCGTCCCCTCATCTACCACCAGGGTCGCTTCGGCCGCTTCATCGCCCACCCCTAGAGAAACGACTGAACGGCCGCCCGGCACATCGCCGGGCGGCCGTTCCGTTTCCCCAGGGCCCGGACACGCGTATGGCCCTGGCCACGTCATCGGGGCCAGGGCCATACACAAGGAGCAGGGGTCAGGCGGCGATCGGCGAGTAGGCGGCCGCGTCGCCCTTCAGCACGACACTGGGCCGGCCGTCCACGCCCACCGGCACGTCACCGGCGATCGTGACCCGGTGCAGCCGCCTCGGACGGTCGCCGAAGTCGTGCACCACCCGGTGCTGCGTCGCCCGGTTGTCCCAGATGGCGACGTCGCCGGGTGCCCAGCGCCAGCGCACGGTGTTCTCGACCTCGGTGACGTGCTCCTGGATCAGCCGGATGAGCGAGGCGGACGTGTGCGCCGACAGCCCCACCAGCCGCTTGGCGAAGTCCCCGAGCAGGATCGAGCGTTCGCCGGTCTCCGGGTGCACCCGCACCACCGGGTGCTCGGTCTCGAACACCGTGGAGGCGAACACCTCGGCGCGTTCCCGAGCCCGTTCGGGATCGTCGGAGGTGGCGATGCGGACGTAGTCGTGCTGGTTGGTGTGCACGGCCCGCAGCCGGTCGAGCAGGTCCCGCAGCTCGGCGGGCAGGTGGTCGTACGCGGCCACGGTGTTGGTCCACAGCGTGTCGCCGCCGGCCGCCGGAACGGCGACGGCCCGCAGCACCGACGCCAGCGGCGGCCGGTCCACGAACGTCACGTCCGTGTGCCAGCGATCCACCTTCTGGCCGTCGCGGTAGTCGAGGTCGAGGACGTGGTCGTTCCCGTCGAGCGAGGGGACGGTCGGGTGCGCGGCGGTCGGTTCGCCGAGTAGCCGGGCGAAGGCCACCTGGCTCTGCTCGTCGAGATGGTCTTGTCCGCGGAAGAAGACCACCTTGTGGCCGAGCAGCGCCAGGCGGATCTCCGCGACGACGTCGGCAGGCAGATCGCCGCCGAGCCGTACGCCGGAGATCTCCGCGCCTATCCGGCCGGCGACGGGGATGATGGACAGGGATGACATGGGATTTTTCCTTCCGTTAGAGGGATTGCCTGCGTTCGGAAGGAAGGACAGAGCGCGCTGGCCACGCGGCAGAAGTCCACGTGACCCCTGATGGTCAGAGCCGTCGTCGTCACGTCATCAAACGTAGATCGCCCCACCTCTAAAGTCAATTGAACTGGTAGGGAATTAGGGTTTTTCTATGTGCAGGTGACCGAGTACGTCATCGGGCCGGAGGCGACGACGTTGGGCAGCCTGGTCTCCATGTATCCGGTGACGGTCTTGCCCGTGGACTCGTCCACTGTGAACTCGCGCTCGATGACCTTGGTCAGCGGATCACCCGGCGGGAAGGCCGCGTCGTCGAGCCAGGCGGCCAAGGTCTCGTCGAAGTACCACTGCGCGTACACCATCTGCTCCATCGGCGCCGACACCGTCACCTGGGCCCGGGCCTTCAGCGTGACCGGGCACTCGCCCCGGTAGGTCGCCGGGGTGACGGAGGCTTCGGTGACCGAGACCACGTGCGGGTATGAATCCGCGGGCGGCTTGCCACCGCAGTCCGCCTCGTAGCCGATCGCCTCGCCGCGCGTGACCCTGTCGTTCGCGGTCACCTCCAGCCAGATCTTGCCGGTCTTGCTGATCCACTCGTCCCAGACCCGTTGCGGACGCAGCGTGGCGGCCTGGGTGAAGGTGTGGGTGAACGGAGCGGTGTAGCTGCCGTCGGCCCAGCGCCACCGGTAGCTGATCGTGAGCGGCAGCGACGCGGAGGGCGTCGGGGTGACCTGCGAGAGGATCGTGAACTGTTTGGACGTTCCCGGACAGGGCTGCGGGTTCCGGCTTTCGATGACCTGGGTTCCGGTGATCGTGACCGCGTCGCCGTCCCGGCAGGTGATCGTGAAGGCGGCAGGCTGCGTGGTGGTCGCGTTCGGGGTGAGGACGCGCAAGTACGCCGAGCCGCCGCTCACCTTCGACGGGTCCATCACCTTCCAGGTGGTCTCCAGCACCGTGGTCAGGTCTCCTCCGAGCATGACCTCGCCGGGGATGGTCGTGCCGTCGCCGCGTACCCACTGGTAGGTGACCTTGGCTGGCTTGGTGACCGCGAGGTCGACGCGGAACACGAACTCCACCGGCCGTCCGCACGGCCCTTCGTACCGCGCGGGCGTCACCCGCGGGTTGGCGGCGGCGGCAACCGGGCCGGGCTCGGGCGGGTCGGTGCAGGTCACGTGGTAGGGGACCTGGGCGGAGTCCGTCACGCGGCCCTTGACGTCCAGGATCTCCAGCCGGCGGTGGCCGGAATGGCCGGTCAGGAACGTCCGGCGGGAGCTGACCGCCGTGCTCCGCGCGGTGAGCCACAGCCGCTCGACCGGCTCGGCGCCGCCGTCGCCGTCCACCCACCGGTACGCCACCGCCTCCGGCGTCCTCGACACCGTGATTCGCCCGTCGAACGTCACCGTGCGGCCGGGCACCCGGCACGCTCCTCGGTACGGCGCGGGCGTGGCCAGCGTGACCCCGATGCGCGTTCTGTCTTCGGAAACGTCCTGCAGTTGCAGGGGGGCACACGACACCGTGAAGCGGGCCTTGGCCGAGGTCGCCTTTCGGGGGCTGAGCACCTGCAGCGCCTGCCACCCCGACGTGCTCGCCGCGAACATCTGCCGATCCCGTACGACCACCGCCCCGCCCTTGACCTGGGCCGTGCGGATAGGCCCCTTGGTGCCGTCGCCGCGCAGCCAGCGGTAGGTGACCCTGTTCGCGCCGCGCACCGCGACCTTGGCCGCGAACGCCGTGGTGGCCGGACACGAGCCCGCATATCGGGCAGGTGAGGCCGTCACTCCGCCCACTTTCACCGATGCGGCCGAAGCCTGCGCCGGCGCGGCGGCCAGGCCGCCCGTCAGCGCCAGGGCGGCGGCCAGCGCCGTCCATGCTCTACGCACCTCGATCTCCTCAATCTCCTCAAGATCGGACTGATCCCGGGAGTCTGGCGGGAGAGGGTTGTGCGGGACTTGGGCGAAACTTGAGGCCCGAGGAGCCAGGCGTGCTACTCGTGCAGCCGATCGAGCATCGACTCTGCGGGCCTGCCCAGCACGTGAGCCAGGTCCGGGCTCTGGAACTCCAGCGCCCCCGCCCGTACCTGCGCATTGAGCCAGCTCATCGGCCCCGGCCCGGCATCGGGCACCTCCCGGTAGGGCACCCCCAGCACCTCGGCCGCCTCCCGGTAGGTCCACAACGGCCCGGTGAAGTCGTACGCCCGCCCCAGATGCCCGTCCCCGGTCAGCACCCGAACGGCGGCCTCGGCCAGATCGGACCTGAAAGCGGTGTTCAGCCCGCGCCCGCCGGTGCTGCCGGCGAGCTCGCCGGCGGAGACCTGCGGCACGAAGGCGTCGCCGTAGTAGGGGTGGCGCAGCAGCGTGTACGGCAGGCCGCTGTCGAGGATGGCCCGTTCGGTGGCGTGATGGGCCTCGGTGGCGCCGGTGGCGACGGTGCCCGCTCCCAGCAGGCTCGTGTAGGCGATGGCGCCGACCCCGGCGTCGGCCGCCGCCGCGACCGCGTCCAGGTGCTGCTTGATCCTGCGCGCCGGGTCGAGTTCCGGCGACGAGATGAGCAGGAGCCGCGTGGCCCCTTCGAACGCCTCGCGCAGGCTGTCCGGCTCGTCGTAGTCGCCCCGCCGTACCCGGACACCCTGCGGGGCCCGTACGGGATCGCGCACGACGGCCACCACATCGGGCCGAACGGACAACCGGTCGATGACCAGACGACCGAGCACCCCGGACGCCCCGGTGACCACGATCATGGAACTCCCTCCGACGAAGATCGGCCAAGTCAACCGCCCACGACCCGCCGCCTGCCACCCATTTCTCACCCACCCCGGTCACCGGCCTACGCCCCACCCCGGTCACCGGCGCCTGGGGGCCCGACCACCCTCGGTCGCCCGGCCTGCGGGCCCGACCGGCCACCCCCGGCGTGGGCCCGACCGGCCACCCCCGGCCACCAGCCCGCGGACGGCCCTCTGGGATACTGCCGCGCATGACAACAGACGGGGGGCGGCCGGGGTTCGCGACGCACGGGATCGGGTCGGACCACCCGATGACGTGGACGCTGCGCCGCGCGGAGCCGACAGACGTCGAGGCGATCGCGGACCTGCGCGCGTCGGTCATGCGCCCGGACCTGCAGCGGCTGGGCCGCTTCGACGAGCACCGGGTCCGGCAGCGGTTCCGGGACGCCTTCTCCCCGGACCACACGTCGGTCATCGAGACGGACGGCGACTTCGCGGGGTGCGTGACATTCCGCCCGGGCGAGGACGCGTGGTGGTTCGAGCACTTCTACCTCGCCCAGGAACTCCAGGGCCGCGGCCTCGGCTCGGCCGTGCTGCGCGAACTGCTGGAGCGATCCGACGCCGAGGGCCTGACCGTCCGGCTGAACGTCCTGCATGGGAGCGCCGCGCAACGGCTGTACGAACGCCACGGGTTCACGGTGGAGACCGAGGACCCGGTCGACGTCTTCATGGTGCGGGAACCGGCGGCGAGCACGTCAGGAGGTGGGCCTCATGCATGAGTGCTGCGCCAGGAACCAGTCGGTGGCGATGTCGGTTTCCGTGACACGTCCGATCAGCGCCAAGGCGGAGCTGATGCTCTCCATTTCCTCCACACGATCGTCGAGGACGCCGTCATCGCTGATCTGGAAGCGCAGTCCGTCCATCAGGTGATCGAGCGCGTGCGGGTCGTCGCCGTACCGCTTCTCTGGCCAGGTCGGGTCGAATGAGACGAGTATGTGCCCGTCACGGGCGTGATCGAAATATGCGTTGCCGTTGATGTCCATGCGGAGGCCGAGAGCCTGCCGGCCACCTTCGGTGATGGAACGCAGGCACTCGCCGTCGGCATGCGCCGGCACGATGCCGATCCAGCCGTTGGCCTCGGCAACCCAGGTGGATCCGTCGTCGATGTTGTGATCGAGGATCTCGCTCAGGTGGCACGGTGTACGGGTGGCGAGGTCCAGACACCAGTCCAGGGCGAGTGCGTCGAGGTCCGCGCCCTTGATCCACATGGCGCTGAATCCCAGCGCCCACAGGTCCATCTCGCCATCGAGCCCTTCGGTGAAGATGGTCGAGACCAGAAGGTCGTGCAGGTAGGTCGGTGACTGCATGGCTGCCTCTCGGAGGAGGGGTGCTGGGTTGCGGGGTGCCCTAGGGCTCAGGCAGTTTTCCGAACGTGCGACGCCTCGGCGGAGAGCGGCGCGCCGTCTCGGCTGAGCGGGTGGAGCTCGGGAAGCTCCCGCCCTTGGTCGTCGACGAGAACGGAGTGCGACTCGTCCGGGGCGAAGGCGTGGCGCTCGCCCCATTGGCGGAGGGCGACGACGGCCGTGAAGAGGTCCAGTCCGGCTTCGGTGAGCCGGTACGTGTGGCGTCTGCCGTCGGCCGCGGCGCTCTTGTCAAGGATGCCGTGCTCGACCAGTTTGCGGAGCCGGTCGGTGAGGATGTTGCGGGCGATCCCCAGCCGTTGAAGGAACTCGGTGAAGGTCGTCGCCCCGTCCATCGCGTCGCGGATGATCAGCAGGCTCCACCGGTCGCCTATCAGGTCGACGGTCCGTGCGACCGGGCAGGCCGGGTCGGTCCAAGCGCTTCCTGCGGCGAGTGCGACGTCCACCGTCCCCCTCCAAGATGAGTTGCAATATGAAACCAGTATGCCCTAGCTTCAGATGAGTTGCATTTTGCAACTTACTGGAGGGTGATATGTCGTCAGGATTGACCGGGAGGCAGCGGGCCGTGCTCGCGCTGGTGTGCGCGGTGGCGGTGTCGACCATCTACGGCATCCAGCCGGTCATCGAGGCCGCGGGCCAGGACCTCGGGCTGGGGGAAGGAGCGTTGGGGTGGCTGGTCGCCGCCGGCCAGATCGGCTATCTCGCGGGGCTGGTGCTGCTGGTCCCGCTCGGTGACCTGTTCGACCGCCGCAGACTCATCACGGTGCACATGCTGCTCACGGCAGTAGGTGCGGGGGTGGCCGCCGCCGCACCCGGTGGTGTCGTCGCGATCGCGGGCCTTGCCCTGGCCGGACTGTTCGCCGTGGTCGTCCAGATCACGGTGGCCTACGTCGCCGCGGTCTCACCGGCCGGCGAGCGCGGCCGCAACATCGGAGCGGTCACCTCGGGCGTGGTCATCGGGATCCTCGGAGTACGGGTGGTCGCGGGCACGCTGGGCGAGCTGGCCGACTGGCGCATGGTCTACCTCGTGATCGCCGGACTCTGCGGGATGCTCGCGCTCGCCGCCCGATTCACCCTCGAGGCCGACATCCGCCGCCCCCGAGCCCGGTACGGGCAGCTGCTGTCATCGCTGGGTCGTCTGGTCGCCGGCGACCGGCTCTTCCTCAGCCGGGGACTGGTCGCGTTCTTCCTGTTCGCCTCCTTCGGCACGCTGTGGAGCGGGCTGGCGCTCCCGCTCGGCGCCGCGCCGTGGCACTTGGGCACTACCGAGATCGGACTGTTCGGACTCGCCGGTCTCACCGGGGCGCTGGGCGCGGCCCGGGCCGGCCGATGGGCCGACCGGGGGTTGGCGCCCTCGGTCACCGGCTGGTCGCTGGCCCTGCTCACGGCCTCGTGGCTGCTGATCGCCCAAGCGGGGTCGTCGCTGTGGCCGTTGATCGTCGGCGTCATCGTCCTGGACTTCGCCGTGCAAGCCGTTCACGTCAGCAGCCAGCACCTGCTCACCAACGCCCGCCCCGACCGGAGCAGCAGCGTCATCGGCGCCTACATGGCCTTCTACTCCCTCGGCTCCGCGCTCGGTGCGATCACCACCACCTGGGCCTACAGCGCCGCAGGATGGCCGGCCGCCAGCCTGCTCGGCGCGGCCTACGCCGCGCTCGGACTCCTCGTCGCCACCTCGACCCGCCGCTTCACCGCTCTACCGCAGGCGCAGCAACCACGTGCGTCCGTATCGGACACGTCCCGCTGACACTCGATGGCGCGTTCGCTTCTCGGGTCTTCCCGCGCCCGCCGGCGTCACCTGAGGGAAGTGTCACATGACAGTTGTCACAGGGGTTCGTGTTAGTTGTTTCTACCGGCGAAGGGGCCCGGCGGGCGAGGCTTGACCTGCAACAAGGGGCAGCGAGCAGTCCAGATGCCCGCTGCCACTCCCATCGGATCTCGGCTGCGAGCCGAGGCGGAAGGAGAGTGGGCCCGATGGCCGAAAGCCTCTACATTCTCGGTGACGAGGACCGCAAGAAGTTCGCCAGGCTGATCGCCGCCGCGTGGTCGGAGGACGACGTGAAGACCCGTTACGGCCGCGAGCCTCGCCTGATGCTGGCCGAGTACGGCATCGCGTACCCGGAGGGTTTGGCCACGCCGCCGCTGCCCCCGAAGCCCGCCGGTCAGTTCAGCATCGAGGAGCTCGAGGTCGCGGCCGGCACCGAGGCTCCGGCCGACGGCTGCTTCGGCTCCGCCAGCACGATCAGCTGCTTCACCGGCTGCGTCGCCTCCGCCTCCACCTTCGGCTGCGCGGGCGTGGCGGAGACCTGACAGTGCCGCGGGGGGCGCGGTCCGGCCCGCGGCGCGCTCCCACGCCCTTGCCGTGGCACCCGGCGGCCCGCCGCCGCCGGGTGCCACCACCACCCCATCCCCGGCCGCGCGGCCACGAAAAATCCGATATGCGAGAAAAGTAACCAGTGATGCGTTGCCTCCGCCCAGATCGGTTGTCATGATCCGCTTGTGACCCAGACAGGGGTTTCCGGTTCGAGGGTGGCGGCTCGCGCGCCACTGGAGGTGCGGCTCGGCCGCGCGGCGATCGTGGCGTTCGCCGTTTACCTGATCTTTCCCACGTTCGGTTACTACATCGAGAATCCACATCCCTGGCGCATCCCAGGCATCCTCCTGGCGATCGCGGTCCTCGCCCTCTACATCGCGGCCGGCTGCACCGGCCCGCGCGGGCCGTGGCACCGGTGGGCGGTGGGGGTCATGGCGCTCCTGGTCTACCTGCCGCTTCCGTTCCTGGGCGAGTGGTGGGCCGCGTCGGGCGTCTTCCTCGCTGCGATGGCGCTGGGGCTCCTGCCCAGGCCGTACCCCCTGCCGGCGGCCCTGCTGGTGGCCGTCGCCGAGACGGCCAAGTCGATGGTGCTCGGCGACGATCTCGTGGGAGGGCTGTCCTGGACCCTGTCCCTCTCCGTGGCGGCCATCCCCCTGGCGGGTCTGACGCATTTCGCGGAAACGGCGCGGGTCCTCTACGCGACCAGGGCCGAGCTGGCCATGGTCGAGGTGGCGGCGCAGCGCGCGCGGGCGATGGGCGAGCTGGAGGGCATCCTCGGCAGCCGGATCGACGCCATCGCCGAGCAGGGCCGCAGGGCCGTCGCCGGCGTGGAGGGCGACGCGGAGAACGTCAAGAAAGAGCTGGGCCGCATGCTCGACATGGCCCGCGAGGCCCAGAGAGAGATGCGCGGTTTCGCGCATCGGGAGCAGCGGCTCCCATCGGGAAATCCTGATTACCAGAAATGATGAACATCACGATATGTCGGTGTTAGTTGTTTCTGGCGGCTTTTGCCGCTGATGACGAATCTGGACCTCGTAGGCGGCCGCCCCCGACCCACCCGGAACCCCGGGGCCTCATCAACGAGGTGACCTCATGCCAGAAGACCCCACCCTGTCCCCGGAACTGCGCAGGCAGATCGCCAGATTCGTCGCACGCGCCTGGTCCGACGAGTCGCTCAGGCGGGAGTTCGAACGAGACCCGCGCGCCGCCCTCGCCGAAGCGGGCGTCGACTGGCCGCGTGAGCTGGCCCCGCCCGACCTGCCTGATCAACCCGGCCAGGCCATCGACCTGGAGAGCCTCGAATCGTCCGCGGGCGGCGCCCTCGGCACGATCGGCACGGTGAGCTGCCCGACCGGATGCTTCTCCGGCGGACAGAGCGCCTGACGACCTCGCAAGGCGTGGTGGTGGGCAGTCCAGATGCCCACCACCTCGCCAGACCAGCATCTCACACACCCGCGGCGGGAGGACTTGTGATGACTGTGGACACGATCGGCTGGGACACGACTCAGCGCAGGGCGTTCGGCGAGCTGACCGCAAGGTCGTGGCTCGACGCCGACTTCAGACTCCGGTACGAGCGCGATCCCCTCTCGGTCCTGGCCGAGTACAACCTCCGGCCGGCCGACGGGGCAGGCGCCCCGACGCTGCCGCCGGAGCCCGGCGCCGAGCTCGTCATCGAGATCCTCGACGGGTCCGCGGAGATGCCGCCGCCGCCCCCGTGCCTGCTCAGCCTCTGCTTCTGCCTGTACACGCCGACCCCGGGAGAGTGACACGCGATGACCATGACCGCGACGGAGGCGCCAGGAGGCGAGCGGATCGACGAGCTCGTTTCCACGGTGCGGGCCAAGGCCTGGCTCGCCGCGGCCGCGCTCATCCTGGTCGCGGGCTGCGCGGCGAGCTGGGCCTGGCTGGGGCAGGTTCGTGACGTGGTCGCCGGCACCGGCGTGCTGGTGGCGGGCGCCGGTCCCGTGCCGGTGGCCGCCCCCGTGCCCGGCAGCGTGGCCGAGGTCCTGGTCCGTGTGGGCCAGGAGGTGACCCCGGCGACGCCGTTGGCCGTGCTGGCCGACGAGCGGGGACGCAGGCACGTCGTGACGGGCACCGCGAGGGGACGGGTGCTGCGGACGGCGGCCCCCGGCGCGGTCCTGGCCGCGGGTGGCACCGTCGCGGCGGTCGACCCGGCCGCCGGCCCCCTGCGGGCGCTGCTCATGGTCGGCCGGGACAGGATCGGCGCGCTCGCCCCGGGCCAGACCGTCACGTTCGGCGGCACGGGCGCGCGGGGCCGGGTGAGCGCGGTCGAACCGTACCCCGCCTCGGGCGAGCTGCTGCGCCCGCTGTTCGGCGAGGCCCTGCGGGCGGACGGGCGGCACCTGGTGACCGTCGACCTCGACCGGCAGGCCTGGCCGGGCGCCACGCTCACCCCGGTGTCGGGGGAGATCACCGTCGCCGTCGTCCGCCCCGTGGACGCCCTGTTCGCCGGAGGACGTCGTGGCTGAGCACGCGACCAGGCCGCGGCCGGTCCGCACCGAGCGCCGGCCGCAGATGGAGGACGCCGACTGCGGGCCCGCCTGCCTGAGCACGATCTTCGCCCACCACGGACTGCGCGTCCCCGTACGCGAGATCAGAGAACGGTGCGGAGTGGGCAGGGACGGCCTAACGGGCGCCGGGCTCAAGGCGGCGGCCGAGGAGTACGGCTTTACCATCGGTGGCTGGCGGGTGGAGGCCGACGCGCTGGAGAGCTTCCCCGTCCCCTCGATGATCTTCGTCGACCAGCGGCACTACGTGGTGCTGGAGGGCATGCGCAAGCGGTGGGCCTACCTCAACGACCCCGCCGTGGGCAGGATCCGGCTGAGCAGGGAGGAGTTCCGGCGGCGATTCAGCGGGATCGTGCTGGTACCGCGTCCGGGCGAGGGCTTCACGCCGGGAGGGCCGCGGTTCCCCATGGCCCGCTCGGTGCTGGCGAAGGTGCGGCCGTACCTGTCCACGCTGCTCGCCATCGCCGTCATGGCCTTCATGCTGGCCCTGCCCGCGGCGGTCACCGCGCTGCTGACCCGGCTCCTGCTGGGCAAGGTGCTGGTCGCCGGCGGCGCGGCCTGGTCCGCGCCCGTGTTCCTCGGGCTGCTCGGCTGCGTCGGCTTCACCCTGGCCGGCATGTGGGCGCAGCAGCGGCTGCTCGGCGCCGTGCAGCTGGCGATGGCGGCCGACCTGTCCGGCCGGTACGTGTGGCGGCTGCTCAGGCTGCCGGGCGACCACTTCCACCGGCGGCAGACCGGTGGCCTGGTGACCAGGACGTCCTTCGGCGCGGGCCTGGCCCTGCTGCTGTCGGACCGGGTCGCCGCCGTCATAGCGGCCGTGCTCACCATGGTGGTGCACTCGTCGATCCTGTTCGCCTTCCACCCGGCCTTCGCCGCCGTCGCCGTGCTGCTCGCGGCCGTCAATCTGGTGGCGATGCGCGCGGTCAGCCGCCGCACCGCCCCGCACCAGCAGCGGCTCATCTTCGACGAGCACCGCAGGGACAGCATGGCGTTCAACGGCGTCTCGATGGCCGAGTCGCTGAAGGCCGACGGCGCCGAGGGATGGTTCTTCGCCAAGTGGGCGGGGCTGTCGGCGCGGACCATGTCGGCCGTCCAGGAACTGATGCGGGTCACGCAGGCGCTGATGGTGGTGCCCGCCGCGCTCGGCTCGCTCGCCGGGGCCACCATGGTGATCACCGGAGCGGTGCTGATGGCCCGCGGTGAGGTCACGATGGAGACCGTCATCGCGGCCCAGCTCCTCGTCGGCGCCTTCCTCGTACCCATGTCCTCGCTGGTCGGGGTCGGCGCCGAGGCACAGGTCGCGGTCGCGCAGACCGGCATGCTCGACGACGCGCTGCATGCCGAGCCCGACCCCCGCCACGCCGAGCCCCCCGGCGCCCCCGAGGGGGCGGGGGGCCTGCGCGGCACGGTGGAGTTCGACGGGGTCACCTTCGGTTACGACCGCCAGCGCGGGCCGGTGATCGAGGGGCTGTCGTGGCGCGCGGAGCCCGGCCAGCGCATCGCCATCGTCGGCCGCACCGGCAGCGGCAAGTCCACGGTCGCCCGCCTGCTCACCGGAGCGGCCGTGCCGTGGTCCGGGCAGATCAGGTTCGACGGCGTGCCGAGGGACGAGATGCCCAGGGAGACGCTGTCCACCTCGATCGGCTACGTGGAGCAGAACCTGCAGGTGTTCGAGGGCACGGTGGCCGACAACCTCACGCTGTGGGACCCGACGGTTCCCGCGTACCGGCTGCGCCGGGCGCTCGGCGACGCTTGCATCGCCGAGGTGGTCCACCGCAGGGGCGGGCTGTCGGGCGGCTGGGTCGAGGAGCGGGGCCGCAACCTGTCGGGCGGCGAGCGGCAGCGCCTGGAGATCGCCAGGGCGCTCGCGCTGTCCCCCTCGGTGCTGGTGCTGGACGAGGCCACCAGCGCGCTGGACGCGGAGACCGAGGCCCTGGTGGACGCCAACCTCAAAGCCAGGGGCTGCACGTGCGTGGTCATCGCGCACCGGCTCAGCACCGTACGCGACAGCGATCTGATCCTCGTGCTGGACCGCGGCAAGGTCGTCCAGCGGGGAACCCACGCCGAGCTCATCGCCGAGTCCGGCCCCTACCGCACACTCGTCGAGGAAGCGGCATGAACGGCTACCCCGTCAGCGAGATCGAGCTGATCGACCCCTATGCCTGCTGGCACGTGGTCAGCGGCTCCATCGACGTCCTGCTGGCGCCCGTGGACGGCCAGGGCCCCCGCCGCCGCGTCGTCCGCGTGGAGAGCGGGCAGCTCATGCACGGCTTCGCCGCCACCGACCTGCCACAGGGCTACACCGTTCTGGCCTCCCCGGCCGACGGGACGTCGGTGCGCCGCGTCCGCAGGGACGCGGGCGCGCTGTCGGCCTGGGCGCGCCGCCTCCACGGGCCCGGTGTACAGGCCGGCGCAGGCGGCGGCCGGACGGCGGCGCTCGACCCGCCGAGCGAGCGCGAGCTGCGCGCACTGCACCGCGGGGCGCTGGAGCAGGTGCTGCTGCTGGCCGAGGCGGAGGAGGCCGACCGGGACAACTGGCGCGTGGCCAGGGTGGCGGCCACGAGCGAGACGCTCCGGAGGTCGTTCGCCGATGTCGGGGTCGCCGCCGGCGCGCCGCCCTCCCCTGACCGGCCCCGGACGACCGCCGAACACGCCGCGAAAGTGGTCAAGACGCTAGGCGACCACTGCGGGTTCGCCGTGCGGGAGAGTAGCCCGGGCCCCGACGCCGGCTCGGCGTCCCGCGACCCGCTCGGCGCGGCACTGGACGCCGCCAGGGTCAGGCACCGGCGGGTACGCCTTTCCGGACGATGGTGGCGCACGGCCACCGTCCCCATGATCGGCTTCACCCGGGAGGGCGGGCGGCCGGTGGCGCTCCTGCCGCACCGGGGCGGCTACCGCGCCGCGGACCCGGCGGCGGACCCGTGCCGGGTGACCGAGTCCGTGGCCGCCGGCCTCGCCCCGGACGCCTGGCAGATCTACCCGCCGCTCGGCGAGGGCGTCGCCACCCCCGTCGCGCTGCTCAGGTTCGGCCTGCGCGGCGCGGGCAGGGAGCTGGCCTGGCTCCTCGCGGCCGGCGGCGGCGCCGGGCTGCTCGCGCTCGGCGTCCCCCTGCTCACCTTCAGCCTGCTGACCTCCGCGTCCAACCCCGCCGACCGGCCCGCGACGATCTGGACCGCGGTGATCATCGCCGCCATGGTGTGCGCGAGCGCCCTGCTCCTCGCCGTGCGCAACTCGGTGCTCGTACGCGTCCACGGACGTCTCCAGGAACGGCTCGAACCCGCCGTCTGGAGCCACCTCATCTCCCTCGACCTGCCGTTCTTCAACCGGTACAGCACCGGCGAGCTGGTCCAGCGCGCCAACGCCATCTCCGACATGCGCAAGGCGCTCGGCGAGGCCGCGGTCAACTCCCTCCTCGGCGGCATGTTCTCCCTGTTCGGCCTGCTGGCGCTGCTCGCCGTGGACTGGCGGCTGGCCCTGGTCGCGCTGGGCGGGGTGGTCGCGCTGCTCGCCGTGCTCGCCGGGCGCGCGGTCCGGCAGCAGCGGCACGAGCTGGTCATGCACGAGCAGTACGGGAAGGTCTACTCCCTGCTGTACGCGTGCCTCGGCGCGATCGACAAGATCCACGTCGCGGGCCGGGAGGCCCAGGTGTTCGGGCTGTGGTCCCGGCTGTTCGCGACGCAGCAGCGCGCGGCCGAGGCGATCCAGCGCGAACGGGCGGTGTCGACGGCGATCGGCGCCTCGGCGCAGCCGGCGCTGCTGCTGCTCCTCGCCGCCACCGGCCTGGCCTGGGGCGTCCCGACGGCGTCCTTCGTGATCGCCGCCGTGGCGCTCGGCCAGTTCGTGCTCGCGCTCGGCCAGATGAACAGGGCGGTGGAAGCGGCCTTCGCCCTCCTGCCCCGGTTCGAGCGGCTGCGCCCGGTGCTGGAGCGGGCGCCCGAGACGTCGCCGGGCGCGAAGGACCCGGGCGAGCTGAGCGGGCTGGTACGGCTCAGCGGCGTCTCCTTCGCCTACCCCGGCACCGCGATGCGGATCCTCGACGACGTGTCGATGGTGTTCAAGCCGGGCGAGTTCGTCGCGGTCGCGGGCCCGTCCGGCGCGGGCAAGTCCACGCTGGTACGGCTGCTGCTGGGCTTCGAACCGCCCCGCACCGGCCAGGTGCTCTACGACGGCGGCGACCTGCGCGACCTCGATCTGCGGCGCGTGCGCGCCCAGGTGGGCGTGGTGATGCAGCAGGCCAGAGTGCTCAGGGGCTCGATCCTGGAGAACATCATCGGCGACGTGCCCGGCGCGACGGAGGAGGACGCCTGGTGGGCGGCCCGCCTGGCCGACCTGGACGGCGACATCGCCGCGATGCCCATGGGCCTGCACACCGTGGTCGGAGAGGACAACGCGTCCTTCTCGGGCGGTCAGCTCCAGCGGCTGCTCATCGCCAGAGCGCTGGTGAAACGCCCGCGCGTCCTCATCCTCGACGAGGCGACGAGCGCCCTGGACAACCACACCCAGGCGCTGGTCAGCCGGAGGATCGCCGAGTTGGACATCACCCGGATCGTGATCGCGCACCGGCTGAGCACCATCAAGTCGGCGGATCGGATCTACGTACTCGACCAGGGGAGGGTCGTCGCCGACGGCCCCTTCGAGGAGCTGGTGGACGACAGCCGGCTCTTCGCCCGCATGGTCCGCCGACAGGAGGTCTGAGATGACGGTCTCGGTTCACGCCGGATACGCCGAAGCGCAGGGCGAGGGCCTGCTCGCGGTTCCGGGTGGGGACGAACGGCTGATAGCCGTGCTCGCCGCGGCGGCGCCCTTCCCCGAGCGCGTGTCGGGAGAGTTCTTCGTCCCCGTGGCGGGGCGCAGCCCGCGCCAGGCGTCCGAACGCACCAAACGCTGGCTGAAGGCCGCCGTCGGCGACGACGAGGACGCCAAGCGGGCGCTGCTGCACCACCGCAGGCGCTCCGGCCGCGACCTCGGCGCCGGGCTCGTCGACGTCCGGCTCGCCGACCCCGGCAGGCTGCCCGACTGGGGTTACGCCCTGGTGGACTTCCTGCTCGCCCAGCCGCCCACGGCCGCGGCCGACCCCGCGTCCGGACGGCCCGGCTCCCCGTTCGTGGCGTTCAGGCGCGCCGTCAACCGGCTGGTGGACATGAAGGACGGGACGGTACGCGGAGTCCCCGTCACCCCCGAGGCGTGCGAGGACATCGCGGGCCAGCTGATCGAGCGCCTGACGCAGGTCTGCTTCTCCGGCTTCGCGTTCGAGGCGCAGCTCGCCGGCACCGCCAACGACGTGTCCGCCTGGCTGCAGAGCCCCGGCCTGGACGTCAGCCAGTCCGGCTGGCTCGACCGGCTGGAGACGCTCCCGGGGCTGGCCTACGTCATGGGCATGGCCTGCCTGCAGTGGCGGCGCGTCGTTCACGAGCTCTTCGACCGGTTGAACGCCGACCTGCCGGAGCTGCGCAGGACGCTGTGGGGCTGGACCGCCCCCGGACCGGTCACGGGATACTCCGGCGACTCGGGCGACCCGCACAACCACGGCCGGGTGGTCACGTTGCTCACCTTCGCCTCGGGCGAGCGGGTCGTCTACAAGCCGAAGGACCTGCGCTCGGTGGTCGGGCTGATGGACGTGTGCACCCTGCTGAACAGCCACGGGCTGCCGCTCACCCTGCACACCCGCGCGGTCGTCCTGCGCGACGGCTACGGCTGGGAGGAGTACGTCACCGCCGAGCCCGCCACCGACGAGGACAGCGTACGGCGCTACTACACGCGCCTGGGCATGCTGGCCAGGCTCGCCCAGTTCCTGGAGTGCCGCGACCTGTGGGCCGACAACCTGGTCGCCAAGGGGGACACGCCGGTCTTCATCGACCTGGAGAACGTCCTCCAGGGCCGCATCAGCAAGCCCGCCCTCATCGGAGACCGCATCCAGTCCCTGTGGGGGCAGGTCGAGGAGACGGTGGTCAAGACCGCCGTCATCAGCTTTCCCCGGGTGATCGCGGGCGGCGTCCAGTCGCACGACATCGGCTGCATGGCCGGACTGCAGGAGCAGGTCGCGCAGAACCCCCAGTTGTACCCGCTCGGCTGGGAGGCGCCGCCGTACCGGCCCACGTGGGGCCCGGGTGAGCTGGCCGACCCGAGCCGCTACGCCGACGAGGTGGCCGAGGGCTATAGGCAGATGCAGGACTGCCTGACGCGCAACCGGGAGCTGCTGGCCGACGCCCGCGGCCCGCTCGCGCTGTTGGAGGACGCGCCGGTCCGCTACATCTGGCGCAGCACCTGGGACTGCGTCGAGCTGCTCGGCATGAGCCTGAGCCCGGGGGCGCTGATCGACGGGATGGCCAGGGAGATCACCTTCGCCCACCTGTTCCGCAGCGCCCGCGAGACGCTGCGGCGGGACCCGGGACGCGAGGACATCCTGGAGATCGTCGAGCAGGAGATCGACGCGTTCCGCCGGATGGACATCCCCCTGTTCGTCTCCAGGCCCGGCTCGGACTCGGTGTTCACCCCCGACGGCGTCGAGATCCCCGGGCACTTCTCGGGCACGGCGTGGCAGCGGGTTCAGGACCGCCTCGCCGACCTGGCGGGGTTCCCGGTGGACGAGCAGCTCGCCGTGCTGGAGACCTGCCTGGACTTCACGGGCGCGGGGCAACTGCCCACCTTGTTCCCCGGCCCCGGGCCCCGGCCCCGCACGGTGCGCGAGATCGGCCAGTACGTCTACGACCTGTCGGGCCGGCGGGAGGAGCCCGAGGCCGAGGTGCTGCTCGCCCGCGCCGGCGAGCTCGCCGACCAGGTTCTCGCCAGCGCCGTCCCGCTCGGCACGCCCGCGGGCGGCCCCGTCGGCGAGCGGTCCGGCTGGATCGGCGTGGTCACCTATCCCGCGCACGGCCTGGACCAGGTCGAACCCCTTCAGGGTGACCTGCTCACCGGCACCGCCGGCCTCGCCGTCTTCCTCGCCGAGCTGTACGCCAACACGGGCGCCCCCGGCCACTGGACGGCCGCGCAGGACGCGCTGGACGCCTCGGCCGAGTTCGCGACGCTGTCCACGCAGTCGGGCGTCTACCGCAGGATGTGCGGGACGCTCGCGCCCGTCGGGGCGTTCGTGGGCCTCGGCTCGACCATCTACGCGCTGAGCCGCTGCGGCGCCACCCTGGCCGACACCAGGCTCGTGGAGCGGGCGGTCGCGCTGGTGCCGCTCGCCGAGGCCCAGCTGTCCCTGCCGACCAGCGCCGAACCCGTGCTGGGCCGGGCCGGGCTGCTGCTCGCCCTGCACAAGCTGCGCGAGGCCGCCCCGACGGCGGTCCCCGCGGCCGAGGCGCTCGCCGCGCGGCTGCATGAGGAGCTGCTGGCCGAGCTGGCCGGCGGCGGCGCGGCCCGGTCGCCGTACCCGCCGGGCGTGCCCGCGCTCGACGGGGTGCCCACCGGGGTGGACGGGCTGGTGTGGGCGCTGGCCGCCAGCGCGAGCGCGCTGGGGGAGGCCGGCCCCGGGAAGACCGGCCCCGGGAAGATCGGCGCTGCCGCCGCGCCGCTGCTGGCGCACCGGTTCGCCCTCGACACGCCCGGCTCGCTGCTCGCCGCCGTCGCCACCGCCCACCTCCTCACCGGCGAGGTGCCCGGCGACCTGCGGGAGCGCGTAGCCAGGTACTGCGCGCCCGAGGCCGGACGTTCCTGCGCGCGGCTCGTCGTGGACGCCGAGGTGGCGCTGCACACGGCCCGCCTGACCGGCGACGGGGCGCTGGAGCGGTCCGCCCGCGATCTGGCCGCCGAACTGCTGCGCCGCCGCGACCACACGGGCCGCTGGTTCGCCGACCGGCGGCGCGCCGACCGCCTGTCCCTGTCCGCCACCGACGGGCTCGCCGCGGCGGGGCTCACCCTCCTCCGGCTCGCCGACGACCAGGTCGCCTCGCTGCGCCTCGTGCACTGACCCGAGTGCACTGACCGAAAGGAACGCCATGGACGCCCGACCATCTTTCCGCCGCCACTTCAGGGTCGAGGTCATCGAGGGAGACGGGGTCTTCCTGATCAACGAGCGCGACACGCACGTGCTCACCGGCCGGTCGATCGAGGCGGTGGCCGGCCTGCTCGACGGCAAGCACACCGTCAACGACATCCTGGTCGCGGTGGAGCCGGACGTCCCGCCGGAGAACGTCTACTACGTGCTCCACACGCTCAGGCAGCGCGATCTGCTGGTCGACGTCACCGAGGACGTGGATCGGAGGACGGCCGCCTACTGGGAGATGGCCGGACTCCAGGCGCAGGAGGCGGTCGCCGCGGTGCGCGGCGGGCGGGCCGAGCTGCTCACCGTCGGGGACGTGCCCGCCGGGGAGCTGCGGGACCTGCTGGTCGCCGAGGGGGTGGAGGTGACCGGCCCCGGGGAGGACGCGGCGCTGACCGTCGTGCTGACCGACGACTACCTGCGCGGAGAGCTGGCCGACGTCAACCGGCGGCACCTGGCGGAGCGGCGGCCCTGGCTGCTGGCCCGCACGACCGGCCCCGTCCTCTGGCTGGGCCCCGTCTTCCAGCCGGGGGAGGACGACGGCGGCTGCTGGCGATGCCTGTCCCAGCGGTTGGAAGGGCACCGGCAGTCGCTGACGTACGTGGAGGACAGGTTACGGAGCAGCCGCCCGCTGGCCCTGCCTCCCGCCGACCTGGCGCTGACCCGCGGCGCGGGCGTGCGGCTCGTCGCGGCCGAGGCGGCGAAGTGGCTGGCCGGGGCGAGGAGCCCGCAGCAGCGCGACCTGGTCACCTTCGACACCATGCGCCTCGGCGCCACCCGCCACGAGCTGCGGCGCAGGCCACAGTGCCCGGAGTGCGGCGACGACGGCCTGATGGCCGCGGCCGCGCAGGCCCCGGTCGAGCTGCGCTCACGGCCCAAGACCTTCACCGCCGACGGCGGCCACCGCTCCAAGCACCCGGAGGACACCGCCGAGCGGTACGCCCACCTGGTCAGCCCGGTCACGGGCGTCATCCGTGAACTCACCCGGATGGACACCAGGACGCCGTTCGTCAAGGCGTACGTGGCCGGGCACAACTTCTCCCGGGAGACCCGCGACCTCGCCATGCTGCGCAAGGGCCTGCGGACCCAGAGCGCCGGCAAGGGCATGACCGACCTGCAGGCCAAGGTCAGCGCCATGTGCGAGGCGATGGAACGCTACTCGGGCATCTTCCAGGGCGACGAGGCCAGGCGCACGGCGAGCCTGCGGGAGCTCGGCGCGGACGCCGTGCACCCGAACGCCTGCTCGCTCTACAGCGACGCCCAGTACCGCACCCGCCGGGAGGTCCGCGCCACCTCCAGCTACTCCTACGTCAACGACCCCTTCGACGAGGACGCCGCGATCGAATGGACGCCCGTGTGGTCGCTGACCGAGCGGCGGCACAAGTACCTGCCCACCGGCTACCTCTATTACTACTACAACGACCAACGCTCCACCGGCCCGCTCTACACCTGGGCCGACTCCAACGGCAACGCCGCCGGCTCTTCCCTGGAGGACGCCGTCCTTCAGGGCTTCATGGAGCTCGTCGAGCGGGACGCGGTGGCCGTGTGGTGGTACAACCGCCTGCGCCGGCCCGCCTTCGATCTCGGCACCTTCGCCGACCCGTGGATCTCCGAGTTCCAGGAGGTCTACGCCGGTCTCGGCCGCGACCTGCACGTGCTCGACCTCACCAACGACCTCGGCGTCCCGGTGGCCGCCGCGGTCAGCCGCCGGGTCGACGGGCCGACCGAGGACATCCTCATGGCCTTCGGCGCCCACTTCGACGTGCGCATCGCCGTCCAGCGCGCCCTGGCCGAGCTGAACCAGTTCATCCCCGCGGTCATCGACGTCGGCCCGGACGGCGTCACCCGTTACCGGTTCCCCGAGCGCGACCAGGTCGACTGGTGGACGAACGCGCGCGTCGCCGACCACCCCTACCTCTCGCCCACCGCGATCTCCGTGCCCGCGTCCGCCTACTCCCGGCCGGCCACCGCCGACCTGCTCGACGACGTCGAGGCGGCCCGCGCGCTGGTCGAGGAGCGCGGGATGGAGATGCTCGTGCTCGACCAGACCAGGCCCGACATCGGCCTGCCGGTCGTCAAGGTCATCGTGCCCGGCCTGCGCCACTTCTGGCGGCGGCTGGCCCCCGGCCGCCTCTACGACGTGCCCGTACGGCTCGGCTGGCTCGCCGAGCCCACCCCGGAGGAGCAGATGAACCCCATCACGATGTTCCTGTGACCGGCCCGGCGCTCCTCCCCATGGTGGGGCTGCGCGAGGACGCGGTCGTCGAGTCCGCGGGCCACGTGCTGACCATCGCGCAACCCTTCGGCACGGTCACCCTGCGCGGCCTGCCGCAGGCCGTCGAGTCGCTGCTGCGCGAGCTGCCCGGCACGCTCGCGGATCAGGACGATCTGGCCGAGCGGCTCCTCGCGGCGGGCGGCACCAGCCACGACGCTGCCCTGCTGTACCTGACGCTGTCGCGGCTGAGCGCGGTCCTCGTCCACGCGGTCGAGCCGCTGCTGCGGGTGGTGCCCATCGCCCGCGACGCCCGGTTCCGGCTGCCCGCGCTCGCTCCCAGTGACACCGTGCGCCTGTCGAGGTTCGCGCTCGTCCGCAGGACGGATCAGGGACTCGTCCTGGAGTCCCCGCTGTCCCGGCACCGCGTCACGCTCACCGAGGACGCCATGCCGCTGCTCTCCGCGCTCGGCCGCCCGGTCATGGTGAAGGAGGCGCCCGAGGCGATCGGCCATCTCGTCGCCGCCGGCATGGCCTTCGCCGGAGACGCCGAGGAACGCGACCCCGCGCTGCGCTCGTGGGACTTCCACGACCTGCTCTTTCACGCCAGGAGCAGAGCGGGGCGGCACGACCAGCCGTTCGGCGCGACCTTCCGCTTCCTGGACGAGACGCCGC
Organism: Nonomuraea sp. NPDC003709; assembly: GCF_040610775.1. Classification (NCBI taxonomy): domain Bacteria; kingdom Bacillati; phylum Actinomycetota; class Actinomycetes; order Streptosporangiales; family Streptosporangiaceae; genus Nonomuraea; species Nonomuraea sp. NPDC003709. The sequence continues at coordinate 227,140 of NZ_JBEXMW010000015.1, read as the reverse complement.
CGCCACCGGTGATCAAGCAGCCTCCCGAGGGCGCCGCCGTCGAGCTGTACACGCCTTCCCTGGAGGAGGCCGCCGCGGCAGACCCGCCGTTCACCACCGTGCTGGAGTCGCGCAGATCGGTCCGCCAGTACGCCGGCCCGCCGACGGTCCGGCAGCTCGGCGAGCTGCTCTACCGGGCCGCCAGGGTCAGGCGCGTCTTCGGGCCGGCGCCCGGTATGCCGTACGAGGCCAGCAGCAGGCCCTACCCGGGCGGCGGCGCCGTCTACGAGCTGGAGCTGTACCTGACCGTGGCCCGGTGCGAGGGCCTGGACAGCGGCGCCTACTACTACGACCCGCGCGGCCACCGGCTCGTCACCCTCCCCGCCAGGGACGAGGACGCGCGGGCGATGCTGGCCGCGGCGAGCCTGGCCACGGGCGGGACGGCCAGCCCCGACGTGCTGATCACCATCACCTCGCGCTTCCAGCGCATGTCGTGGAAGTACTCCTCGATCGCCTACGCCGCCACGTTGAAGACCGTCGGCGCGCTCTACCAGACCTTCTACCTGGTGGCCACCGCGATGGGCATGGCGCCCTGCGGCCTCGGCAGCGGCGACGCCGACCTGGCCGCCCGCACCTTCGGCCTCGACTGGGCCACCGAGTCGTCGGTCGGGGACTTCCTCATCGGCGGCGCCCCCGCAGAGTCCGATCCGCACAGACAAGGAGACCGTTGATGGCCGAAAGCATCTACATCCTCGGGGACGAGGACCGCAGGAAGTTCGCCCGGCTGGTGGCGGCGGCGTGGCAGGACGCCGAGCTGCGGAGCCGCTACGAGAGCGGCCCCAGGGCCCTGCTGAGCCAGTACGGCATCGTCTACCCGGAGGGGGTGCCCACGCCGCCGCTGCCGCCCAAGCCGGAGGGCGAGTTCGACATCACCGACCTGGAGTCGGCCGCCGGCTCTTCGGAGCCCGGCACGGTCAGCACCATTCTCACGCTCACCACCATGACCGGGCCGAGCGTCCCCAACACGACGGGCGACACGTTCTGAGCGATCGCGCTCTGCCCGGAATCCACACAGACAAGGAGACCTCTGATGGCTGAGAGCATGTACGTCTTCGGGGACGAGGACCGCAGGAAGTTCGCCCGGCTGGTGGCGGCGGCGTGGCAGGACGGCGGGCTGCGGGGCCGCTATGACGGCGACCCCAGGCCCCTGCTGAGCCAGTACGGCATCGTCTACCCCGAGGGGGTGCCCACGCCGCCGTTGCCGCCCCAGCCGGAGGGCGAGTTCGACGTCAGCGAGCTGGAGTCGGCCGCCGGCTCTGTCGCGTTCACGACGGACGGCACGGCCAGCTCGATCGGCACCGCCCTGTGCAATTCGGTCTGCTTCGGCGACACGCAGTGAGCGAGACGGTGATCGAGGTCTCCGGACTTCGTAAACGCTACGGGCAGTTCACGGCCGTGGACGGCATCTCCTTCGACGTACGCGAGGGGGAGGTGTTCGCCCTCCTCGGCACGAACGGCGCGGGCAAGACCACCACGATCGAGATCCTGGAGGGCTACCTCAGGCCCACCGAGGGCACGGTGCGGGTGTTCGGCGAGGACCCGGCGGGGCACCGCGCCCCGCGCGCCAGGATCGGCCTGGTGCTGCAGGAGTCCGGCCTGTTCGGCGACCTGTCGGCGGCCGAGACGGTGGCCGCCTGGAGCAGGTTCACCACCGGCGCCAGACCCGTGGCCGAGGCGCTGGAGCTGGTGGGGCTGTCCGGCCAGGCCCGGACGCGGGTCAAGCGGATGTCGGGCGGCGAGCGGCGCAAGCTCGACATCGCGCTGGCCACGCTCGGAAGCCCCGACCTGCTGTTCCTCGACGAACCGACCACGGGGCTCGACCCCGAGGCCCGCCACCGGGTCCGGGACCTGGTCAGGGATCTCGCGGCCGGCGGGATGACGGTGCTGCTCACCACGCACTACCTGGAGGAGGCCCAGGAGCTCGCCGGCCGGGTGGCCATCATGGACAAGGGCGCCATTGTCACCCAGGGCACGATGGCGGAGGTGCTGGGCCGGGGCTCGGGCCGGGTCGCCTTCGAGCTGCCCGAGGACACCGCCCTCGACGGGCTGCCGGTGGGCGAGCAGGACGCGCTCACCGTCACCGGGCGGCGGTGCGTGATCCTCACCGCCGAGCCCGAGTCGGTGGCGCACTCCGTGCTCGGGTGGGCGCATGTTCGTGGCGTGCGGCTCAGCGGTCTGGACGTCCGACAGGCGACGCTCGAAGAGGTCTTCCTCGACATCGCCGGCGCGCGCGGGGAGGAGGCCAGGACGTGACCGCCTACACGCTCGCGCACTTCCGGCTGACCCAGACGCTGTTCTGGCGCACGCCGGTGTCGGTCGGCGTCGCCCTGTTCTTCCCCGTCGTGTTCGGCGGGCTGATGCCGCTGATGCTGCCGGGCGGGACCAGGGACGGGGCGCCGGTCGATGTCGCCATCATGACCGGCGTCATCGTGATGGGCATCGCCACCCTGGGCTTCATGACCCTGGTGGAGTCCTTCGTCGTGCGGCGGCAACTGCTGATACTCAAGCGGCTGCGCGGGACGGAGCTGCCCGACCTCGCCATCTTCGGCGGGGAGATCCTCACCGTGCTGTCGATCGGCCTGCTGCAGCTCGTGCTGGTCGTCGGCCTGGCCAGGGTGATGCACGGTGTCGAGCTGCCGGCCAATCCCGCCCTGCTGGTGGTCACGGTGCTCCTCGGGCTCGCGGTGTTCGCCGCGATGGCCGTCGCGGTGAGCGGCAGGATTCCCGCGCAGGGCTCCACGGTCGTGGTGAGCCTGCCGTTCCTGCTGCTCGCCATCGGCCTGTCCGGGTTCGCCTACCCCGTCTCGGCGTTCCCCGGCTGGTTGCGGATCGTGTCCTCCTTCCTCCCGTTCGGACGGGTGGCCGAGGGGGTCAGTACCGCCTATCTCGGGCGGGACTACGTGGGACACGCCGGGGCCGGCGTGCCCCCCAAGGTGGGGATCCTGGAGGGCTTCCTGGTCATGTGGCCGGGGTGGCTCGTCCTGGCCGCCTGGCTCGTCCTCTCATTGCTCGCCGCGAGAAGGTGGTTCAAGTGGGAGCCTCGCAGAGGCTGAGGGGCGTCGGGCCGGGCATCGTACGGCTGGCCCGCGCCACGGCCGGGGTCTTCCTCGTCGGCATGGCGGCCTTCGCCGCCGTGCCGCTCGCGGAGGCGCTCGGCGCCTACTCCTCCGTCAGGGTCGTGACCGCGGTCGTCCTCATCATCGGCCTCACCGGCTGCTACCTGTGGCTGGCGGTGCGGGCCGTGCTCGACCGGGGTTCGCGGTGGGATCCCGCGGTGCTGGCCGTGATGTGCGTACTGGCCCTCGCCGTGCCGTTCGCCGCCGGGCCCACCTGGCTGAGCGTCGGGTTCATGCTTCCGCTCGCGTTCGCGGTCACGCTGCGGGGCCGGTGGGCGGCGCTGGGGTTCTTCGCCTCGCTGGCCGCCGGCCTGGTCCTGCCGGCCTCGCAGGACCTGAGCTGGGTGCTCTTCGGTTCCCTGCAGAACCTGCTCACGGCCGGCGCGCTCGCGGGCCTGACCATCTTCGCGACCTTGCTCGCCGAGTTGCAGCGCACCCGCGAGGAGGCCGCCAAGCTCGCCATCACCGAGGAGCGGCTCAGGTTCGCCCGTGAGCTGCACGACGTGCTGGGGCACAACCTCTCGGTCATCGCCATGCGGACCGAGCTGGGCACACGGATCCCGCCAGAGGAGATCGACCGGCTGCGCCGCGAGCTGACGGAGATCCACGACATCGCCAGTCGCTCGCTGCACGACGTGCGGGCGGTGGTCAAGGGCTACCGCGAGATGTCGCTGGAGAGGGAGCTGAGCGGGGTGCGCCGGGTGCTGGAGACCGCCGGCGTCCGATGCGACTTCGCCGAACTGCCGCCCTCGCTGCCGCCGGAGGTCCGCGTGGCGCTGGCCTGGGCGGTGCGCGAGGCGGCCACCAACCTGCTGCGCCACAGCGACGCCACGGTCTGCCTGCTCGGGGTCGAGACCGACGGTGACCGCATCACGGTGACCGTCGCCAACGACGGCGTGCGCCCGGACAGCGACTCGATCGCCGCCGGAGCGGCGGACGCCGAGGCGACCGTGGGCGGGAGCGGCCTGGCCGGGCTCGACGAGCGGCTCGCGCAGGTGGGCGGGAGCTGCGGACGGCACACCGAAGACGGCTGGTTCACGCTGTCGCTGGACGTTCCTGGCCGCCTGCCGGCGGCCGCACTCACCTCTGCTACAGGAGACCGGAGATGATCAAAGTTCTGATCGCGGAGGACCACGACCTCATCAGAGGTGCCCTGATCGCCCTGCTGTCGGAGGAGCGGGACATCCGCGTGGTCGAGGAGGTGTCCAGGGGCGACGAGATCGTGCCCGCCGTCGTCGGCTCCAAGCCGGACGTGGCGCTGCTGGACATCGGGCTGCCGGGCATCGACGGCCTGGAGGCGGCGGGCCTGATCAAGGAGCTGGAACAACCGCCCCCGGTGCTCATTCTCACCAGTGTCGGCACGCCCGGTAACTTCGAGCGGGCCATGGCCGCGGGGGTGCGCGGCTTCCTGGTCAAGGACGCGCCCGCCCACCGGCTCACCGATGCCATCCGGGTGGTGGCCAGGGGCGAACGTTACATCGACTTCGACGTGGCCGCCGACGGCGGCGAGCAGGAGATCGACACCAATCCGCTGACCACGCGGGAGATCGCCGTGCTGTCGGCCGTCGCGGCCGGTGGGCGGGGCAGCGACCTGCGGAGCACCTTGGGGCTGTCGATCCACACGATCAGGAACTACCTCGCCGCCGCCCGCCTGAAGACGGGCGCCCGCAGCGACGAGGACGCCGTGCGCATCGCGCGGGCGAACGGATGGCTGAACGAGGGATCGGCGGCCGCCGGTAGTTGATTCGCGGGCCAGGAAGGGGTCACGATCAGTACGAAATCATGATGCATCCGGACATGTGGGAGTCCGCCGGTGGCCCAGGACAGCGAAGTGCAGGTCAGGTGGTTGACGACGGCCGTCGTCGCGGTCACCGGGGCACTGTGGGGGCTCACCCCGCTCGCCTTCCTGCTCAACGGCGATCCGGTCCGGGCCCTGATGGCGCTCGTGCTGCTCGGAGGGCTGCTCGTGGTGTACGCCAGGATCGTCGCCCGGCACATCGCGGGCACGAGCCAGGGGCCGCACCGGGCGCGGACTTTCCTGCTGTTCGCCGTCGTCGTCTACGGGGCGATCCCGTTCCAGGGATCGGTGTGGATCTACACGCCGCTCGTCGTCGCCACCGCCGGGCTGCTCCTGCTGCCCTTCCGGTACGGCGTCATCGTGCTCCTGGTGGTGGCCGCCGCCGAGTACCCGCTGACGCTCGTCGAGTGGGCCCCCGTGGCATCCTCCGCGGCGCAGCGGAGCGCCGGAGTGCTCGTCGCCTCGGTGGTCGCCGCGGGCATCGTGCACTACGCGAGGTTCGTCCGGGAGCTGCGCGAGCTGCGGGTCGCGCTGGCCGAGATGGCCGTGGACCAGGACCGGCTGCGGCTGGCGGGGCAGCTGCACGACCTGCTCGGCCAGACGCTGGCGTCGATCACCCTGAAGACGGAGCTGGCCCTGGCCCTGGTCGACGTGGACCGCAGGCAGGCCGCCGCCGAGCTGGAGGGGACGATCGCCATCGCCGGCGAGGCGCGCGCGGAGATCGGCGACGTCGTGGAGGCCAAACGCTCGCTCGACCTGGGCGCGGAGCTGACGGCGGCCGCCGCGCTGATCGAGCTCACCGGCGCGAGCTGCGACCTGCGTCTGGGCTTCAAGGAGATCGACAAGGAGACCGGCGGCGTACTCGGCTGGACAGTACGCGAGGCGGCCACGAACATCGTCAGGCACAGCGACGCCCGGCACTGCCTGATCGAGCTGGACGAGGTCGACGGACGCGTTCAACTGCTGGTGCGCAACGACGGCACTCGCCGCGAAACGGGCCATCAACCCGGTTCGGGGCTCGCCGGGCTGCGCCGGCGGGTGGAGAAACTGGGCGGATCCCTGGAGGCGGGCGCCACCGGGGAAGGCGTGTTCCAGGTGCGGGTGTGCCTGCCCGCCGTACACGATCGGGAGAGTGGTCACCGGTGATTCGCGTCCTGCTCGCAGAGGACCACGGCGTCGTCAGGGGAGCCCTGACAGCACTGCTGAACCTCACGGGCGACATCCAGGTCGTGGCCGAGGCCGACCGAGGCGACAAGGTTGTCCAGCGCGCTCTCGCCTGCAACCCGGATGTGGCCGTCATTGATATCGAGATGCCGGGCGTCGACGGCGTCGAGGCCACCCGCCGTCTCAGACCGGCGATGCCGGACTGCCGCGTGCTCATCCTCACCGGCCTCGCCAGCGCCGGGCTGCTGAAGCGGGCGATGGAAGCGGGAGCGAGCGGATTCCTGCTCAAGGACGCCCCCACGGAGCGGCTGGCCGAGAGCATCCGCCGGGTCTCCCAGGGCGAGCGGGTGATCGACGCCTCCCTGGCCCTGGCCGCGATGAGCGCCACGGTGACCCCGCTCACCGAACGGGAGGTGGCCGTGCTCGGCCTGGTCGGTTCGGGCGCCGGCACCGGCGAGATCGCCGCCGAGCTCCACCTGTCGGCCGCGACGGTCCGCAACTACATCTCCAGCGCCATCACCAAGACCGGCGCCCGCAACAGGACCGACGCCGTCCGCATCGCCGCCGAATCAGGCTGGATCGAAGGCCTCCGCCACACCTGACCGGCCCTTGCCCACCCGGCACCCCGATCTCGGGGGCGGCTGGGCGCGGCGAATGCGCGACGCCACACCTGACCGGCACCTGCTCATCCGGCACCCCGATCCCGGGGACCGCCGGCCCGGCGAAAGCGCGACGACAACGCTACGACAGCGCCACGACAGGTCCGTTTCCTAACGTGTCCGTGTAAGGGGGACCCGGTTCGACACGGAGGGGAAAACACATGCGTGGAAGGCAACTCGGCCTGGTCGTGGCTTCGGCGGCCGTCGTCACAGGGGCGCTCCTGACCGCCCCGGCCGCGGCGGGGGCGGCGACGACCACGGGGACGACGGCGGCGGCGACGGGGGCGCGGGCGGCGGCAGGGCCGATCGACTGCGGCGGCTGGTGGCACTACACCGGTAACAACCCGCAGTCCGTACGGATGGTGCGGTGGGGCGGCGCCAATGGTCGCCCCCAGTTCAACGTCATGTCCGGCTACATCCAGGGCATCCAGCACGGCTGGGCCCAGCTCTCCGGGGCCAAGAAGGGCGACTGGGTCACGCTGGACGTGACCACTGACGGCGGCAGGACGTGGGGGTACTGCGGGCCGTTCGAGGCGCGCTGGGACGGCGAGATCGTCATAACGCCGGCCGCGCGCACGTCGAGCGACCCGAACCTGAAGTTCCGCGCCTGCGGCGCCCCGGCCGGAGTCCCCGGCAGCCGGGCGGTCTGCACGACGCCCTGGTGATCTGACCCGGGTACACGTCAGCGATACGTTGAGTACCGTTGCGGGGGTCGACGCCCGGCCCTGGTGCCCCTGGCACCAGGGCCGTCATGCCTGTCAGTTTCTCGGCGACCTCCTCATAGCCGTCGCCGGGGTAGAGGCACAACGCGATCAGCAGGTAGACGACCACATACGCGGGAAGCTTGCGAACGCGACGCTCCCGGCATCCGTGCGTGGTGACGGCCGCGCCCAGACCTGGCGAGGGATCGGCGAGGTCAGTGCGCCAACCGCGACCAGATCCGTCAACCGCCCGGAACCGCCTGCATCACCCGGGAAGATCACCGAGCGACGCTACGCGCAAGATCGCTATGTAAACGGCATTGGAACGCTCACCGGACTCCTAAAGCGGGTGCCGCAGGTTCGAATCCTGCCGGGGGCACCAGGTTCGACCAGCGACAAAGCGCCCTTGACCAGCAGTAACGCGGGCCATGGGCTTTTGATGTGTCCGGCGCTGTACGGTTGTCACTGATCGTCTGCGGATGATCCTTCCCAATGCCTTCCCACCGATGCACCGTGGCCGACGCCATTCCGTTGTGACGACGCTTCGACAAATCCGACAGCTCAGCTCAGTGCCAGGAGTCGACATGCGCGAGGGTGCGTGGCCGGCGGTCCGGCTGATCAAGAACGCTTTGGAGGCGGTTTTGGAAGGCTAATGAGCACATCGAGGTCAAGGTGTTCCTTGCACAGGAACTTGAGCTCTTCGCACTCGATGATCTGCATGCGCCCATGACGAGCGGCGAAATCGCGGCTGTCGGTGCCCACCCATGAGGTGGTGACAAGGATGCCCTTCGTCGCCCGCTTGTCTTCCATGACTCCGGCCAGTGCACGCACAGCCTCGATGCCGACGGCCTTGCTATAACGCTTCGCCTGGATGATGCAGAGGCCCCCGAACATCGGGTCTTCGTTGATGGCGACCGCGTCGACCCCGTCATCGCGGGACGATTGAGTCACCCATGACTTCATCCCCATCGCTTCGAAGAGCTGGCGCACGAAGTGCTCGAACTCGGTCGGCGACAGCCCGAGCAGATCACGCCTACTGTCCAGACCTGCTACCGCGTCGATCCCCTCGACGAACTTGTACTGCGCGAGCAGCGCATCGAAGTCCACCACGGGCCGGACCGCCTCGAGATCGTAGGGATGCGGGGAGACCAGGGCGTTCAGCTTCTTGAGGGTGTATACGGGATCAAGATCGGCCAGCACGAATGTGGAGAAGAGCTCACGGTCGGCGCTCACGTCGATCAAGTACGGGCGCTCAGGAAGGCCGGTCGCCTTGTCCTTGACAGAAAGGCGGCCCTTGAATGTGGCGACGGCGACGAGTTCTGCGGGATCTGCCGTAAAGATCTCGTGGAGCGTTCGCACAGCGACCTGTGCGATCACGCTCGCATACTTTGCGTCGATCTCTTTTTTCGGCGCCGGGTTGGAAATTATCTCGTCTCTGCTCTGCACATACTTGAAGCCCCGTAGGCTCGGGACGATCGTCAGCGGTGGGAGCTCATAGTCGACAACTAGTTCGCGCGCCTCGGAGCGATAGATCGCGCGAGTCTGATGCGGGAAGCCATCGGGATATACCGAGGCGTCAAGGACCATCGTGAAGTACTGCGCCGTAGGCTCCGGCTCACCCGCGCGGACGGCGCGCTCGAACTCATCGATCTCGTTGTTATGACGGTCCACCTGGGCTTTTTCACTGGCGGCCCGTTGCTGATGGGCATGGTAGCGCTCGTCCAAGCGCCGATGGCGCTCCGCATCACGGGCCTCATACTCGGCGCACGCTTGCTCGTAGAGGCGTCGTTGAGCAGCTTCCTGCTGCTCGTACCGAGCGTCCCCGCCGAGAAGACGTCCGAACCAGCCTGGCGGCCGTGGCGCGAACTGAGCCCATGTCGGTCTCGGCTTCGGACGGTCGAGACCGTCCGGGTCAAATGGCTGAGCGTCGAACACGCGCTTCAAAGAGGCGAACGTAAGCGGCATTCGCTTTCCGATGCCCGTCACCAAAACCGAATCCAGCGCCTTGACCGTCTCACTGACGTCTGCGGTCATCTCGGCGGCTTCGGCTTTGCGACCTTCGATGTGCAGCCGTTTGCGCTCCCGCTCGGTAGCGGCGGCCTTCTGGGCTGCAAGTCGCTCAGCACGCTGGCGCTCCCGCTGCGCCTTGAGGTCGGCCTGAGCCCGTGCCCGTCTGGCCTGCTCCTCCAGACGAAGCCGCCGTGCACGTTCTCTCTGGCGGTCCGTAAGTTGCCCTCGGCGCTTGGCCATAGCTTCCTCCAGCAGGTAGGGAGCTGACACATCCAGGACAAAGCTTGACTGCATGGGATCGTAAATCGAATAGGCAACTGCCTACTAATGACTCGAACAGATCTCGGACAATGGATTATCCGTAACGTCGATTTCGGCATGCCGGGCGGCGCAGCACCGCGATTGAACGAGTCCAGCCGGGTCGTCCCCGGGCTGAGGAACCAAATCGGGAACAAGTCGGACACGCCGTGTCTGCAAGGGCGAACTCCCACTTACTGATACCGTCACATGGGTGGCGTTTCCTGATTGGGGTAGCGTTCCAGCCTGGCTTGGAGCCGGATCTCTGCTGCTCGCATTTCGGATCTTCCTCAGAGACCGCGCTAACGCCGACCGTGGACAAGTCGACAAGGTCGGCGCGTGGTGCGAGTTGACCCATTCACCGCCAACGGACGACCAGCAACACGACTCGACGGTAAAGATCAAACTCTTCCTGCGAAACGGCAACGAACTTCCCGTTCAAGTGGTCCGTACGGCCGTGATGGTCAGAACGCCCTGTCTTGGTTCCGCGAGCCCGAACCTAGGTTACGACCGCGTCCGAACAGTGCGCTGGGGCCTGGTATCCGTCGCTCCTCTCGTCACCTGGGAGAGCGAGGCCGTGTCGATCCCGATCAGCGAGGAAGAACGTAGTGCGTTGCGGGAAAGGCCGGACGAGTCCGCCTGCTGGATCCGCTGGACGCTAGTCATCGACAACGCAGGACGTGTATGGGAGACCCGCCATATCAAGGGTAAGCAGGCCCGACGTCTCCGATGGTGGAGCCGACAGCGACAGGAGTACCCGCTCGCCTGGCTCTATCCCAAACCGGTGACGGTGCTGGCACGCTTGAACCCGAACTTTCGCAGGTGGCTGCGCGCGCATGAGGGCATCAGCTTGCCACGAGTCACGATCGACGAATAGCTACTGCCGCACAGAGAGCGGCGGCCAGCCATCGAGGGGCTCGCACCCTTGGCCTGCGAGGATCATCGACTCGCCGGCGATGTCGGACGCGGTCTTTCCCGCCGCTCTTTTATCGTTTATCGTCGATTAACGATGAACGAAGAGAAGGGACTTCTGCCGAGGGCGGAGGCCGAGGAGTACGCGAGCTGGTTCAAGGCCCTGGCCGATGCCACGCGGATCCAGATCGTGGCGCTGCTGGCCCGGCAGCGGAAGCCGATGAGCGTGGGTGAGATCGTGACAGCCTCTGGTGTGGGGCAGTCCACCGTTTCGCATCACCTGAAGATCCTGGCCGAGGTGCGGTTCGTGCTGGTCGAGAAGCAGGGCACCTCCAGCCTGTACCGGATCAACGAGAACTGCGTGAGCTGCTTCCCGACCGCCGCCGACGTGGTCATGGGCAACCCCGCCCCAGGCGCGCCCACCTGTGAGTGAAGGAGCGTCGTCATGACCAATGACGAGATCATCGACCACTACTCTGCTCTGGCCCGGGCCGCGGCCGACGGCCAGGTCGTCGCCGACTGCGGGCCGGATGCCTTCGAGGGGGGCTGTTTCGGCGCCGCCAGCTATGACGACACCAGCGCCCTGCCCTACGGCGCGGTGCGGGCCAGCCTGGGCTGCGGCAACCCCGTTGCGGTTGCCGACCTGTGTCCGGGCGAAACCGTGCTGGATCTCGGCTCAGGTGGCGGCATCGACGTGCTGTTGTCGGCTCGGCGGGTTGGTCCGTCCGGCAAGGCATATGGGCTGGACGCCAGTTCGGACATGCTGGCGCTGGCTCGCCGCAACGCCGAGCAAGCGGGGGTGGGCAACGTCGAGTTCTTGCAGGGCGGAATCGAAGAGGTGCCGCTGCCGGATCGGTCGGTGGATGTGGTCATCTCCAACTGTGTGATCAACCTGTCCGACGACAAGGCGGCGGTGCTGGCGGAGGCGTTCCGGGTGTTGCGGCCGGGTGGTCGGTTCGGGGTGAGCGACGTGGTGGTCGACGGCGACGTTGACCCGGCCCGTCGCCTGGCTGCCGAGCAGCGGATCGGGTGCGTGGCCGGGGCGCTGCCGGCGAGCGAGTACCGCGAGCTGCTGGCGGCGGCCGGGTTCGTGGGCATCCGCATCACGTTGACCGCCGGCCACGGCGATGGTGTCCACTCGGCGATCGTCCAGGCCGTCAAGCCCGCGGCGGGTCCCGAGGTGGAGATCCGGCCGATGCGGGAAGACGATGCCGAGCAGGTGCTGGCCATCTACCAGGCCGGGCTGGACACCGGGCAGGCCGGCTTCGAGACCACGGTGCCGAGGTGGGAGGGCTTCACCGTGGACAAGATGCCGCGCCTGCGTTACGTGGCCGCCGATACCGCGACCGGTCAGGTGCTGGGCTGGGTGGCCGCTTCACAGGTGTCGGCGCGGCCGGTGTACGCGGGTGTGGTGGAGCACAGTGTCTACGTTCACCCTGGCTGCCAGGCGCAGGGCGTCGGACGGGCGCTACTGGAGGCGTTCATCTCGGCGAGTGAGGACGCCGGGGTGTGGACGATCCAGTCCGGAATCTTCGGTGAGAACACCGCGAGCCTGGCCCTGCATCAGGCGGTCGGCTTCCGCGTGTTGGGCACGCGTGAGCGCATCGGCTGCCATCACGGCGTCTGGCGGGACGTGCTGATGGTGGAGCGCCGTAGCTCAGCAGTCGGCGGTGGCGGCCGGTCTAGGTAGGTGTGATTACTTCGGTGAGTTCGAACAGAGCTGAGGGCCGGTATGCGCGAGAAATGCCGGTCAGAAATGACAGCGCTGCGTCAGGCGTTCGGGTGCCGATAAACGGACATGTCACCAGCCGCAAACAAGTGTGACAGCGAGGCTCAGCGAGAGGGTTCACCCTGCGCCGTTAAGGTGCGAGAGGTCATCGGCGAGTGGGCCCCTCCGGCATGGCCCGCCGGGAGTTGAAGAGGGCTCGTACCGCGGCTTCATCGCCTTCGATGTCGACGAGCCCATGGGCGTCGTTGAGGGTGAGCGCACCTGCTGCCAGCCCGAGAATGATCGGGGCGTCAGCACGCACGAGGGCATCGAGATCGCCGCCATCATGCAAGGTCACCTCTATGCCCGAGCGCGTCGCCCGCACCTGGAGCAACTGGCCGTCGACCGCGATCCCCACCGTCGATGCCTGGTGCGCGGCGGCCCTGTCGGCGAGCAAGGCGCGGAGGGCGACGGTGAGCCATTCGATGTGGAAGCGGTCGCCGCCGGGGCCGCGCGCCATGAGCGGCGTGGACCAGCGGATGAGGCTCTCCACCGGCTCCCGCAGCTCGGCGCCCCATGGGGTGAGTGCGTACACGATGGCGTTGCCCTCCTCGGCCAGTCGCCGCTCGACCACTGCGGCGCTCTCCAGGTCGCGCAGACGGTCGGTGAGCAGGTTCGTGGCCACGCCGCCGAGCCCGTCGAGCAGCTCGCGGTAGCGGGCGGGAGCGATGAGCAGTTGGCGGACTATGAGCAGATTCCACCGGTCGCCCACGACATCGAGCGCCCGGGCAAGACCGCAGTACTGGCCGTAGCTCCGACTCATGGCGATCACTTTACATTCTCAAGTCTGCCTGACAATATCCAGCACAGCGCCGGTAGGGGTGTGGTCACCTTGCCCGGGGCCATGGGACGGCCGCCGCCACCAGCACTCACGCCACAGGAGCGAAACGATGACCGCCACCCCACCTTCCCGGAGAGGCCCAGACTCGGACGTCCAGGAAGGCGTCGGCACGGTCCCGGCTGCGACGCGCAGCGGCGCCTCCGACACCATGGCCCAGGCGCGTATGGCATTGCGGGACGTTGTTCCCAGCCTCGTCGAACTTGTGCGGAGCGTCCCTGACGCCAATGCCGATTCGGTCGGTACGTGGACGGTGGGCGATGTCGCGGCTCACCTGGCTCATGTTTTTCGCTTCGACACCGAGGCCGTCGCCGGAAGGCCGGTCCCGCAAGCCACGGTGACGACGGTGGGAATGGCCGAGGCCAACGCGAAGATGCTGGCCCAGGACGGCGAACGGGACCCAGCCGTCCTCGCGGACCGGATCGGCACGCTGGCAGACGAGTTCGACGACATCGCGTCGCGTTCGCGAGCGGCCACCGTCGATTGGCTGCAAGGTGCCCGCCTGCCGCCTGCGGCGGTGGCGTGTCACCTGCTCGAGGAATGTTTGATTCATGGCCATGACATCGCCGTAGCCACTGGGCGCTCGTGGCCGATACAGCGTCACCACGCCCTGCTCGCGGTCGAGGGTGGCGTGCTTCCGCTCATCGCGGCTCTACCGCCCACGGCCTTGTTGGACCAGGAGAAGGCTCGATCCTTCCGGGCCCGCTTCGACCTGCGCCTGCGTGGAGGCGGGCGCACGTTGATGGTCTTCGACCGCGGTTCGTTGACACTCGACGCGAGGGGCGCGCGCGACGTTGACGCCCACCTGTCTGCCGACCCCGCGGCGCTCATGCTGGTGTTCATCGGTCGGCAAGGAATAGGGAAGCCGCTTGTCGAAGGAAAGCTCGTCGCCTGGGGCCGTCGGCCATGGAAACTCGCCCGCATGCTCACTGCCATCAGTCCCCCGTAGGCCATTCGCCGCACCACCGACCAGCAATACCGGCTATGTCGGCTCCGGCGCACGCCCCACTCGGAGGGTTGGCCTCCAGTCGTTGACCTCACTGTCGTGGAACGAACGTCGCCCAGCGGGGTTGGGTGGACGACGCCGAGATCGAGGCGTTCCTGGCGGCCGGTTACACCCGTCGCCAGGTGCTCGACGTGGTCCTTGGGGTGGGGGTGAAGACGCAGTCGAACTACACCAGCCTGCAGCCGGACGGAGCGCTCATCTGGGCCAATCAACTCGGCGCCGAGGGGCCGCTGTTTGAGGACACCGCGACTTTGATCATTCCCAATGCCTTTCCAGACGCCGCACTCACAGCACGGTCCGAAGCCATCGCCCCTGCTCAGCGCCACAGAAGGCACATCGTGATCATCTGACTCCTAATGCGATGCGCCCTGCAGCGAAGGGTAGCCGGGTAAAGGCGATCGATGTCGCCCCGGTTGGCGAATAGACGATGCGCCATCGGCCGACCTGGCTCGGAAGGCACCCGGTCCGGGGTGGGCATCAGACGGCCCACCGCTTCGCAGGTCAGCGGGCGGGTTCGATGGCGCCGTCAGGCGCGGGTGCGCCGTCAGGCGCGCCACTGGAAGGGCAGTCCGAGCGGAGCGAGGTCCTTTGTGGTCGGGGTGGGTGTCAGCAGGCCCACCATCCAGTCGGGCAACGGGTGGGTGGTTCTTGGCCCACCTACCCAGCCAACTTACGCGTGACGTATTAGCCTGATTATCGCGTCCGTTTTTTTCGGATGGGAGAGCGAATGAAGGCCGATCCCGTTGTTCTGCTTACGGCGGTGTTCAGTCTCGTCCTCGGTCTCGGTGCCTTCGCCTGGCAGTGGCGCGCGCCGGACGGTGGAAACGAGCGGGTGCACATGATCTCCTGGACCCTGCTCGCCCTCTTTCCCGTCACGCTCCTGTTCTCATTCTTCCCGCAGAGCCAATTCTCCGCCGAGATCAAGGGTGCCACCATGACGGGCGCCGTCGGGCTGTGGGCGTTCATCTGGTGGTACGGGCTGCGTTCCCTGCGCACCGCGGGCCGGGCCGACGAATACCGGAAGGAGATCCGCGTGCTGCGCGAGCAGATCGACACGCACGCGAAAATGCGGCAGCCGCAGCCCATCGAGGAGACGCGCACGTACGAATACACGGTCCATGGCCGGCCCTCCCGGCGGCTCGTGCTGATCACCGGCGACCTGCGCAACGTCAAGGACGTGGACGTCTGGGTGAACTCCGAGAACACCGACATGCAGATGTCCAGGTTCCACGAGCGGTCGATCTCCGCCGTCATCCGGTACGAGGGCGCGCGGCGCGATCCCCTGACCGAGCGGGTGGTCGAGGACTGCGTGGCCGACGAGCTCGGCCGGCGGGTGGGGGCCAACGTGCCCGTGGAGCCCGGGACCGCCATCGTGACCGGGGCGCACCAGCTCGCCGAGCGCAACGGCGTCATGGGCATCGTGCACGCCGCCGCCGTCCACGGGGCCGCCGGCGTCGGGTACCGCCGGGTGGACAATCTGGGTACGTGCGTGCGCAACGTGTTCCTGCGGGCCGAGGAGATCGCCGACGGCGGGCGGCGGGCCGCCTCGATCGTGTTTCCCATCTTCGGGACCGGTGAGGCGGCGGCCGACGTCGAGTCCACGGTCCAGAGCATGCTGACGGCCATTGTCGCCCACCTGACCGACGGTCGCCCCCGGCACGTCGAAACCGTCTATTTGCTGGCCTACACCGACGCGGAATTGGCGGTCTGCGAAAAAGCACTTGACGCCGGCGCGCATATCTCTCCGGCCGGGAAAGCCGGGAAGAAACGTACTCGCCAAAAATAGGTGTCGCCCGGCGGGCCGGATTCCTTAATCTCGATCTCGTGGACACCCCGACTCTTCTCGAGCATTTCAGGACGCACGACGCCCCTTTGGTCCTGTCCAGGGGCGGCGATCTGGCCTGGGACGACGCGGAGCTCCACCGCAGTGCCCGGCTGAGCGACCCCGAGGGATACGCGCTGCTGGCGCTGGTGCCCGGTGTGCTCCCCTGGCAGCGGGCCCGCGTGCTGCTGTGCACGCTGGCCGCCTCGCAGGACTGCCTGGACGAGCGCACCCGCGCGACCCTGGCCAAGGTCACGAGGGCGCTCATGTTCGGCCTGCCGCCGGCGTACGCCGTTACCGCGCTCCTGGCGCTGCGGCGGCTGCGCGTCAACCACAAGCACGCCACGCGGGCCGTCGTCGCGTTCGTCCTGGAGCACCCGGAGGCCGACGCGCTCATCGAGGCGCGTCGGCCGGCGCTGGTCGACTGCTTCGAGCACGCGCTCGGCAAGGCGACCGCGCGCGGGTGCGCCCGCCTGATCGCGGAGGGCGACACCGGCTCCGGCCGGCTGCGCAGGAGCCTGCTGCGCTTCACCTCCGACCCGGCCGTGGCGATCGGGCGGGTGCGCGCGCTCTACGCGCCCGGCACGTACGGCGCGGAGGCCCCGCAGGAGCCGCCGGCGCCGCTCGACCAGGTCGGGGAGCGCCCGCCGATCGTGACGCCGACCAACCGGGGCGACATCGCCGCGACGCTGGTGCACCTCTACCGGGGTGGGCCGGCCGCCGAGCTGCGGCCCGCGCTGGCGGGCTACGTGGCCGAGGCGACGCGTGGGTTGCCGCGCCTGGCCGGCCACGTGGCCGTGGTGCTCGACACGTCGGGCTCCATGCGCGGGTACGGCGATCGCGAGTGGGCGGTCATGTCGCAGGCCGGGGCGCTGAGGCTGGTCCTGGCCGAGGTCTGCGAGCGCCTCACGGTGGTCGAGACGGGTGAGGTTTGCGAGCGCCGCACGGTGATCGAGGTCCCCGAGGCCCCTGAGGCCCCCGAGGTCCGCGAGGTCCGCGAGCGCCTCACGGTGATCGAGACCGCCGAGGCCCCTGAGGCCCGCGAGCGCCTCACGGTGATCGAGACCGCCGAGGTCCCCGAGGTCCGCGAGCGCCGCACGGCGGGCGAGACCGTCGATGGCGCGACCGACCTGGCGACCCGGCTGCTCGACGCCCTGGACACCCGCCCCGACCTGGTGGTGATCGTGACCGACGGCTACGAGAACGTCCTGCCGGGCGACCTGGCCAGGGTGGCGGCCACGCTGCCCCGCGCGGGCGTCACCACTCCGGTGGTGCTCTGCCAGGCCACGTTCACCGCCGGCGACGACCTGACCCTGCGCGACCCGGCGCCGCTGCTGCCGCGTCGGCCGTTCTGGCATCAGGACGACTTCGCCGGGCTGCTGCCGTGGCTGTTCGGCCACTGCGCGCCCGGCCGTGACTGGATCCGTACGGCCATGCTGAGCCGTCTGGAAGGAGGACGAACATGACCGCACTCGAGACGCTCCTGCCCGCGCCGCTCGACCTGCGCGGCTACCGCGCGGGCGCGCCGCAGCGCGCCGGGGCGCTGACCATGGTGCCGATCTGGGGCCCCGAGCGGCCCGGCATCGTGCCGCCCCGTTCCGGGCTGAAGCTCGAGCGGGTCGTCGGGTACGGCCGGGTCGAGCTGCTCAACGGCGCCCGCGAGGGTGTGGCGATCGTGCCGCTGCACATCGGCTACATCCAGGACGCCGCCCAGAACCACGCCCTGTGCTCCGCGGCGCTGATGGGAGCCGGGCAGACGAGGCGGTTCGACGACGCCTGCTGCGTCCAGGCCGGCCAGGGCGGTTACCTGGAGGGCCGCGACCAGTGGTTCTTCGTGCTGCCGGTGGAGCTGCGGGCCAAGGCGCTGGAGCTGCGCGGGCACCACGACTACGCCAAGCTGTGGCCGGACATCTCCGAGCTCAACGCCGCGTGCGGGCTGCCGTCGCGCGGGCACCTGGAGCAGATCCTGTCGCGCAAGCGGGCGACGCTGACCCAGTTCCAGAGCCGGCTGGAGCTGCTGCCGGGGCAGCTCGGCGCGCTGTTCTTCGTGGACGACAGGTTCGCGGGGCTGGAGCTGGCGCCCGATCCGGTGTACTTCGCCGAGATGTGGATGGCGCTGGTCTGCTTCGCGTACGGGGTCGCCGCCTGGCGGGCCGAGCCCGAGCAGGCCCACGCGGAGCCGTACGAGGCGGGCAGCCTGGCCGAGCTGCGCGCGGAGTTGGCGCGCGACCGGGCCGCCCGTCAGGCAGAGGTGGCCTCCTGGCTGCCGACGCCGGCCGGTGACGTGCGCATGGTCGAGGAGGAGCGCTACCTCGACCTGCGGCTGTCCACCGTGACCGGCGACGGGCTGGCCGGTCAGGTGGTCACCGAGCACGGGCGGCCGGTGTACGCGTCGCTGTTCGCGAGCCGGTAAATCCGGTTGCGGCGGGTCCACGACGACAGGTTGAATGATCAGTGCGGGAACTGCGCCGGGCACGGCGGGCTCAACCCCTCATGCCATGTAAGGGCGTCGTTTTGAGAACGGCTCTATGGTCCGCCGAGGCGCCGGCCACCGGTCCCGCACTGAGATCTTGCCAGCCCCCGGACTCGGTGTTACCTCTTGCGGGATGCGTGCAATCCGCGCATCCCTGAGACGCAGGAGGGAAACGTTGTCCTGGTTACGCAGTGCACTCGTCGCCGTCGCGCTCGCCGCGTCGGCACTACCCCTCGCAGGGCCCGCCCGGGGCGAACCCGGCGGGCAGGCCCCCATCCATGACTTCCAGGCCGAAGAGCACGGCAAGCCGGACGTGGACAACCGGCAGGGCAGGGTCGCCCCGCCCGCCGGACTGAACGCCCGCAGCGCCGGGACGGTGGCCGAGATTCGCTGGAACGCTCTCGGCACCCCCGCGGCCGTCACCAGCGCCGAACCACTGGCCGAAGGACTCGGGTCCGATCCCGAGCAGGCCGCCCGCACGTACCTCAAGAACAACCCCGCCGTCTTCGGCCTGTCCGCACAGGCGGTGGACGCGCTGGAGCGGGTCGCGGTCAACCCCGTCGGCGCGGGTCACGCCGTGCTGCTGCGCCAGCGCTTCGGCGACCTGCCGGCCGGCGTGGACGGCCTCGTCTCGATCGGCGTGCTGAACGGCCAGATCAGGCACGTCACCTCCTCGCTGTCCCGCGAGACGGAGGCGCCGCCGGCCGCGACGATCACCGCGCAGCAGGCGCTGGAGATCGCGGCCAGGGACGGCGGCATCGACCTGGCCACGGCGGCCACCAAGCAGGCCACGCCGGTGGCGGTGCCCGCTCCCGACGGGGTGCACAGCGCGTACCAGGTGGTCCTGATCGGCGGCTCGAGCGGCGAGGCGGCGGGGTACACGACGCACGTGGACGCCGTCAGCGGCGCCATCCTCGTACGGGAGAACCTGGTCGACCACTTCGACCCCGAGAACCCGCGCTGGAAGGCCTTCCCGGCGAACCCGCGCGACGACTACTCCTCCCGCGACACCCGCCAGACCTGGTGCTTCGCGGCGGGCCCCGGCTGCGACTACGTGACCGGCGGCGACCCGGCGACCGGCAAGGCGTGGGACGTCGACCACACCACGGACGCCTCGACGAACACCAGCGCCGGCAACGCGACCAAGACGACCGAGAACCGGGCGAACGGCGACCCGTTCTCCGTCGGGACCCGCACGAACGTGCTCACCCCGAGCAGGAACTACCTCTTCCCGTGGAAGAACACCTGGCACGAGTCCAAGTGCGACCCGGCGGTGTTCGACCAGGCCGGCGAGGCCGACCTGGAAGCCGCCATCGCCAACCTGAACGCGATGCACAACAGGATGCACGACTGGTCGTACCGGCTCGGCTTCACCGAGACGGCCTGGAACATGCAGGCGGACAACGGCGCCCGCGGCGGCCTCGGCGGCGACGCCGAGCAGGGGAACGCGCAGGCCGGCGCGCGGGTGCTGTCCGTGCGCGACAACGCCAACCAGATCACCGGCCCTGACGGGCTCGCGCCGATCACGAACATGTACCTGTGGCAGCCGATCGCCGGCTCGTTCTACTCGCCCTGCGTGGACGGCGACTACGACATGTCGGTCATCGGCCACGAATACACGCATGCGATCTCCGGCCGCATGATCGGCGGCCCGAACGCCGGCTGGAGCGGCGCCCAGGCCGGGGCCATGAACGAGAGCACCTCCGACCTGTTCGCGATGGAGCACCTCTTCGAGTACGGCTTCCGCCCCTCGGGCCTGACCCCGTACGTGACCGGCGGCTACGTGACCGGGGACAAGGAACGCGGCATCAGGAACTACGACATGTCCAAGTCGCCGCTGAACTACAGCGACGTCGCGTACGACATCGTCGGCCAGCAGGTGCACGCGGACGGCGAGATCTGGTCGGCGACCCAGTTCGACGTGCGCGCGGCGTTCGTCAAGCGGTACGGCGACGGCACGGCCAGGCAGCAGCGGGCCTGCGCGGACGGGCAGACGCCGGTCGAGCGGTGCCCGGGCAACCGGCGCTGGGCGCAGCTGTCGTTCGACGCCCTGCTGCTGATGGCCTCGGGCGCGGTCAGCTACGTCGACCACCGCGACGCGCTGCTGGCGGCCGACGCGATGCGGTTCGGCGGCAAGAACCAGGACATCATGTGGCGCGCGTTCGCCGAGCACGGCCTGGGCAAGGGCGCGGCCAGCACCGGCCCGAACGACGCCGACCCGACGCCGAGCTTCGTCAACCCCGCGGGCAAGAACGGCTCGCTGCAGCTCAAGCCGCTGGGTGAGGCGAAGGGTGCGGCGCTGCGGCTGTACGTGGGCGACTACGAGGGCCGCGCGGTCCCGGTCGCCGACACCGACCCGGCGACGCCGCTGGGCGACACGGTGGAGATGACGCCCGGCGTGTACTCGTTCATCGTGGCGGGCAACGGGTTCGGGCACACGCGGCTGAAGTTCGTGGTGGTGGGCGGCGTGCAGTTGCCGCTCCCGCTGCCGCTGACCCGCAACCTCGCCTCGGCGGCGGGCGGCGCGACGGCCACGGGCGACGGCGTCAACCAGGCCAAGCTGATCGACGAGACCGAGGCCACGAACTGGGCCTCGCTCACCGGCGCGCCCGCCGGCAAGTCGGTCGTGGTGGACCTGGCGGGCGACGCGCCGGTCAAGGTCCGCCGCGTGCAGGTGAGCGCGATGCTGCGGCCCAACGTCAACGACGCGGCCGACCCGGGCGGGCAGAACCGCTTCTCCAGCGTGCGCTCGTTCGAGGTGCTGGCCTGCGGTTCGGGCTGCACCGACCCGGCGAACTTCACGAAGATCTACACCAGCCCCTCGGACGCCTTCAAGTCGGGGCTGCCGCGTCCCCGGGGCGCCGACATGATCTTCAAGTCGTTCGACGTGCGGGCCACGAGTGCCACGCATCTGATGTTCCGGGTGCTCAGCACGCAGTGCACCGGCAATCCGCTGTACGCCGGTGAGCAGGACCAGGATCCGAACTCCGCGACGGACTGCGCCACGGCCAGCCCGCAGCGGGAGCAGGTGAGGGCGGCCGAGTTCCAGGCGTTCTCGCACTGAGGTCGTGATTCCGTACGGCCCGCGTCCTCTTGGGCGCGGGCCGTTCGCGTGCTTGCTCTCTGGTAGTTCGAGGTCGTACTATTCGAGGCAGATCTAGTTGGATATCGAATTATCTGGGGGAGAAGTATGCGTACCCTGATTCGTGGTGTCCGGGTCTTCGACGGCGAGCGGACCGTGCCGGCGGCCGACGTGGTGATCGACGGCGACCGCATCGGCGCGGTCGCCATCGGCGGCGAGGTCGCCGGCAACGTGGACGCCGTGATCGACGGCGCCGGGAAGACCCTGCTGCCGGGCCTGATCGACGCCCACACGCACGCCTTCGAGGGCGACCTGGCCGAGGCGCTGACGTTCGGCGTCACCACCGAGCTCGACATGAACAACCTGCCGCCGCTCCTCGCCGCCCAGCGCCGCCAGGCCGCCGAACGCGACGACGTGGCCGACATCCGCAGCTCCAGCATGATCGCCACCGCCCCGCACGGGCACCCGACCCAGATCATGACCGCGGACGTGCTCAAGGCCCTCGGCACGGACCGCACCCTCGACACGGTGGCCGACTCGGGCGAGGCCAAGGCGTTCGTGGAGGCCCGGCTGGCCGAGGGTGTCGACTACCTCAAGATCGCCATCGACGACGGCGGGTCGTCCGGGATGCGGCTGCCCGCCCTCGGCCCCGAGCTCGCCGCCGTCCTGGTCGAGGCCGGGCACGCCGCCGGCCTGCGGGTCATCGCGCACACGGTCACCGCCAGGGAGGCGCTCATCGCCCTGGACGCGGGCGCCGACGGGCTGGCGCACCTGTACTCCGACGTGAACGAGGAGCAGGCCGAGGAGATGGCGGCCAGGATCGCCGCGTACGACGCGTTCGTGATCAGCACGATCACCTACATCGAGGCCGTCACCGGCGACCCGAACGGCCGGGAACTGCTGCGCGACCCGCGGATCGCCGCGCGCATGTCGGACCGCTCGAAGGCCACGTTCGGCCGGGAGTGGGCGGACATCCCCATGCACTCCCAGGGCGTCATCAACGCCTCGCACGCGGCCGCGGCCCTGCGGCGGGCGGGGGTGCCGGTGCTGGCGGGCACGGACTGCACCCCGTTCGGGCCGGTGCACGGGGCGGGCCTGCACCACGAGCTGCTCCTGCTGACGGAGGCGGGCTGGACGGCGGAGCAAGCGCTGGCGGCGGCCACCGGCACCACGGCCCGCCTCTTCGGCCTGACGGACCGGGGCCGCATCGCCCCTGGCCTCCGGGCCGACCTGCTGCTCGTGAACGGCGACCCGACCACGGACATCACGGCGTCCCGGGCCATCGAGGAGGTGTGGCGAGGCGGCGCACGACGTAGGCAGGCCGACTGACACCCACCCTGCCAAAAGGACCAGCCCGGTCGATTGACCGCGTAATTGTTCGATCGGTCGTTACCCATGTCGGCCTGGCGAGATCGGCCCGACCGAGGTGATGGCCGCGCTCAGTGATCCGATCCGGGTCGGCCTGGTGCGGGCGCCGGCCGACGGTCGTGAGCGCGGGTGGGGCGAGTCGCAGGCGCCGGTGGCCAAGTCGACGCTGTCGTGCCGAGTTGTCACAGACCGGGCCGCCGCCCTGTCTTACAGACGGACCGGACGTTGCGCAGCGACAGGAGCGAGACCTTGCCACCCACCGGCACCACCATCCGCCTTCGGGTCCGGATGAGCGCCCGCCCCATCGACGAGCCGCACCGCGCTTCGAGCCAGCTCGAGCTGCTGTTCGACCTCACCTTCGTGGTCGCGGTCGCCGCCGTCACCGCCCAGCTCGCGCACAACCTCGCCGACGGTCACGGCCTCGCCGCACTGGTCCCGTTCCTCCAGGTGTTCTTCGCGATCTGGTGGGCGTGGATGAACTTCACCTGGTTCGCCTCGTCCTACGACACCGACGATGTCGCCTACCGGCTGCTGACGATGGTGCAGATGGCCGGCGTGCTGACCCTCGCCGCCGGCGTGCCCGCCGCGTTCAGTCACTCCGACTACGGCATCATCACCCTCGGCTACGTCATCATGAGGATCGGGCTCGTCGCCCAATGGCTGCGAGCCGGTCTCGAAGACCCGGCCCGCCGACGCACCGCGCTGCGCTACGCCGCCGGCATCGGCCTCGTGACGGCGGGCTGGGCGCTGCGCTACCTGTTCGCGGAGCTGGGCCTGCTGCCCTCCTTCGTCGGACTGCTGGTCCTTGTCTTCCTGGACGTACTGGAACTCTCGGTGCCGCGGTGGGCGGAACGGGCCAGGCCCACCACCTGGCACCCGCACCACATCGCCGAGCGCTACGGCCTGTTCACGATCATTCTGCTCGGCGAGAGCGTGCTGGCCGCGAGCAGGGGAGTCGAGGGAGCGCTCGAAGCGGGCCAGATCAGGGGAGCCTTCGTCGTCATCGCCGGTTGCGGGCTCGTGCTGCTGTTCGCGCTCTGGTGGCTGTACTTCCTCATCGAGGCGGGGGAGGGGCTCAGTGACCGCCGGCATCGCTCGTACCTGTGGGGGTACGGCCACTACGGCATCTTCGCGGCACTGGCGGCCCTCGGCGCCGGGCTGGAGGTGGCGGTGGAGCAGAGCGGGCACGCGGTCGCGACGCCGCCGCAGGCACTCGGCTACGCGGTCGCCATCCCGGTCGGTGTGTATCTCGCGCTGCTGTGGGCCGCGCACGCGCTGGTCGCCGCCGAGCCCGTCATCTATCCCGCCGCGGTCCTGGGCTGCGTCGCCGCCGTCCTGCTGCTGCCGCTCGCGGCGCCCTGGATCGGGGTGGCCGCCGTGGTCGCGGCGATCACAACTCTCTGCGTGCTGCTGGTCGCCGTCTCGATCACGACCGCGGCCGTCGGGAGGCGTCGTCAGGGCCCGCTGCTGTCCACCTCCGGCGAGTCGTGACCTTCGGCGGCGGTGGACATGGCGGTGAGCTTGGCGGGGTTCATCATCCACAGCACCTGGTCGATGCCCTGGTCCGAGGCGTTGACGGTGAGGACCGCGAACACCTGTCCGTCGCGGCTCAGCAGCGCTGAGGTCTGGCCGTTCGTGCTCGCCCAGGCCACCTCGACCCCGGCCCAGAACCGGCTCGCGAACGCCCTCAGGTACTTCGCCACCCGCTCCGCGCCCACCACGGGGAAGCGGGAGGCGCGGACGGCGCCGCCGCCGTCGGAGTAGCTGATCACGTCGGCGGCGAAGAGCTCTTCGAGTGCGGTCATGTCGCCGGAGCGGGCGGCGGCGACGAAGGCGGTGAGGAGCCGGCGTTGTTCGGCTCGGGTGACGGGGGTGCGGCGGGCGACGAGGACGCGTTTACGGGCTCTGCTGACGAGCTGGCGTACGGCGGGTTCGTTGAGGTCGAGGATGTCGGCGATCTGCCGGTAGGGGTAGTCGAACGCCTCTCGCAGCACGTAGGCGGCGCGTTCGGTGGGGGAGAGCCGTTCCAGGAGCAGCAGGACGGCGAACTCCAGGGCTTCGGCGCGTTCGGCGCCGAGGTAGGGGTCGGCGGCGGTGTCGACGGGTTCGGGCAGCCAGGGGCCAAGGTAGGTTTCGCGGCGGACGCGGGCGGACTGGGTGGCGTTGATCGCCAGCCGGGTGGTCGTGGTGGCCAGGAACGCGGCGGGGTCGTCGACCGTGGCGCGGTCGTAGGCCTGCCAGCGCAGCCAGACGTCCTGGACGAGGTCTTCGGCTTCGGTGACGCTGGCGAGCATCCGGTACGCGATCCCGAACAGGCGTGGTCGCACCCCGGCGAACACCGCCGCCGCCTGCTCCAGATCGGCCACCGCCATCTCCCCCTGCCCCTCGACTGCCACCTACCGCCTACCCCTCGAGCAGCGAGGACAGCCCGCGGCAGATAACAGTCCCGGGAGATCTCCGCTGGTCAGCTCTGGATGGACTTGGTCTCGAGATACTCCTCGAGGCCGTGGCGGCCGAACTCGCGGCCGTTGCCCGACTGCTTGTAACCGCCGAACGGCGCGAGCGCATTCCAGCCGGCGCCGTTGACGTCCACCTGGCCGGTACGCAGCCGACGACGTACGCCGCCGCGGCGGCCACCGCGAGCTCCACCGCCTCCTCCTGCCGCGACGCCGGCACCAGCATCCGCGGCCGCGCACCGCAGACCTGGCCGCCGTTGGTGAAGACCATGGCGATGCCGGGATGCGCCGCGATGGCCGCGCCGACGGTCCAGCACTGAGGTCGAAGGAATTTCGGCGGCTGCTGTCACAAGCCTGGAGGCTGCCCTGTCTTAGCTGATGACCGGCTGGCACACGGGTGCTCCGGCGGGCAGAGAGGGGGCACCAATGAAGGTTGTCGTGGTCGGCGGGACGGGCCTGATCGGGTCGAAGGTGGTGGCCATGCTGGGGGAGCACGGTCACGAGGCGGTGGCGGCGGCGCCCAGCACCGGTGTCAACACGCTGACCGGTGAGGGGCTGGCGGAGGTGCTGGCGGGCGCGCAGGTGGTGGTGGACGTGTCGAACTCGCCGTCGTTCGAGCCCGCGGCGGTGATGGAGTTCTTCGAGACCTCCACGGGCAACCTGCTGGCCGCGGAGGCGGCGGCCGGGGTCGGTCATCATGTCGCGCTGTCGGTGGTGGGCACGGAACGGATGCCCGAGAACGGCTATTTCGCGGCGAAGATCGCTCAGGAGCGGTTGATCGAGAAGTCGGGGATCCCGTTCTCGCTCGTGCACGCGACGCAGTTCTTCGAGTTCGTACGGGCCATCGCGGAGGAGGCCACGGACGGCGACACTGTGCGGATCGCGCCGGTGCGGTTCCAGCCCATCGCGGGTGAGGAGGTCGCCCAGGCGGTCGGCCGGGTCGCGGTGGGGCAGCCGCTGAACGGCCGGGTCGAGGTGGGCGGTCCCGACGACGTTCGGATGGACGAGTTCTTCCGCGATGCCCTGGCCGCCTGGGGTGACCCGCGCACGGTGGTCGCCGACCCGCAGGCCCGCTACTACGGCAGCGTGCCGGGCGAGCGGACGCTGGTGCCGGGCGAGGGCGCGGTCCTCGGCACCATCCACTACCGCGACTGGCTCGGCAAGTAACGCACGGAGGAAAGATGAGCGCTCCCAACAGCGAGGACGACTTCCTGTACGAGCTCCAGATCGAGGTCGAGACCGAGGTGACCCTGGTCGAGTCGAGCCATCCGGAGGAGGTCGCCGAGCTGCCGGTCACCGAGTGGCTGTTCGACCCGACGGACGCCGAGCGCGAGGAGATCGGCCTGCGGGGCCTGCTCGACGCGGTCGAGGCACTGGAGGACGGCTCCCGGCCCGGCGATCACGTCGCGTGACACGCCCCCTTCCCACAACAGAGTCAGGACACCGATGAAACACCTGGAACCCCAGCGAACCCGGATCGACACCCTCGAAAGCCTGCGCGAGCACCTGCAGTGGGCGATCGAGCTGGAACACGCGACCCTGCCGCCGTACCTGTGCGCGCTGTACTCGCTCGACCCGGAGCGCAACCCCGAAGCCGTCGAGGTCGTGGGCAGTGTCTTCGTCGAGGAGATGCTGCACCTGGCGCTGGCCGCCAACCTGCTCAACGCCGTCGGCGGCCGGCCGCGACTGGACACGCCGGGGATGTTGCCGCCGCACCCCCGGCCGCTGCCCCACGGCTCGCTGGAGCTGTCCCTGGTGCCCTTCGGGCCGCAAGCCCTTGAGATGTTCCTGCGGATCGAACAGCCGGCACCGCCCGGCGCCCCGGCCGAAGCCAACGGCTACGAGACGATCGGGCAGTTCTACGCCGCCATCGAGGAGGGCCTGCGCCACCTGTGCGAACGGCTCGGCGAGCAGGCGGTCTTCAGCGGCGACCCGGCCCGCCAGGTGAGCGCCGACCACTTCCGCCACACCGCCGGGCACCTGGTCCAGGTCGGTGATCTCGCCTCGGCGCTGGCGGCGCTGGAGGAGATCGTCGAGCAGGGCGAGGGCACCGCCCGCGGCGGCGTCTGGGACGGCGACCAGGACGTCTTCCACCCCGAACGCCAAGAAGTCGGCCACTACTACCGCTTCCAGGAGCTCAAGCTCGGCCGCCGCTACCAGCGGGGCGACACCCCGCAGAGCGGGCCCACCGGCGAGGCCATCCAGGTGAACCTGACCGGCGTACCCCCGATGCGGCGCAACCCGCGGCTGTCCGACCACGAGCCGGGCAGCGCGATCAGGACCGCGCAGGAAGAGTTCAACCACACCTACTGCACCCTGCTGAGCCAGCTCGAGCAGGCCTTCAACGGCAGCCCGAAGCTGCTCGGGGCCGCCACCGGCACCATGTACGCGCTCAAGGGCCAGGCCCAGGCCCTGATGCGGATGCCCGACGAAGACGGCACCACGGCCGGCCCCACCTTCGAATACGTGCCGCCCGAACTGCGGCGGTGAAGCGCCGGCGGCACCCTATTGCGCTACTCTTGGTATCGATACTTAAGGTAGCGAAACTAGCGGGCTGAGGAGGACACGTGAGCGAGGTCACCGCAACGGAGCGGCCGCCGCTGGGCATCCGGTTGATGCATGCCCTGGGAAAGGAGCCGGACTGGTTGGCGATGACGGCCGAAGAGCTGGTCGTCTTGCGCGAGGCGGTGAACCGCAAGCGGTCGTCCCGTCTGGCCCGGCTGATCACCGGGTTTCCGGACCGCGGCGCCACGATCCGGTGGCAGGAGGTCGAGCTGCCCGACCGCAGGCTCCGGGTCCGGGTGTACCGGCCCTCGGCCGGGCAGGCCGGCTCGCCTCTTGTGCTCCACGTGCACGGAGGCGGGTTCGTGGGTACGGCGGTGCAGAGCGACTGGGTCAACAGCCACCTCGCCGCGCGGCTGCCCGCGGTCGTCGTCTCGGTCGAGCACCGCCTTCTCGACCAGGAGACCCCGCTGCCGGCGGTCGTCGACGACGGCTGGGACGTGCTCCGGCACGTGGTGCGGCACGCCGGGCAGTGGGGAGTCGACCCGGCACGGGTCGCCGTCTTCGGTGAGAGCACCGGCTCGTTGGTCACGGCCCTGGCCGCGATCCGGGCCAGGGAGTCCGGTCTGCCCCTGCGGGCGCAGGTGCTGGTCAATGCCGCTGTCGACCTGACCTCGGCGGGGTTCGACCTCGCCTCCATGCGCCGGCACGCCCACGGCCCGGTCCTCACCATGACGCAGATGCGGCTGTTCCAGCGGCTCGCCGTTCTGCCCGGATCGGATCCCCGTACGGTGTCGCCGCTGTACGCCGGCGACCTGGGCGGGCTGGCCCCGGCACTCGTGGTGGTGCCGACCATCGATCCGGTGGCCGACCACGGCCGCTGTTACGCCGAACGGCTGCGGGCGGCCGGGACGCCCGCGCGGCTCGCCGAACATCCCGGGGCGACGCACGCCTTCCTCAGCATGCCGGGCGTGGTGCCGCAGGCGAAGGCCGCGCGGGCGGAGATCGCCGCGTTCCTCCGCGAGGCCTTCACCGGGTGAGGATCCAGGAGCTGCGTGAGCGCATGAGAATAGGTGCGTGACTCACGTCCACATCGTCTACGCGCATCCGAGCGAGCGAAGCTTCACGCGCGAGCTTCTCGACGCGTTCCTGGGCGGGCTCGACGACGCCGGCCACACGCGTACGGTCTCGGACCTCTACGCGATGGGGTTCCGCTCGGAACTCACATTGGAGGAGTACGAGCGCGAGTCCGGCTACCGCGCTGATGCGCGCGTCCCCGATGACGTCGCCGCTGAGCAGGCCAGGCTCAATGCCGCCGACGTGTGGGTGTTCGTCTATCCGGTGTGGTGGACGGACTGCCCGGCGCGGCTCAAGGGCTGGTTCGACCGCGTGTGGACGACGGGATTCGCGTACAAGCCCGGCAGCCTGCGCGTGGCACGGCAGGCGCTCGTCCTGTGCACGGCCGGGTACAGCGTCGCCGAGCTCGACGCGTCGGGTTGCCACCAGGCCATGAAGACCACCATGCTCACCGACCGGATCGGCGAGCGGGCGAAGGCGAGCGAGTTCGTCGTGTTCGGGGGTTCGGTGCTGCGCGATGGCGAGGGCGCCGACGATCCCGATCACTGGGCCGCCGTCAAAGCCGGGCATCTGGCACGGGCAGCCGAGCTGGCGCGGTCCCTCTGACCGGCGGCGGTGAGTCAGGGACCGCCCTCGAAGTCCCCAACGCAGCTGCGGCGACCGAGCGCCCGCCCGTTGACCGACGAAGGGGCGGGCCCGCTGAAGCGCGGAAAGGCCCGGCGCGCGGGGCGCCGGGCCTGGGGACCGCGTGTGGTGACGAGGTGGGTCAGGAGATCAGGCGGCTTAGTAGATGCGGTACTTGCGGCCGCAGTTGTCGAACTTGCCGGCCCAGCAGGTGAACGTGTAGACTTTCTTGATCCCCTTGCCGCTCCAGCTCCCGACCACCTTGCCGTCGAACGAGCGGTTGAACTTGTGCCAGCTGCCGTTCTGGTAGAACTCGAACCACACCCAGCCCTTCTTCCCGCCGACCTTGTCCACGCCGTACCACTTCGTGTGGACCACGTGGCCGCTCTTCCACGTCTTGCCGAACGTGTAGGCCTTGCGGTCACTGGAGAAGAACTTCCCCCAGCTCGTCCCCGTCGAGGTGGTGGCAGCAGTGGTGGTGGTGGCCTGGGCGGCGACCGGGCTCAGGGCGAGGCCGGTGACGGCCATCGAACCGGCCAGAGCCGCGATCGCAAGAGTCTTACGCATTGGGTTCCTCCCCGTTTGTCGTGCACCGGTTGATCCGGCAGCAGGGACATTACGGAGATTCCATGCGATCAACTGTGGACAAATCCGCACTCCGAGAGTGATGGGCAACACACCTGCCAGGCGATCAACGGACCGCGGCAGCGAGCCTGTCCGCCGGGAACGGGGTGAGCGGGAGCCGGGAGGACTTGGCCTGGGGCGCGGTGGTGCCGCACAGGGATAGGAACAGGTGGTCGACCAGGGCGAAGTCGATCGGGCTCGGCACGATCTCGCCGTTCTCGTCGATCCGCTGGTACTTCGCAAGGTTGATCCCGAAGGACAGCTGGCGGCTGCCGTCCGGGCTGGACAGTGACTGCGTGATCATCCCGAACACGCCCCCGTCGTGACCCCAGAAGCGGCCGCACGGCAGGTCGAGGGAGTAGAGGCCGAGGCCGTAGTTGATCGCGGCCCCGCCGGCCAGCACCGTCACCGTCTTCTGCATCTCGGCGACCTGCGCGGCGCCGACCAGCTCGCCGCGCAGCAGCGCGCGGTAGAAGCGGTTGAGGTCGTCCATCGTGGACACGATCGCGCCTGCCGTCCCGCCCCACGACATGTTGTAGACGCTGTAGTCGCGCGGCGGGTCGATCAGGCCGAACAGCGACTCGTACGCCTTGGAGTGCGGCCCCGGGATGACCGGGGTGCGCGGGAAGGACGTGTGCCGCAGGCCCGCCTTGCGGATGACGTTGCGGGTGATGTACCGCTCGGCGTCCGTGCCCGTCACCTTCTCCAGGAGCAGGCCGGCCAGGATGTAGTTGGTGTTCGAGTACGACCCGGGGATCGCCCCGGGCTCGCCGGTCGGGGCGGCGGCCAGGCCCATCCCGACCAGTTCCTTCGGGGTGAACGTACGGAAGCGGTTGTCGTCCAGGCTCTTGGCCGAGCCCTCCAGCAGTGACGGGAACGCCGAGCCGATGTAGTCGCCGATGTGGCTGGTGTGGTTGAGCAGCATCCGTACGGTGATCCGCCGGCCGCGGTCGCCGGGGACGAGGTCGGGGAGGTAGCGGCCGATCGGGGCGTCCAGGTCGATGGCGCCGCGCGCCACCTGCTGGAGGATGGCCACCGAGACGAACGTCTTGGTGATGCTGCCCACCCGGTGCACCATGTCGGGCCGTACGGGGCGGCGCGTGTCGACATCGGCCACGCCGGACGCGCCCTGCCAGGTCTGACCCTGGTCGCGAACCTGCGAGTAGATGCCGTACATGCCCGCCTCGTGGACGGCGTCCAGGGACTTCCGGAGCGCCTGCCGGTCCAGCCCGCCGTCCTGGCTCGTCCCGGTGGCGCTCGTCGTCTGCGCGGCGGCCGGTGCGGTGAGGGTCGTCGCGGCGAGCACGGCCCCCATCCCGGTCGCGAGGGCCAGCCGCCTGGCACGGCCCACGGTCGATAGCAGTGTCCTGAATCGGAGGGATGTCATGGTCGTCAGCATGATTGAGCCGGGCTCGCGAGGTTAGTCCGCTGTGTCACCGGGTCCCCATGAGCCGTGTCACCGGGTCCCCATGACACGGGTCATCCCGAACCCATGACACTCTCGGCCTTACGGACGATGCGCCTGGCGGGTGAGCGGGCCCGCCGATCCGGTACGGGTACTCTTCTAAACCGGTCTGTTCACCGTCGGAAAGGACACTGCGGATGCCCCATGCGGCGAGGCCCACGGTCACGCTGCACGACGTGGCCGCGGCGGCCGGAGTCTCGATCTCCACCGCGTCCAGGGTCCTGGGCGGCAGCACGCGTAAGGTGGCGCCCGAGAACGAGGCCCGCGTGCTGGCCGCGGCGGCGGCCCTGCGGTACACGGTGGACGCCTCGGCCAGGGCGATGCGCCGGGCCAGCGACTCGATCGCGCTCGTCGCCGACGACCTCACGACGCCGTCCATGGCCATGGTCGTGGCCGCGATGGAACGCGAAGCCCGTACGGCCGGGGCGTTCGTCACCGTCTCGTCCACCATGGGAGCGGTCGAGCGGCAGCTCGAGACGGTCCGGGTGCTGCGCTCGCTGCGGCCGCGCGCGCTGGTGCTGACCTCCAGCCGGTTCATGGCGAACGCGCTCGGCGGGCGGCTGCTGAAGGAGCTCGGTTCGTACGAACGGGAGGGCGGCCGGGTCGTCATCGTCGGCGAGACGGACATGACTTTCGACGCGATCGGATTCGACGATTTCGCGGCCGGGCACTCGGCGGGCGCATTCGTCGCGGAAACCGGGCACCGGCGGGTGGCGATATTCGGCGGCGCTCGCGAGCTTCGCAACATGGGCTCGCGTACGGCCGGTTTCATGGCCGGACTTCGCGCCGGTGGCCTTGACGATCGGGATATCCGGATCGTTTATTGCGAAGTCAGCCGCCAGGGCGGATTCGACGCGGCGCGGCGGCTGGCGGGGGAGGGGATGTCCGGCACGGACGCGGTTCTCGCGGTCAACGACACCGTCGCCATCGGCGCGATGTCGGGATTTCGCGCCGCCGGGCTGGCGGTTCCCGAGGACGTTTCCGTGACGGGCATCGACGATATTCCGCTCGCCGGGGATGTGACGCCGCGATTGACGACCGTCGCGCTTCCGCTGGCGCAGGCGGGGGTGGAGGCGATCCGTTTCGCACTGGGAAATGCGGGTGCGGGACGGCGGCTCACCCTGGAAGGGCGGCTGATCGTGCGCGAAAGCACCCGCCCGAGGAAATAACCCCTTCCTTCGCACGCGCTTGTGCCCGCTTCCGGGGATGGCGGCGGTGGCGGCACCGAGCCCGCCGAGTTGCGCCCCCCTGGTGGTGGTGCTGGGGCCGTGAGTGCCGCCCATGGCGGTGGCGAACGGGTCGCCGCACCGGGCGCGCTCGGGCGCTGTAGCCGGTCGGTAACACCCTTGACGCGCAGGTAACGCGCGTGCAAACTGCGGAATACGTTTTCCAACGGAATACGTTTTCCAGCAACCCCAGGAGGTCACGTGTGAGTGCTCTCGGCGAGCTCCAGCGCATGCGCAAGGGCAGCCGCGGACCCCTCGGCGGCGGCAATCGGGATAACAAGGCCGCCTTCGCGTTCCTCGCCCCCTGGTTCGTCGGCCTGCTGCTCATCACGGCCGGCCCGATCGTGGCCTCCTTCGTGCTGGGCTTCACCGACTACAACCTCATCCAGCCCCCGACGTTCAACGGCCTGGACAACTTCGCCCGCATGCTCACCGACGTCCGCCTCCACCGGGCGCTCGGCGTCACGCTGATCTACGTCGTCGTCTCCGTCCCGCTGCAGCTGGCCGCCGCCCTGGGGCTGGCGCTGCTGCTCGACAAGGGGCTGCGCGGGCTGGCGTTCTACCGGTCGGCGTTCTACCTGCCGTCGCTGCTCGGCTCCAGCGTGGCCATCGCGGTGCTGTGGCGGCAGATCTTCGGCGCCGACGGCCTGGTCAACCAGCTGTTCGGCATCGAGGGCCGCGGCTGGATCTCCGACCCGGACACCGCGCTGTCGACGCTGATCATCCTGAACGTCTGGACGTTCGGCGCCCCGATGGTGATCTTCCTGGCCGGGCTGCGCCAGATCCCGCGGATGTACTACGAGGCGGCGGCCACGGACGGGGCGGGGAAGTGGACGCAGTTCAGGAGCATCACGATCCCGCTCCTGTCACCGATCGTCTTCTTCAACCTGGTCCTGCAGATCATCCATGCGTTCCAGTCGTTCACGCAGGCGTTCGTGGTCTCGGGCGGCACCGGCGGGCCGTCCGACTCGACCCTGTTCTACACGCTCTACCTGTATCAACGCGGGTTCCACAACTTCGACATGGGGTACGCCTCGGCGCTCGCCTGGCTGCTCCTGGTGATCATCGCCGGCTT
Source organism: Nonomuraea sp. NPDC003709 (assembly GCF_040610775.1). NCBI lineage: Bacteria > Bacillati > Actinomycetota > Actinomycetes > Streptosporangiales > Streptosporangiaceae > Nonomuraea > Nonomuraea sp. NPDC003709. Next base: position 193,038 of record NZ_JBEXMW010000015.1, on the reverse strand, counting down.
CACCGCCGTCAACTTCTGGGCCGCCAAATTCTGGGTCGTTTACGATGACTGAACTCCGAAAGCTGATCAAGCACGCCGCCCTCATCCTCCTCGCCCTGGTCATGCTCTACCCGGTGCTGTGGATGGTGGTCAGCTCCCTGAGACCCGACAACGAGATCTTCCGCCGCCCCGGCCTGATCCTCGACGGGCTCCAGACCCAGAACTACGGCGCCGGCTGGACCGCGCTGGCCTCCCCGTTCGGCCACTACCTGGCCAACTCGGCCATCCTCGTGCTGGCCTGCATCATCGGCAACCTGGTGTCCTGCTCGATGGCCGCGTACGCGTTCGCCAGGCTGGAGTTCACCGGCAAGCGCCTGTGGTTCGCGATCATGCTCGGCACCATCATGCTGCCGATCCACGTGATCATCGTGCCGCAGTACATCCTGTTCTCCCAGCTCGACTGGGTGAACACGTTCCTGCCGCTGGTGGTGCCGAAGTTCCTGGCCACGGACGCGTTCTTCGTCTTCCTCATGGTGCAGTTCATCCGCGGCCTGCCACGCGAGCTGGACGAGGCGGCCAGGATCGACGGCTGCGGCCACCCGAGGATCTTCCTGCGGATCATCCTGCCGCTGATGCTCCCGGCGCTCGCCACCACGGTGATCTTCACGTTCATCTGGACCTGGAACGACTTCTTCAGCCAGCTCATCTACCTGACGGACCCGGAGATGTACACGGTGCCGGTGGCGCTGCGCTCGTTCGTGGACGCCACGGTCTCGACCTCATGGGGATCCATGTTCGCCATGAGCGTGGTGTCCCTCGCCCCGGTCTTCATCGCCTTCCTCGTCGGCCAGCGCTACCTCATCCGAGGCATCGCCACGACCGGCGGCAAGTAACCCCCCGCGAAGAGGAATCATCATGCGACGAATAGCCCTCGCCATGGCGTCGGTGCTCATGCTCAGCGCGTGCGGCAGTGGCGGCAGCGCCGGTCAGGAGCTGTCGAAGGATCCGGTCACCCTCCGTTTCACCTGGTGGGGCGCGGACGAACGGCACAAGCGCACCCAGCAGGTTATCGACCTCTTCCAGAAGAAGTACCCGAACATCACGGTCAAGGGCGAGTTCAAGGACTGGAACGGCTACTGGGAGAGCCTCGCGACCACGGTGGCGGCCAACGACGCGCCGGACGTCATCCAGATGGACGAGCTCTACCTCTCCTCGTACGCCGAGCGCGGCGCCCTGCTCGACCTCGGCACCGCGAGCAAACACCTCAAGACCGCCGACTTCGACAAGTCCGCCCTGGACACGGGCGTGGTCAAGGGCAAGCAGTACGCGCTCCCCGTCGGCCTGTCCACGTACGCGATCGTCGCCAACACCGACCTCCTCGACCAGCTCAAGATCAAACTGCCGGACGACAACACCTGGTCGTGGGAGGACCTGAAGAAGGTCGGCGACGAGGTGTCGAAGGCGGGCGGCGGCAAGGTCACCGGCCTGCAGTCGCCGGGCTTCGACGCGGGCGGGCTCAACATCTGGGCCAGGCAGGCGGGCGCGGCCCTGTTCGACGCGAACGGCAAGGTCGCCGTCCCGCCGGAGGTGCTGGCCTCGTACTGGACCTACGTCAAGGACCTGGCCAAGCAGGGCGTCACGCCGTCGCCGTCGGTCACCATCGAGCGGGCCGGCGGCTCGCTCGACCAGTCGGGCACGGCCACGAACGCCTCGGTCTTCGCCACCTGGTGGAACACCCAGCTCAGCTCGCTGACCACGGCGAGCGGCGCGAAGCTGAAGCTGCTCAGGCTCCCCGGCGAGACGCAGGCCAAGTCGCCCGGCGCGTACTTCAAGTCCTCGATGTACTGGTCGATCTCGGCGCGCAGCAAGCACCCGGCCGAGGCCGCGCTGTTCGTGGACTTCCTGGCCAACAGCCAGGAGGCGGCCGACATCCTGCTGACCGACCGCGGCGTCCCCGCGAACAAGAAGATCCGCGCGGCCATCACCCCGAAGCTCACCGAAACGGACAAAGCCGCTGCGGAGTACCTGGACACCGCCAAAGTCGGACAAGCCCCTAGAGTGACCCCGAACGGCGCCAGCGATCTCGAAGCCATCATCAAACGGCACACGGAAGAGGTGCTGTTCGACCGGGAGACGCCGGAGCAGGCGGCCAAGTCGTTCATCACGGAACTGCAGGCCGAGATCGACGGCGCCTGACAGACCCCCACATAGGAGCAACATCTTGAGTCAACGGAACTACCGGGCCGCGATCGTCGGGACCGGCGCGATCGCCCACGCGCACGCGCAGGCCCTGCTCGGGTCGGGGCGGGCCGAGCTCGTGGCGGTGGCGGACGTGGACGCCGGGCGGGCGGGCGAGTTCGCCGGGAAGTACGGCGGGCCGAGCACCCACGCGAGCCTGGACGACCTGCTGCGGGAGGAGCAGGTGGACCTCGTCCACCTGTGCACGCCGCCCCAACTGCACGCCCCGCTGGCCATCGCGTGCCTGGAGGCCGGGGTCACGGCGCTGGTGGAGAAGCCGCCGACGCTCTCGCTCGCGGAGTTCGACGCGGTGATCGAGGCGGAGCGCCGCTCGACGGCGCACGTCGCGACCGTCCTGCAGCACCGCTTCGGGGCGGGCGCGCTCCGGCTGCGCCGGCTGCAGGAGGCCGGCGAGCTGGGCCGCCCGCTGCTGGCCACCTGCAACACCCAGTGGTACCGCGACGAGGCGTACTACGCGGTGCCGTGGCGCGGCACGTGGGAGTCGGAGGGCGGCGGCCCGACGATGGGGCACGGCATCCACCAGTTCGACCTGCTGTTCTCGGTGCTCGGCCCGTGGCGCGAGGTCACGGCCGTGGCCGCCCGCCAGGCGCGCCCGGTGGACACCGAGGACGTGTCGCTGGCGCTGGTGACGTTCGAGAACGGCGCCGTGGCCACGATCGTCAACTCCGTCGTGTCCCCGAGGCAGACCTCCCAGCTCCGTTTCGACTACGAGCGCGCCACCGTCGAGGTGGAGCACCTGTACGGCTACACCGACGACGACTGGACCGTGACCCCGGCGCCGGGCCAGGAGAGCGTGTCGGAGCTGTGGGCGCAGGGGCGCACGACCACGTCGAGCGGCCACGACGGCTGGCTCGCCGCCGTCTTCGACGCGCTCGACCGGGGTGAGGCGCCTCCGGTCACCGCCGAGGACACCCGCCGGACGATGGAGTTCATCGCCGCGCTGTACACCTCCGCCTTCACCGGCGATCGCGTACAGGCCGGACAGATCACTGCTGACAGCCCGTTCGCCCGGCGCATGGACGGCACGGGCGCCCCCTGGGAGAAGGTGAGGAACCCGTGACCCTGCAGGCCACGCACGCGCTCGGCCGGTCGGTGACCGTCGCGGCCGGCGATGTCGAGCTGTTCACCTACGTCTACAGCCCCGACACGCCGGTGCTGGAGTCGCCCAAGCCGTACCTGCACCCGATCCGCACCCTCGGCGGCCGGCTCGTGTCGCTGTTCAGGCCGCACGACCACGTCTGGCACAAGGGCATCGCCTGGTCGCTGCCGCACGTCGGGGAGCACAACTTCTGGGGCGGGCCGACGTACGTGCACGGCCGGTTCTACGTGCAGCTCGAGAACAACGGCAGCGCCACGCACCGCGAGATGACCACCCTGGCGGCCACCGGCGAGCGGGTCGAGCTCGGGCACACGCTCGACTGGGCCGCGCAGGCCGGCGACCCGGTCATCGAGGAGCGGCGCTCGCTGGCCGCGCACGTCGTGGACGAGGCCACGTGGGCGCTGGTGTTCGACACGGAGATGACCAACGTGTCGGGCGGCACGCTCGCGTTCGGCTCCCCGACCACGAAGGGCCGCGAGAACGCCGGGTACGGCGGGCTCTTCTGGCGCGGGCCCCGGTCGTTCACCGGCGGGATCATCCAGTCGCCCGCCGGCGCGGGCGGGGACGAGCTGCGCGGCACGCGCGCCGAGTGGTTCGGCTTCCGCGGCCGGCACGACGAGAGCGGAGACCACTCGACGGTCGTCATGGTGGACGCCGCCGACAACCCGCAGCACCCACCGCAGTGGTTCGCGCGCAGCGAGGACTTCGCCTGCCTGTGCCCGGCACCGTTCTTCAGCGAGGAGGTCGAGCTGCCGGACGGGCAGTCGCTGCGGTTCCGGTACGCGGTCGTGATCGCCGACGGCGACCGGGGCGAGGAGGGCACGGAGCTGCTGGCCAAGCAGGGGAGGGCGGCGCTGGCATGACGTTCCCCGGAGGCACGTCCGTCAGCCGCCTGTCGGTCTACTCGGGCAGCCCGTGCGCCGACGGCCTGGAGGGCGGCACGCCGCACCTGCACACGGCCTCGACGGAGTCGTACGTGGTCATCGGCGGGCACGGCACGCTGCAGACGCTCGACGTGAACGGGCTGCGCGAGACCGCGCTGAGCGCCGGGACGACCGTGTGGTTCACGCCCGGCACCATCCACCGCGCGGTCAACCGCAGGGGTCTTGAGGTGGTGGTCGTGATGTCGAACGCGGGCCTGCCCGAGGCCGGGGACGCGGTCATGACGTTCCCCCCGGAGATCGTGGCCGACCCCGAGCGCTACCGCCAGGCCGCCACCCTGCCCCCGTCGCCCCCGTCCGGCGGCCCGCTCCCGACCGGCGGGCCTCCCGCGTCCTCCACTCCCCCCGAAGGACTCGCGCCCGGTGCGGCGGGCGCGCTCCGTGACATCGAGGAGGCCGTACGGCGCCGGCGCGAGCTGGCCGTCGAGGGTTTCCTGCGCCTGGCCGACGCCGCCGCCGACGGCGACCTGGCCCCGCTGCACCGCTTCTACGACCACGCCATCGCGCTCGTGCGCCCCAAGGCCGCGGCCTGGCGCACGATCTGGGAGGGCACGGTCGCCGAGGAGACCCGTCGCACCGCCGGGATCCTCGACGCCCTGGAGCGCGGCGACGGCGCGCACCTGCGGCGCTCCGCCCTGATGGAGAGCCCGCCGCACGACCGATGGGGGATGTGCGGCAACCTCCGCGCGCACGACGTGGCCCACCCGATCGTCCACACCCCAGAACCGAGCTGATCGCCCACCGGCGCGCCCTGCGAGGGGCGCGCCGAATTCACCCCCCAGGAGCCCGGCGATGTTCCCCCAACTGCTGACCGCTGCCATGATCCTGATATCCACCCCGCCCACGGCCACAGTCACGGCCACGGCGGGCGCCACGTACTACGTAGACGCCGCGACGGGCGACGACTCGGCCTCGGGCCTCGACCAGGCACACCCCTGGAGGAGCCTGGGCAAGGTGAACGACACCACGTTCCGTCCGGGCGACCGCATCCTGCTGCGCGCCGGACAGCGGTGGACCGACCAGCTCTGGCCCAAGGGCTCGGGCGAGAGCGGCGCGCCGATCACCGTCGACAGGTACGGCGAGGGCGGCAAGCCCCGCATCGACGGCGCGGGCCAGGTCGGCGACGCCGTCCGGCTGTTCAACCAGGAGTTCTGGACCATCCGCAACCTGGAGGTCACGAACGAGGTCCCGCCGACGGGCACCCCCGGCGAGAACCTGCGCGACCTGCGCGGCATCCACGTCTCCGGCGACAACAGCCAGACCCTCGACGGCTTCGTCATCGACGGCGTGGCCGTGCACGACGTCACCGGCCAGGTCAACTGGATCAGCGGCAGCACCGACAACAACGCGCCCGGCGTGCGCTTCAAGACCGGGTGGGACGGCTCGAAGAAGACGGGCGGCATCGTGTTCGACACGACGGTGCCCGACATCCACACGCCGCCGGACAAGGCGACCGTCCTGAACGACGTGGTCATCCAGAACTCCACGGTCGCCAACACCTCGTTCGCCGGGATCGTGTTCAAGCAGTACACCGGGGACGGCAAGAACGACGCGGGTGAGACGATCGCCACGGCCACCGGCTGGGGCACGCGGCAGAACGCCGACGACCCCAAGTTCACCCCGCACACGAACATCGTCATCAGGAACAACCACGTCACCCAGGCCGACACGGCCTACGGCTGCAACGGCATGTACCTCACGAACGTCCGGGGCGCGCTGGTCGAGCACAATGTCGTCTACCGGGCGGGCACCTCGGGCATCGAGTCGTACTACGCCGACGACGTGACGTTCCAGTTCAACGAGGTGTACGAGACGCAGCAGAAGGCCGGCGGCGCCGACTCCAACGGGATCGACCCGGACAAGGGCACCACCCGGCAGGTCGTGCAGTACAACTACCTGCACGGCAACGGCGACGGCGTGCTGCTGTGCCAGTTCGCGTTCGGTGACGCCGTGGTCAGGAACAACGTGATCGCGAGCAACACCCGCTACCAGATCTACCTGCACTCCGACCGGGCCGCGACCGCCAAGGTCTACAACAACACGATCTACAACGACAAGAGCGACTACCTCATCTACGGGTACGGCTCCTACATCGAGGCCCGCTACGACATCTTCAACAACCTCCTGTACTCCACGCGCCCGGCGACGCTGACGACCAGCCCGACCATCGGCTACAGCCACAACCTGTACGGCGGCGCCGACCTCGCGGTCCCGGACGGCGACACCGGCGCCGTGGTGGCCGACCCGCTGTTCGCGAAGGCGCCGCCGGCCGGCCCGTACGGCACCCCGGAGTCGGGCCCCCGGCTCGACACCGCGTACGGCCTGCGCGTCTCCTCCGGCTCGTACGCGATCGACGCGGGCGCCGAGATCACCGGGAACGGCGGCCGCGACTACGCCGGGACCCCGCTCTACAACGGCGGCGCGGACATCGGCGCCTTCGAGTACACCACCGCCCAGGACGCCACCACCGAGTCCGTCACCGGCACCGCCCGCACCCCCTCGGGCGCCCCCGTCGCGGGCGCGACCGTGACGGCGGCGGGCAGGACGGCGACCACCGGCGCCGACGGCCGCTTCGCGATCAGGGACCTCCCCTTCGCCGACGGCGTCGAGGTGACCGCCGCCAGGAGCGGCTACGCGAGCGCAACCGAGACCGTGAACGTGCGCCCCGGCAACACCGCCACCGCCCGCCTGACCATGGCCCCGGCCAGCACGGTCGGCTCGGTCACCGGACGCGTGCTCGACCAGGCCGCCCGCCCGCTGCCCGGCGCCACGGTCACCGTCAAGGACGGCGGGCAGGCGCTCGCCACCGCGACCAGCGGCCCCGACGGCGCCTTCACCGTGGAGAACGTCCCGGTGGGGGAGGGCTATCTGGTCCAGGCCGCGTCCGGCGGATACGTGACGGCCACCCGGTCCGGGCTGACCGTGGAGGCGGCCACGGCGACCGACGCGGGCGCGCTGCTCCTCGTCCGCCCGATCCCGGACTACGTGGCCGTGCACGACTTCGACGACCTGCCGACCGGGCCGCTGACCAGCGGTGACGGCCTCACCGTGAGCTCCACGGGTGGGAGCGTCGAGGTCGTCGAGACGCCGGGCGGCAAGAGCCTGAAGCTCACCCGCACCGCGAACAGCGGCAGCACCGGCGTCTCCCGGACGTTCGCGCTCAAGGGCGTCGTGACCGTCGAGGCCCGCGTCATGAGCGAGCAGCCCTACACCTCGGGCAACCACTGGTGGTCCGTCCCCTATGTCAGGAACGCGAGCGGGCAGAACGCCGTCAGCCTCGCCTTCACCAAGAACACGATCGTCGCCTACGCGGGCACGACCACGCGCACGGTGGGCGCCTACGAGCCGGGCCGCTGGTACCACGTCAAGGCCGTGATCGACACCGTCAACCAGCGCTTCGACCTGCTGATTGACGGCCGGAAGGCGCTCGAAGGGGCCGCGTTCAGGACCGCGCTGGACACCGTGGCGCAGATCGACTACTACGCCAACAGCACCAACTACGGCGGCATCCACCTCGACGACCTCCGGGTCGCCCAGGGGGTCGGCCTCGCCCGCGACGACACGGGCCTGCTCAGCGTCGACACCAGCCAGGGCGCGCCCGACGGCGACGTGCTGGACGTGCCCGCCCGGGTCACCGAGGTGGAGGTGACCGCCGTGGCCCGCAGCCCGTTCGCCAGGTCCGTGAGCATCTCCGGCGAGCGCACCGCCGGCGCGCAGGCGACGCGGAAGGTCACGCTGGGCGCGACCGGGGCCGAGGTGCCCGTCGTGGTCACCGCCGAGGACGGCACCGAGGCCACCCACACCCTTCAGATCAGGCGCCGCCCGCTCGACCAGGACACCACCCTGTCCGGCCTCGTCCCGGACGCGGGCACGCTGGAGCCGGCCTTCGACCCCGACGTCCTCGCCTACGCCCTGACCGTCCCCGGGGATCGGGTCGTGTTCGCGCCGACCGCGCTCAACCCGAAGTCCGCCGTCACGGTCCAGGGGCAGCCGGTCGCGAGCGGCGCCGCCGCCCCGCCCGTGCCGCTCCCGGTCGGCGACACCGAGGTCGCGGTCAAGGTGGTCGCCGAGGACGGCACGGCCGACGCCACGTACCGGATCAAGGTCACCCGCCCCGAGCCCCAGCTGCCGCAGGACGGCGCCACCGCGCCGCCCGCGCGGGCGGCGCTCTCGACCACGAGCGGGTGGCGGAACGGCCTTCACGACGGCACCTACGACGTGACCATGAACCTCTGGTACGGCGTCAACGCCAGCGTGTTCGTCCTGTACGAGAACGGCAAGGAGATCGCCAGGCGCGACCTCACCCCGAGGACGCCGTCGGCCCAGAAGGCCACCGTCCCCGTCACCGGCCGCCCCAACGGCACCTACGTCTACACCGGCGAGCTGCTGAACCAGGCGGGCCGGACCGCCACCACGTCCGTGCGGGTCGTCGTGACCGACGCGAACCCCGGCAAACCCGTGATCGGTTCGGACAACTGGGACGGCGACGGCGAGTACACCATCCGCATGAACATGTGGTGGGGCACCAACGCCACCTCCTACCGCCTCTACGAGGACGGGGTCCTCGTCGACAGCCGGCAGCTCGACGCCGCCACCCCGGCCGCGCAGAGCGCCGCCACCGTCCTGTCCGGACGGCCGGCGGGAACGCGCACGTACGTGGCCGAGCTGGCGAACGCGGCGGGTGTGACCAGGAGCGACCCGCTGACTCTGGTGACAGAATGACCCGTATGGAGGAGGGGTCCACGGCCCCGCCGACCCTGCACGACGTCGCCCGCGAGGCGGGCGTGTCCATCGCGACGGCGTCGCGCGCGCTCAACGGCAGCACGCGCAACGTCAGGTCCGAGAACGTCTCCAGGGTGCGCGCGGCGGCGGCCAAGCTCAACTACGAGCCGCACCTGTCGGCGCAGGCCATCGCGAAGGGTTCGACCAGGACCGTCGCGCTGGTGGTGCGCGACGTGGCCGACCCCTACTTCTCCTCCATCGCCGCCGGGGTCACCCAGGCGGCCGAGGCCGCGCAGCTCATCGTCACCATGGCGGTGGCCGACGGGTCGCCCGAGCGCGAGCTGGAGATCGTCAGGACGCTGCGGGGGCAGCGGCCGCGCGTGATCATCGTCGCGGGCAGCCGGGTCGCGGGCTCCGCGACCCGGGACACGCTCATCGAGGAGTTGGAGGAGTACCGGACGGCGGGCGGGCGGGTCGTCATGATCAGCCAGCGGGACCTGCCGTTCGGCACCGTCACGATCGACAACCACGGCGGCGCCCGCGACCTCGCGCGGGCGCTGGTGGAGGTGGGATACCGGCGCTTCGCCGTCTTCCACGCCGCCGGCGAGCTGCGCACGTCCCGCGACCGCCACGAGGGCTTCCGCGCCGGGCTGGGCCCCGGCATGCCCGAGCCGCTGGCGATCGAGACGGCCTTCACCCACGCGGGCGGCTACGACGCGGCGCGCCGGCTGGTGGAGCGGGGGTTGGCGGACGTGGAGGCGGTGTTCGCGGTCAACGACGTGATGGCGATCGGCGCCATGACGGCCTTCCGCGACGCCGGGGTGGTCCCGGGCGCGGACATCGGGGTGGCGGGCTTCGACGACATCGCCTCGGCGCTGGACGTGGTGCCCGCCCTCACCTCCGTGGCGGTGCCGCTGCGGGAGGCGGGCCTGAGCGCGATGCGGCTCGCGCTGTCGGACGAGGAGAGCGCGGGCGATGTGCGGCTCCCGGCCCGCGTCGTCCTGCGCGAGAGCACACCTGGGGCTCCACGACTTTCCTGAGGGGAAAGTAGATGCTACTTTCCTCATAGGAAAGTAGTCGACCACGGGGGTGGCGTATGAATCCGCAGGATGCCCAGGCTTCGCTCAACCAGATCCGGGACTTCCAGGACAAGACCCGCGAGGAGATGGTCCGCAAGATCTTCCCCTGGCCCTATGTGATCATCTCGGCGCTTGGGCTCTTCGCCTCGTTCGCGTCGATCGACCTCGAGCAGCCTTGGCTCCCCATCGCTCGCGGGCTCGGGCTCGCAGTGTTCATGGGCGTGGGAATCTTGCACGCGTTCCGGATCTCCGTCCACCCGAAGCCCACGGCTCCGATGATCGGGGTCTTCATCGGCGTGGTGCCCATTCTCCTCGTGGCCTTCGTCATCGGCCGGATCGCCGGCTTCATCTTGTTCGGTGTGCCGGCGCACGGGCTGCTGTCGCAGGCCACGGTGGGCGGCGCCCTGGCGGCCATCGTGTACGTCGCCATCATGCCCGTGGTCCGCAGGATCATCACGTCGATTGCGCTGCAGGCTCATGGACCCGCAGTTCGATGAGTTCCTGCACGTGCCCGCGCGGCTGTCGGTGGTCGCGGTGCTGGCGCCGGCCGACTGGGTCGACTTCGGGTTCGTCAGGGACACGATCGGCACCAGCGACTCGGCGCTGTCCAAGCAGGTCTCCGCACTGGCCGGCGCCGGGTACGTGGAGGTGCACAAGGGGCAGGACAAGCGGGCACGCCGTACGTACGTGCGGCTGACCCCCGCGGGGCGGCTGGCGTTCCAGCGGCACGCGGCGGCGCTGGAGCGGATCGTCGCGCTCTCCCGGATGCCCGCGCCGGACGGGCCGCCCCCGCCCGAGTGACCGGGCGAAAAGGACGTGCGGAACGGCCGGTCCCCGGGGCACGATCATGCCCATGGAGTATGAGGAGCTGATCCGCGACGCGCTGGCCACGCCGTTCGAGGGGTGGGACTGGGCGGTGTTCCGCGGCCGGATGACCACGGCCGGCGACCTGCCCTGGGAGTACGAGCGGCTGGTGCGCGACCGGCTCCCGCGCACGCCGTCGCTGCTCGACCTCGGCACCGGAGGGGGTGAGCTGCTGGCGTCCCTGGCGCCGCTCCCGCCGCGCACCGCCGCCACCGAGGGCTACCCGCCGAACCTCCCGATCGCCCGCGACCGCCTGGAGCCGCTGGGCGTCGAGGTGGCCGAGTCGACCGGGCACTTCCCCGACGGCTCGTTCGAGCTGATCGTCGACCGGCACGAGTCGTACGAACCGCACGAGATCCGCCGCCTCCTGGCCGGGGGCGGCACGTTCGTCACCCAGCAGGTGGCCGGGCGCGACCTGGAGGAGCTCAACGCGGCGCTGGGCGGCCCGCCGCACGAGGATCACGCCTGGGACCTCGCCGGCGCGGCCGCCGCGCTCGACGCCGCCGGACTCGAGGTCACCTGGAGCGCGGAAGCCGGCTACCCCGTCGTGTTCCACGACGTCGGAGCGCTCGTGCTCTACCTGCGGGTCGTCTCCTGGCAGGTCCCGGGCTTCGACGCCGGCGCGTACGAGGACCGCCTCCGTGCCCTGCACGCTGACATGCCGCTCCAAGCGACCGCCCGCCGTTTCGCCCTGACGGCCCGGCACCGTTAACGGTCAAGCTGCGGCGGCGGCGACGAGGGGGCGAAGGGCACCGCGAGCCGGAGCCCCACGCTGGGCGCGAAGCCCAGCAGCGAGCTCTGCGCCATCGGCGGCAACTTCTTGAACCAGGCGGGCGACGGCACGCCCCACTGGCCCCGCGCCGGGTTGAACAGCCGCCCGACCGCACCGTTGAACCCGCCCGCGATGCCGCTGAACAGCGCCACGTCCCCGAACGTGGCACTCCACGACTTGCCCTCCACCCTGGCGTTCCAGAAGGCAGGCACGCCGCCCGCGAGGGCGCCCATGGCCACGTTGTTCACGAGCGGGCGGCTGGCGGCGAGCCCGGTGAAGTACTTCGTCTGGCCGAGGGGCCCGGTGAAGCCGGCGACGGTGGAGGCGTTGGCGGTCTGGGCGAGGGAGAGGATGGAGATGTCGAGGGGGTTCTGGCCGAAGACGCCCCTGGCCACGCCGCCCGCCAGCAGGTTGCCGCCGAACGACCAGCCGTGGATCTGGCCGTACTTCCCCAGGGCGGCCAGGGCCGTCTGGCGGAAGCCGCCGCCGGCGTACATGCTGAGGCCGCGCACCAGGCCCGACCTGCCCATCATCGTCGTGAACCCGCGCATGGCCGCCGCCGCGGCGGCGCGCACCGCGGCGAAGCGGCTCAGGATGCCGGTGGCCGTCGCCGCCCCGCGGGCGGCGGTCGCGGCGCTGGACGCCCACACCGCGAACGTGCTCAGGCCCGCCGCCGCCAGCGACGTGACGACACCTGCGGACACCGACGCGATCAGCGAGGTGATCAGCTGGTTGAGCGCCTCCCTGGTCTTCCTGGACGCCTCCACGGCCTGGTCGAGCACGTCGGCGGCGTCGCCGAGCCGCTCGGCCGCGGTGGCCCGGAACTCGGGGGCCAGGTAGCCGCGCCACTTCTGCCGGAACACGTCCGCGTCGCCGCCGATCCACCCCTGGAGCGAGCCGGGGATGGGGGAGAGCGCCGGCTCCAGGCCCTCGATGCCGCTCTTGAGCCGGCGGCAGGCCGCGGCCATGGCCAGCAGGCGCTGCTCCTGCTCGTCGTCGCCGATCGAGGCGACGGTGTTCTTCAGCGTGTTGACGAGGTCGACGACGGGGGTGAAGGGCCCGGACATCAGCCGCCCCCCAGCCGCTCCGCGCTCTCCCGCAGCCCGGTGGCGGTGTCGTCGAGCTTGGCCACCAGGTCCTTGGCGAAGCCGAGCAGCTCCTGGTGGTACTCCCGGTAGGACTCCTCCAGCTCCTTGCCGCCGCGCTCCAGAAGGCCGAAGCAGCCGTCGGCCGGCGCGGCATTCCGCTCGAAGTCGGGCAGCAACGGCTTCAGCGCGTCCCGCGCGTCCTCGCACCGCTTTCCCGCGGCCAGGAGCGCGCCCGGATCGATCCGGATTCCACCGCTCATGAAATGGCACCTTTCCCACGGATTAGCCGCTGAGAAATCTGCCATTAATCCATTGGTCAGAGCAATGAAACTTCGCATGCTTCAACTTTTTCCGAAATGGCGGGCCTCCCCCGTACTCTCCCGTCGCAGAGACCCGGGAGGTACGGTGAACGACTTCGACCCCGAAGAGCTGGAACGGATCACCGCGCGGGCGGAGGACATGCTGGCCCGCGTCGAGGAGCTCAGGAGCGAGATCGACGTGGTCGTCGGCCACGGCGAGGCGGCGGACGGTCAGGTACGCGTGACCGCCGGCGCCTCGGGCCGGCTCATGGACGTCGTCCTCGCGCCCAGGGCCATGCGGCTGGACAGCCAGAAGCTGGCCGAGGCCGTGCTGCGGGCCGCGCAGGAGGCCCAGGACGACGTCGCCGCCAAGGTCGACGCCGTCATGGCGGAGACGCTGGGCGGCGCGCTGCCCGGCAGGGAGCTGCTCGACGAGCAGTTCGGCAGCGTGCTGGAGTCGTTCGAGTCGTCCATGGACGAGCAGTTGCGGGCCATCGACGATCGGACGCGTGACAGCCGGTGATCGGACACTTCCAGGTTATTTGAAGGAACCTCGCGATCCGCGGACGCCCCCCTAGGGTGTCCGCGGGCACGTACACGTACGGGATGTGAGTCGGTGGCCATTCGGTGGCGGAATGCGGCGGGACGGCGGGTGGCGGGAATCGTCGCGGGCGCCCTCGTCGCCGTGCTGGTCGGCGTCGGCCTGTTCCTGGGCCAGGGCGTCTCCAGCGCCCGCCCCAAGCTCTCCGACGTCGGGGCGTGGCTCGGCAGCGCGCTCAACGGTGAGGTGGTGCACGCCAACGGCCTGTCCGGGCAGCTGGACGGCCGCGTGGACCTGGCCTCCGCCGAGGGCGAGCCGCTCAAGGTGGTGCAGGACGGCAACAACGTGCTCGTCATGGACTCCACGGGCAAGGTCGGCCGCATCGACCCCACCCAGCTCGAGGTCGCCCAGACCAACACGCTCGGCGCGGGCGGCATGCAGATCGTGATGGGCGGCGGGAAGGCGTACGGGGTCGACCCGCGGGCCGGCACCGTGCAGCAGCTCGACCCGCTGACGGTGAGCACGATCGGCTCCCCGCTCACCCTCAAGGCACCGCTCGGCCAGGCCGGCCTCGGCAAGGACGGCACGCTGTGGGTGCCGGTGCCCGAGGAGGGCACGCTGGTCCAGGTGAAGGACGGCCGGCCGGTCAAGGCCGTGACGGTCGGCGAGCCCGGCGACCCGCTCACCCTGACGCTCGCGAACGGCGCCCCGCTGGTCACGAACTCCGCCGCCGCCGCCGCCATGCTGATCGGCCCGGCGGGCACCCGGCTCCAGGTGTCCCTGCCCAGCACGGTGACGGGCGCGGGCGGTGGCGGGCTGCTGGTCCCGGCGGTGGCCGAGAGCCAGATCGTGCCGATCCTGGAGCCCAGGAAGGGCGCGCTCGTCCTGGTCGACACCGCCGGCGGCGGGCTGACCACGGTCTCGGTGAAGGGCGGCAAGCTGGGGGCGCCGCAGGCGCTCGGGCGGCGCGTCTACATCGCCGACGAGAGCAAGGGCCGGCTCATCGTGTACGACACGGTGGCCAAGGCGTTCGAGCCCGAGAAGGTCGTCACGGGCAAGGCGGGACCGCTGGAGGTGTTCGTCAAGGACGGGCTGCTCTGGGTGAACGACCAGTTCAGCGAGACCGCGCTGGTCATCGAGCAGGACGGCAGGGGACACCGGGTCGGCAAGTACGACGAGGCGCTCGGCCAGAAGGACACGCCGACGCCGCTGCCGATCCCGACCTACACACCCTCGGTGGTGCAGCCGACCCTGGTGCCCACCCGGTCGACCAGGCAGCCCACCGGGAAGCCGACGTCCGTGCCGACGAAGACGAAGACGGCCGTGCCGACCGTGACCGTGACGAAGACCCCCACCCCGACCGCCACTCCTACGGACACCCCGACCCCGACCCCGACGCCCACTCCGACGCCGACCCAGACCCCCGATCCGCCGGGATCCGTGACGGCCAAGTCCGGGCCCGGCTGGATGGAGGTCACCTTCACGCCGTCCCGCCAGGGCACGGTCAAGGCGTACACGCTCAAGGGCGCGTCCGACGTCACGCCGTCCCGCGTGCAGCCCGACGGGCCGTACCAGTTCCGGGTGAACGGCGGCCGGTGCGACCAGGAGTACACGTTCCGGGTGGTCGCCGAGTGGTCCGGCGGCGAGGTGGAGTCCCAGCCGTCCGTGCCCGTGCGCCCGTGCGTCGCGCCGGGGCAGCCGTCCGGCTTCGCCGCCAAGGGCAAGAACCACGGCGCCGACCTGACCTGGTCCGCCCCGGAGAACGCGCGGGACGGCGGCGTCACGTACACGCTGGACGGGCCCGGCACCCACCCGGGGTCGCCCGACGGCACCAGTGCGGAGGTCACCGGGCTCAAGAACGGCCAGTCCTACACCTGGACGCTGCGGGCCAAGAACGCGGCGGGCGAGAGCGAGGAGCGCGCGGAGGCCACGGCCGACCTGCGCCCGCCGTCCGCCCAGTTCAGGAACGCCAACAACAACAACAGGGACACCCTGATCCGCTCCGGGCCCAGCGCCGGCGCCGAGGCGGGGCGCATCCCCAAGGGCGAGTACATCACGATGACCGTGCTCTGCCAGCAGAAGGGCGCCGCCTTCACCGACACGGACACGGGCATGAGCAGCGACGTCTGGAACAAGGTGGAGTCCGGCCGCGGCAACGGGTGGCTCAACGACGTGCTGATGGACACCCCGAAGGGGGGCTTCCCCGCGGCCCCGCTCTGGGAGTGCGAATGATCACCAGGGCGGGGTGGGGCCTGGCGGCGGCCTCGGTGCTGGTCTACGCCGTGGGGGCGCCGTTCGGGTACGCCCAGGCGGCGGTCCTCGCGGTGGCGGGGCTGGCCGCCGTGGGCGCGGGCGCGCTGTGGACGCTGCGCGGCGCCGGGCTGGACGTGCGCCGGGAGCTGACGCCGGTGAAGGTGGCCAGGGACGACCCCGCGGTGGCCCTCCTGCACGTGCGCAACACCGGCCGCCGGCGCCACGCCGGGCTGGTGGCCCGCGACACCTGCCGGGGCACGTCCGTCACGGTCGAGGTGCCGGCGCTGGCCCGCGACACCGCGCGGACGGTGTCGTACCGGCTGCCCACCCGGCGGCGCGGGGAGACGCCCGTCGGGCCGCTGCTGCTCGACCGCACCGACCCGTTCGGGCTGGCGCGGCGCTCGATCGCGTACGGGCGCACCGACCTGCTCCTGGTCCGGCCGCGTACGGTGCCGCTCGCGCCCCCGCACGCCGGCCGCCGGCGGCAACTCGACGGGCTCGACTCGCGCTCCGCGCCGAACGGGGCGATCAGCTTCAACGGGCTGCGCGACTACGTGATCGGGGACGACCTGCGGCACGTCCACTGGCGCTCCACGGCCCGCACCGGCGTCCTCATGGTCAAGGAGCTGACCGACGTCAACCTGCCGAGCACCGTCACGGTCCTGGACACCCGGCACTCGTCGTACGAAGGGGACGACGAGTTCGAGCTGGCCGTGGACGTGGCGGCGTCGGTGGCCTGCGCGGTGGCGCGTGACCGCTTCCCCGTGCGGCTGCTCACGGGGGCGGGGGAGCTGCTGCACTCCAAGGGCGGGCCGGGCGAGACCGAGGAGGTCCTGGACCGGCTCGCCGTGGTGGAGCGCTCCGAGCAGGCGGACGCGCCGCTCCACGCGCTGCGGCGGGCGGGCTCGGGCGGGGCGCTGGTGCTGGTCAGCGGCTCGTTCGACGGGCTCGCGGACGCGGCGGCCGTGCGGCGGCGCTTCGACGAGGTGCTGTTCGTGCGGGTGGGCGAGCCGGTGGAGGGCGGGCGGCCCGCGGCGGCCGGGGTGACGGTCATCGAGGTCGGCGACCTGGCGGAACTGGCGGCGGCATGGCCCCGCTAGCCGGTCCGCCGCCTCACGACGTCGCGGTGCCGCAGGGGCGCACCGCGACCCCACCGGACCCCGCCCCGGAGCCGGCAGGCGCCTCGGGCGTCGGACCAGCGTCGGGCATCGGATCGGCGTCGGGTGCCGGGTCCGTGTCGGGTGGCGGGTCGGCGGGTGGCGAGCCGGTGGGGGCGCCGGGACCGGGGCCGGTGCGGGGGCTGGTGTCCGTGGGGGTCGTGGCGTTGCTGGCCGCGACGGCCGGGCTCGCGTTCGACGGGGTGTTCCCGTTCGCCGCCCTGCTCCCCGTCGTCGGCCTGGCGGCCGGGGTGCCGTGCGTGCTGTCGGTGGCGCTGTACGGCCGGTTGCCGCTCTGGGGGACGATCCCGGTCAGCGTGCTGGGCTGGCTGGTGGCGGTGTCGGCGACCCTGTTCAGGTCGCAGGCCTGGCTCGGGTTCCTGCCCGGCCCGGCCGCCGTGCGCGCGGCGTTGCTCGGCGTGCGCGACGCGGGCGGCCGGCTCCTGACCACGATCCTCCCGGCGCCGCCCGACAGCACGGCCGTCGTGCTGGTCAGCTTCCTGGTCTGGGCCGCCGCCCTGGCCGGGGCGGAGATCGCGCTGCGGTCCAGGTCCGTCATGCTGCCCGCCCTGGGCGCGCTCCCGGTGCTCGCCGTCGCGGTCGTGCTGGGGGTCGCCGGGTCCGGGTCCGTGGTGCCGTACGCGGCGGTGTTCGCCGGGCTCACCCTGCTGCTCGGCCTGGTCAGGGCGGCCAGGTCGGCGGGGACGATCGCGGTGGGCGTGCCGCTGCTGGCCTGCCTGGTCCTGGCCGCCGTCGTCACCGCGCCCGCCCTGCCCATGGCCGAGCGACCGTACGACGTGCGCCGGCTCGTCGAGCAGCCCCCGCCGCGGCCGATCAACGGCGTGAGCGCGCTCGACCAGGTCTCGGCGTGGCTGCAGAACCCGCAGCGCGAGCTGTTCACGGTCGGCACCGCCTCCGAGGCGAACCTGCGCCTGGCCGTCCTGGACACCTTCGACGGGGTCACGTGGACGTCGGGCGCGGGGTTCGTCCCCACCGGCGGGCGGGTGCCGGGGCAGGAGAGCGGCGGGGACCCGGTCACGCAGCGGTTCACCCTGCGGAAGCTCCCGGGTCCGTGGCTGCCCGCCGCCGACCGGCCGCTGCTGGTGAAGGGCGCGGGCATCGTCGTCGATCCCGCGACGGGCATGCTGGCCGGCACGCAGGCGCGCGAGGGCATGACGTACGAGGTGACCTCGGGGATCCGCCGCTACACGGCGGAGGACCTGCGCGCGGCCGTCCCCGCCGCCGACCCGGCCGCGCTGCGGCTGCCGGACGGGCCGGACGGCCGCACGCCGCCGCAGCGGGCCCGCCTCCTCGCCATCGCCCGCCGCGCCACGGCCGGGGCGCAGAGCCCGACGCAGCGGGCCGCCCGGCTGGCGGCCTACCTGCGCAAGCACGCGGTGAACGACGTCAACGCGCCGCCCGGGCACGGCTACCGCAGCATCGAGTTCTTCCTGACGGAGTCGCGCAGGGGGACGACGGAGCAGTTCGCCGCCTCGTTCGCGCTGCTGGCCCGCGCGATCGGGCTGCCGAGCCGGATCGTCGTGGGCTTCCGCCCGGGAACCGGCTCCGGCCCTGGCTCCGGCTCCGGCGGGGTGCGGCAGGTGCGGGGTGGGGACGTGCTGGCCTGGGCCGAGGTCGAGTTCGAGGGGATCGGGTGGGTGCCGTTCTACCCGACGCCGTCGCGTACGCGCTCGGGAGGGGGCGGTGACGTGGCCGAGGGCGCGCCGAAGCAGGCGCGGGAGATCGAGCAGGCGATCAACAGCGACTCCTCCGAGCCCAAGCCGACCCCCACGGCCGCCAACCGGGCCACCCCGACCCCGGTGCCGCGTCCCGGCGGCTCCGCGGGCCCGCTCGTCTGGGCGGCCGTGCCCGCCGCCGCGCTCCTGGTGTATCTCCTGGCCGTGCTCGTCGTGCCGCCGCTGAGGCGGATGCGCCGCCGCCGGGCCGCCGCGCCCGCCGCCCGGGTGGTGGGGGCGTGGCGGCAGACGGTGGCCAGGCTGCGCGTGGCCGGGATCCCTGTGCGCTCGGACGCGCTGACGGCCGGCGAGGTGGCGTCTCTGGCCGAGTCCGTCCTGGGTCCTGCCGCGCGCGAGCCGCTCACGACGCTCGCCGACCTGGCCAACCTGGCGACGTTCGGGGGAGCGCCCGTGGACCAGGTGGACGCCGACCTCGCCTGGCGCCACTTCGGCGGCGTGGACGCGCTGGTGCGGCGGAAGGTCGGCCTCGCGAGCAGGATCGCGCACCGCCTGTCGCCGCGATCCCTGGCGGGGTAGCCGGTCTCAGGAGGGTGGCGGGGTGGCCAGGGGGAGCACGATCGGGGGCTGGACCTGGTCGTTCTGGTTCGTCTCCGCGGCGCCGCGGATGCACAGGGCCGACGACCACGCCACGGACGAGGGCTGGCCGATGGCGACCACGGTGCCGACCTTGAAGCAGTAGCCCGTCACCGGGTCGAGGCCGCCCAGGGTGTAGGTGTTGCTGCCGCTCGCCGCCGGCACCAGCCGGTTGCCGGGGGCCTGCTGGATCACCACGGGATAGCCGCTCTTGCGCACCGCCTTCCAGGCGAGCGTCACGGTGGCGCCGTTGTCGGACACGACCTTGAGGCTCTTGGGACGGTACGCGGCAACCGCGGCGGGATCGACGGTCTGGCGGCGCGCGGGTGGCTCGGACGGCTTGCTCGTCTGCGGTTGCGGCTCGCTCGGTGGCGTCCGCCGGCCGGTCGGCTGGTCCTTTGGTTGCTGGTCCTTTGGTTGCTGGTCGGCCTGGGGTGGGGTGCCGGAGGTCGTGGGGTCGAGGGCGGCGGCCGTCGCGCCGGCGGGTTGCGGTGCGCCGGGCCGGCCGTTCATGGCCAGTGCCACGCTGCCCACGCCCACCAGCACGGCCAGCGCCGACGCGGTGGTGACCAGCAGCGGGACCCGGCTGCGGCGGTCCGGCGCGGCGGCGGGGGCGTGGGGTGCGGAGACCTCGGGGGGAGGCTGGGAGAAGGGCTGGGGGCCGGCGGGCGGCCTGACCTGGGAACGGTCGGGATCCACCGTCCAGACCAGCTCACGGGGGCCCGACCGTGCCGCCGCTCCCGAGTCCTCGAGCGATGGCGAGGGGGAGGGGAGCCGCGCGGTGAGGGGCTGACCCGCATCGCCGAGGGGCAGGCGGGCCGTCGGGGGCTGTCCCGCGTTCCCGAGGGGGAGGTGGGCGGTCGGTGGTTGGGCCGGGCCCGCGGCGGGCGGGTGGGTCGTCAGGAGCTGGGAGGCGACGGTGGCCAGGTCGGTGGCGGCCGGGCGGGCGGCCGGGGTCTTGGCCATCGCCTTCAGCAGGGTCTCGGCCAGGTCCGGCGGCACCCCCGGCGGGAGCGGCGGCGGCGCCTCCGTCAGCACCCCGAGCACGAACTTGGCCGTGCCCCCCGTCCCGTCCAGCGGGAACGCGGGCCGGCCCGCCAGCAGCTCGTACATCATCGACCCGAGCGCGTACACGTCGGAGGCGGGCACGGGCGGGTGGCCCTCCAGCTCCTCCGGCGCCGCGTGCACCGACGGGAGCGTGCCGTCGGGCAACTCCACGATCGACATCAGCGCGGACATGCCGAACCCCGTGAGCGCCACTTCGCGACCGGCCACGATGACGTTCTCGGGCGTGACCCGGCCGTGCACGCCTCCGGCCGCGTGCGTGGCGGCGAGCGCGTCCGCCACCGCCCGCAGCAGCCCCAGCGCCTCGTCGAGCGGCATCGGCAGGCTCCGCCCCGGCCGCTCGGCGAGCGTGAGACCGCCGTGGGGCGGCGTCACCAGGTACGGCCGCCCGTCACCGGTGGCCCCCACCTCCAGCACCGGGATCACGCCCTCGTGAGCCGCCAGCGCCTCCGGGAAGCCGAAGCCGCGGACGATCCGCTTCAGCGCCCGACGGTCGGCCCGATGGCACGCGAGCGTCTTGACCAGCGCCTCGGCCCCCGTGGCCGCGGATTGCGCGAGGTGCGCGGTCCACGGGCCGTCCTGGCCGGCCCGTTCCAGCAGCCGGTAGCCGCGGACCCGCTCGGTCGTCACCGTCATGCGATCACGGACGGGCCGCCCATGTCATCGGTCTCGAACGCCTCGTCCTCCACCAGCGGGAACCTGGCCCGGTCGCGGTCCCGCTCGGTCCCGTTCTGGCCGCCGCCCATCATCGGCGGCATCATGCCCATCCCCATGCCGGTGGCGCCCAGCCGGCCCGCGCCGCCCGCGGGCGATCCCGAGCCGCTGAGCTGCGTGGCCGGGACGCTGCCCGGCAAAGTGCTGGGGCCGCCGCTGGTGGGTGTGCCGGGCGGCAGGTTCGTCTGCGGCAGGGCCGTCTGGGGTGGTACGCCCGCCAAGTCCGTCCTGGGCGTCTGGGGCAGTTGGGGGGTGTTGAGCTCGGGCTTCTTCAGGTCCGGGGTCTGCGGGGTCTGGAGAGAGGGGTCCTTCAGCGAAGGGTCCTGCAGTGACGGGTCCTTGAGCGTCGGATCCTTCAGTGAGGGGTTCTGGAGTGACGGATCCTTCAGCGACGGGTCCTGGAGTGACGGGTTCTGGAGGCCGGGGGTGTCGGGGCCGGACGGGGTGCCCGGCAGGCCGAGACCGGGGGTCCCGTACGGGGAGCCCAGACTGGAGCCCTTGTACGGGTCGCCGGTCAGGCCGCTCGGCATCCCGGGACCGAGCGGGAGGGACGGGTCGGTCATCCCCGCCTGCGGGGCCGAGGACCGCTGCTCCACGTAGCCCGCGATGGCCCCGTACACGTCCCCCATGAACCTGTTGAGCTGGCGCAGGTGATGGCGGGCGAGCGCGTGGCCGTTGGTGTCGCTGCCGAAGGCGTCGCCGATGTCGTCGTCGAGGCCGACGCTGCCCGTCCGCGGCACGTTGTTGTGGAACCAGGGGAGAACCTGGGCGCCGTACCACTCCAGGGGCACGCCGACCGAATCGGCGGCGATGCTGATGCGCGCGAGGTCGCGCTGCAACTCGCCGACGGTCTCGAAGATCTTCTGCAGGGACTCGCCGCCCAGCGTCTCCGCGATGCGCCCGGCCTGGTTGTGCAGGAGCTCCACGGACGCGGCGCACATCTCGGCGATCTCCTTGTACCGCTTGCCCGCGTCGGCGACGCGGTCCGGGTTGGTGCCCTGGATCAGGGCGGCGACGCCGTCGCTGCTGTCGGAGTCGCCGTTGCCGGTCGGCGCGATGTCGTCGATCTGCGGCGCCCGGGTGTCCTTGAGCGCGTCCGTCCAGTAGTCGGTCATTCGTCCCCCGTCAGGTACGCGTGCGCAGGCCGCCCGCGATGGACTGGTCGGCGCCCTTGGCGGTCTTGACGGTGTCGTCGAGCGCCTGCACCACGGCCGCGTACACCGAGTAGACCCGGTTGATGGCGGCGTCCAGCGTGCTCTGCGCCTTGTCGGTGGTCGCCTTCATGTCGGCGGCGGCCTGCCAGCTGCCGAGGTCGCGGTCCGACAGCCCGGCGAGGGTGAGCCGGACCTTGAGGCTCTGGCCGCCTATTTCGCCCTGCAGGCGCTTGAGGTCCTGGCGGAGCTGCTCCACGGGCGACGACGGGAGCGACCTGCCGGTGGCCGGGTCCTCGTACTCGCCGACCTTGATGAACATCTCCTTCTTCGCCGTCCCCGGGTCGACCGGGTTGCGGGCGAGCAGGGCCTCGCGGTCGGCGTCCGTCGGCGTCCGGGGCGCCTCCGAGGGATAGTCGCCGTTGCGGTGGAAGTGGATGTGGTCGGCGTACGACTCCTCGATGTTGTCCGGATCGAAGTCGTACTCGGTGCCGCTGAAACCGCCTTCGTAGGTCTGGTTGATCTGCGGCCGCTGGTATACCGACAGGCCGAGGCCCGGCCTGGGGGTGCCGTGCGCGTCGCCTCCCTCGGCCTCAGGTGTCGACATGCTTCCTCTCCGCGGTCGAAGGACGTACCGGCACCTGCCTATCTCGCGCTCCACCCGGCGGCGCGTCATTTCAAGATATTTCTAAGAGACCAGCCGTAAATCGGAAATGTCGGCAGACTGCCTTACCGTGCCTTTCTCCTGGTACGGCGCCGCGGCCATCGGCCTGGTGCTGACGCTCACCCCGACCCCAGCGCCGACCTCTGGGCCGACCTCTGGGCCGACCTCTGGGCCGACCTCTGGGCCGACCTCTGGGCCGACCTCTGGGCCCACGCGCACGGTCTCGTGCGATCCCCAGCCCGGCGTGGCGGAGGTCACCGGGAAGCCGTGGCCGCAGGAGAGGCTGAGGTTCGAGCGGGTGTGGCGCTTCACCAAGGGCGAAGGGGTGACCGTCGCCGTCGTGGACAGCGGCGTGGACGCCACGCATCCCCAGCTCGCCGCCGCCGTCATCACCCAGGTCGATCTCACGGGCACGGACCTGCGCGACTGCGTCGGGCACGGCACGGCGGTGGCCGGGATCATCGCGGGCCGGGACCTCACCGCGCGCGGCGTGCCCGTCATGGGCGTCGCGCCGGCCGCCCGGATCCTGTCGATCAAGCAGACCGAGGGGAGCTCCGGCGACGTGTCCCGGCTGGCCCAGGGCATCAGGCGGGCGGCGGAGCTGGGCGCGGACGTGATCAACGTGTCCGTGCAGGCCCACGACCATCCCGCGCTGAAGGCCGCGGTGGCGTACGCGCAGGCCAAGGACGCGGTGATCGTGGCGGCCGCGGGCAACGTGCGGCAGGACGACGGCGTGGTCACGCCCGCGTACCCGGCCGAGTATCCCGGAGTGATCGCGGTCGGCTCGGCCTCGCCGGACGGCGGCAAGTCGGAGTTCTCCAACAGCGTGACCCGCATCTCGGTGACCGCCCCCGGAGCCGGGATCACGAGCGCGTGGACCGGCGGCGGCTACCGTACGGAACTGGACGGCACCAGCTTCGCCGCCCCCTTCGTGGCGGGCGTCGCCGCCCTGGTCAGGGCCCGGCACCCCGAACTCGACCACTGGCAGGTCAAGCGCCGGCTGGAGCGCACGGCGGACGGCGGCGGCGCGGCCGGCACCGGGGCCGGGCTGGTCAACCCGCTGCTCGCGGTCACCTCGGTGCAGCCCGACGCCGAGGAGCGCGCGCCCGCCGCGCCGCCGATCGTGCTGGCCAGGGCTCCGGTGCCGGACCCGCGCACGCGCGGCCTCGCGGTGGCGATCACGGCGGGGGCGGTGGGGGCCACCGCGCTGGTGGTGTTCCTGGCGTTGACGCTGCCCAGGGCCCGTCGCAGGGGCTGGCGGGCCGGAGGGCCCACGACATTTACAGGAAAGTTGAAATCGTAGCCCTGCCCGCTTTGACCCATTTACTTTGATCCACAGTACGGAAAACCCGGTCGAATTCGGGTTCACGAGATCCGAGAGGTGCACGTGGCAGAGCCGACACGTTATCAAGAGGGCAGCCAGCACAGCGCGGCAGAACGCGCGCTCATCGCACACCAGAACATCACGCAGATTCACAACAGGCTCACCCAGATTCCCGCGACGCTCGGCGCCGCCTGGCAAGGCGAGTCCGCGAACGTCTACCGCCAGGTCCTCGACGAATGGAACCCGCAGTTCAAGAAGGTCATCGACGCGCTGCACACGATCGCGGAGAACCTCAAGAGCTCGGGCATCACGTACACCGAGGCGAACACCCAGGCCAGCGAGGTCGCCACCAGGCTCAAGGCGGCGCTCGGCGGCGGCCAGCTCTGACGAACGGAGAATCACCATGACGGGTGGCGGAGACATCATCCTCGCCAATTTCGACGAGATGGACGAGATCGCGTCGGAACTGGGCCGGGCCTACGCCAATCTGGTCGGCGAACTGGCCGACCTCGAAGACGACCTCAAGGTCCTGGAGACCTGGGACGGCTCCGCCAAGGAGGTCTACCGGACGGCCAAGGAGCAGTGGAACAACGCGGTCGTGGCCATGGGTGACACCATGCAGCGCTTCGGCCCCGCCCTGCACGACGCCACGGAGATCATGCGCGACGCGGAGGCCATGAACATCCGCCGTTGGGGCACCTGAGGCCGGTGGATCAACCGCTCATCGACCCGGCCACCGCGGGCGACACGGCGATGTGCAAGCCGGAGGCCCTCATCGACGTGGCGGGCAAGCTCGGCGACAGCCTGCTGCCCCGGTTGCGCGCGGCTGTGTACCAGGTGCCCGACCTGTCGCCGGCCGCCCCGGGGAGCTGGGACATCGCCCAGGGGTACGGCGAGACCGTGCGCAGGGCCCGGGTGGCGACGGGCGATTCGCTGCAGTTCGTCATGGAGCAGGTCCAGCGGATCGTCGACGACCTGGCCGCCACCGCGAACACCGTGCGGGACGCCGACCAGCGGGCCGCGGGCGCGGTGCCGCGTACGTGATGTGAGGGGACCCGTTGCCGCAACCACAACCGATCAAGCACGGCTGCCTGCAGGGCGGGAACGTCAACGCGTACGGCGGGCGCGAGGAGATCCGGCGGCTGGTGATGGGGACCGGGCCGGAGGAGTTCGCGCCGGTCGTGGACGCGTACAAGAAGACGTCCCAGCTGCTCACCGACACGATCGCGGCGCTGGGCGACAGCGCGGCGCGGCTGGTGGCCGACGGGAACTGGGGCGGGGAGTCCGCCAGGGCCATGCTCACGCGCATGAACCGGCTCCAGGCGTACCTGCAGTCGCTGCGCAACGGTGTGGACGGCGTCCCGCCCGGGCTGGAGACGGTGGGCGGCGAGCTGGCCTCGGCCAAGGAGCGCTTCGACAAGGCCACGGAACAGCAGGAGTACTGGGTGGAGGCGAGCGGCATGGGCGCCGGGTCGATGGAGCCGCTCAACGATCCGGACGCGGACGCGCGGGCCTTCATGCAGCAGCTCAACGGCGTCTATCAGCGGGCGTACACGGCCATGCCGGACGCCCTGGCGTGGGACCCGGAGCTGGCCTCGCCGGCCCCCTACCTGCCGCCGCCGGTCGGCCCCGCCTCGGTGCCGGCGCAGAGCGGCGACCTGCCGTTCGAGAACACGGTGCCAGTACACTCCCGCACCGATCTGGCCGGCACGCCCGGCCAGCCACTGACTCCCGCGGGCCCGCTACCCGGTCAAGCTGCGGTACCGGGTGCGCCCGCGGGGGCGTCACCGCTCACCTCCCTGGCGAACTGGCCGGGCGTGCCGCCCGCCGTGGGAGGCGGGCAACCCGCCCCGCCCGGGACAGTGCCGCCCGCCGGGCTGCTGCCACCGCCCGGCACGGTTCCCACCCCGGCCGGACGCGATCCCCGCACGACAGGGACTACCCCGGCCGGGACCACGAGGCAACCGAGCAGCCAGGGAAACCCGGGCCGCCCGGGAACGAATCGCCCGGTGGACCCGTACCAGGGCCGCCCTGCCGATCCGGGCACGAGTGCCGCTCAGGAGCCGGGGCCGTCCGGGCCGTCCGTGCGGCCGGGCAGCGTGCCGGTCGTGGACGGCTCATGGCCCCCGGCCAGGTCGCCCGTGGCAGGGGCCGAGCCCGGCGCGACGGCCTCCGGCGGCATGCCGTTCCTGCCCATGGGCGGCCCCGGGGACGGCGGGCAGAACGCCCGCAGGTCGACCGCGTCGAAGGACGCCGACGACGACTTCTTCCGCCCCGAGGTCGTGCACGGCCCGCCGGTGGTGGGGTGAGGCCATGTCCGGCGACTTCGTGGCGACGCAGGTCGACTCCATCCGCGAGATGGGCCGCAACATGGCCGCCGCCCCCATGCGGGACCTGGAACGGATGTCCTCGGCCATCGGGCACGTCGATCTCTCCTCCGGCGCCTACGGCGCGTTCGGCCTGCTCGGCGGCTCGCTGGGGCAGGCGTTCGACGACGTCAAGCGGGCCGCGCTGACGTATCTGACGGCCAAGCGGGCGGAGGTGTCCGGCATCCACGACAAGGCGTACGGCACGGCCAACACCTACGTGGACGGCGACGGCATCGTCGGCCGGACGGCCGCCGACATCACCAGGACGTGAACATGATCGAACAACCGTGGTCCGTCATCGAGGGCTCGGCGATGGCCGTGACCGGCTCCCTGCTCCTCGGCTGGAACCGCGCCCGTTACGCCACCCTGGTCCTGCCCCTCATGTACGGCGACACCGCCCAGCAGCGGGCGGCGGCCGAGGTGTGGGAGGAGCTGGCCGGAGCCCTGCGGGCGCACCCGAACCTCGTGGACGGCTCCGTCAGGAACGTCGAGTGGACCGCCCCCAGCGCCGAGCTCTACAAGGGCACCGTGCAGCAGTACTCCGACGACGCCGCCGACAAGTCCGCCTCGCCCAAGGCCTCGGCCGACACCCTGCGCCTCACGGCCGGCGTGTACGACGTCCTCGGCAAGGCCGTCTTCCTCACCGGCGCGAGCATCCTCACCGCCGGGGTGATGCACAAGGTCGCCCAGATGAACGCGTTCACGAGGGTCGCCTCGGAGGTGGCCGCCACCGGCTTCGGCCGCCGGGCGGACCACCAGGCCGGCGCGATCGCCGCCAGGGCGCGGGCGTTCGCGGAGGGCGGCAAGGGCGTGCTGGGCAAGGTGGCGCAGAAGCTGGTGCAGATGTCGCCCGCCAAGCAGGCGCTCGTGGGCGGCGCCGCGGCCGTCACGGCCGGGATGATCGGACAGTCGGCGGTCGCCGACCAGTTCAGCGGTACGAAACTCGAGGCTCCGACTCCGGGGGTGCAGGCATGACGGCGTTCGACGAGAGTGCCATGGACCGGCTGATCGCCGAGGCCCAGCGGCCCGCGGGCGGGCTGGACGACCTCTACGATCAGGTTCTCGCCGTCAAGGGGTCCGCGCAGGACCCGGACAAGCTCGTACGGGTCGAGTGCTCGGCGCAGGGCGTCACCGGGCTGGACATCGACCCGAGAGCCATGCGCTGGGGCTCGCAGCGCCTCGCCGAGACGATCCTGGTGCTGATCGCCGACGCTCTGTCCGACATGCAGGCCAAATCGACCGAGCTCCTCGGGGACGTCCTGGGGGAGGGCCCGCTGGACCTGGCCGCCGAGAACAACCCCGCGGACCTGCGCATGCGGGAGGCGCGGGAGGCGTACGAGCAGGCCATGGACCAGGCGGTGGCCGAGCTGGGCCGCATCGAGCGCGACCTGGACCGTTAAAGGCCAGGGTCGAGGTAGGCGGTCTGCACGAGCTTCTCGCCCGACCGCCGGTCCACGTAGAGCCCGCGTCCCGGCGGGAGCTGGCGCGGGCGCACGTTCCCGAACAGCTGGCCCTCGTCCCGGGGGCCCGACAGCATCACGGCGGGCGAGTTCATCTCCTTCAGCCGCCGCACGATCGGGTCCAGCATGCTCCGCCCGGCCCCGCCCATGGCGCGCGCCAGGACCAGGTGCAGCCCGATGTCCCTGGCCTGCGGCAGCAGCTCGCCGAGCACGGACAGCGGGTTGGCCGAGGTCGCCACGAGGTCGTAGTCGTCCACGATGACGTACAGGTCCTGGCCGGTCCACCAGCTCCGCGTCCGCAGCTGCTCCGAGGTGAGGTCCGGCGGCGGCAGCCGCGTCTGCATCACCTCCTGGACGCCCTTGAGCAGCTCCGCGGCGGCGGCGCTGGAGGCCGCGTACCCGATCCGGTGCTCGGTGTCGGTCGCGTCCAGCAGCGAGCGCCGGTAGTCGATGACGATGAACCGCGCCTCCAGCGGCGTCTTCCCGGCCGCGATGCCCCGGGCGAGCACCCGCAGCAGGTTGGTCTTGCCGCTCTCCGTGTCGCCGAACACCACGAAGTGCGGGTCGGCGTCGAAGTCCAGCAGGACGGGCGCCAGCGCGGCCTCGTCGATCCCGATCGGGACGCGCGTGCCGCCCTGCGGGGGAGCGGGCAGGGTGTGCGCGGGCAGCAGGGCGGGCAGCAGCCGCACGGGCGGCGCCGGATGCCCGCGCCAGGCCGCCGCGGCGGCCTCGACCAGGGCGGCGACCCCGTCGGCGAGGTCGTCCACGGTGGAGCGGCCGTCGATGCGCGGCAGCGCGGCCAGGAAGTGCAGGGCCTCGCGGGTGAGCCCGCGCCCGGGGGCCCGCTCGGGCACGTTCGAGGCCGCCTTGCGGTCGATCTCGGAGTCGAAGGAGTCGCCGAGCCGCAGCTCCAGCCGGGTGCCGAGCAGGTCGCGCACCCCGGCCCTGAACTCCATCCACCGGTTCGCGGTGCCGATCACGTGGATGCCGAACCCCAGGCCCCGGGTCACCAGGTCGCCGAGGTCGGGTTCGAGCAGCTCGTACTCCTGGCGCAGGATCGCCCAGCCGTCCACCACGATGAACACGTCGCCCCAGCCGTCACCCTCGAAGGCGCCCGAGGCGACCATCCTCCGGTAGGTGGCCATGGAGTCGATCCCGCGCTCGACGAACAGCCGTTCACGCCGGTCGAGCAGCGTCTTGACCTCGGCGACCGTCCTGCGTACCGCGTCGGCGTCCAGCCGGTTGGCCACCCCGCCGACGTGCGGCAGCCCGGTCAGCGAGGACAGCGTGCCCCCGCCGAAGTCCAGGCAGTAGAACTGCACCTCCTTGGGGGTGTGCGTGATCGCGAGCGAGGCGATCAGCGTGCGCAGCAGCGTGCTCTTGCCGGTCTGCGGCGCGCCGACGATCGCGACGTTGCCCGCCGCCCCCGACAGGTCCAGCCAGTACGGATCCCGCCGCTGGTCGAACGGGCTGTCCACGATCCCCGCCACGGCGTGCAGCCGCCCCGGCCGGTCCTGGGCGGTGCCCGCGGCCGTCAGCCCGTGCTCCGGCGAGACCTCGACGGGCGGCAGCAGCTGGTCGAGCGAGGCGGCCTCCTTGAGCGGCGGCAGCCAGATCCGGTGCGCCGCGGGCCCCTGCCCGGCCAGCCGGCCCACCACGATCTCCAGCAGGCTGTCCTTCTTGCCCTGCTTTCCGGGCTCCGCCACCACCGGCGGGGCCTGCTCGACGGGCGGCATCGGCACCCGCTCCGGCCCGTACCAGACGATCTTCCCGCGGTGCCCGGCGCGCGCCGTCACCGCCGGCCCCTGCGCCGAGGCGAGCTGGTACGGCCCCGACACGTACGCCGCCTTGAACCGCGTCATGCCCGTGGTCTCGAACATCAGGTAGGCGTTGCCCGGCTCGGGCGGCAGCGAGTACGCGTCCGCCACCCCCAGCACGGCCCGGCTCTCGGCCGCCGAGAACGTCCGCAGGCCGATCCGGTACGACAGGTGCGTGTCGAGCCCGCGCAGCCGCCCCGACTCCAGCCGCTGCGAGGCCAGCAGCAGGTGCACGCCCAGCGACCGGCCGAGCCGCCCGATCATCACGAACAGCTCGATGAACTCCGGCTTGGCCGACAGCAGCTCGCTGAACTCGTCCAGCACGATGAACAGCGTCGGCAGCGGCCGCAGGTTCGCACCCTGCTCGCGGGCCTGCTCGTAGTCCCGCAGCGAGGCGTGGTTGCCGGCCGCCCGCAGCAGCTCCTGGCGGCGTACCAGCTCGCCGTGGAGCGCGTCGTGCATGCGGTCCACCAGCGGCAGCTCGTCCTCCAGGTTCGTGATGACCGCCGAGACGTGCGGCAGCGTGTCCAGCCCGAGGAAGGTGGCGCCGCCCTTGAAGTCGACGAGCACGAAGTTCAGGGTCTCGGAGGAGTGCGTGATCGCCAGCGAGAGCACGAGCGTGCGCAGCAGCTCCGACTTCCCGGAGCCGGTCGCGCCGACCACGAGCCCGTGCGGTCCCATGCCGCCCTGGGCGGCCTCCTTGATGTCCAGCTCGACGGGCCGCCCGTCGGCGCCCAGGCCGATCGGGACGCGCAGCCGGTTCCTGACCGGGCGGGGCTGCCACGTCTGGGCGGGCGCGAGCCGCCGCGCGTCGCCGATCCGCAGCAGCTCGGTGAGCGTCGTGTTCGTGGCGAAGACGTCCCGTACCTCCTCCGCGCCCGCCCCCGAACCGGTCCGCATCGGCGCGAGCTGCCTGACCAGGGCGGCGAACGCGGGCGGGTCGAGCCGGTCCGGCCGCCCCAGACCCGACCGGACCTCCTTGCCGAGCTCGTCCTCGGCGACCCGGACCACCTCGTCCGCGCCGACCTCCAGCCGCAGCGTGAGCTGCGCGGGCACCTGCGCGGTGCTGCCGCCGACGTCGATCACGGTCACGCCTTCGATGACGTCCAGGCCGAGCTGGCTGCCCGCGGGCACGGCGCCGCCGTCCATGACGACCACGTGGTACGGCAGCGCGTCCGGCGAGAGCCCCTTGCTGAAGCGCGGCCGGTCCTTCAGCTCGAACCCCAGCAGGTCGTCCAGCTCGCCCAGATCCCCCGAGACCAGCCGCACGGGGCCGGCCCCGTCCTCCTCGGTGGGGTGCAGGGCGTGCGGCAGCCACTTGACCGGCTCCCACTCGCGGGCCCTTTCGGCGCCCGCGCAGACCGAGATCCGCAGGTCCTCCGGCGAGTGCAGCGCCGCCGCCTGGGCCAGCAGGGCCCGTACGAGCCCGCGCGCCGCCGCCGGGTCGCCCGTGATCACGATCCTGGCGAACGAGTGCAGCGCCAGCGCCACCGGCAGCCCGGGAACGGTGGCGTGCGTGCGCACGAACCGCCGCAGCGCTCCCGCCGTCACCGGGTCGAGGTCCTCGATCGGCTTGGTCTCCGGCGGGATCAGCGGCAGCGCCAGCCGCTGCGCCGAGGTGGCGATCCTGATCTGGGCGAAGTCGTCGTCGCGGGGCCGCCGCTCCCACAGCCGGGTGGTCATCACCAGCGACCACAGGGCGGCCGGGTCCGGATGGCTCCAGGTCATGACCTTGTGCTGCTGCGCGGCGGCGGCCCGGACCCGCTTCCTGACCTGCTCCAGGTAGCGGTAGTAGTCGCGGCGCTGGCCGTTGAGCTGGCTCTTGCGCTCGCCCGCGCCGCGCATCATCTGGCCCACGGTCATGCCGATCATCGAGACCGCGAACAGGCCGCTGGAGACCAGCATGATCGGGTTGTTCGTGGACCCGCCGGTGAACATCAGCGCCATCGCGCCCGCGCCCGCCAGCATCGGCAGGTACGTCAGGAGCTGGGTCAGCCCGCCGCCCGTCACCGTCTCGGGGATCTCGGGCGGGGACTCCAGCAGGACCTCGCCGCCGGGAGGTTCGGGTGGCCGGCGCCGCTCGGGCCTGCGGACCACGATCAGGCTGCCGCTCACGACGCCATACAAGTCGCTGACGTAGCGAAACAGGCGATATTTCAAATTTCCTGTACGTATTAAGCCCGTCGCGTTCGGTGTCCGATCCATACACTCGTCCGGGTGAGCGCCACCGGAACCGACCTGTGCCGGGTCACCGTCGTGACCCCGCGTGGATTCCTGGACCTGGGCCTGCCGCCGGACATCCCGCTCGGCAACCTGCTGCCTACCCTGCTGCGCGTCGCCGGCGAAGGGCTCGCGGAGGCGGGTCTGGCCCACGGCGGCTGGGTGCTCCAGCGCCTGGGCGGCCCGCCGTTCGACGTGAACGCGACGCTGTCGGAGCTGGCCGTGCACGACGGCGAGATGCTGCACCTGCGGCCGCGCGGCCACGAGCTGCCTGAGGTCGTCTTCGACGACGTCGCCGACGCGGTGGCGACCGGCGTGCTGGAGCGCACCGGCCGCTGGCAGCCCGCCACGACCAGGGCCTACGGGTTGCGCGCCGCCGCCACCCTGCTCGGCGCGGGCGCCGCCGCGCTGCCGGCGACCGGCCCGCCCTGGCTGCCGACGGCCCTCGTCGCGGGGGCCGTCGCGCTGGTCCTGCTGCTGGTGGCCGTGGCGCTGTCGCGGGCCCTCGGCGACGCGCGGGCGGGCGCGGTGATCGGGTACGCGGCCCTGCCGTACGGGTTCGTCGCGGGCCTGACCGGACCGGCCTCGGCGGCCGTCGTCCAGCCGGACACCCTGCTGTCGGCCTGCGGCGTGGTGCTGATGCTGGCCACGGCGACCGGGTTCGCGGTCGCCCAGGGGCTGCCCACGTTCCTCGGCGTGGCCGCCGCCGCGCTGTCCGGGCTGCTGGCGTCCGGGCTGGTCATGGCCTTCGACCTGCCCGCGGCCGGGGTGGTGGCGGTGCTCGCGGCCCTCGCGGTGGGGCTGACCACGGCGATCCCCTCGCTGTCGTTCCGGCTGGCGGGCATGCCGCTGCCCGCGCTGCCGACGACGGCGGAGGAGCTGCGCCGCGAGAGCGGCGACCTGGACGGGGAGCTGGTGATCGACAAGACCGTGCTGGCCGACCGCTTCTGCACGGGGCTGGTCGCCGGCGTGGCGGTGATCGTACTTGCCGCCCAGGTGCTGCTGACGGTGGCGGGCACCTGGGCCGCGTTCGCGATGAGCGCCGTGCTGTCGCTGTCGCTGCTCATGCGGGCCCGCGTGTTCGAGGGCCGCGGCCAGCGGGCCTGGCTGCTGACCGCGGCCCTGCTGGGGGTGGCCCTGCCCGCCGCGGCCGCGGTGGTCACGGCGGCCGACGGGGTGGTGCTCTACGGGATCGTCCCCGGGCTGGTCGTGCTCGCCCTGGCCGTGGCGGGGACGGCGCTGTGGCTGACGTCCGCGCGGCCGTCCCCCTTCTGGGGCCGGGTGGGCGACATCTTCGACATCCTGCTGATGATCGCCCTGATCCCGCTGGCGCTGGCCGTGATGGACCTGTACGAGACCATCCGCGGGCTGGTGAGCTAGCTACGGCTCTTGACCACGTCCTCGAGGCTCATGTCGCCGCCCGATGCCTTGACCGTCCACTGGAAGGACCCCGTGCCGGGCGGGAGCGGCTGCCCCTGCGGAGGGGCGGCGAACGTCCCCGCCTTCGCGGGGTCGACGGCCCCCGTGCCGAAGTCGATCGCCGCGGCGCCGGTCGGGCGCATGAAGGCGAGCTGCACGGCCGCCGTCCCGCCGACGCCCGCCGCGACGCCGCCCAGCACGTCCTTGAGCCCGAGCGAGCCGAGGAACCGCTTCAGCACGCCGGTCGAGGCGGCCAGCGACGCGCTCGCCTGGACCCCCGTCCTGCGCATGG
Source organism: Nonomuraea sp. NPDC003709 (assembly GCF_040610775.1). Lineage (NCBI taxonomy): Bacteria > Bacillati > Actinomycetota > Actinomycetes > Streptosporangiales > Streptosporangiaceae > Nonomuraea > Nonomuraea sp. NPDC003709. Next base: position 159,160 of record NZ_JBEXMW010000015.1, on the reverse strand, counting down.
CGATCCTGGCGGCCAGCCTGGTCTGCGGCGCCAGCGCGAGGACCTGCAGCGCGGCCAGCCGCAGGTACGTCTCCTGCGCGATCTTGGCCGCCGCCCCCCAATAGACCATGAACCCGTCACCGATGCTGTCCACGTGCCCGGCCACCCACTGCACGTTGGTGCGGAAGGCGTCGAGCTCGGCCCGCAGCCGGTTGGCCGCGCTCGCGAACTCCTTCTGGTCCCCGGCGACCCAGTTCTGCCCCGAGTTGTTGATCACCATGGTCATCGAGTTGTTCGCGCCCTTGTCGAGCCGGCCGCCCGCGCCCGCCTGGAGGTTGGCGGCCGCCTCCCAGATGCCGGGCACGTTCGCGACCGCGGGAACGGTGGCCAGCATGCCGACGACGACCGACGGCTCCATCCTGGCCGCCTTGCGCAGGATGCCCTGCACGGCCTCGGGGTCGGGCGGGTTCTTCGACAGGCGCAGGGGAGAGCCGTCCCGGGCGCGCCCGGCCACCCTGGGCCTCACGGCTTCTTCACCCGCTGGACGATCAGGTCCTCGGCGGTGCGCCAGTTGCGCTCGGCGAAGGCCAGGTCCTCGCCCTCCCACTTCCGCATCACCGCGAGCGCGGTCTCGGTGTCGCGGACGAACGAGTCGATCAGCGACCGGTACAGTGCCCCGACCGTCCACTCGCCCAGCGGCCCCCAGCCGGGGAAGCCGACCGCCCGGTTCTGCTCGAAGATCTGGCGCACCTCGTCGAAAACCGGCAGGAGGTCGTCCCTGATGCCCCGCCGGACCTCGCCGATCGCGTCGGGGGTGATATAACGCGTATCCGGATTCACGATCATCAGCCTGTAACGTGCCGGGCGCGCGGGACAGGTACGTCATTCACTGGTCATTGATAATTCTCAATTACGAAACCAGACAGCTTCTCCCTATTTATCCCGATAAATTGGGTTAAGTAGGGGAGTCATGTGATCCAAGGGGCGGGAGTTGCACAGCCAGCGCGACCTTTATCAGGCGTACCGCCTCACCGTTCAGCGGATCGGCCTGGCGCTCCTGCGGGCCCAGCCGAACCAGCCCGAATGGCCGCTCCGCCGCCAGAACATCGGCTTCCTCGCCGGCATCATGGTCGCGGTCCTGCTCTGCGTCGGCTTCGCGGTCTTCGGCCTGCTGCGCCCGGGCGGCACGAAGGCGCTGGAGGAGCCCGGCACGCTGATCATCGAGCGCGAGACCGGCGCCAGGTTCGTCTACAGCCAGGAGCAGCGCCGGCTCATCCCCGTCGCCAACTACGCCTCCGCCCGCCTCGTGCTCGCCTCCCAGGACGTCAAGGAGCGCGTCGTCGCGCGGGAGGCGCTGGCCAAGTACGAGCGCGGCGCCCTCATCGGCATCCCCGAGGCCCCCGACTCGCTGCCCGGCCCCGCGAACCTGGCCCGCGGCCCCTGGGCGGCCTGCGTCCAGGAGCGCGCCGAACCGACCGGGCGCAAGCCGTACGTGACGCTGGTCGCCGGGCGCGACCTCGGCGGCACGCCGCTCGCGGAGGGGAACGCGCTGCTGGTCGACGTGGGCGGCCAGCGGTGGGCGATCTGGCGGGGCGCCCGCATGCGCGTCCCCACCGGCATCGCCCGCGGGCTCACCTCGGCCGTCCCCGCCGCCGTGCCCGTGGCCTGGCTGAACGCGCTGCCCGAAGGGCCCGACCTGGCCGCGCCCGACGTCCGCGGGCGCGGCCGGCCGGTGGCGGGGCCCGGGGGCAGGACGGCGGCCGTGGGGCAGGTCTTCCGCGCGGGCGGCGTGGCCGGCGGCGAGGACCGCTGGTACGTGCTGCTGGACGACGGACTGGCCCCCATCACGCAGACCCAGGCCACGCTGCTGCTGAGCGACCCCGACAGCAGGGCGGCCTACGGCGGCGGCGCGGTCAGGGAGATCGCCGTCGACGCGGCCTCCGCCAACGCCGCCCCCCACTCGCGGACCGCCGTCCCCGCCGACGGCCTGCCCGCGGTCATGCCACGCATGACCGCCTACGACCCGGCCGGTGCCATCTGCGTCGTCTACGCCGACACGGGCACCGGATCCACCCGCGTCCGGCTCACCACCGGCGCCAAGCTGCCCGAGCCGCGCGGCGACGCCACCGACCTGGTACGCCTGCCGCCGGGCAGGGCGGTGCTGGCCGGCGTCCTGCCCGGCGACGGGCAACTGAACGCGGTCCAGTCCTACTACCTGGTCACCGCCGAGGGCCGCCGCTACGCCGTGCCCGGCACCGACGTGCTGGCCAAGCTCGGCTACGCCCCCGGCCAGGCCACCCCGGTGCCCGCCAACGTGCTCCAGCTCATCCCCGAAGGGCCGGTGCTCGACCCGGCCAGGGCCGCCAAGCCCGTGCTCGAAGGGAGGGGGCAGCAGGCCGCGGGTCAGTAGCCGCGGTAGCTGCCGCCGGTCTTCATCCCGACCACGCCGGGCACGTTCGAGACCGAGCCGTAGGTCGCGATGGCGTACCGGACGCCTGCGATGATGTTGTCCACCGGGTTCCAGACGTTGTCGTGTCCCGGCAGCTTCCACCGCTGGAAGGTGGGGTCGATCGTCTGCATCAGCCCCTTGGACGGCGTGCCTCTGGCCGCGTTGGAGTCCCAGGTGTTGATGCTGTTCGGATTGCCGCCGGACTCGTGCCGGATGATCGTGTAGATGTCGTTGACGTTCATCTTCTCGACCGGGTAGCCGTTGGCCTTGAGGATCTCGATGGCCTGGCTGATCCAGCCGGCGATCTCCGCTGGAGGAGCGGGCCCGCCGCCGGGCGGGGGCGGGCCGCTGGTGCCGTACCCGCCGAACCCGGCGCCCGACGAGCCCGTGGTCGCGGCCAGCGCGGTCGTGCCCGGGCCCTGCTGCGCGGGCGACCAGCCGAGCGGCTTGCCCGCGCGGGGGGCGAAGGGTTGCGCGTCCGGCTCGCCCAGCTCGGCGGCGACGTCCGGGATCGTGCCGAGCGCCTTCTGGATCTTTCCCGCCGTGTCGGACAGGACCGTGCCGGTGTCGGCGACGAGCTGCTGCAGCGTGCCGCGAGCCTGGTCGAGCGCGGGTTTCAGGCTCTGGGTGACCTGCTCCTCGGTGGGCCGCGGCTCGCGGCCCCGCACCTCCTGCGCGGCGGCGGCGTAGGCGTGGCAGGTCTCCAGCGCCCGCGACTCTGCCGAGCGCAGGGTGCTCGCGGCGGCGTCGAGGTGGCCCGCGCACTCCTGCAGCGCCTGCCGCAGCCCGTCGCCGCAGCGCACCACCTGGCCCATGTAGCCGGTGAACGCGTCCGCGCTGCCGCCCTGCCACGCGCCGCCCACGCCGGCGGTCGCGGTGCGAATCGCCTCGCTGTGCCGCTGACCGGTGCCGGCGGCGGTGCGCCAGGCGTTCGCCGACGCGGCGATCCCGCCCGGGTCGCCGATCACCTTGGCGGCCAGCTCGGCCAGCTCCGCGCCACCAGGCGCGGCTCTGACCTCGTCGAGCGGGCTCATGCTCGAACCGCGCCGCCATCGGCCTCGATGACCGTGCTCCGGACGGCGTCGAGCGTGCGCTCGACCGCCTCCAGCCGGCCGCCCAGGGTCCTCGCCGCCAGCTCGGAGACCCGTGCCAGGTCGGCCGCCGCCGTGGCCATGGCCGCGGATCCGGACACGTTCCCGAACGCCGTCGCGCCCGGCGCCTGGCCCTTGATCCCCGAGAACGCGCCGGACGCCGCACCGGCCGCCTCGGCGCACGTGGCCAGCGCGTCGCGCTGGAACTTGAGCATTCCGCTCCTTCCCGTCAACGCCGGAACAGCTCCAGCAGTTCGTCCGCCCGATGGGTGCGGGCGATCCACACCTCGCGCCCGCGGCGCTCGCGCGTGATCAGCCGCCCGGCCCGCAGCCGGTCGCAGTGGTACGTGAGGCCGCTGGGCGCGATCTTCATGTCCGTGGCCAGCATCGACATGGTCATGGGCTGGTCGAGCGCGCACAGCAGGTCCGCGCGGACCGGCCCCACGAGCGCCGACAGCTCGTCCACCGCCGGCGCGAGGGGCTTGCGCCACAACGAGTCCGCCCCGCGCACGGGGTAGGCGATCCACACCGCCTCCGGGCTGTCCATGCTGAGGATCAGGGCATCCTTGCCGGCCAGCATCGGCACCAGGACGATCTTGCGGTCACCCAGCTCGAACGTGCCGGGTTCGAGGTCCGGGACGAGCAGGCCGTGCTCGCCGTACACGAGGCGGTCGCTGAGCGCGCCGAGCAGCAGCTCCGGGCCGCCGCGCACGGTGGCGACGCCGACCCGTTCGATCTCCCTGTCCAGCAGCGGGCGGCCGCGCTTCCACAGGGGCTCGGTGGTGTTCCAGACGTCGGCCAAGGCGCCGGCGTAGCCGAGCAGCCAGCGGGCCGGCCGCTCGGCGGCCGCCCGCCAGTGCGCGGGCAGCGGCCCCGGGCCGAACGCCTGCTCGAGGTCCCTGATCAGGTGGTCAGGGGGCGTGTCGTGCAGGGCGCTGATCTGGGCCTGCATGGAGACGTCCTGGCCGATGGGCGTGTGCGGCACCAGGATGTCCGGCGCGACGGAGTGGCCGGGTGCGGCCAGCGGGCGTACGGCCTCGTGGCCCAGCGGGCCGACGCGCGAGCTGATCGCCCGCCGCCAGAGCTCGGGCAGGCCGCGGCGGCGGCCGGCGAGGGCGTCGGCGATCATGGCGAGGACGGTCAGGTTGGGCGAGACGGAGATATAGAGCTGAGGAGTGGAGCTCACGCGCAGCTCGCTCCACACCTTGGTGCGTGTTACTTGGGCCCCCACAGGTAGGACTGTAGACAGGGAAGACATCTCCGGAGGAATGCTTCGAGAATGCTCGAAACGTCCGCAAGCGGGATGATCAACTTCTACGTGATGCGAACGCTCCGGCTTTCCGGGACGCGCGTCCGCCGCTCTGGGGTCACGTTCATGATGTGTCCTCTTTGTGGTGCTGTGCTGTGATTTATCGAGAACTTACGCCCCTCCACTAACTTCTCACTTAAAAGGCTCTAACAGACACTTGTCCATCACTGGCCACTGGTGCGCCCTGAGGGTCGGCAATCTTGCGCCCCGGGTCAAGAGATCGCCTCCTGTGAGTGGGTTCTTCCAACCTCCCTCGTCCCCGGCCCAGTGGCCGGGTCGCCCCTCGGGATGCAAGGCTTCCCGCATCCGCCCCGGTCCTCCTGCGAACGGGTGGCCGGGGTGGAATCCCCGCAGGGCACTGGAAGGAGTGCGTATGAGTCAAGTCGCCGGCCGCGTCGAGGCCAAGCGGATCAACGACCACGTGGAGCTCATTCACGTCGACAACCCGGACGCGGTGTTGGAAGTACCGCGCCGCGACTGGGAGTCGTTCACCACGGCGGTCAAGGCGGGCTCGTTCGACCTCGAGACGCTCAACCGGTTGGCCCAGGAGAACGTGGCCTGACGTCCCGCCGCACGAAGAGGCGCCCGCTCTCAGCGCAGTGGAGCGGGCGCCTCCGTGGTGGTGCGTCTGTCATGGGGCGGACGTCAGCCGCGGCCGGTCCAGTACGCCTTGGCGCGGTCCCAGGCCGCCGTGCCGACCGCGCGGCCGAGGGCGCGGCCCTGCAGGTCACCCAGGCGGAAGTGGATGCCGCCGTACCGGCGCGACATCCCGGCCTCGTCGGCCGCGGCGGTGAACGTGGGCCAGCGCAACGTCACGTCCTGCGCCGGCGTCACCCCGGGCTCCACCAGCGACGAGCCCTTCGCCACCACGGCCTGCCCGCCGAACGCGTCGCCGCCGGTGAAGCGCTTGAGCACCTCGGCCGCCGCCCCGCTGAACGTGCTGTGCCCCGAGACGTACTCGGCGAACGGCGGCGTCGGGAACGTCGGCACCTGGAACGGCACCCACGTGGCCCCGTCGATCGTCCGGCCGCCCCACGTCGGGATCTGCTGCCCCTTGTACAGGAACCGGATCGCGGTGATCGGGCGGCCCGAGTCGTGGTCGCGCTTGACCTCCCACGAGGCGATCCCGGCGTCCATGACCGAGTTGGCCAGCGCGAAGAACAGCTTCACGTCCTGGTCGAGACCGTAGTGGTCGCGCGCCGAGATCTGCTGCGCGAACAGGCTCCAGTGGCCGGGCGGCGTCTCGCTGCTGGGGCCGTCGGCCCAGTATTCGGCGATCGACTTCTGCCGGTCGGTCAGCGCGGCCGTGATGGACACGATCTCGGCGGCCTGCGTGCGGAAGCCGGACGAGCCGTAGGCGTACGGCGGGGGCACGGCGTCGGCGAGGCCGCGGGCGGTGCCGCTGAAGGAGGCCACCTGGCCCCAGTGCGGCGCGAGGAACGGCGGCGTGACCGTCGCCCCGGCCCGGTTGACGAACGTCAGCGGCGCCCACCGGCCGGGATCGTTGAGCGAGGTCAGCGGGTCGGCCACCACCACGGGGGCGTTGACGGGCGAGTAGCCGGTGGTGTCGGCGTAGCCGCCGAGCTGGTTGGAGCCGTCGGTGTGGCGGTAGTCGAGCACCGCCTGGCACGCGGTGACGCCGGTCTGCGCCGGGACGCTCGACGTGTCGGCCGGGTCGTAGCCCAGGTCGGTCATCAGCGCGTCGAACGTGGCCCGCTGCGCCGGATAGAGGTCGACCGCCGCCAGGTGGGCGGCGAAGCTGACGGCCTTGGCCTTGTTCGCATCGGTGCGCTCCGCCGCGGGCCGCCGCAGCGAGCCGCCCAGCCGGGTGCCGACGGCGACCGCGTCGTAGGCGGCCCACGCGTCGTAGGCGCAGGTGTGCACGATTGCCAGCGCCCTGGCCACGAGCGGCGGCCCCAGCGTGCCGGTGCGCACCGCGGTGAGCAGCGTCTGGTTCCACCGGACGACCACGTCGGGACCCGTGGCCTGGGCGGGTAAGGCGGGCAGGACGAGCGCGGCGGCGCTCACCAGCGCGAGCGCGGCCACGCGTAAGGATCTCAGAACGGGCAAGGCATTCCCTTCGCTGTCGGCGGCCCCGGGGGTGTCCCGGGGCATGACGACGATTCCACGCTCGAACACATTTTCGGGCTAGCCTTCTGGTGACAGTCGCCTGCCGTTGCGGTGACCCTCGCTCGATCTTTTCCGAGCGCGTCCTGGGGTGCTGACCTGGCCAGTGTGCCTGCGCGGGAGCGTGGCCGGATTTCTCGCAATTTTGCTTGATAACGCTGTAGTCCGAAAGTTTCGGCGAGCTATCGAAATATTCTTGACGGCTTTTGCGGTGGGCACCTAGAGTCCGAATTCAATGATCGGAATGAGCTTTCGAAGGTTTCAGAAGGAAGGCCATGACATCAGTGAACGCGCCGGGTCTGGCACCCTGGCGGGACAGCGCGCGGACGGTCGGCGAACGGGTCGAGTCCCTCCTCGCGGAGATGACGCTGGAGGAGAAGGTCGCGCAGCTCGGCTCCGTCTGGCTGCAGAACGGGCCCGAGCACGGCAACGTGGCGCCCATGCAGGACCGCTTCGACAAGACCGAAGGTCTGGACGAGCAGCTGGCCCACGGGCTCGGGCACCTCACCCGCGTGTACGGCACCGCCCCGCTGTCCGCCGCCGAGGGCGCGGCCCGGCTGCGCAAGCTCCAGGAGCTGGTGGTCACGTCGAACCGGCTCGGCATCCCGGCCATCGCCCACGAGGAGTGCCTGACCGGGTTCGCGACGTTCGGGGCGACCGCGTACCCGACGCCGCTGGCCTGGGCGGCCACGTTCGACCCGGAGCTCGTCGAGCGCATGGCCGCGGCCATCGGCGGCGACCTGCGGGCCGCGGGCGTGCACCAGGGCCTGTCGCCGGTGCTCGACGTCGTACGCGACTACCGCTGGGGGCGGGTCGAGGAGTCCCTGGGCGAGGACCCGTACCTGGTGGGCCGGATCGGCGCGGCCTACGTGCGCGGGCTGGAAAACGCCGGGATCATCGCCACTTTGAAGCACTTCGCCGGGTACGGGGCCTCGCGGGCGGCCCGCAACCACGCCCCCGTCAGCATCGGGCCGCGCGAGCTCGCCGACGTGATCCTCCCGCCGTTCGAGGTCGCGCTGCACGAGGGCGGCGCGCGTTCGGTGATGTGCTCCTACACCGACCTCGACGGCGTGCCGGTCGGGGCGAGTGCCGACCTGCTGCGGCGGCTGCTGCGGGATGAGCTGGGGTTCGACGGGACCGTGGTGTCCGACTACTGGTCCGTCCCGTTCCTCGCCTCCACGCACCGGGTGGCCGAGGACGACGCCGCGGCCGGGGAGGTGGCGCTGCGGGCGGGCGTCGACGTGGAGCTGCCCGAGACGGTGTCGTACGGCGCGCACCTGGTCGCGAAGGTCCGCGCGGGCCACGTCGAGGAGGCGCTGGTCGACGAGTCGGTACGCCGGGTCCTGCGCCAGAAGATCGAGCTCGGCCTGCTGGACGGCGGCCCGCTCGTCCCCGACGGCGCGGACGACGTCGATCTGGACAGCCCGCGCAACCGCGGGATAGCCGCCGAGATCGCGGAACGTTCCATCGTGCTCCTGAGCAACCCCGACGGCCTGCTGCCGATCGGCCCCGGCACGACCGCCCGGCTCGCCGTCATCGGGCCGTGCGCCGACGACCCGCGCACCCTCATGGGCTGCTACGCCTTCCCCAACCACGTGCTCGACCGCTACCCGGAGCACGGCATGGGCCTGCCCATCCCGTCCATCAGGGAGAGCCTCGCGCTGGAGTTCCCCTACGCCGAGGTGCGCCACTGCCTCGGCGCCGAGGTGTCGGGCGACGACGCGTCGGGGATCCCCGGGGCCGCCGAGGTCGCGGCCGAGGCGGATCTCGCGCTCGTGTTCGTCGGCGACCGGGCCGGACTGTTCGGCGGGGGCACGTCGGGCGAGGGCTGCGACGCGGCCGACCTGCGGCTTCCCGGACTCCAGCCCGACCTGGTCGAAGCGGTCCTCGCGACCGGCACGCCGACCGTGCTCGTCGTGGTCTCGGGCCGGCCGTACGCGCTCGGCGCCTACAAGGATCGGGTGGCCGCGCTGGTCCAGGCGTTCTTCCCCGGCGTGGAGGGCGCGGCCGCGGTGGCGGGCGTGCTGAGCGGGCGGGTCAACCCGTCGGGGCGGCTGCCGGTGCAGATCCCCGGCACGCCGCCGATCAGCCCGTCCACCTACCTCCAGCCGCCCCTGGGGAGGAGGGCGGAAGGCATCACGGTGCTGGACCCCACGCCGGCGTACGCCTTCGGGCACGGCCTGTCGTACTCGGCCGTCGAGTACGTGGCCATGACGACGGACGCGGCCGAGTGCCCCACCGACGGCTCGGTCGAGGCCCTGGTGAAGGTGCGCAACACCGGTGCCAGGCCGGCGGAGGAGGTCGTGCAGCTCTACGCCTCCGACCCGGTCGCGCAGGTCGCCAGGCCCGTCGTGCAGCTCATCGGGTTCGCCAGGGTGGCGCTGGAGCCGGGGGAGGAGCGGGCGGTGGCGTTCGGCGTGCCCGCGGACGCGTTCTCGTACACCGGTCCTGACCTGCGGCGCATCGTCGAGCCTGGGACGATCGTGCTGTCCGCCGGGCCCTCCGCCGAGGACCTGCCGCTGCGGGCCGCCGTCCGGCTCACCGGCGAGACCGTCGTGCTCGGCTCGAAGCGGCGGCTCACCACCTGCGAGACGCCGGCCCGCCGGGCCGGTTAGGGCAGGCGCAGCTCGGCGAAGACACCGCGGTGGTCGGTCCTGGGCACGTCCACGATCTCGACCCGGTTCACGGCCACCCGCCGGTCGGCCAGGACGTGGTCGATGGAGATGACGGGCGGCACGGCCCGGCCGTTCGGCCAGGTCGGGATCAGGCCCTTGCCCACCTGGTCGGCCGCGTCCACGTAACCGCGGTCGAGCAGGTCGCGGAAGGCACGGTGGTCGAGGCTGGCGTTGAAGTCGCCGGCCAGCACCCGGATCGCCGACGGCGAGGCCGGGGGCAGCGCGCGCAGGGAGGCCTTCCACTCCGCCTCCATGCGCCCGAGCGGCGGATTGGGGTGGATGGCCACGAACTCGACCTTGCCGCCGCCGGGCAGCGCCACGGTGGCGGCGGGCATGTTGTGGCCGATCGGGGTGAACAGGCCGGTCAGCTCCGTCACCGGATGCTTGGAGAAGATGCCGCTGCCGGTGGCGCCGAAGTCGGCCTGCAGCACCCGGTAAGGCAGGAGCTGCTTCAGCCCGGCCGCGTCCAGGCGCTCGACCTCGGCCGGGGTGAGCTCCAGGGCGCTGAACACCTCGACGTCGAACCTGCGTACCAGGTCGACGACGGTCTGCGCGTCACCGCGGCCGAACAGGTTGACCGACAGCACCCGCAGCGGCGCGCCCTTCGCGGGCGGCTGCTCAGCACTGAAGGCCCGCGGCGTCACGACCGACACCAGCACCGCGCAGACGAGGGCCGCGGCGAGCGCGGCCGGGCGGTTGCGCCTGAGCAGGGACAGGATCGCGGTCAGCGCCGCCAGCCCGGCCCCGATGGGGGTCACGGTCATGAGCTGGGTCACGAACGAGCCGCCCTCCATGCCGGCGACCCTGATGACGGCCCACAGGGCCAGCAGCGCGACGACCGTCCACGCGAGCCACCGCCTGCGCCGCTTTCCGGGAGCAGGGGAGCCGCCCTCCTTGGCCCGCCCGGTCTCCACCGTTGTGCTCACACTCCGCCGTCCCGTCCGCGCGTCGTTCCACTGCTTGAACCTTAAACCGCCTTGCGGCGGCTCGCGCTGGGTCCACAGCTCGCTCTCAGGGTTCGGCGTCGGCGGAGGTCAGCGCTTGTGGCCCACCCCGGCGTACATCCAGGTCGCCGGGTCGGCGAAGAGCGGCGTGCGGTGCCACTCCGAGACCGCCACGAGCCCCGGCTCCACCAGGTCGAACCCGTCGAAGGAGCGGGAGATCCGCCCCCGTCCCGGGCGTCCGGCGCCTGCGCGACCTCGTGGGTGTCGCCCTGGGTCAGGATGCCCGTGCCGAGGTCCGGCGGTCGGCCACGTAGACGCGGGCCGAATGCGGGACATCGGGGTTGATGCCGTGCGGTACGGTCACGCTCACGATCTTGAGCCGGGGATGTAAGAAACCCTTCCTTCGGACCACATACGCCATGAAAGACGTGATCCCGACCGAAGGAACGGGCTTGCCCAACCGACATGAGCGCTTCACCGTGCTCTACAACACCTACCAAGCGCGGGTGTACGGCTATGCGGCCGGCCGAGCCGGGCACCAACTCGCGGAGGAAGTGGTCAGCGAGACCTTCCTGGTCGCCTGGCGGCGTCTCGACGACATCCCCGACCAGGCACAGCTGCAATGGCTCTTCCGCGTCGCCCGCAACATCCTGCGCGACAACTTCCGGCAGGCCGCCCGCCGCGAATCCCTGGAGGCCGAGCTGCGCACGTGGATCACGGAGGCCGTCGCCGACGTGGGCGAACACGCCACCGAGCGGCTCACCGTGCTCCGCGCGCTGGCCACCCTGTCCGACGACGACAAGGAGATCCTGACCCTGACCACCTGGCACGGCCTGTCCACCGCCGAAGCGGCCCAGGTGCTGGGCTGCACCAGAGCCGCCTTCTTCGTCCGGCTGCATCGGGCGCGCCGCCGGCTGCAGTCGGCGGTCGACGCCCCGGACACCACCGACACTACCGACACCACCGACACCGCCACATCCCGAAAGCCCGTGACCGTTCCAGGGAGGGGACCCCGATGAGCCGTAAGCCCGACGCGATGCGCCTGCTCACCATGGCGCGACCGGCCTCGCTGGACCGCGGATCGAGCGTGTCCGCCGACGACCTGCTGGTCAAGGCGGCCGCCGAGGCGCCGGCGGAGCCCGGCCGCAGGCGGCCGCGCCTCTTGACCGCCTTCCGGCTCGCCTCCGTCGCGACGGCCGTCGCGGTCGCGGCCGTCGTCCTGGTCCGGAGCGAGGGCGCTACGCCTTCCCTGGAGCCCGCCCGTACGGTGCTGCTCGCCGCCGCGGATCGCATCGAGAACGCGAACCCGGCGACCGGCCGGTACTGGCACACCATCGGTCAGAGCATGGCTGTCGGGGCGGAAGCACAGGCGCCCGCCGGCATGGAGCCTCGATTGGTCGACTACCGGGTCACGTGCACCCACGAGGTCTGGATGGCGAAGTCGGGTCGGGATCCCAGCTGGCTCGTGGTCACCGCCCAGTCAGGGAAGCCGCTCACCGAGGCCGACGAGGAGACCTGGCGGCGGCAGGGAGCGTACCGGCTCGGCGGTTGCGAGGGGCCCGGCGTTCCCGGTGTGGGAGGTGTGGTGCCGTCGCCGCCGTTCGCCGTACGACTCGACGACGAGCTCGCTCCTGAAGTCTCTTATCCCCAGGTGGGATCCACCCACGTCACCACGAAGGAGGTCATGAACCTGCCGACCGACGTGGCGAAGCTCCGGCAGGTGCTCCAGGGGTGGACCCGGAGAAGTGGTCAGCGGGCCGACGACGAGTCCCTGTACACGCAGGCCACCAGCCTGCTCTCGCAACTTCCGACGACTCCCCGGCTGCGGGCCGCGCTCTACCGCGTGCTGGCGGACGTGCCGCGCATGCGGAACACCGGGGCGACCACCGACCCGATCGGACGCGCCGGGACGGGCATCGAGCTGTCGGGCAGCGGCCGGCGGATCGTCATCGACGAGATCTCGGGCCGCCTGCTGGCCGCGGAGGAACGGGGCGAACACGCACTGACCTCGTGGACCGCCCTGACCGCCTCCGGCTGGACGGACGCGAGACCGGCGCTTCCGACCAGGATCATCGGCCCATGAGCGCGGCTATGAGGCCAGCAGGTCGAAGTGGAAGCCGATCAAGAACAGCCCCAGGGACGCCCACCGCGCCGCCGGAGCGAACTTGGGATGCTGGAGCGCGTAGCCGATGACGCCCGCCAGCCCGCCGCTCACGCTGCCGACCGCCAGCACGAGCCCGTACCGCAGCTGGGAGTCATTGCCCATCGGCCCGGTGACGACGACCGTGAACGCCGCCGCGATCATCCCTGCGAAAAGGCCGACGATGAACGGGCGCACGGTGATCCGGGCGGCCATGAACCCCACCAGGCGTTCACCGTACCGGGCGAGCTTCTCCACCCCGACCAGGTCGATGATGACCACGGTGCCGGCGACGAACGAGAGGATCTTTCCGGTGCGTCCCCACCACAGCATCGGGACGCCGAACAGGTCGGAGCCGATGGTGGGCCTGCCCTGGAGCCACAGCTGCCACGCGTCGAAGTAGCTGATGTCCGCCACAACCGGAGCGTAGAAGCCTCCGGGATCTCTGCCTAGCCGGATCCCGGCCCGGGCAGACGTCTCAGGCGGTGGCGTAGTCGGCGATGATCACCGTGGCGTCGTCCTTGGGGTCGGCCGCGGCCATCTCGTCGTACAGCCGGTCCAGGCACGCGCTCGGCGACATCCCCCCGGTGACCAGCTCCTTCATGCGCGCCGCCCCCAGCGCCCTGATCGCGCCGCTCGTGACCACCACGACGCGGTCGCCAGGACGGAGCGGAACGGCGCCGACCTCGGGGTTGAGCTCTGAGGGTAAGCCGATCCCGCGTAACGGCGGGCCGTCGCCGAAGGAGTGCGACGTGGTGAGCGGCTGGGGTCGCCCGCCCTTCGGGCAGTGCCAGATCGCGCCGTCGCCGACGTGCGCGAAGCGCAGGCGCGGGCTCTCGCCCGGTTCGAGGACGATCACGTCCAGGCTGGTGACCAGGGCGGACCCCGCGCCGCCGCGCAGGGACGCGGTCCGCACGGCGCGATGCGCCGCCTGTGCGCACTCGTCCAGGTTCTCCTGGTACTTCGGCCTGGCGCCGACCACGGCGCCCAGGGCCAGGGCCGCGGCCGCGTGGGCCGCCCCGCCGCCGGCCGCGCCGCGGGCCGCTGCGACCAGCCGCTCCTGGATGACGTACGCGTCCGACGGCCGCCCGCGCGAGCCCTCGTACGTGCCCCCCACCGCCACCAGGCGCGGCCGGGCCACCGGCATGCCGGGCGGCCAGTTCCCCCGGCGGCCGCGGGCCGTCATCACCGACAGGCAGCCGACCAGGATCGAGATCACCAGCAAGGTCATGAGGTCCCCTCTCATCGCATCGTCGCGACCCGCAGCCCAGTACACGCGCTGCCGAGCGGACGCGACTGACGGCTGATCGGCCGTCGTAGCGAATGACGGCCGATCAGCCGTCGTGCCGCAGGACGCGCGGGGAGCGAGGGTGCGGAGAGGCGGTCAACACCGCGAGCAGAGCCGGCACGAGGGAAATGACGATGCGATCCATGTCTCCACCCGGCGCCACACAGACACTCTTACGTTATTGTGAAGCCCGTCTTGTGCTGTCATCGCGAGCGGGCGGCTCATGTCTCTCCCCGGTTCCACGAGATACGACTCCGCGACCAGGCACATGGAGCGGACCATCGCGCGCACCGGTGCGGGGGCACGGGGTGTGGTGGGGTTCGTGGCGATCGTCGCCGCGACCCTCGGCGCCGTTCCACCGGTGTCCGTCGCCTGGCTGGCGCCCGCGCTCGCGGTCGACCTGGTGTGGACAGGGCTGTTCCTGTGGGTGGCCTGGCGCGGCCGGCGGCTTCCGGCCTGGCTGGTGGCCGGTGACGCGGTCATCACCGTCGCCCTCTGCCTCGCGCAGGGCCATCTCGTCGGCGGGGCCGCGCTCGAGGGCGGGTCGAGCTGGATCGCGGGGCTGGTCACGATGACCATCGTCGTATCGGGGGTCACGTGGCGGCCGTGGGTGGCCGTGTCCGTCGGGCTCGTCGTGGCGGGGGCGTACCTGGCCGGGATGCGGCTGGCGGCCCCGTACCAGGAGGTGGCCGGCACACTGGGGATCCACCTCGTGCAGATCCTCTGCATCGCGCTGCTGATGACACTGCTGCGCCGCTCCGCCGCCTCGGCGGACGCGTTCCTGCGGGAGAGCGCGCGCGCCGAGATCGCGCTCATCGTCGAGCGGCTGCGCCGCGAGGACGAGCTGCGCCAGGTCGGCAGCGTCCACGAGACATCGCTGCACACGCTGACGATGGTCGGGCTGGGCACGTACGACAAGCCCTCGCCCACCCTGCGCCGGCAGGCGGTGGCCGACCTGGCGGCGCTGGAGAAGCTGCGCGACCGGCCGAGCGCCGAGTCCGCGCCCATCGCCCTGGACGCCCTGCTCGACGAGGTGGCCGGGCGGGTGACGGGGCTGGACGTCCGCAGGCGGCTGACGCCGGAGACGGTGCCGGGGGAGGTCGCGGAGCGGTTCGCCCGCGCGGTCACCGAGGCGCTGGCGAACGTGGCGCTGCACGCCGGGGTGCGCGAGGCCGAGCTGGTCTCCAGCCGGTCCGACGGCGAGATCAGGGTGGAGGTCGCGGACGCGGGAGGCGGCTTCGACATGGAACGGGTGCCGTCCGACAGGTTCGGCGTGCGCGGGTCGATCCTCGACACGATGCGCTCGCTCCCGAACGCGGGCGCCGACATCCGGTCCGGCGACCAGGGCACCCGGGTGAGCCTGTGGTGGCGGCCATGACCGGCGGCATCTGCGGCCCGGGGGGCGGCTCGCGGCGTTGGGGGCGGCCATGACCGATGACATCGAAGAGGTGGCGCAGCGGTACGCCCGCTACACCGCGATCGGCGCGGTCGTGATCACCGCGGTCTGGCACACCGGCTACGACCTCACCGTCACCGTCTCGGGCTGGCCGGCCTTCCGCTGGCCGTGGCTGGTGGCGGTGGCCTGGATCGCCTACACGGCGGTCGTCGTGATCGCGGCGCGATCGCTGGTCACGGCGTTCGAGGGGCCGGCCAGGGCCCGCGTGCTGGCCGCCGTCGTGCTGGCCGCGGACATCGCGGTGATCGTGTCCTGCCGCCCCGAGGACCTGCTCGGCCCCAGCGACTGGGGATGGGGCTCGGTGGGCTGGGTCGGCGTCCTGCTCCTGTGGAACCGGCCGGCCTGGCGGCGCGAGCTGATCGCGTTCCTCGCGCTCAACGCCGGGATCATGCTGACGGCGATGATCGTGACGGGGACCGACGACCGGGTCTCCATCGCCAAATACCTCATGGTCATGGTGGGGAGCATCACGCTTCAGCTCGGCTACGCGGCGGGCTGCCACACGCTGCGCGTCCGCGCCGAGGACGCCGCGCTGCTGGCCCGCCGGCTGGCCGCCGACGACGCCTGGCGGGAGTCCGCCCAGCGCATCCACGCCGACCGGATCCGCCGCTACGCCGCGATCCGTGACGTGGCGGAGACGCTGCTCGAACAGCTCGCCGACGGGGCCGACCCGGGGGATCCCCGCGTACGCGAGGACTGCACGGCCGGGGCCATGCGGCTGCGGCGGCTCATCACGGAGCGGGAGGACGTACCGGACGAGCTGGTTTCGGTGCTGCGCGAGCGCATCGACGCGGCCGAGCGGCGCCAGGTCCTGGTGACGGCGCCGCCGTTCGGGGAGCGCATGCCCGCGCTGCCGGACGGCGTACGGGAGGATCTGCTCAGAGCACCCGTACGGGCGCTGGACGGGGCGAGGTCGCGAGCCAGGGTCACGGTGTCCGCGATGTCCACAATGGTGAGCGTGGCCGTCGTGGCCGACAACGACGACCTGCCCGTCAGCGCCACCCCGGTACGGGAGCCGAGCGGGGTCGTCGTCACCTATCAGCGGCAGGGAGGGGAGGTATGGGTCAACAGCATCTGGGAGGGCCCGCCGGCGGAGCGGCGGGACGCGTGACGGTCGCCCTGGTGGAGGACCATCAGGTGGTGGTGGACGGCGTGAGGTCGTGGTTCGGGCCGCCGAGCCCGGTGGAGCTGGTCGCGCAGGGGCCGACCATCGAATCCGTACGGGGCGTGCAGGCCGACGTGCTCCTGCTGGATCTCAATCTCAACGGCACCATGGTCGTGGACCGGGTCGCCGAGCTGTGCGCGGGCGGCCAGCGGGTCATCGTCTTCTCCGAGCACGAGGAGCCGGAGACGGTGCGCGCGGTGCTGGACGCGGGGGCTTCGGCGTTCATCGGCAAGGGCCGGGCCACCCGGGAGTCCTGCCTGGAGACCATCCTGGAGGTGGCGGCCGACCGGCCGTCCGTCACGCCGCCCATGGCCCAGGCGATCGCCACGGACGAGGGCCCGCACCGGCCGCAGTTGTCCGACAAGGAGCGGGCGGCGCTGCTTTTCTGGTTCCAGTCGATGTCGAAGGCGTCGGTGGCGGCCAGGATGGGCATCAAGGAGCGCACCGTGCGCCAGTACATCGACCGCGCCAGGGTCAAGTACGCCGCCGCCGGCCGCCCCGCGCCGACCAAGGAGAAACTCCTCATCTGCGCCATCCAGGACGGGCTGGTCCAGCCGGACGAGGTGACCGTCTACACCTCACTGGCAGCCCGGGCGACGCCGTCCGACGAGTTCCGCCCTGGGTGAAGACGTTATGCCGTGGGCGATGCGGGGCTGCCCGGGGCGATCCGGAAGGGCAAGGTGATTCTCGAACGGTCTGCCGATCGAGAGGTGGTGTCACGCCATGGCGGTGGCGGAGGTGCTGGGCCCGGGGGAGTGGCTGGGGTCGGAGCTGAGAGGCGACGACAGCTGGCGGATCCGGCTCACGGAGGCCCACCGGCAGGAGGTGCTCGCCGCCGTGCATGCGGTGGGGACCGAGGTC
This sequence comes from Nonomuraea sp. NPDC003709, assembly GCF_040610775.1. Classification (NCBI taxonomy): domain Bacteria; kingdom Bacillati; phylum Actinomycetota; class Actinomycetes; order Streptosporangiales; family Streptosporangiaceae; genus Nonomuraea; species Nonomuraea sp. NPDC003709. The sequence goes on along the minus strand of NZ_JBEXMW010000015.1, from coordinate 141,676 downwards.
ACGGAGGCACGCCGGCAGGAGGCGCTTGCGGCGGGGAGCGAGGTCACGGAGGCGCACCGGCGGGAAGTGCACGCAGCGGGGAGTGAGGTTACGGAGGCACGCCGGCAGGAAGTGCTTGCGGCGGGGAGCGAGGTGTCGCGAGAGAGCTTCCGGCTGCCGACGCTCGGCCCCGTCCTGCGCCGGGTGCGCGACGAGCTCACGCACGGCCGCGGCTTCGCGCTGATCCAGGGGGTGCCCGTCGAAGGGCTGAGCGAGCGCCAGTGCGAGACGGCCGCCCTCGGCCTCGCCTCCCACGTGGGCGGCATCGTCCCGCAGCCCCCGGAGGGAGCGCCGCTGATGCACGTACGCGACACCGGCGCCGACCCGTCCCATGCGCGGACCAAGAGCTACCAGCACAGCGGCCGGCTCGGCTACCACAGCGACCCGACCGATGTCGTGGCCCTGCTCTGCGTCCGCCCGGCGAAATCCGGCGGGCTCAGCGCCGTCGTCAGCTCCGTGGCGGTGCACAACGAGGTCGTGCGCACCCGGCCTGACCTGGCCGAGGTCCTCTACGAGCCGTGGTGGCACGACCGCCGCACCGGCGACGGCCCCGACAGCTTCTACACCAAGCCGATCTGCGCGGCTCGCCCTGAGGGTGGGGTGTCCATCGCGTACGGCCCCGACTACCTACGCTCTGCCCAGCGCGGCGCCACCGTGCCGCCCTTCACCCGGGCGCAGGAGGAGGCCATGTCCCTCCTCGACGACCTGACCAACGATCCCCGCTTCACGCTCACCATGGATTTCCGGCCCGGCGACCTGCAGTTTCTCAACAACCACGTGACCCTGCACAGCCGCACCGCCTACGAGGACCACCCCGAGCCGTCCCGCCGCCGCCACTTACTCCGCCTCTGGCTCACCACCGCTCCAGGTGGGCGCCGTTAGTCGCCTACCAGTTCGGCAGGGTCGAAACTAACCGGGAACGGCGTCGTCAGGCTTACGACGGTACCGGCCTTGTAGTCAACTGGCGGGTCATAGCTGTTGCCGTTGAGTTCGTGGACGTAGAGTGTGGGCCCTTCATCTGTCTCGATCCGCCAATAGCTGGGGATGCCCGCAGCCGCATACTGATGCGTTTTGAGGATCATGTCCTTCGTCTTGGTGCTCGGGCTGGCCACCTCCGCCGCGAGCAGGATCTCTTCGGGCGAGAACATGAGAGGGTCGGTGTGTATCGAGTCTTTGGGCACGACGACAAGGTCAGGGATGTAGGAGTCCTTGTCGCTGATCCGGAGATTGACTGTCGAGAGGACCTTCAGCTCAGGCGGCGCTGCACCGGCGAGGATGAGCAGTAGTTGGGTGACAGCAAGTTGGTGCAGCTTAGAGGGGGCAGGGCTTGCCAGTAGGCTCCCGTTGAAGAGCTCGTAGCGGTTCCCGTCGTCGGGGAACTCGAGCAGGTCGTCGACCGTGTACGGCGGCGCAGGAAGGACAATCTCGCGCCTCGTGGTCGGTTCGGTCGTCGCCATTGCGGTCACCCACCAAGTATCGGGAACCTTGCCCTCGCTCACGTGCTACTTCCCCCATTCTCATCACTTTTAGTTCTGGGTCGATCGCATATTGCTACATCCCCTCCGGATCGGACATAACTGAAAGTTTCAGTCAATCTGCCGGGTTGGTGGGAAAGCCCTTTCCGCTGCTCATCCGGCACGCCGACCTGGGTGTGCGGAGCGATGACCATGAGCTGACATAGCCCGTCATTTGTGTGTACTTGCGGGGTCAGATACGGTCGCGTCGCGGAGTGCTCCCCTTTCCCGGAACCCCCCGACCGGAACACGGAGATCGCACTATGCCCCAAGCCGGACCCCACCGCTGGGCGCGGCGCGCCCTCGCGGTGCTGCTGACAACGGCGATGATCTTCGCCGTCCCCCTGGCCGAGTCCGCCTCGGCACACGGCTCGGTCGTCGACCCCGCCTCCCGCAACTACGGCTGCTGGCTGCGCTGGGGCAACGACTTCCAGAACCCCGCCATGCAGCAGCAGGACCCCATGTGCTGGCAGGCGTGGCAGGACAACACCAACGCCATGTGGAACTGGAACGGCCTCTACCGCAACGGGGTCGCCGGCAACCATGAGGCGGTCATCCCCAACGGCCAGTTGTGCAGCGCCGGCCTGACCGAAGGCGGCCGCTACCGCTCCATGGACAAGCCAGGGGCCTGGACGATGGCGAACCTCACCGGCAGCACCTTCAACATCCGCCTGAACGACCAGGCCAGGCATGGTGCGGACTACATCAGGGTCTACATCACCCGCCAGGGCTACAACGCCCTCACCACGCCCCTGGGCTGGAACCACCTGGAGCTGGTCCGCACGACCCCCAAGTACGCGCCCGGTGACGTGTACATGATCAACAACATCAGCAAGGGCTCGCGCACCGGCCGTCACGTGATCTACACGATCTGGCAGGCCTCGCACATGGACCAGTCGTTCTACTTCTGCAGCGACGTCAACTTCGGCTGAGCCGCTGCTACGGGCGGGGGCGGGTCGAGGCGCGGATGGAGAGCTCTATCGGGTGTACGCGCTCCGTGCCCAGGGGCGCGGCCCCGGACAGCAGCTCGAACAGCAACTCCGCGCAACTCGCCCCCGCCTCCTTCGGTCGCAGGTCGATCGCGGTGATCGGCGGATCGGACTGGCGGGTGGCGGCGCTGTCGACGCACGAGGCGAGCAGCACGTTCACGCCGGCCTCCCGCAGCAGCGGCGCCACCTCGGTCGCCGCCCCGGCCGGCGCACACACCAGGGCATCCAAAGGCCCATCCCCGCCCCGCCCCAAGGCCGCCCCCGCCTCATCCAGCCCCTGACCGGCGTCCCGGCTGATGGACCGGCCATCACCCCGCTCGACCCCACGGCCGGCTGGACGGTCGTCGCCCTGCTCGGCCCTTCGGTCGGTTGGACGGTCGTCGTTCTGCTCAGACCTTCGGCCGGTGGAGCGTCCGTCGCCTTGCTCGGCGCTTCGGCCGGTGGAGCGGTCGTCGTCCTGCTCAGCCCCTAGGCCGGCGCCTCGGCCGGAACCCCCGGCGGCGTCGAGGAGGGCGCGGGCGGCGGCACGGACCTCGTCGCCCGAGGCGTCGAAGGACACCCGTCGCACCAGCGGCACCACCCCGTGTGCCGCGCACCACTTCAGGTAGCCCCGGTGCACGCTGGCCGCCCAGTCGCTCTCGTCCCCGGCCACGATGAGCGCCGGCCGTGACGCGCCCGACTCGCGCAGGTGGTCGAGGAGGCGGCCCAGCATCGAGGCGTGTTCCGACCACACCACGCCGTCCGCCTGCCGGGAGCCGGGGAAGCGTTCGCACGAGACCGTCGGCAGGCCCGTCGCCATCAGGCTCTCCACCACGGGGTCGCCTCCCAGCGGGTCCCCGAGCACGAGGCCGTCCACGCGCGGCGGCCGTGAGCGGCGCTGGCCGGACGTGATCAGCGTGACGTCGTAGTCATGCCGCGCCGCCTGCTCCACCACGCCGAACACGAACGACATGTAGTACGAGGAGCGGGTCAGGACCTCGGGAACGTGCAGGCCGATGGTGCCGGTGCTGGCCTTGCGCAGGTGCCTGGCCGAGCCGTTGGGCACGTAGCCGAGCCGCTCGGCGACCTGCGCGACCGCCTCCCGGGTGCGCTCCGAAACTCGCCCGGAGCCGCGCAGCGCGTCGGAGGCCGTCGTCTTCGACACCCCCGCCTCCCTGGCGACGGTGAGGATCGTGACCGGCTCCTCCGTGCGCACGCCTGCCCGCTCTCGCCCCTCGTCTGCTCGCACGCCCCGATGCTAGCGGCCCTGATCGCCCACTTCCGCCGAGCGAGCCGCCGCGCCCCCACCGGACCGCCCGACGGTCTCCGCGTCTCGCGCGCAGCGGGGCCCTCCGGCGGTTCGGCGTTTCCAGTGTGGCGGGCCTTCCGGTGGTTCGGCGTTTCCAGTGTGGCGGGCCTTCCGGTGGTTCGGCGTTTCCAGTGTGGCGGTGTCCTTCGGTGGTCTCGGCGCTTCGCGTGCGGCGGCGCCCTTCGACGGTCTGCGCGTCTCATGAGGTGCCGGGCCGTCCGGTGTTCTCTCTCGTCGGGTGGCGCGACCCAATGGGCGGGCGGAGGTCCGCGTGGGTGGTGGGGGCTTCGGTAAACGGTCTGTTTCGGGTGGCGCTTGGGTCTTGTCTCCGTCCGGGGGTCGCAACTAAGTTAGCCCAAACCTTGCCGGAACGTTCCGGCATCAGAAAGGGGCGGAACGTTGCACCTGACCACCGGGAAGCACCCCCACCCTCTCGACCCCCTCGCCGCGCAGGAGATCGACGAGGTCAGGCGGATCCTGATGCAGGAGGGCCTGCTGACCGACACGGTGCGGGTGTCCTACCTCGGCCTCGAGGAGCCGCCGAAGGGCGAGGTCCTGGCGTACGAGCCGGGCGCCCCCGTCGGACGCCGGGCCCGCGCGTTCCTCCTGGACCTGGCCACCGAGACGGCCGAGGACGTGATCGTGTCGATCGGCGCGGCCACGGTCGAGGAGCGCAGGCCCATCGACCCGGTCACCGACGGCCAGGTGCCCATGCTGGACGAGGAGCACGCCCTGGTCAGGCGGGTGCTGCGGGAGGACCCGGCCTGGGCCGAGGCGCTGCGGCGCCGGGGGATCGAGGACCCGGCGGGCGTCTACCTGGCCGCGCTGAGCGCGGGCAACTTCGGCCTCCCCAAGGAGAAGGGCCGGCGGGTGGCGAGGGTGCTGGCGCACCTGATGCCCACGCCGGAGAGCCTCCCGTGGGCCCACCCCGTGGACGGCCTGGTCGCGTACGTGGACCTGGTCAAGGGCGAGGTCATGGAGATCGTGGACACCGGCCCCCAGCCGATCCCCGCCGAGCCCGGCGACTACCACCTGGGCCCGCACCGGACCACGCAGAAGCCCATCCACATCACCCAGCCCGACGGCCCCAGCTTCACGGTCGACGGCCCCCTGGTCACCTGGGAGAAGTGGAGCCTGCGCCTCGGCTACGACATGCGCGAAGGGCTCACCCTGCACCAGATCGGCTTCGAGGACGACGGCCGCGTCAGGCCGATCGTCTACCGGGCGTCGGTGGCGGAGATGCTGGTCCCGTACGGCGACCCGAGCCCGATCCGGTTCTGGCAGAACTACTTCGACACCGGCGAGTACCAGCTCGGCAAGCTGGCCAACTCCCTGGAGCTCGGCTGCGACTGTCTCGGCGAGATCACCTACTTCGACGCCGTCGTGACGGACGGGGCCGGCGTGCCCAAGGTGATCGCGAACGCGATCTGCATGCACGAAGAGGACTACGGCGTGCTGTGGAAGCACACCGATCCGGCCAACGGCTCCAGGGAGACCCGCAGGCAGCGGCGCCTGGTGATCTCGTTCTTCGTCACGGTGGGCAACTACGACTACGGCTTCTACTGGTACCTCTACCTCGACGGGACCATCGAGCTGGAGGTCAAGGCCACCGGCATCGTCTTCACCGGCGCCTACGACGACCGCGCCGCGCCCTACAGCTCGGAGGTCGCGCCGGGGCTGGCGGCGCCGTACCACCAGCACCTTTTCAGCGCCCGGCTGGACATGACGGTGGACGGCGTGGCGAACGCGGTCGACGAGGTGGAGGCGGTCGCGGTCGAGAGCCCGTACCGCAACGCCTTCGGCCGCGCCGTGAAGCGGCTGCGCACCGAGGGGGAGGGGCGGCGCGACGCCGACCTCGCCAGGGAGCGCACCTGGCATGTCGTCAACCCCGACGTGCGCAACCGCCTCGGCCGCCCGGTCGGCTACGCCCTGTACCCCGAGGGCAAGCCGGCCCTGCTCGCGCACCCGGAGTCGTCCATCAGCAGGCGGGCCGAGTTCGCGACCAGGCATCTGTGGGTGACGCGGTACCATCCCGCAGAGCGCTATCCTGCCGGTGACCTGGTCAACCAGCATCCCGGCGGCGCGGGCCTGCCCACCTACACCAGGGCCGACCGCGACATCGACGGGCAGGACATCGTGCTGTGGCACACGTTCGGCCTGACACATTTCCCCCGCACGGAGGACTGGCCGATCATGCCGGTCGACACGTGCGGCTTCGTACTCAAGCCGGTCGGGTTCTTCGACCGCAACCCCACGCTCGACGTCCCGCCGAGCGCCGCCGAACGTTCCTGCCACTAGAGGAGAAGAGGCCCATGCGTCCCATACGCCTGGCCTGCGGTGTCATGGCAGCCCTGCTGGCCTCGGCCTGCGCCGCCACCGGAACGACCACCACCCCCGCCACAGCCCCCGACCAGCCCAATCCGACCGGTTACCTCGCCACAGCCGACCCGTCGCTCCCCACCGGTGGCACGCTCAACCTGGCCGTGCACATCGACAGCGGCGCCGCCACCGGGTACGACCCGCAGCTCGCCGACGTCGCCACCACCTGGCAGCTGCTCTCGCTGTCCTACGAGACGCTGGTCACGGTGGGCCCCGACTTCAGCGTGCAGCCCATGCTGGCCGAGAAGTGGGACACCCCCGACCCCAAGACGTACGTCTTCCACCTGCGCGACGGCGTCACCTTCTCCAACGGCCGCGAGATGACGGCCGACGACGTGGTGGGCAGCCTGAAGCGGCTGCTGGCCTCCAAGTCGGTCTGGCGCGGCCAGCTCGGCCCGGTCAAGTCGGTCGCCAAGGACGGCGACCGCGCGGTCAAGGTCACCCTGAGCGAGCCGTACACGCCGTTCCTGGCCGCCCTCGCCAACATCCCCGCCGCCGTCCTGCCCATGAAGGAGATCGACGACAAGTCGGTCGACCCTGCCAAGACGCTGCTCGGCACCGGCCCGTACGTGGTGGAGAACCACCGCCAGGACGTGTCGTGGACCTTCAAGCGCAACGACAAGTACTGGTCCAAGGGCAAGCCGGCCGCCGACGCCGTCAACGTGACGATCGCCCCCGAGGAGGCCGCGCGCATCGCCGCCCTGCAGAACGGCAGCGCCGCCCTGGCCACGCTGGGCAACGTCGACTCGGCGACCATGCTGGCCGGGGCGAAGAACGTCCAGGTCGTCACCCAGGCCACCACGGACTTCTACTACCTCATGCTCAACACCCAGGCGGCCGGCTCCAAGTTCGCCGACCCGAGGGTGCGCCAGGCCGTCGCCATCGCGCTCGACCCGAAGCAGATCGCCGACGTGGCGCTCGGCGGCAAGGGCAAGCCGACGGCCGTCACCCCGGCCGGCCTGCCGGGCGCGTGCGACCCGGCCGCGCTGCCGTCGGCGTCCAAGAGCGTGGACGAGGCGAAGAAGCTGCTGGCCGACGCGGGCGCCCAGAACCTGACGTTCACGCTCAGCATCTTCTCCACCGAGCCAGCCCCGGCGGTCGCCCAGGTGATCCAGCAGAACCTCCAGCAGGCCGGCATCACCATGAAGATCGAGCAGCTGGACGAGGCGAGCTGGTCGGGCAAGGTGTACGGCAAGGCGCCCGCCGAGTTCGACGCCGCGATGTCCTGGTTCGCCGGTTACGCCGACCCCGGCATGGTCACCAAGTGGTGGAACCCGGAGACGGCCGGCTTCAACGTCGGCTTCATGAAGCCGGACAAGGAGCTGAACACCCTCATCGACGCGGCCGGCAAGGAGCCCGCGGGAGCCGCCCGCGACAAGGCGCTGGCGGCCGTCTGCGCCAAGGCCGACACCGACGCGCAGATGATCCCGCTGGTCACCCGCCCGGCCACGATCGCGTTCCGGACCGACGCGCTCAGCCCCAGCCTGTACGCCACCGAGGGGTACGGCAACGTGCTGCGCCTGATCGCCGACGCCCGCGTGAAGAAGACCCAGTAACCATGCGCCTGCTGATGTGGTGGTCCGGCCGGGCGCTCAGCTCGGCCGCCACGCTCCTGGGCGTCTCCGTGCTGATCTTCACGGCCGTGCGCCTGATGCCCGGCGGTTTCGCGGAGACCGTGCTGGGCCCGTTCGCCACGGCCGAGCAGAAGGCGGAGCTGGCCGCCCGCTACGGGCTCGACCAGCCGGTGTTCATGCAGTACGGGCACTGGCTGGCCGCCGTCGCGGGCGGCGACTTCGGCATCTCGATGATCAGCCGCCAGCCGGTCGGCACGGAGCTCCTGGCCCGGCTGCCGGTGACCGGCGAGCTGACCGTGCTGGCCGTGGTCGCCTGCGCGCTGGCGGGGGTGCCCCTGGGCGTGCTCACCGCCGTGCGCTCCCAGTCAGGCCGCTCGCCGGGCGGCGGCGGCGCGGCGGGGCGGCTGCTCAGCGGGCTCGGCGTCAGCGTGCCGGAGTTCGTGCTGGGCAGCCTGGTCGTGTTCGTCTTCTCCCGGTACGCGCTCGGCCTGGAGGTCGGCACGTGGGTGCCGTTCACCCAGGACCCGGCCGCGAACCTGGCCACGATGGTGCTGCCGGCCGCCGTCCTGTCGGTGTTCGCCATCTCCGTCACCGCCAGGACCACCCGGGACGCCGTGCTCGGCGTGCTGGTCGAGCCGTACGTCACGGCAGCCGTCGGGCGCGGCGAGTCGCCGTGGTTCATCGTCCGGCACCACATCCTGCGCAACGCCGCCACCCCGGTGGTGACGCTGCTCGGCACCATCACCGCGTACCTGCTGGGCGGGGCGCTCATCGTGGAGCACGTGTTCAACCTGCCGGGCGTCGGCTCCTACATCGTGCAGGCCGTCGGCCGCCGCGACTACGCGGTCGTGCAGGCGGGCGTGCTGCTGGCGGCGGCGGTGTTCATCGTGATGAACGTGCTGATCGACTTGCTCGTCGGAGTTCTGGACCCGAGATTGGGCGTGCTGGCGGGGAGGCGTTCATGAGGAAGCTGGACCGGCTGTCCATCGGCGGGCTCGTCTGCCTGGCGGTCCTGGTGGTGTTCGCGCTGGGCTCGCTGGTCGGGGCCGGGGGAGACCCGGACGCGATCGTCGGCCCGCGCCTGCAGCCGCCGGGGCCCGGCTGGTGGCTGGGCACCGACAACCTGGGCCGCTCGGTGCTGCCGCGCGTCATGGAGGGCGTGGGCACGACGCTGCTGCTGTCGTCCGTCGCCGTGCTGGTGACGGCGGCGCTCAGCGCGACGTTCGGCATCATCGCCGGATACCGCGGCGGCTACCTGAACGAGCTGGTGATGCGCCTGGTGGAGGTGCTCTACTCCTTCCCCGCCATCGTGCTCGCGATCCTGGTCGCCGCGGTGCTCGGCCCCGGGCAGACGGCGGCGCTGGCCAGCATCGTGCTGGTGACGATCCCGCTGATGACCCGGCTGGTGCGGGCCGCCGCCGTGGCCGTGTCGCAGCGCGACTACGTCACCTCGGCCGTCATCAGCGGGGCCGGGCTGCCACGCGTGCTCGGGCGGCACGTGCTGCCCAACGTGGCGGGCACGATCGCGGTGCAGGGCACGTACGCGCTGTCGGTCGGGATCGCGGTCGAGGGCGGGCTGAGCTTCCTCGGGTTCGGCGTGCAGCCGCCGCAGGCCTCGCTCGGCGTGCTGATCCAGCAGGGCGGCACCTACATGATCGCCGCGCCCTGGCTGATCCTCGGCCCGGGGGTCGTGCTCGTGGCGGCGATCCTGGCGATCAACGTGGTGGGCGACGGGCTGCGCGACCGGCTCGAACCCCGGGAGACGAGGTCCTTGACATGAGCCTGCTCACGGTGCGGAACCTGGTGATCGACTACGCCGAGACCAGGGCGCTGGACGGCGCCGACCTGGAGGTGGCGCAGGGGGAGACCGTCGGCCTGGTCGGCGAGAGCGGGTCCGGCAAGTCCACGCTCGGCTCAGCCGTCGGCCGGCTGCTGCCAAGGGCGGCCCGGCGGAGCGAGGGGGAGGTCGTGGTGGCCGGGGAGCCGGTGTTCGACCTGCCCGCCGACCGGCTGCGCCACCTGCGCAGGAAACGTCTGGGGTTCGTCTTCCAGGACCCGATCGCCTCGCTCGACCCGACCATGCGCGTCGGCGACCAGCTCCGCCTGGTGCTTGGGCGCGGCGCCGACGTGGGCTTCCACCTGGGGCGGGTCAAGCTCGACGACCCACGCGTCGTGCGCTCGTACCCGCACCAGCTCTCCGGCGGCATGGCGCAGCGGGTGGCCATCGCGATGGCCATGGCCACCGAGCCCGAGCTGCTCGTCGCGGACGAGCCGACCGCCGCGCTGGACAGCCAGGTGCGCGAGGAGGTGCAGAACGTGGTCTTCTCCCTGGCCGCCGCGGCCGGGACGAGCATCCTGTGGCTCAGCCACGACCTGCCCGCCGTCGCCCGCAGGTGCGACCGGGTCGCGGTCATGTACGGCGGCCGGGTCGTCGAGACCGGGCCCGCCCGCGAGGTGCTGGGCCATCCCGCCCACCCCTACACGGCGGCGCTGGCCGGATCGGCGCCCGCCGCCGCGGCCCACGGCGTCCGCCTGGAGCCCGTGCCCGGCCGCCCGCCCGTGCTCACCGGGCCGTCGCCGGGCTGCGCCTTCGCGCCGCGCTGCCCGTTCGCGGAGGAGCGCTGCGAGCACGAGCGCCCACAACCGGTCCGGGTGGGCGACCAGGACGTGCTTTGCCACCGCGCGGGGGAGGTGGCGGCGTGATACTCGAGCTCGACGACGTCACCGTCACCTTCGCCGCGGGTCCGCCGCTGCGGCGCATCCACCTGGACGCCATGCGGCACGTGTCCCTGTCCGTCGCGGAGGGGGAGACGCTCGGCCTGGTCGGCGAGTCCGGCTCGGGCAAGACGACCAGCAGCCGGGTCGCGCTCGGCCTGCAGCGGCCCACGTCCGGCACGGTCAGGTTCGACGGCCGCCCCTTCCCCAAGCGGCGGCGCGAGCTGGCGGGCCGGATGCAGGCCGTGCTGCAGCACCCCCACTGGTCGCTCAACCCGCGCATGCGCGTCGGCCAGAGCGTCGCCGAGCCGCTGGACGTGCTCGGCCGCCCGGCCGGCGACGCGGTCACCGAGATGCTGGAGCACGTGGGGCTGGAGGCGTCGTTCGCCTCCCGCTACCCCCATGAGCTGTCCGGCGGCCAGCGGCAGCGCGTCTCCATCGCCCGCGCGCTGGTCACCCGGCCCAGGTTCATCGTCTTCGACGAGGCCGTCAGCGCGCTCGACGTCTCCGTGCAGGTGCAGATCCTCAACCTCATCAAGGATCTGCAGGCCGAGTACGGCTTCAGCGCCCTGTTCATCTCCCACGACCTCGGCGCGGTCCGCTACGTCGCCGACCGGATCGCGGTCATGCGCAAGGGCGAGATCGTCGAGACCGCCGACACCGCCACCTTCTACACGGCACCCGCCCACGAGTACTCGAAGCAGCTTCTGGAGGCATTGTGACCAGTGAGCCCCGGCTCGCCACCCCGTCCGCGTTCGCGCCCGGGGTCCCGCGCAACGCGGACCTGCCGCTGACCCCGCAGGCCAGCCCCGGGCGCGGGTCGGTCGCGTTCGACCTGCCCGGCGTGCTCGTCGGCACGGCCGAGTACGCGGAGGGCCCCACCGGGTGCACCGTGATCCACGTGCCGGCGGGTGCGCGCACGGCCGTGGACGCGCGCGGCGGCGCGGTCGGCGTGAGCGGGGGGTACGACTACAACCACGCCATCTGCTTCGCCGGCGGCTCGGTGTACGGTCTGGCCGCCGCCGCGGGCGTGAGCGACGAGCTGCTGGCCCGCAGGGACAACCGGACCCGATGGGACGACCTCCAGCTCGTGTCCGGCGCGGTGATCTACGACTTCTCGGCCAGGGAGACCGCCGTCTACCCGGACGGCAAGCTGGGCCGGGCCGCGCTCCGCAACGCCGTCGAAAGCGAGTTCCCGGTGGGCCGGTGCGGCGCGGGCCGCACGGCGAGCGCCGGCAAGGTGGACTTCGGCCGGGCGGAGTTCGCCGGCCAGGGGGCCGCGTTCGGCACGTTCGGCGAGGCGAAGGTGCTGGTGGCGACCGTGGTCAACGCCGTCGGCGCGGTCGTCGACCGGCAGGGCGGGATCGTGCGCGGCAACTACCACGCCGAGGACGGCGCCCGCCGCCACCCCGGCGCCGACTACGCCGCGATGGTCGGCGACCCGGCCCCGGCCGTCATGGGCAACACCACGCTGACCGTCCTGGTGACGAACGTGAAGCTGACCGACATCGAGCTGCTCCAGGTGGGCCGCCAGGTGCACAGCTCCATGCACCGCGGCATCCAGCCGTTCCACACCATGAACGACGGCGACGTGCTGTTCGCGATGACCACGGACGAGGTGGACCTGGTGAGCGTCAAGCCCACCGGCTTCGGGACGCTCGCGTCGGAGCTCGCCTGGGACGCGATCCTGAGCGCGGTGGAGTAGCCCGATGCACGTCTTCCCCCGTTACGCCGCCAAGGACCCGGCCCAGGCGGTCGAGCTGGTCAGGCGGAACCCGTTCGCCCTGGTCGTCAGCACGGTGGACGGCGTGCCGGTCGCCACGCACGTCCCCGTCATCCTCGAGGAAGGCGTCCTCGAAGGCGGCGCGCTGCTCGGCCACATGGCCCGCGCCAACCCCCACTGGCGCTCCTTCGAGTCCTCGCCCGAGGTGCTCGTGGTCTTCTCCAGCGCGCACGGGTACGTCTCGCCCACCGTGTACGCGACCGACCCGGCCGTCCCGACCTGGGACTACGCGGCCGTGCACGTGACGGGACGGGTGGAACTGCTCGACGATGCGCTCGACGTGGTGGAGCGCACCGTCACGGCGCTGGAGTCGCTCCGCTCGCCCTCCTGGGAGCCGACCCCGGCGTCCAGGGAGAGGTTCGCGGCGCTCTTGCCGGGGGTAGTGGCTTTTCGGGTGCATGTGCATACCGAGAAGAGCATGTTCAAACTGAGCCAGGACATCGACGCCGAGCGGTACGCGCGCGTCCGCGCCTCGTTCGCGGCCGAGAACCCCAGGCTCGCCGACCTGATGGATGGTTCATGACTTTCCCCACCTTCACGTCCACGCAGATTGACCCCCGAGCCCGCGGCAAAGAACTCGGCACGCACCGGAGCAAGGCGATCCGTGCCAACCTCTCCGGCTACACCGACCTGTTCAGCGTCGCGGGCGCCACCGCGGCGCAGGTCCGTACGTGGGGCGAGCTGAGCCTGGAGCGCACCGCCGACTGGGCGCCGCACCTGGCGGAGGAGATCGCGGGGATCGCGCGCGGCGCCGGCCTGGAGCCCTGGCAGGTCGCCGTCGTCAACGCGCGCACGGAGATCCTGGCCGCCATCGACGCGACCGGCGAGGGGGAGTGCTCCACCTCCGTCGTGCTGCCCGGGGCGGGGGAGGCGCCGCGCACGGTGCAGACGTGGGACTGGCACGACCACCTGCGCGACGCGCCCATGCTCTGGGAGCTGGAGCCGCGTCCGGGGCACGTCGTGCGCACGTTCACCGAGGCCGGGGCGCTGGCCAAGATCGGGGTGAACACGGGCGGGCTCGGCATCCACTTCAACATCCTGCGCCACGACTCCGACACGGCCGACCTCGGCGTGCCCGTCCACCTGATCGCCCGCAGGATCCTGGACGAGGCCACCACGGTGGCGGAGGCCGCCGACATCGCGCGCTCGGCCACCGTCTCCGCCTCGACCGTCATCACGGCCGTGACCTCGTCGGACGCGGCCTCGATCGAGATCTCCCCGGCCGGCGTCGCGGTCATACCGCCGGAGCCCGACGGCGTGCTGCAGCACTGCAACCACTTCCTCGACCCCGCGCTGGCCAAGGACGAGCGGCATTCCACCGACCGGCCCAGCACGTATGCCAGGTTCCAGCACCTGCGGGCCAACACCGAGGGTCTGAGCAGCGACGACCACACCAAGCGGGCGCTGGCCATGCTCAGCCACGGCCCTGAGGACGCGCCGGTCTGCGCCCACCCGGACCAGACGATGCCGATCAACCAGCGGTGGGAGACCGTCGCGACGATCGCGCTGGACCTCGTCGCCGCGCGGCTGCGGGTGCACCAGGGCGGGCCGTGCCAGGTCACCGAGGCGACCTGGCAGACGTTCTGATCAGTGGAACGCGGCGATCCCGGTGAGCGCCTTGCCCAGGACCAGGGAGTGGATCTCGGACGTGCCCTCGTAGGTCAGCACCGACTCGAGGTTCACGGAGTGCCTGATCACCGGGTATTCGAGGGTGATGCCGCTCGCTCCGAGCAGCGTGCGGCACTTCCTGGCGATCTCCAGGGCCTCGCGCACGTTGTTCAGCTTGCCGGCGCTCACCTGCTCGGGGGTGATCGTCCCGGCTTCCTTCAGCCGGCCCAGGTGCACGGCGAGCAGCAGGCCCTTGCCCAGCTCCAGCGCCATGTCGGCGAGCTTCTCCTGGGTGAGCTGGAACGAGGCCAGCGGCCTGGCGAACACCTCGCGGTCACCCGCGTACGCGATGGCCGTCTCCAGGCAGTCGAGCGCCGCCCCCATCGCCCCGAACACGATCCCGAACCGCGCCTCGTTCAGGCAGCCGAGCGGTCCCGACAGGCCCCGCGCGCCGGGCAGCATGGCCGCGTCCGGCAGGCGCACCCCGTCGAGCACCAGCTCGCTCGTCACGCTCGCGCGCAGCGAGATCTTGTGCTTGACGTCGTTCACGGTGAAGCCCGGGGTGCCCGCCGGGACCAGGAAGCCCCTGACGCCCTCGTCCGTACGCGCCCACACCACCGCCACGTCCGAGACCGAGCCGTTGGTGATCCACATCTTGGTGCCGTTCAGCACCCAGTCGCCGCCCTCGCGCTTGGCCGTGGTCCGCATGCCCGCCGGGTCGGAGCCGAAGTCGGGCTCGGTCAGGCCGAAGCAGCCGATGCGCTCGCCGGCCGCCATCGCGGGCAGCCACTCCTGCTTCTGCTCCTCGCTGCCGTACTTCCAGATGGCGTACATCGCGAGGGAGCCCTGCACCGACACCAGGCTGCGCAGCCCCGAGTCGGCCGCCTCCAGCTCCAGGCAGGCCAGCCCGTACGAGACCGCGCCCATGCCCGCGCAGCCGTACCCCTCCAGGTGCATGCCGAGCACGCCCAGCGAGCCGAGCGTGCGGGCCAGCTCGCGGGCCGGCAGCTCGCCGGTCTCGAACCACTCCGCGACGTTCGGGCGGATTTCCCGGTCGCAGACGCGCCTGACCGTGTTCCTGATCTCGCGCTCCTCCTCGGTGAGCAGCGTGTCGATGGCGAAGAGCGCGGTCGGGGTGATCATCGGATGGCCTCCGTATTTTGGATCCAATATTGAAAATCCAATATTGCACAGTTAGGGTTCGTTGACCATGGACCTTCTGAATCTCATCGGCGGCCGCTGGATCGAGGGCGACGGCGAGGAGTTCGCCGACACCAACCCGGCCCGGCCCAGTGAAGTGGTCGCGCGGGGGCGTTTCGCCTCCGTCGCCGAGGTGGAGCGGGCCGTCGCCGCGGCCCGTGCGGCGGCGCCGGAGTGGGCGGCGACGCCCCACCACGCCCGCGCGGCGGTGCTCGTGGCCGCCGCCGACCTGGTGGACGCCGCCGCCGAGGAGTGGGGCGCCGAGCTGGCCCGCGAGGAGGGCAAGACGCTGCCCGAGGCGGTCGCCGAGGTACGGGGCTCGGCCCGGATCCTGCGCTACTACGCGGGCGAGGCCGACCGGGAGAGCGGCGAGATCTTCGCCTCCCCGCGGCCCGGCGAGAACGTCCTCGTGGTCCGCAAGCCGATCGGCGTGGCCGGGCTGATCACGCCGTTCAACTTCCCGATCGTCATCCCCGCCTGGAAGATCGCGCCCGCGCTCAGCTACGGCAACACCGTCGTGTGGAAGCCGTCGTCGCTGGTGCCGCTGCTGGCCTACCGGCTGGCGCAGGCGCTGACCTCGGCGGGGCTGCCGGACGGCGTGCTCAACCTCGTGTACGGCGAGGCCGAGGCCGGCTCGGCCATCGTGGAGCACCCCGGCGTGGACGCGATCTCGTTCACCGGTTCCACGGCGGTCGGGCGGGCCGTGATCGCGCGCTGCGGCGAGCTGGGCAAGCCGGTGCAGACGGAGATGGGCGGCAAGAACGCCTCCGTCGTGCTCGCCGACGCCGACCTCGACCACGCGGCCGAGCAGGTCTGCCTCGGCGCGTTCCGCTCCACGGGCCAGAAGTGCACGGCCACCTCGCGGCTCATCGTGGCCTCCCCGGTCGCGGACGAGCTGCTGGAGCGGGTGGCCGAACGGGCCGCGCGCCTCGTGGTCGGCGACCCCCTGTCGCCCGGCGTCGAGATGGGCCCGCTGGTCAGCTCGGCCGCCCGGGACCGGGTGACGTCCGGGGTGGCGCGGGCCGTGGACGAGGGGGCCAAGCCGCTGGCGGGCTCCTCCCCGTACGACGGCGAGGGCTGGTTCGTGCCGCCGACCGTGCTCGACCTGCCGGGGACCGGGGTGGACTTCTGGCGTACCGAGCTGTTCGGGCCCGTGGTGGGCGTGGTGCGGGCGTCGGGGGCCGAGGAGGCGCTGGGGCTGGCCAATCTTAGTGACCACGGCCTGTCGGCGGCCATCTTCACCAGGGACCTGGGGGTGGCCCTGCAGGCGGTCGATCGGCTGGACGTCGGGGTGCTGCACATCAACTCCGAGTCGGCCGGGACCTTCCCGTACGTGCCGTTCGGCGGGGTCAAGCAGAGCGGGTTCGGGCCCAAGGAGCAGGGGCGGGCGGCCCGCGAGTTCTTCACCCACACGATGACCGTCTACCTCGGGGCGCCGGCGTGAGCGAGCGTAGCGAGCGAACAATTGGACACAGCAGTTTGCGCACGCGACCGACGAAGGAGGGCGCGTGACCGGTGCGCTGTCGGGGCTGCTGGTGGCGGACTTCAGCCGGGTGCTGGCGGGGCCGTACGTCACGATGCTGCTGGCCGATCTGGGCGCCGAGGTGGTCAAGGTGGAGCGGCCGGGCGCGGGGGACGACACCCGCGCCTGGGGGCCGCCGTACGCGCCCGACGGCGAGGCCACGTACTTCCTCGGCGTCAACCGCAACAAGCGCTCGATCGCCCTCGACCTGCGCGCGGACGTCGAGGTCGCCAGGGCCCTGGCCGCCCGGGCGGACGTGGTGGTCGAGAACTTCCGGCCCGGCACGATGGACCGGCTCGGGCTCGGCTACCCCTCGCTGCGCGAGCTCAACCCCGGGCTGGTGTACTGCTCGATCACCGGGTTCGGGTCGGGACCCGCTGCCGGGCTGCCCGGCTACGACCTGATCGCGCAGGCGGTGGGCGGGCTGATGAGCGTCACGGGCGAGCCCGGCGGGCCCGGGACGAAGGCCGGCGTGGCGCTGGTGGACGTGATCACCGGCCTGCACGCCGGGCTGGGCATCCTGGCCGCGCTCCGCCACCGCGACAGCACCGGCGAGGGGCAGCACGTCGAGGTCTCGCTGCTGTCGTCCCTCCTGTCGGCGCTCACCAACCACGCCTCCGCCTACGCCGCCGCCGGAGTGGTGCCCCAGGCGATGGGCAACCGGCATCCCAGCATCGTCCCGTACGAGGTCTTCGAGGCCGCGGACCGCCCGATCGTGATCGCGGCCGGCAACGACCGCCAGTTCCAGGCTCTCTGCGGGGTGCTGGACCGCCCGGACCTCGCCGGGGATCCCCGCTACGCCACCAACGCGGACCGGGTCGCCGGCCGCATCGGGCTCGTCGCCGAGCTCAACGCGGCGCTGGCCGCCCGTACGGCCGACGAGTGGTTCGAGACGCTCACCGCCGCCGGGGTGCCCTGCGGCCCGATCAACGACCTGGCCGCCGCCTTCGCCCTGGCCGACGACCTCGGCCTGGAGCCCTCCGTACGGCTCGACGGCGTCGGGCAGGTCGCGAACCCCCTGCGGCTCAGCGCCACCCCGCCCTCCTACCGCCACCGGCCGCCCCGGCTGGGGGAGGACGAGGAATGGGTTCGTGAGATATTGGGGCGATGAGTTCGGACGAGGCACGACGCAGGCCGCCGACGGCCCAGCAGTTCGTGCTGGGCGAGCTCCGCCTTGCCATCACCACCGGGCGCCTGCGTCCCGGCGCCCCCATCCGGCAGGACGCGCTGGCCGAGGAGCTGCAGGTCAGCCGCGTCCCCCTGCGCGAGGCGCTCAAGACGCTCGAAGGCGAGGGCCTGGTCACCTACAAGGCGCACAAGGGCTACTGCGTCGTCATGCTCTCCCTCGACGACCTGCGCGAGGTCTACCGCATCCGTGAGCTGCTGGAGGAGGAGGCCGTCCGGCGGGCCGTCGAGCGGCTTACGGACGACGATCTCTCCCGGCTGGAGTCGGCCCAGGAGGAGGTCGAGCGGGCCGCCGTGGCGGGCGACGTGCTGGCCATGGCGACGGCCAACCGGCTGTTCCACATGACGCTGTTCGACTGCGCGGGCATGCCCCGGCTGGTCCGCCTGATCAGGACCCTGTGGGACACCACGGACGCCTACCGGTCGATGTACTACGGCGACGCGGGCAACCGGGAGCGGGTCGTCAAGGAGCACCGCGCCACCCTCGACGCCCTGCGCCGCCTCGCCGCCGACGAGGTGGTGACGACCCTCGACATCCACCGCGCCCACGCGGTCGCCGAGCTGGAGTCACTCCTCGACCACCCCTCCTGAGCCACCGGGCGCGGGGTCGGCGGGGGCGGCCTCGGGGTCGGCCGCGCACGCGGGGGCCGGAGGGGTCACGGTGCGCAGTGGTCGCGGCAGTCGCCGAAGCGCGCCAGGTCCGGTTTCGCGAACGCCGTCCCCGCGCTGCCGGCCAGCGCCTCCGTCATCGAGGACTTCCAGATCGGGCCGGGGATCGACGTGCCCTCGACGTGCCGATAGCGACGACCGCCGATGGTGATGTCCGACAGCTTGTGCGTGACCGCGCCGCGCGGGTCGCCGAGCGAGACGGCGGAGGCCAGGTCGGGGGTGTAGCCGGCGTACGAGGCGCTGGAGAACCCGTCAGTGGTGCCCTCCATGCCCGCCGCGTCCCGGCCGAGCCCCTTGAGCGGGCCCTTGGCCAGCGCCTGCGCCAGCACACCGGTCACCGCGTCGGCGACGGCGGGCTCCAGCGCCACCTCGCACCGCGCCGGGAAGGAACGTACGACGCCCGAGCCGCCGCGCACCTCCGTGACCAGCCGCGGCTCGCACCGCCTGCCGTGCGCCGCGAGGGTGGCGTACGAGCCGGCGAGCGAGACCGGGTCCACCTCGTTGATCCCCAACGAGAACGTCTCGAATTCCTGGAACGGCAGGCCGTCGGCCCGCTTGAGCCCGAGGCGCTTGGCCGCCTGCACGCTTTCGCACAGGCCGACCTTCTCCGTCAGCTTGATGAAGAACGTGTGCTCGGCGGTCCGGGTGCCCGAGCGCAGGGTCGTGAACGCGCCGTGGTCGCGCTGCCTGTTGACGATCGAGAATGACGGCTCGGCGACGTTCTGACCTTTGCAGTTCTTGAACGCGTGGTAGTTCGCCGCCCGATACTGGCTGAGGTAAGGGAAGCCGTCGTCATAACGCATGCCGCTCCCCAGCGCGGCCGTCAGCGTGTACACCATCGCCGTGGTGCCCTGCTGGAAGCCGAACCGGTCGGTGGGCGGTTCGGCGGCGGGTCCGGGCGCGCGGCTGGCGGCCAGGGCCCTGATCTCGCCGGTGCCCGGCACGATCATGGCCTGGGCGGCGACCGGCGCGTCCTCGCGGCGCACGTACCGGTCGATGCCCTGCTGGGCGGCGCGCTGCACGCGCTGGTCGATCGCCGTCACGATGGTCAGGCCGCCGCGGCGGAGCAGGTCCTCGTCGAGCTCCTCCGTCGCCTGAATGCAGACGTACGGGTAGCGGCCGGCCGAGCAGTCGCCGGTGAGCTCCTCCAGGACCGCGCCCTGGGCGTCCACCAGCACGTTGGGCCGCACGACCACGGGCGCGACCACCAGGCGATCACGCGGCGGCGCGGGGTCGCCGCCGCCGCGCAGTAACAGGAAGCCGCCGGCCAGAAGCGCCCCCACCCCCACGGCGGCCACGACGACGCGGAGCGGTTTCATGGCTCACCTCGGGGACTCGCGGATCTTCAGGGACAATCCGCATTATGGGCCTTCATGACTGCAAAGAGCCCCAGAAGGCGCAATTGCTGGCGCCGGCGGTGTCGGTCAGGTGGATGCCGCCGCGGCCCGGCGCCAGGCTGAGCACGTCGCCGGAGCCGCTGAAGCGCGGCCAGCGCGGGACCCAGGGGGCGTTCGGGTGGCCGTCGCGGGCGAACGACGTCCAGTAGCCGATCATGGCGTTCGACAGCTTCTCCTGCTCGGCGTTGAGCCGGCCGAGCAGGCCGGGGAACAGGTAGACCAGCTCCGTCGCGTGCTCGGCGCCCTCCTCGAAACCGGGCACGTCCATCAGCGGCGGCGCGGCGCGGTCGGCGAACTGGTAGGCGTAGACCTCGACCCCGGCCCGGGAGAGCAGGCCGAAGGCGTCCTGGTGCGTGCAGGTGGCGAGCGGGCCGGTGCCGTGGGTCAGCATGGTGGCCAGCCCGATCCGCAGGTCGGGGCCGGTGGCGGGATAGCGGGCCAGGACCTGGCCGGCGTTGGCCCCGTACGTGGCGCGCACGAACTGCTCGTATTGCGCCTGCGTGATCGGCTTCGGATAGGTCAGGCCGGCGTACAGGCGCATCTCGTCGAGCGTGTTGCCGTGCATGACGGGCACGCGGTTGATCCGGCCGCTCTCGATCGCCGCGCGGGGCTGCAGCGGCAGCACGTGGTCGCCGCCCGCGACCGGGTACGGATTGTGGCCCCGGAACGCCTCCAGCAGCGTCTTGACCGGCAGCGCCCGCAGGCAGGCGGCGGCCCCGGCGGCACAGCCCACGGCCGCGGCGAACCTGGCCCCCTCGGCCTCCGCCTGCTCCTCGGTGCGGGTGGGGGAGGAGCAGCTGAAGCTCTGCACGATCGCCTTGTCGAACAGCCCGGCGGCGGTGGGCGAGGCCAGGCCGGCGCAGATGTCGGCGGCGCCGGCGGACTCCCCGAACACCGTCACGTTGCGGGGGTCGCCGCCGAACGCCGCGATGTTGCGCCGCACCCAGCGCAGCGCCGCCTGCTGGTCGAGCAGCCCGTAGTTGCCGCTCTGGTAGCGCTCGCCCGTCTCCAGCGCGGGGTGCGCCAGCCAGCCGAGCGCGCCGAGCCGGTAGTTGACGCTCACGACCACGACGCCGCCCCGGGTCGCCATCCTGGTCAGGTCGTAGAAGGCGGGGTTGCCGCCGGCGTTGCCGCCGCCGTGCAGCCACACCATGACCGGCCGGTCGCGGCCCCTGCGCGGCGCGGTGACGTTGAGGTAGAGGCAGTCCTCGCCGTACGACGTCTTGCCGCCGTAGGGCTCGGCGAGCTGCGCGCACTGGCTGCCGAACGCCGTCGCGTCGCGGACGTCCGTCCACGGCTTGGCCGGCTGCGGCGGCCGCCATCGGAGCGGGCCCGTGGGCGGCTGGGCGTACGGGATGCCGCGGAAGGCCCGGTGGTCCTTGCGTACCTCGCCTTTGACCATGCCCTTGTCGGTGCGCACCAGCGCGGACGGGGCCGACTCGGCGGCGACGGGAGTGGTGGTCATGACCAGGGAGAGTGCCGCCGCTGCGGCGCGAACGAGTCTCACTGGGCCCCCTATTGTTACCGTACGTAATCCTTCCGTTCCTGAACGTACACGATGAGGGGGTGTGGAACTACTGATTTATGCGCCCGGCCAGGTCGACCACGGCGCCCACGACCTCGTCGCCGGCCAGCATGACCAGGTCGTTGTGGCCCGCCCCGGCGACCTCGACGGTCGTGGCCCGCTCGCCCGCCGCCTCGGCGACCGCCCTGCTGAGCCGCGGGGGCACGATCGTGTCGCGGGTGCCGTACACGACGACGACCGGCGCCCGTACCCGCCGGATGCTCTCCGCGACCGGGAAACGGTCCCGCAGCAGCGTCCTGACCGGCAGGAACGGGTAGTTGGCCCGTCCAGCGGCGGCCAGGTCGGTGAACGGCGAACGCAGCACCATGCCGTCGGGCGGGCGCTCCAGGGCGAGCCGGGTGACCACGGCCGCGCCCAGGCTCTCGCCGAAGTAGATGACGCGGGTGTCGCCGAGGTGGTCGCGGGCGGCCAGGGCGTCCTGGCGCAGCCCCTCCTCCGTCGGGCTGCCGGGGTTGCCGCCGTAGCCGCGGTAGTCCATGAGGAGCACCGCGAACCCGTGCTCCGACAGCGCGCGGGCCAAGGGGGCGCGGTCGCGCCGGTTGCCCCCGTTCCCGCCCGCGATCAGGACGGTCACGCCGCGGGTGCCGGGGACGTACCAGGCCGCGAGCCGGAGCCCGTCGCCGGTCGTGAACGTGACGTCCCGCGCGCCCGGGACGACCTCGGCGGCGGGCGGCACGGGCGCGCTGTCGGGCAGGTAGATCAGCCGCCGCTGGAACACCCACAGCAGGGCGAGCAGCAGGAGCAGCACCGCGGCCACCACGAGAGCGGCGCGCGTCAGCGTGGTCACCCTGCCACTATGCAACGCCGCCCGCCCCGAAGCGGCCCCGGCTCAGCCGGAGACGACGCGGCCCGCCTGGACGACGTGCCTGAAGTGGGCGGGATCCGCGAGGACGCCGATGTCGGCCAGCGGATCGCCGTCGAGCACGAGCAGGTCCGCGTGCGCCCCCACGGCCAGCGTGCCGACCTCGCCCGCCATCCCGACCAGCTCCGCCGCGCCGGTCGTCGCGGCCCGCAGCACGTCGATCGGCTGCTGCACCTCCCGCCGCAGCCGGAACTCGTGGTTCTGGTGCCGGTGCATGCCGCCGAGCAGGTCGGTCCCGTACGCCAGCCGCACCCCGCCCCGCGCGGCCCGCTCCAGCGCGACCAGCCCGGCCTCGAGCACCTCGTCCACCTTGCGCCAGCTCCGCTCGGGCAGCCCGAACGTGAGCCCCTCCTCCTTGAGCGCCCAGTACGTCACCAGCGTCGGCACCAGGAACGCGTCGTGCCGCCGGAACAGCTCCACGCTCGTGTCGTCGATCAGGTTCCCGTGCTCGATCGAGCGCACCCCGGCCTCGAGCGCCCGGTTGACGGCCCGGGCGGTGTAGGCGTGCGCGGCGACGTACCGGTTGGCCGCCTCGGCCTCCTCGACGACCGCGCGCAGCTCGTCCATGGAGTACTGGGTCGAGTCGATGCGGTCGGTCGGGGAGGCCACGCCGCCGGAGGCCATGACCTTGATGTGGTGCGCGCCCTTGCGCAGCTCGTCGCGGGCGGCGACGCGGACGGCGTCGACCCCGTCGGCCACGCGGCCGACGCCGGCGCAGCAGGGGTGGTCGTCCTGCTGGTGCTCGCCCCGGCCGCGGAAGTCGGCGTGGCCGCCGGTCTGGCTCAGCCCCTTGCCGCAGAACAGCAGCCGTGGCCCCCGGATCAGCCCCTCCGCCTGCGCGTCGGCCAGCCCGAAGTCGGCGCCGGACGCGTCGCGCACCGTGGTGAAGCCCCGGTCGAGCATCCCGCCCATGATCTGGGCGCTGTGCGCGGCGGCGTAGGAGGGGGACATGGAGCCGAGCGTGCCGAGGTTCGCGGTGGAGGCGGTGACGTGCACGTGCGCGTCGATCAGCCCCGGCACCACGTGCGCACCGGCGAGGTCGATCACCCGCGTGCCGTCCGGCGCGCTCAGCCGGGGTCCCGTCTCGGCGACCCGGTCGTCCGCGCAGCGCAGGTCGCCCTCGGCGTACTCGCCGCTCGTCACGTCCAGGATCAGGGCGTTACGCAGCAGCAGGCTCATGCGGCACCTCCGGGCGCTGCCGACGACCGAAGCGCCGGGACGGCGAGCGGCGCGAGCGAGCGCGCCACGGCCACCGACTCCTCGTCGTAGCTTCCCTCGGCGTCGAGGATGTTCAGCACGCCGAGCACCTCCCCCTGGTCGACCACCGGGACGTTGATGATCGTCCCGCAGCCCAGGCTCTCGATCAGCTCGTGGTCGGCGAAGATCTCCCGTACCGCGGCCGGGTCCTTGCCGAAGTACGGCTCGCGGCCCTCGATGCACCGCGCCAGCCAGCCCTGGGCGACCTCCACGGTCTTCTCCCCGCCCACCGGATACTGCTCGGGGTGGCTGGTGTGGACGCGGCGCAGCGCGCGCCGTTCCGGCACCCAGGCCAGGACCGTGAACAGCCGCACTCCCACCTCCCGTCGCACGGTCTCTTCAAGCTCGCTCAATCCGGTCATTTGCTCGCCTCCTTGGCGGGTTCCGTCAGCTCCTCAAGTGATCTCCCGGCCGTGGCCAGGCCGAACACGACCACGCACACCACCCCGACCACCAGCACCGCCGTCGTCAGGCCGAACACGCCGCCGAAGCCGAGGCTCGCCGCCGACAGCCCGATGATCGTCGGGGCCAGGATGCTGCCGACCCGCCCGAACGCGCTCGACAGGCCCGTTCCGGTGGCGCGGATCCAGGTGGGGAAGACCTCGGGGGTGTAGGAGTAGACGCCCGCGTACGTGCCGTTCAGGAAGAACGACAGCACCGCGCCCGCGAGCGTGATCGTGGCGGGCGTGTCCATCTGCGACAGCCAGAACGCGCTGACCGCCGAGCCGGACAGGTAGATCGCGATGGTGTTCTTGCGGTCGAGCCGCTCCGACAGCCAGGCCGCGGAAAAGTAGCCGGGGACCTGCGCCAGGTAGATGATGATCGAGAACTCGAAGCTCTTGGTCACCGTGATGCCGCGCTGCACGAGCAGGGTGGGGATCCACGAGAAGAACCCGTAGTACGAGAACGTGATCACGAACCAGATCAGCCACGTCACAGCCGTCCGCCTGGCCATGACCGGGCTCCACAGGAACCGGAGCGCGCTGATCAGGTTGACCCCGGCCGTCTTGGTGGCGGTGTTGGTGGCCGGCTGGGCGGCCGGCTCGGGCACCGGCGGGAGCGGCTGTCCGGTGGCCCGCTCGACGCGGCGTTCGAGGTCGGCGACCACCGCCTCGGCCTCGTCCACGCGGCCGTTCTGCAGCAGGAAGCGCGGCGACTCCGGAAGCGAGCGGCGCCACCACAGCAGCATGACGATCGGCAGCGCGGTGATCACCTGCGCGATCCGCCAGCCGTCGTCCATCGTCGGCACCACGAAGCGGCCGATCAGCGCCGCCATCACGAACCCGAACGAGAAGAACCCGGCCAGCGCGCCGATGAACCATCCGCGCCGCTTCGCCGGCACGAACTCCGACAGGAACGGCGCGATGATCGCGCTCTCCGCGCCCGCGCCGGCCCCGGCCAGCACCCGGGAGCCCAGGAAGACCTCATAATTCGGGGCGAACGCGGCGATCACGGAGAAGGCGGCGTAGAAGGCGAGCGCGTACATCATGACCTTCTTGCGGCCGATACGGTCGCCGAGCAGGCCCGCGACGGTCGCGCCGAACAGGAACCCGAACGGCGTCGCGGACCCGATGAGGCCGAGCTGGCCGTTGGACAGGCCCCAGGCGTCCTGCGCGCTGGGGAGCAAGAATGCCACGACGGCCGAGTCCATGCCGTCGAAGGTGTAGCCGAGGCCGCCGATGAGGAGGAGCAGGTAGTGAGGGCGGCTCAGCGGGAGCCGGTCCAGACGGGCCAACAGGGTCATTGAACAACACCTTCCCGAGGTCATGGCCCCTTCAGGTTGATTGCGCAGCAACATATAGTGCGAAATATCCGAAATGCAATGGTCTTTGCAGAATGGCAGGGGAGAGGGACACGGTGACAGAGCAGGCCGCGGACAGCTTCGAGGAGTGGTTGCGGACCCGGGTGCCCCCGCGCGGGCTGCGCGGCAAGGCGGCCGCGGTGCTGGAGATCCTGCTCTCCCAGCCGCGGCGGGCGTCGTTCGAATCCGCGGCCGAGTTGGCGCAGGTCGCGGGGGTGAACGTGGCGACCGTGACGCGTACGGCGCAGGCGCTCGGGTTCGCCGGGTGGCCGGCGCTCCAGCAGGAGCTGCGGGCGCGCTACCTGTCCTCGCTGAGCGCCGGCCAGGTGGCCGCCGAGCACCGCGGCACCGGCTCGCCCAGCTCCCGCTCGCTCCGGCGCGACCTGGACAGCCTCGCGCTGCTGAACCGACGCCTCGACGAGGGCGTCCTGCTCACGATCGCCGAGGCCGTGGCCGCGGCGGGCCGTACCGTGATCGTCGCCGACGGCAGCTACGCGGCCGTCGGGCTGGCCCTGGCCCACAACGCCCGCCTGGCGGGCTATCCCGTCACGGCCGTGACCAACGGCGACGCGGAGCTGGCCAACGCGGTGGCCGCGCTCGGCGCCGGGGACGTGCTGGTGGCGATCAGCTTCTGGCGCCTGTACGAGAGCACGGTCCTGGCCGCGAACGTGGCCCGCTCGCGCGGGGTGCGGGTGTTCGCCCTCACGGACGCGGCCAGTCCCGCGCTGGCCGAGGCGGCCGAGGAGGTGGTCATGGTGCCGGCGGAGGGGGAGGCGTTCTTCCCGTCGCTGACGGCGGGCATGGCGGTCGCCCAGGCCCTGGTCACCCAGCTCGCCGCCGTGGACCCGGCCCGCACCGGGGCCTCGATCGAGGCGGCGGAGGCCATGTGGACGCGCTTCGGCCTGCTGCACCGCCGCCCGGCCACCCCTACACCCCCCAGTCCGCCGAGGCCTTAGTTATGTGAGCCTTGCCTATTCGAGAATGCCTGTAACAAAATCAATTCCAGGCGGAAACCCTCGAAGCGCGGAGGCTCACACATGACGATCACCGCCGAACCGGCGGCCCCCGTGGCGTCCCCGCCCGAGGACGGCGGGCCCGCTCCCGACCGAGCCGCGTTACTGGCGCTGCTCGCCCCCATCCGCCCGAGGCTGGTCGCCGCCGCCGTGCTCCAGGTGGTGTACGCCGTCTCGGCGCTCGTGCCGTTCGTGTGCGTGGCCGAGCTGGCCCGGGTGCTGCTGAGCCCGGCCCCCGAGGCAGGCCGGGTCTGGCTGATCGCCGGGATCGCGGTGGCCGGGCTGCTGGTCAGGTTCACGTCGTTCGGCCTGGCCGGGGCGATCACCCACTTCGCGGACGCCGACCTGCAGCTCCACCTGCGCCGCCGGATGGCCGCGCACCTGTCGCGGGTGCCGCTGGGCTGGTTCGGCGAGCGCAACTCGGGCCAGGTCAAGAAGGTCCTTCAGGACGACGTGCGCGAGATGCACCACCTCGTCGCGCATGCCCTGCTCGACCTGCTCGCCGCCGTGGTGACCCCGCTGGCCGCGCTCGCCTACCTGCTGTACGTTGACTGGCGGCTCACGCTCGTCGTGCTCATCCCCGTGCCGCTGTTCGCCGTCGCGTTCGCGGTCATGATGCGCGGCTACGACGAGCAGATGCGGCGCTGGAGCGAGGCGAACACCAGGATCAGCGCGGCCGTGGTCGAGTTCGTGCAGGGGATCGCGGTGATCAAGACGTTCGGGCAGGCCAGACGCTCCTACCGGCGCTTCGCCGAGGCCGCCGACGACTTCGCCGAGTTCTTCGGCGCCTGGGTGCGGCCCATGCTCAGGCTCAGCGGTGTCTCGAACGCGCTCATCTCGCCCCCGACCATGCTGCTCGTGGCCACCGCGGGAGGCGTCGTGTTCGCCGCGAACGGCTGGCTGGCGCCGGTGGACGTGCTGCCGTTCGTGCTGGTCGGGGTGGCGCTGACGGCGCCGTTCCTCACCCTGGACATGGGCTCGATGCGGCTGCGGCGCGCGGCCGAGTCGGCCGGGCGGGTGGCCGCGCTGCTGGCGACGCCGCCGCTGCCCGAGCCCGCCGAGCCGACCCGCCCGCAGGGCCGCCGGGTGGAGTTCCACGACGTGTCGTTCTCGTACGACGGGAGCACGCCGGTGCTGCGCGGGGTGGACCTGACGCTGGCGCCCGGCACCGTGACCGCGCTGGTCGGGCCGTCGGGCTCGGGGAAGTCCACGCTGGCCAAGCTGCTGCCCCGCTTCTACGACCCCGGCTCGGGCCAGGTGACGGTGGGCGGCGTGGACGTGCGCGACATCGGCTCCGCCGAGCTGTACCACCACGTCGGCTTCGTCCTCCAGGACGTGCAGCTCCTGCGCGCGTCCGTCGCGGACAACATCGCGCTCGGCCGCCCCGATGCGGGGCGCGAGGAGATCGAGCGGATGGCCCGCGCGGCCCAGATCCACGACCGGATCACGGAGCTGCCGCGCGGCTACGACTCGGTGATCGGGGAGGATGCCCACCTGTCGGGCGGCGAGGCGCAGCGCGTGTCGATCGCCCGCGCCCTGCTGGCCGACGCGCCGATCCTGGTGCTGGACGAGGCCACCGCGTTCGCCGACCCGGAGTCGGAGTCGGCCATCCAGGACGCGCTGTCCACGCTGGTGGCCGGGCGCACGCTGCTGGTCATCGCCCACCGGCTGGGCACGATCACCGGCGCCGACCAGATCGCGGTGCTCGACGGCGGCCGGATCGTCGAGCGCGGCACCCATGACGAGCTCCGCGCGGCCGGCGGGCTCTACACCCGGCTGTGGGCGGCCCACGTACGCGACGACGATCGGGATTGGACCCGGGCATGATCGGAGAACTGGGCGCCGTACTCGGCCCCGAGCACGGGGCGCGCCTGCGCCGCAGCCTGCTCGCGATGATCGTGTACGGCGTGCTGCAGGGCGCGTCGTTCGCGATGCTCGTGCCGGTGCTGCGCGCGCTGCTGTCCGGGGAGGCGGCCGGACCGTGGCTCGCGGCCTTCGCCGCCGTGGTCGCGGCCACCGCCGTCGCCTCCTACCAGCAGTCGCAGTACGGCTACGCGGTCGGCCTGGCCGCCCTGCGCACGCTCTACCACCGGATGGGCGACCACGTGGCCGGGCTGCCGGTCGGCTGGTTCAGCGCCGACCGGGTGGGCCGGCTCGGCCAGCTCGCGGGCAAGGGCGTCATGGACGTGATGAGCGTGCCCGCCCACCTGCTCCAGGTCGTGGTGACCTCGGTGACCGCGCCGGCGACCGTGCTGGTGTGCATGTTCGTGTTCGACTGGCGGCTGGGGCTGGCGGCCCTGGTCACGGCGCCGTTCCTGTGGCTGGCGTTCCGCTGGACGCAGACCCTGGTGCAGCGCAGCGACACCGCGATGGACGACGCGGGGGCCGAGGGGGCCGACCGCGTGGTGGAGTTCGCCCGGCAGCAGGCGTCCCTGCGGGCGTTCGGGCGCACGGCGGACGGCTACGACCTGCTCGACGACGCGCTGGTGCGGCAGCGGTCGGCGCTGCGGCGCCTCCTTCGGACCACGCTGCCCGGCCTCGGAACGGTCGCGCTGACCGTGCAGCTCGCCTTCACCGCGATCCTGCTGGTGGGCTGCTCGCTGGCGCTCGGCGGCGCGGTGGACGTGCCGGAGCTGGTCGGGGTGCTGGTCCTGGCCGTGCGGTTCACCGAACCGCTGCTCGCCGCCGCCGACGTGGGCGGCGAGCTGCGCATGGCACGCGGCGCGCTGCGGCGCATCCGCGACGTCCTGACCACGCCGCCGCTGCCGTCCGGCGGCACGGCGCGGGCCGGTGAGCCGTCGATCGAGCTGGACGGGGTGAGCTTCGCCTACGACGAGCGGCCGCTGCTGCGGGACGTGAGCTTCACCGTCGCGCCCCGCACGGTGACCGCGCTGGTCGGGCCCTCCGGGTCTGGCAAGACCACGCTCACCCGTCTCATCGCCCGCTTCTGGGACGCCTCCGCCGGGTCGGTCCGGGTCTGCGGGAACGACGTGCGCGACTACCCGCCCGAGGACCTGATGGCCCAGCTGTCGATCGTGTTCCAGGACGTGTACCTGTTCGAGGGCACGCTGGAGGACAACATCCGGCTGGGGCGGCCGGACGCCACGGACGAGGAGGTCCGCGAGGCGGGCCGGCTGGCGCGCGTCGAGGAGATCGCCGCGCGGCTGCCCGGCGGCTGGCAGGCGAGGGTCGGCGAGGCCGGGGCGACCCTCTCCGGCGGCGAGCGCCAGCGGGTGTCCATCGCCCGCGCGATCCTCAAGGACGCGCCGATCGTGCTGCTGGACGAGGCCACCGCCGCGCTGGACCCGGAGAACGAGTCCGCTCTGATGGACGCGCTGGCCACGCTCGCCCGCGACCGGACGCTGCTGGTGATCGCGCACCGGCTGACCACGATCGCCGCCGCCGACCAGATCGTCATGCTGGAGGGCGGTGTGATCGCCGAGCGCGGCACCCACCAGGAGCTGCTGGACGCGGGTGGCCGGTACGCTGCGTTCTGGGAAGAACGCGCGCGGGCCCGCGGCTGGCGCCTCGTACGCGCCTGACCGGTGGACGGCCCGGCGCGACGTGATCGACGGCGGTAGGGGGCTCGATGGGTGAGGAGACGACGGCGCGGGAGTGGCGCGTGCTGGGCCGCCCGCGGGGCCGCCCGCCGCGCATCACCCGGCCCGACATCGCCGACGCGGCGCTGGCCGTCGGGTTCGACAACCTGACCCTGGCCACTGTGGCCGACCGCCTCCGGGTCGCCCACTCGGCCCTCTACCGCCACGTGGCCGACCGCGAGGAGCTGGTCATCGTGGCCATCAACCGCGCGATCGGCAAGGCGGACTGGCCGGAGCCGACCGGCGAGTGGCGCTCGGACCTGGAGACGCAGGCCGGGGCGCTGTGGGCGCTGCTGGAGGCGCATCCCGGCCTGATCAAGGAATTCCTCAAGCTCAAGCGCTTCCCCGACGAGGTGATGCACCGCTTCGGCGCGGCCGTCCAGCGCCTGATCGGCTACGGCTTCGCGGTGGAGGACGCGTTCCTCGCCGTCGACACCGTCTTCGACCTGGCGATCGACGTCTTCGGCAGGGGCCAGCAGCTGGACGCGCCCGCGGGCAGCTCTGCCGGCACGGCCAAGGTCCGCGACAGCTCGGTCGACGCCTGGGCCGAGGCGGTCGGCCCGGAGGTGGCGCCCGTCATGCGGCGGGCGCTGTCGGAGCCGGCCTCCGTGTGGTTCAACCGCAAGCTCGGCCTCGTCCTGGACGGTATCGCGGCCGGCCTGGCCCCCTAGGTCATGCTTACAACCAGCTGGCGCGGACGGCGGCGGTCGAGGCGTCGTCCGGCGGGGTCGCGAGGGCGCCGGAGTGGACGCCGTCGAGCAGGCGGGCGACGGTCTCGACGATCTCCTCGGCACGCTCGCGCAGGCCGGTCACGTCCGCCGGGCTCACCTCACCGCGGTCCACCCCGACCTCGTCGAGCACGCCCTCCAGGTCGGCCAGCCGTCCGCTCAGCCACTTCAGCGGCTCGCCGGAGAGCTCCTTGTCGAACACCCGCCTCCCCGGTTCCCACCCGTCGATGCCGGGGTGATGGTGGGTGCGGTCGAAGCTGCCGGGCGTGCTGTTGACCGACTCCAGCAGGTCAACCCGCCAGAGGGGGCGTTCGACGGTGATGGGCCGGGCCGAGTAGATCGACCCGTTCAACTCGCCGGGATGCAGCTTCCGCAGCTCCAGGCGTACGCCGCGCTCGGCGCCCTCCTGTCCCCTGATCGGGTCTGGATCGACGAAGTAGATGTCGCTGACCGCCACGCCGATCCGTTCGAAGCCGAAGACATAGAGCATGGGGAACCACTCCTTCATGAAAGCCGGGAGTCGGGACCTTCATGGACGTACCCACTTGAAGCCCGGGCGATCGCTCAGTGGAGCCGGTAGCCGATCTGCCCCGCCGGTTCGGCCGGGCCCCTGCTCAGCAGCAGCGTGCCGAGCCAGATGAGCGCCATGCCGACCGGCGTCAGGGCCGGTTCGAGCAATGCCCCGATCAGCACCGCCACGCCCGTGGCCGTGACGGCCGCGCTCAGCACCGTGACCCGCCGCAGCGCCGCGAGCACGGACGCCAGCGCGACCAGGGCGGCGAAGGCGGCCCCGTAGACGAACGGCTCCCACGCCGCGACGCGCGGGCTCTCGAACCTGTTGTAGAGGTCGACGGCGAGACCGACGACGTTGGCGGCCGTGCTGAGCAGCGCCACCGCCGTGGCGGCGTCCGCCGCCGCCCGCCACCCGCCCGTCACGGGCCCGGCCATACGGCGCAGCCCCAGGAGCATGACGCCGAACATCAGGAACCCGGCCAGCAGGACCGCGTGCGCGGCCGCCCACCACGGCCCGCCGACGGCATCGGCGCCGGGGAGGCGCGTGAGGAGACTGCCGGCGAGCAGCGCGGCGGGGGCCGCGGTGAAGGAGATCTGGGTGAGGCGGTTCATGAGGCCCACGATGCCTCGTCGGGTCAGGGGCGCTCATCGGTGATCGCCCCTGACTTTCCCCTGATCTCCCCGGTCAGGCGAAGTAGCGCAGCCAGACGTACGCCCAGGCCATCAGCGTGCTGATGACGGTCACGACGATGCCGTACCGGGTGAACTGCCAGAAGGTGATCTTGTGTCCGGAACGCGCCGCGATGCCGAGGGCCACCACGTTCGCGCTGGCCGCCACCGCCGTGCCGTTGCCGCCGAAGTCCGCGCCCAGCGCGAACGCCCACCACAGCGCCTGCCCGGTGCTCGGGTCGGGGATCTGCGCGACCACGCCCTCCACGATCGGGGCGGTCGTGGCGACGTACGGGATGTTGTCGAAGAACGCGCCCAGCACGCCCGAGCCGAACAGCAGCGCCGTCGCGGCGACGAAGTAGTCGTCGCCCAGCGCGCCCAGGGCCCACGTGCCGATCGCCCCGATGACACCCGTGTGGACCAGGCCCGCGACCATGACGAACAGGCCCATGAAGAAGACCAGCGTGGACCACTCGACCTCGCGCAGCACCTCGTGGACGTCCGTGCGCGAGACCATCAGCATCACCCCGGCCCCCACGAGGGCCACGATCGACGGGTCGACGTGAGCCACCGCGTGCAGCGCGAACCCGGCGATCACCAGGCCCAGCACCACCAGGCAGCGGGTCAGCAGCCGCGGGTCGGTGATGGCCCGCCGCTCGTCCAGCGCCATCACCGCCGCGGCGTGCCCGGCGTCATAGTGGAACGACCCGCGGAACAGCACCCGCGTGAGCAGCACGAACACGGCGAAGACGACCACCACGATCGGCGCCATGTGGACGAGGAAGTCGTTGAACGTCAACCCCGCCCGGCTGCCGATGATGATGTTGGGCGGGTCGCCGATGAGGGTCGCGGCGCCGCCGATGTTGGAGGCCAGCACCTCCGCGATGAGGTACGGCTGGGCGGGGATGCGCAGCCGGTCGCACACCATCACGGTGACCGGCGCGACCAGCATGATCGTGGTGACGTTGTCGAGGAAGGGCGAGGCGATGGCGGTGATCGCCATCAGCATGACCATCAGCCGGTACGGCCTGCCCTGCGACCGCTTGGCGGCCCAGATGGCGAGGTAGTCGAAGACCCCCGTCTGCTTGATGATCCCCACGATGATCATCATGCCGAACAGCAGGAAGATGACGTTCCAGTCGATGCCTTCGTGCTCGGAGAAGAACACCTCCGCGCCCGGGACCAGGCCCAGGACGGCCATCAGCCCGGCGGCGATGAGCACCACCTTGACCTTGTCGGCCTTCTCGGTGGCGATGAAGAAGAACGCGACCAGGAAGATCGCGAGGGCTACGTATGCGCTCATCCGTCAAGCCCCGGCGGCCCGGACCGGGCGGCGGGGCATGACGATACAAGGCGGGATTGGCGGCACACGACTAACGACCTCCGGAGTCGGAACGGGTTCGGGCTTGGTGAGCCGCCGCTCCAGGATGATCGTCTCGTCGCGCGCGCCGCTTCGAGGACATCCTTCGCGGGCGGCGGCTCCGTCCCAGTCTCGTGGCCCGGGCGGGCCCGGCACCATCGGGTCCAGCACCCATACCGGGAGGGACGGAGCATGTAGGGACGTCCCGCAGGATGGGGGTCAGGCCGGATCGACAACCGGACCAGGAGACAAAGAGGCTGGTGAAATGACCGAGAGGGCGAAGAGGACGACCGGGAGCCCGGCACAGGCGCTGTTCCGGCGGCTGTTCATGATCAACGGGCTGGTGTTCGCGGTGGCCACGCTCGTCCTCGCGATCTCACCGGCCACCGTGTCCGCGCCCCTCGTGCTGGCCGAGGTGCCGGTGCTGATCGTGGGCCTGGCGCTGATGCTGGCCGCCAACGCGCTGCTCCTGCGCCGCAGCCTGGCCCCGCTGGACGCGCTGACCACGCTCATGCAGCGCGTGGACCTGCTGCGTACCGGTGAGCGGCTGACCGACGGCGGCAACAGCGACCTCACCCACGTGATCGCCACGTTCAACGCGATGCTCGACCGCCTGGAGGCCGAGCGCAGCGCCAGCAGCGGCCACGCGCTGGCCGCCCAGGAGGGCGAGCGGCGGCGCATCGCCCGCGAGCTGCACGACGAGATCGGCCAGAGCCTGACCGTGGTGCTCCTCGGCCTGAAGCGGGTGGTCGACCGCGCGCCCGACGACCTGCGCGAGGACCTGCACGGCGTGCAGGAGACCGTACGCGCCAGCCTCGACGAGGTCCGGCAGGTCGCCCGCCGGCTGCGGCCCGGCGTGCTGGAGGACCTCGGGCTGCACGCCGCCCTGAGCGCCCTGTGCAGCGACGTCTCGCAGATGAGCGGGGTCCAGGTGACCCGCGCCGTCCAGCACGACCTGCCCGAGCTGGGCGCGGACGTCGAGCTCGTGCTGTACCGGATCGCCCAGGAGAGCCTCACGAACATCGCCAGGCACGCCCGCGCCACGCGTGCCGAGCTGTCACTGGCCACGCACGACGGGCGGCTGACCCTGCGCGTCACCGACGACGGGCAGGGCGGCGCGCGCCAGGACGGGGCCGGGATCCGGGGCATGCGCGAGCGAGCCCTGCTGATCGGCGCCCGCCTGACCGTCGACTCCCCACCGGGGGAAGGCACCCGCGTCCACCTGACCATCCCGAACGATCGGAGCCCAACGCGGTGAGCACTGCCAAGACCAGGATCCTGCTGGCCGACGACCACGCGCTGGTCCGCCGGGGACTCAAGATGATCCTCGACGCGGAGCCCGACCTGGAGGTCGTCGCCGAGGCCGCCGACGGCGCGGAGGCCGTCGCGGCCGCGTCGGAGGACGCGGTGGACCTGGCCATCCTGGACATCGCGATGCCGCGGATGACCGGGCTCCAGGCGGCCCGCGAGATCTCCCGCCGCGCGCCCGGCATCCGCATCCTGATCCTGTCCATGTACGACAACGAGCAGTACTTCTTCGAGGCCCTCAAGGTCGGCGCCTCGGGATACGTGCTCAAGTCGGTCGCCGACCAGGACCTGCTGGAGGCGTGCCGGGCGACGATGCGCGGCGAGCCGTTCCTGTATCCCGGGGCGGTCACCGCGCTCATCCGCGACTACCTGCAGCGTTCGCGCGAGGGCGAGCGCATGCCCGAGAGCATCCTGACGCCCCGGGAGGAGGAGATCGTCAAGCTGATCGCGGAGGGCAACTCGGCCAAGGAGATCGCGGAGACGCTGGTCATCAGCGTGAAGACCGTGGACCGGCACCGGGCGAACATCCTGCAGAAGCTCGGCATGCGCGACCGCCTCGACCTGACCCGCTACGCCATCCGCGCGGGCCTCGTCGAGCCCTGATCAGGGGCGGAACCGTCTCATCCTCCGGAGTCCACGCGGCGGCCGTTGATCCAGACGTCGCGCAGCACGAGCCCCGTCACGTCGCGTACGACGTCGTCCTCGGCCATCTCCTCGAACACGCTGCCGGTCACCCGCACGCCCTTGATCGGGTTGCCCGGATTGCCGATCAGGTTGAACGCCCTGGGCGCCCGCCCGGCCCGCAGGCGGCGCACGTCGATGGCGCCCACGTCGGGGAAGTACGGGCCGGTGTCCTTGTTCTCGTAGTTCAGGGCCACCTCGATCACCGCGTCGGCGGCCTGCCCCACCGTGATGTCCCTGAAGTAGACGTCCCTGACGTAGCCGCCGCGGTCGGGGTTGGTCTTGACGCGGATCGCGCGCTCCAGGCGGGGGCTGCTCATCGTGCAGTTCCAGGCGTAGACCC
The DNA here is from genome assembly GCF_040610775.1 of Nonomuraea sp. NPDC003709. Classification (NCBI taxonomy): domain Bacteria; kingdom Bacillati; phylum Actinomycetota; class Actinomycetes; order Streptosporangiales; family Streptosporangiaceae; genus Nonomuraea; species Nonomuraea sp. NPDC003709. The sequence continues at coordinate 106,095 of NZ_JBEXMW010000015.1, read as the reverse complement.
AGCGCACGCCGCCGGTGGTCTCGCTGCCGATCGTCACGCCGCCGTTGCCGTCGCGCATCACGCAGGAGTCCACGAGGACGTTCAGGGAGGGCGCGTTCACCCGGCGGCCGTCGGCGTTCTTGCCCGCCTTGATCGCCACGCAGTCGTCGCCGGTGTTGAACTCGCACCGCTCGATGAGCACGTCCACGCAGGACTCGGGGTCGCAGCCGTCGTTGTTGGGGCCGTTCGGGCTGTCCACGGTGACCTCGCGGATCGTCACGTTGGTGCACAGGACCGGGTGGATGTTCCACATGGGGGAGTCCTTGACCGTCACGCCCTCGATCAGGACGTTGCGGCAGCGGTAGAGCTGGATGAGGTTGGGGCGCAGGTAGTGGCCTTCCCCGAACACCCGCTCGGCCACCGGCACGCCCTGCTCGGCCATGGCGGCCAGCAGGTTCTTGTCGGGACGCTCGGCCGGCGGCGGGTCGCCCGACCAGTCCCACCAGTGCGTGGCGTCGGCCTGGCCGTCGATCGTGCCGCTGCCGGTGATCGCGACGTTCTCCCGCTCGTAGGCGTAGACGAACGGGGAGTAGTTCATCAGCTCGACACCCTCGTAGCGGGTGTGGACGACCGGCAGGTAGTCGGCGGGGTTCCGGCTGAACCGGATCGTGGCGCCCGCCTCCAGGTGCAGCTCGACATTGTCGGCCAGGTGGATCGCGCCCGTGAGGTACGTCCCCGCGGGCACGAGCACGCGCCCGCCGCCCGCCGCCGCGCAGGCCGCGATCGCCTGCCTGAAGGCGCCGGTGCACATCGCGGTCCCGTCGCCGACCGCCCCGTGGCGCGTGACGGGGAAGGTGCGGCGGGGGAAGCGGGGCGGCCTGATCCGCCGCCGGATCCGCGGCACCCTGGCCCAGCCGTCGAGGTCGGGGGCCGCCTCCGCGCGCCCGGCCAGCTGGGGGGCCAGCACGGCGCCGGCCGCCACGGCCAGGAAGCTCCTGCGGGACTTCATGGTGCGCTCCTATCCATGGGCCAGGGAGATGCCGCGCCGCTCGACCAGCGTGTGCTCGCCGACCTGGTACGGCTCGACCCGCCGTACCGCCGTGTAGAAGTGGTGGGGCCGCCCGCCGTGGGAGACGAGCGCGGGCTTGTGCGCGTAGGTGTCGTCGGCCGAGCCCGGCGGGCCCACGTCGATGAGGATCTCGCCGCTCTTGCGCCAGGTGCGCAGGTCGCGGGAGACCGCGAAGCTCTCCCTCGCGTGCCCGTCGAACGAGAGCCCGAAGTAGAACATCACCCACCAGTCGCCGTCGCGCAGCACGCACGGGTCGGAGGCGAAGCGCTCGTCGAACTCGCCCGGACCGCCGTGCGGGACGACCGGGCCGGGCTCCGGGCGCTCCCAGTGTTCGAGGTCGGGGGAGACGGCGTAGCCGATCTGCTCGCGCCAGCCGTCGTAGGTGCGGTTCTTGGCGTTGTAGAAGCAGTAGTAGAGGCCGTCGTGGCGGAGCAGCCACGACTTGTACAGGCCGCCGCGCTCCCACGCGCCGCCGTCCTGCGGGCGCAGCACCGACCCGACGTCCGCCCAGGTACGCAGGTCGTCGCCGGCCACGAACCCGATGACCGCCGCGCCCATCTCCATGCCCGCCTCGGGGTAGGCGTGGTACGTGCCGACCGCCCGGCCGTCCAGCCAGGTCACCTGGCCGGGGGAGTCGAGGCGGTTGTCGCGCACGATCGACGTGAGCGCCGCGTTGTAGCCCCGGTACGGGTGCGCGGGGTCGCGCGGCAGGATCACCTCCCCCGGCGTCCACGACACCAGGTCCGCCGATCGGCTCAGCGCGGTCTGGTAGCCGGTCCCGTCGAAGCCGACGTACGTCATCAGGTACTCGCCGCCGTCGGAGCACACGAACGGGCAGTCCACGAAGAGGCTGTCGAACCTGCCCGGCTCCCGTGACCCCTCGACCAGCAGCCTGCCGGCCTTGTGCGGGGTCCTGACGCGGGCGGCGTCGTACGTGCCGATCACCTGCCTGCCCCGAACGTCCAGCGCCCGGCCGGCACCTCATAGGCACGGGCCCCGAGCTTGACCGCCGCGTCCGGCACGGCGTGCCGGGCGAGCCCGAGATCGGGCAGCCGCACCTCGGCCGACGAGCCCGGCGGGACCGCCACGTCGAGCGTGAACTCCCCGTCCGCGCGGGTCCAGGACACCTCGACCCCGCCGTACGGGGTCACGGTGCTCGCCCGCACCGACTCCAGGTCGCCGGGGGCGGCAGGCTCGATCAGCAGCCTGCGGAAGCCGTTCGAGCCGGGGGCCTGGCCGATGCCGCCGAGGCCGCGGTAGAACCAGGCGTCGACGGCGCCCAGCATGTAGTGGTTCTGCGACAGGCCCCTCGTCGGCCCGTCCCACGCCTCGGTGAGCGCGGTGGCGCCGTGCCGTACCTGGTAGCCGTAACTGGGGTGGCTCGTCGAGGTGGCGAACGCCCACAGGGCGTCGTGCCGTCCCGCGCGGCCGAGCACCCTGAACAGGGCGGGCAGCGCGATCTCGCCGACCGTGATGCCGCCGCCCGCCACCGCCTCGGAGATCCGGTCCAGCGCCCGCTCGTCGGTGATCACGCCCATGTCGAGCGCCAGGATCTCCGACGCCTGGCTGCGGGACCCGGCGAAGGTACGGGAGAACGCCGCGGTGATCTGCTCGGTCAGGGCCCGGTAGCGCTTGGCGTCGTCGTCGCGGCCCAGCACGCCGGCGGCACGGGCCAGCGTGCCCGCGGCCCGCCAGTAGCCCCAGGTGGAGACCAGCGGGACGGGCGTCGAGTCGTCCAGTCCGATCCAGTCGCCCAGCCCGTGGCCGAGGACGCCGTCCTCGGCCTTCGACGTGAGGTAGTCGACATAGCGGCGCATCGCGTCGTAGTGCGTCTCCATCGCCGACGGGTCGCCGTACCAGCGGTAGAGCTGCCACGGGATGCGGACGATCGCGCCGCCCCAGTTGGGGTCGTCCCTGAAGGGCGCGTCGAACACCAGGAACTCCGGCGCGATGTCCGGCACCAGCCCGTCCCCGGTCTGCGCCTCGGCGATGGTGACCAGCAGCTCGCGGTAGTAGGCGGCCACGTCGTAGTTGTAGGCGACGACGTCGAACAGCAGGTGGGTCTGCTCCAGCCAGCCCAGCTTCTCCCGGTGCGGGCAGTCGGTGAGGACGCTGTACATGTTGCCCCGCACCGCGCGGTCGATGATCGTGTGGATGTCGTTGACCAGGGCGTCGGAGGTCTCGAACGAGCCGGTGGGAGTGTTGTCCGCGCGGAGCACGAGCGCGGTCACGGCCTCCGGGCCGACGTGTTCGGGCAGGCCCTGGACCTCGACGTAGCGGAAGCCGTCGTAGCGGAAGCTCGGGTGCCAGGTCTGCGGGCCGTCCTTGGTGACGTACGTGTTGAAGATCGGCGCACCGGTGGTGGGCTTCGACTGGATGACCCGGCCGTAGTCGTCGAGCTGGTCGCCGGGCACGAGCCGCAGGTGGCGGCCGGCCGGGAGGTCCAGGCTCAGCTCGGCCCAGCCCGCGACGACCGTGCCGACGTCGAAGACCGGCGTGCCGTCGGTGGCGGCGAGCCTGGCGGTCGCGGGCAGCCGTTCGGTGACCCTGATGGGCGGGCAGGCGCGCGACCTGAGCACGTCCTTCGTGCCGGGGACGACGGTGGCGGGTCGCCAGGCGGAGGCGGTGCGGCGGGCGTCGTGGTCCTCGCCGCCGTACCAGTGGGAGCGCACGGTCGGGCCCTCGGCGGCCCGCCAGTCGGGGCCCGTGACGAACCGGCCGAACGAGCCGTCGGCGTAGTCCAGTTCGAGCTGCGCGATGGCCCGCGGGGCGGCCTTGGAGCCGAAGAACTTCATGTACCGGTCCTGGTGCGGGAAGACGTGCGCGATCCCCGGGCCCAGCTCGACGCCGAGCGTGTTGCGGCCCTCGCGCAGCAGCTCGGTCACGTCGTGGGTGGCGTACACGACGCGCCTGGTGAAGTCCGTGTACGGCGGCTCCAGCACGGCGTCGGTCACCGGCCCGCCGTTCACCGTGGCGACGTAGACGCCGAGGCCCGCCACGTGCAGCCGGGCGCGGACGACCGGCTGGGCCAGGACGAACTCGCCCTTCAGCAGCGGCAGCGGCCTGCCCTCGCCCGCGCGCGGGTTGCCCTCGTCGTGCCAGTCGGGGTGGGTGATCCACGAGGCCGTCCAGTCGTCCGGGCTCAGCAGGCCCAGCTCGAAGCGGGCGGGCGGGCTCCAGCCGGACCATCGGCCGTCGCCGTCGCGGATCCGCACCCGCCAGCGCGCCGCCGTCCGGGAGGTCAGGGGTCGCCCGTCGTACACCACGCGCTGGTCGGCCGACTCGACCTCGCCGGTGTCCCATAAGTCGGGCTCGATCCGTACGTGGTAACCGGTCTGCGTCGTGGCGCCGGTCAGCTGCCAGCTGAGTGTCGGGCGGGTGATCTCGATGCCGAGGGGGTCGATCAGGTCGCACGTTCGCAGGTTGGTCGCCATGGCAGGGGCTCCAGGTCAGGTGATTTTGAGGATGTACGCGGCTTTCGTGGGTGGCGTCGGGGGCAGGTCGGCATACAGGGCCTCCTCGGCCAGCCGCCAGGCGACGGGGCCGTGGCCCAGGAGCTCGACCCGGGCGGGGCGGCGCTCCAGCAGCCCTTCGCCGGTGCCCATGCTGGTGATCGCGGCCGTCCCCTCCTCCGGCCAGGCGAGCAGCGTGGCGTACACCGCGTCGCCGCGCCGGGTGAAGCGGATGTCGCCCGGCCGGTAGGCGCGGTCGGCCTCGTTGTAGCCCTCGTACCCCTTCGTCTCGCCCAGGCCCGTGGCGCCCTCGGCGGCGCGCTTCCACGGCGTCGTGCCGTACACGCCCTCGCCGCAGATCCGCAGCCAGTCGCCCACCTCGCCCAGCAAGGTGCGGGCGTGCGCGTCCACGGTGCCGTCGGCGCGCTGCGGGACGTTGAGCAGCAGGGTGCCGTTCTTGCTGACCACGTCGATCAGCGTGTGCACGACCTGCTGCGACGTCTTGCGCGGGTGGAACATCGGGTCGTCGTCCGAGCAGTCGAACCACTCGCCGTCGCTGGTGTCGAACTGCCAGGGGTACGGCTGCGCCGCGTCGAGCTGGCGGCGTTCGCAGTCGAGGACGACGGCGGTGCGGTCGGCGTCGGGGACGTCCTTGACGGTCACCAGGCCGCCGGTCGGGCAGGTGTTGTAGTAGTGGGCGAGCAGGTCGAGACCGCGCGTGCTGACCGGCTCCGACTCGACCACGCTGCCCGCGTCGAACGGCAGGCGGCCGTCGTCGAGATAGACCAGGTCGGGGCGGTAGCGGTCGATCGCCTCGCGCACGCGGGCGTAGAAGCGGTCCGCCACCTGGGGCGGGGGCTTGGCGCCCGGGGCGTGCCTGGCCGGGTAGAGCTCGGCCGGGTCGAGGCCCTCCCACCAGGTGCCGGCGCCGTCGCCCTTGGTCAGCCCGCCGTCGTGCGGCCGGCCGGTGGCCGGGTCGGCGCCGTGCGCGACGTCGAGCCAGCGCCAGGTCCAGTTGTTGTGGAAGCTGAGCCCGAACGGCAGCCCGGCCGCGCGGGCCGCCCGCTCCCAGGCGCCGACGATGTCGCGTCGCGGGCCGATGCGGGTGGCGTTCCAGGCATGCTGCCCGGAGTCCCACAGGTCGAAGTTGTCGCAGTGGGCGGCCAGGGCGACGAAGTAGCGGGCGCCGCTGGAGACGTACAGGTCGATCAGCTCGCCGGGGTCGAAGCGCTCGGCGCGCCAGCGGTGGAAGAGGTCCTTCGCGCCGCCCGCGCCGAAGCGGGTGCGGTGGTGGGCGTGCTGGCGGTCGGCGCGGCGGCGCTCCCAGGCCTCGGAGGCGGGTTGCATGCCGTAGAGGTGGCGGGCGTACCAGTCGCCCGAGCTCGCCACGGACTGCGGGCCCCAGTGCGACCAGATGCCGAACTTGACCTCCCCGAACCACTCGGGGATGCGGTGACGGCGTAACGATTCCCAATCCGGCAGAAACCCTCTCAATGGGCGCACCTACCTTATTGAAACGATTTACTCATGATATATTTATTCAATGTCTGATGTCAATGCATGAGGCGAATTATGTGGGGGTGGTCTTCTCGGGGCTTCGCGTCTAGGGTTAAAACGTTTTGGTCTGGGAGGGGACAGTTCGGAATGGTTGATTTCCACGAAGACCCCGGGCCGGGCTCCGGGCGGCGGGCGGCACGCGCGGACTTCCTCTCCGACGCGCCGCGCCTGTCACTCAACGGTCAGTGGCGCTTCCGGCTCTCCGGCACGGCCGAGGGCACCGGCCCCTCGCTGCCCGACCCGGCGCTCGACGACACCGGCTGGGAGACGATCCGGGTGCCGTCGCACTGGGTGCTGGAGGGGTACGACCGCCCGCTCTACACCAACACCGCCTACCCGTTCCCGATCGACCCGCCGCACCTGCCCGACGGCAACCCCACGGGCGACTACCGCCTCCGCTTCGACCTGCCCGAAGACTGGCCCGACGGCCGGCCGGGCGGCAGGGCCGTGCTGCGCTTCCAGGGAGTGGACTCCTGCGGCACGGTGTGGCTGAACGGCTCGTTGCTCGGCCACTCGAAGGGGAGCAGGCTGCCGTTCGAGTTCGAGGTCACGGGGCTCGTCCGGCCGCGCGGCAACCTGCTCGCCGTACGCGTGCACCGCTGGTCGTCCGGCAGCTACCTCGAGGACCAGGACATGTGGTGGCTGCCGGGCATCTTCCGCGACGTGGAGCTGCTGGCCCGCCCCTCCGGCGGCATCGACGACTTCACCGTCCGCGCCTCCTACGACGCCTCCGACGGCTCCGGCACCCTCCTCGTCACCGCCGACGCCCCCGGCCTGGTCGAGATCCCCGAGCTGGGCCTCGCGGTCGAGACCGGGGAGGAGGTCACCGTCCCCGGCGTCGAACCGTGGAGCGCGGAGTGCCCGCGCCTCTACCGCGGCACCCTCACGGCGGCCGGGGAGACGATCGACCTCCCTATCGGGTTCAGGACCGTCGAGATCGCCGGCGGGCGGCTGCTGATCAACGGGGCGCCGGTCCTCTTCCGCGGCGTCAACCGGCACGAACACCACCCGGAACGCGGCCGGGCCCTCGACCGCGACACCATGATCCGCGACATCGTGCTGATGAAGCGCAACAACGTCAACGCCGTCCGCACCGCCCACTACCCGCCGCACCCGGAGTTCCTGCGGCTGTGCGACGAGTACGGGCTGTGGGTGGTGGACGAGTGCGACATCGAGACCCACGGGTTCATCTACGCCGGTTGGGAGGGCAACCCGCCGGCCGAGCCGATGTGGCGCGACGCCCTGCTCGACCGGGCCCGGCGCATGGTCGAACGCGACAAGAACCACCCCAGCGTCGTCATCTGGTCGCTGGGCAACGAGAGCGGGAGCGGGCCGGCGTTCGGCGACATCGAGCGGTGGATCCGGGCCCGCGACCCCGGGCGGCCGCTGCACTACGAGCGCGACCCGAGCTACCGGCACTCCGACTTCCACAGCCTCATGTACCCGTCGCTGGACGACCTGGAGCGCATCGGGCGGCGCGAGGAGGACCCGCCGGACGGGGTGGCGCCGGGGTCGGCCGACGACGTCCGCCGTCGCGGGCTGCCGTTCCTGCTGTGCGAGTACGCCCACGCCATGGGGAACGGGCCCGGCTCCCTGGCCGACTACCAGGCGATCCTGGAGTCGTACGAGCGGTTCTGCGGGGCGTTCGTGTGGGAGTGGATCGACCACGGGCTGACGGGGCACGACGCGCTGGGCCGCCCATACTTCCGGCACGGCGGGGACATCGACCACCAGCCGAACGGCGGCCGGTACTGCCTGGACGGGCTGCTGTTCCCCGACCGCACGCCGTCCCCGGGGCTGGCGGAGCTGCGCAAGGCGCTCGAGCCGGTCGGGATCGCGGTGGACGTGGGGGCGGGGGAGGTGGTGGTCGCCAACAAGCACGACCTGATCGACCTCGGACACCTGGACTTCCGGTGGTGGGTGGAGGTGGACGGCGTGCCTGCGTCGAAGGGCGGGGTGCTGCGGGTCCCGGGGTGCGGGCCGCGGGAGACGGTGCGGGTGCCGTTGCCGGAGGTGGCGGTCCGCACCCTGGAGGGCGAGACGTGGATCACGATCGAAGCCGCGCTCGCCACCGCGACCGGCTGGGCGCCGGCGGGGCACGTGGTCGCCTTCGCCCAGTCCCGCCTCGGCCTCACCGTCCCCCAGTCGGCGGGCGGAACGGCGGATGGCCTTGTGGGCGGTGATGCGACGAGCACGCCGGGCAGTGCGCCGGGTGGCGGGTTGCGGTTGGGTGGGGCGGTGTTCGAGCCCAGGACAGGACGGTTGGTCCGGCTGCACGGGGTCGAGCTGGACGGGCCGGTGCTGGACGTGTGGCGGGCCCCGACCGAGAACGACCGCGGCCAGGGCCCCAGGAACGCGCTCGCCGCCGACTGGGAGGCCGTGGGGCTCGACCGCTTCCTGCACCGGACCGTCACCCTCGAAAGGCCGGACGAGTGCACGCTGGTCGTCCGCGGCCGGAGCGGCCCGGCCACCCGGACCCTCGGCTTCCGCACCACGTACACCTGGCAGTGGCGCGACGGCGCGCTGCACCTGCGGATCGAGGCCGAGCCCGTCGGCGACTGGCACGACACCGCCTACGGCCACCTGAACGTGAGCCCGCCGCGCATGGGCGCCAGGTTCGCCCTGCCCGGCGGCTACACCGACGTCACGTGGTTCGGGCGGGGCCCGGGCGAGTCGTACGCGGACAGCCGGGACGCCGCGCGGGTGGGCCGGTTCGCGCTGGCGATCGACGCGCTCCAGACCCCGTACGTGGTGCCGCAGGAGAACGGCAACCACGTCGAGACCCGCTGGCTGGAGCTGTCCGGCCCGGGGCTGCCGACCCTGCGCGTGGCCGGCGAGCCGCACCTGGACTTCACCGCCCGCCGCTGGACCAGCGAGGCGCTGCAGGCGGCGGGCAGGCCGCACGACCTGCGCGACTCCGGGCGCGTCTGGCTGAACCTGGACCACGGGCAGCAGGGCCTCGGCAGCGCCTCCTGCGGCCCCGCCCTGCCTGAGCGGTACCGGCTGCCGGTCCGCCGCCACTCCTGGTCGATGACGTTGACCGCCTGAGAGGATGCTGATCACATGACGGAACCGACCAAGTTCGACTTCTGCCCGTGGCTGTTCTGGGACCACGCGACCGAGGAGGACCGCCGCGCCCAGGAGAGCCACCTGGAGGAGCTGCGGGCCAGGTTCGACCTCAAGGCGGGCAAGGTGTTCGTCTCGCCGCTGGCCGCCGTGTACGCCGACCGCCTGCGCATGGGCGACCACTGCTACATCGCGGCCCACGCGTACGTCACCCATGACGTCGTCATGGGCGACGACTGCACCGTCAACCCGTACGCCGTGGTGCGCGGGAACATCGTCCTCGGCGACGCCGTGCGGATCGGCGCGCACACGTCCCTGCTCGGCTTCAACCACGGCACCGCCCCCGACCGCCCGGTCTTCCGCCAGCCGATCACGTCGAAGGGCATCCGGATCGGCGACGACGTGTGGATCGGCTCGAACGTGGTCGTGCTCGACGGGGTGACGATCGGCGACCACGCCGTCGTCGGCGCGGGCGCGGTGGTCACCAAGGACGTGCCCGCCTGGGCCATGGTCGCGGGCAACCCGGCCCGCCGCATCCGCGACCGCCGCGCCACCGGCTCGGGGGACGATCTGGAAGGGCTGCTCGCCGGGTTCGCCGCCCGCGCCAGGGAGCAGGCGGAGGACGTGCTGGGGCGGTGCTGGACGGGGGAGCGGTACGTGGACCGCCCGGACGCCCCGCCGACCGTCCGCGCCTGGTGCGACGCGGTGGAGATCGCCGACCTCCTCCTGGACGGCCCGCCCCCGACCCCGGCGCGGGAGGAGATCGTCGCGTTCCTGCGGGACCGCCAGGACCCGGCCACGGGCCTCGTCCCGGAGCTCGGCGCCTCCGGGCCGCCGGAGCTGGACGGGGTCGCCGCCTATCACGTGCTCTGCGTCGGCTACGCCCTCGACCTGCTCGGCACCCGCTTCCGGCATCCGGTCCACGCCGTCGCGGACGTCACCTCGCAGGACCTCATCGCCTCGCTCGACGCCCTCGACTGGGAGCGCAACGCCTGGACGGCGGGCTCGTGGGTGGACACGTTCGGCACCGGCCTGCACCGCAACCTCGCCGACTTCGGCGTGCGCGGCGAGACCGAGACCCTGTACGGGTGGCTGCTCACCCGCTGCAGCCAGGCCCACGGGATGTGGGGCGAGCCGGACCCGGACGCGGGCTGGCTGCAGGTGGTCAACGGGTTCTACCGGCTCACGCGGGGGACGTTCGCGCAGTCCGGGGTGCCGGTGCCGTACCCGGAGCGGGCCGTCGACACCGTGCTCGCGCAGGCCCGCGACCCGCGCTACTTCGGCCCGGACACCGGCAACGCCTGCAACGTGCTCGACGTCATCCACCCGCTGTGGCTGCTGGGCAGGCAGACCCGGCACCGCCGCGAGGAGGGCGCGGCGTGGGCGAAGGAGCACCTCGTACGGGCGGTCGGCGGCTGGCACGACGGGGCGGGCCTCAGCTTCGCCCTGACCAGGGGGAGCGGCGCGGCCCGCACGCCGGGGCTGCAGGGCACCGAGATGTGGCTGGCCATCATCTGGCTGCTCGCCGACTACCTCGGCGTCTCCGACGCGCTCGGCTACCGCCCCCGGGGCATCCACCGCCCGGAGCCGGCGGCGCGCCTGCCCAGACCCGGCCGCTGACCGGCGGCGTCGAGCAACACGCGCGGTTCGAGCGCGGCGGCCATCGCCCGGTGACCCGCCGCGCTCGGGTGCAGGTGGTCGCCGCAGTCGTAGCGGGGCAGCAGGCGGCGGGGGTCGTCGGGGTCACGCAGCGCCGCGTCGAAGTCGGCCGGCCCGTCGAACACACCGCCGTCCCGTACGAACGCGTTCACCGCCTCCCGGGCCCGCTCGCCCGCGGCCGTGTGGTACTCCGCGCCCGCGAAGGGCGGGAGCGTGCCGCCGATCACGCGTACCCCGGCGGCGTGCGCCCGCTCGACGATGCGCCGGTAGGCGGCGACGAGCGGCTCCGCCCGCGCGCCCGCCCCGAGGTCGTTGACGCCCGCCAGCAGGATCACGGCGCCGATCCCCGGCTTGGCCAGCACCTCGGCGGCCAGCCGCGCCTCGGCGTCGCGTCCCGTCCCGGCGGCCAGCACCCGGCCGCCGGACACGCCCTCGTTCACCACGGAGAGCGGCCACGACTCCAGCAGGGCCCGGTCGGCGAGGAGGTCCGGCCAGCCGTGGCCGGTCTCGGAGCCGACCCCGGTCGTGATCGAGTCCCCGAGCACCGCCACGGCCGAAACCGGCTCGGGCGCGGTGACGATCAACGCGTCCAGCCAGTGCCAGACCGCCACCCCCTCGACGTACGCGGCCCCGTCCTCGTCGGCGGTGTGGTCACCGGGGAGCGACCGGTAGGCCGCGTCGTCCGGCGGGGCCGTGGCCCGGTTGCGGCCGGTCAGGACGCCGCCGTCGCCCCGCAGGTGCAGGCTGACGGCCAGGCGCTGCCGGGGCGCCACCCGGCCGGGCAGCGCGTCCCCGAGCGCGGTCGCGCCCGGGGCCAGCGTCACCTCCGGCCGCCCGCCGAACGTCACCGTCCGGTTCGACCCCGGCACCAGCGCCGCCCCGGAGCGCGGGACGCCCACGCGGACGTGCCCGAACGTCACCGGCCGGTCCCCGAGCGCGTTGGTCAGCCGTACCCGCAGACCGGTCCCGCCCGCGCCGGTCCGCACCAGATTGCGTACGGTGAGATCCCGCAGCCCGGCCCCCGCCCGCTCCGCGGCGGCCGCCCACGTGGTCACCGGACGGCCTCCCGTCATCAGGCTGCTCCCGGCCCGCTCGGCGGTGGCTGCCACGTTGTCACCGGACGGCCTTCCGTCATCGCTCCCACGCCGCGGTGAACTCGTAGCGGCCGGACGCGACCCGGCACACCAGCGCCCCGCCGACGACCTCACCGGGCACGGGCGCGCCGGACTCGCGGACCGACGCCGGATCGGTGGTCGGCACGTGCACCGTGGCCTCGGCCCCCGGCGGGATGCGGACCTCCAGCCGGAGCGTGTTCCCGTCCACCTCCCACCGGCTGCCCAGCCGGCCCAGCGGCGTGTCGTACGAGGCCGCTGCCCACTGGAGCCGCCCGCCGGGCAGCGGCCGGATGAGCGGGCGGCGGAACCCGACGGACCCCTCCTCCTGCCCGATCCCCGCGACCCCGCCGTACAGCCACGCCCCGACGGAGCCCAGCGCGTAGTGGTTGAAGGAGTTCATGGCGACGGGCCCGAAGCCGCTCTCCTCCGTCCACCCGTCCCACCGCTCCCAGATCGTGGTCGCCCCCCGCTTGATCGAGTACCCCCATGACGGGTAGCGGTCGTCGTGCAGCAGGGAGTAGGCCAGGTCGTGGTGGCCGTGCGCCGACAGGACGGGACCGAGCAGCCCCACCCCGGCGAAGCCGGTGGTCAGGCGTCGCCCACGCCGTTCCAGGTCGGCCACCAGGTGCCCGACGGCGGAGGCGACGAGGGGTCCGGGGATCAGGCCGTGCGCGAGGGCCAGCAGGTAGCCCGTCTGCGTGTCGCCCGTGACGCGGCCGTCCGCCGACACGAACGCCCGGACGAAAGCCTCCCCGATCCTCGAACGCAGCTCGGCATAGTGGGCGGAAGCGGCCACGTCGCCCACCACGGCGGCGGCCTTCGAGGTCAGCTCCGCGCTCAGCGCGAAGTACGCGGTGGCCATCACCTCGCGCGAGGTCCGCACGCCCGCCTGCAACCAGTCGCCGTAGTGGCTGCCGGTCCGGTTGCGCCAGATCAGGTCGGGGTTGTGGCGTTCGACGTGGTCCACCCAGCGCCGCATGCTGGGCAGGCTGTCGCGCAGCACCCGCTCGTCCCCGTACACCCGGTACAGGTGCCACGGGACGACGGTGGCGGCGTCGCTCCAGCCGGGCGTGCCGTGCCGCTCGGTCATGACGTGCGGGATCACGTCCGGCACCGCGCCCTCGCCGGTCTGCGCGTACCGCAGGTCCGCCAGCCAGCCGGTGAAGAACGCGGCCACGTCCGCGTTGTAGCAGGCGGTCGGCAGGAACACCTGCGCGTCGGCGGTCCATCCGAGGCGTTCGTCGCGTTGCGGGCAGTCGGTCGGCACGGAGACGAAGTTGCCGCGCTGGCTCCACCGGATGTTGCTCATCAGCCGCCGCACCATGTCGTCCGAGCACGAGAACTCGCCCGCGACCGGCGTGTCGGAGTGCAGCACCCGCCCCACGACCTCGACGTCCGCGTGCCCGCTGACCTCGACGTACCGGAAGCCGTGCACGGTGAAGCGCGGCTCGAACGTCTCCACCGCCGCCCCGGCCGCCACATAGTGGTCGGTGGCCTCGGCCGAGCGCAGGTTGGCGGTGTAGAGGCCGCCGTCGTCGTCGAGCGCCTCGCCGTGGCGCAGCGTGACCCGGGCGCCCTCGGGGGCGCCGCGCACCACCAGGCGGACCCGGCCCGCGATGTTCTGGCCCAGGTCCACGATGGTACGGCCGTCGCCCCGGTGGACGTCCACCGGCACGAGGTCCTGGGTGACGCGGACGGGCTCGGCGGCGGACGGGACGAGGACGTCGTGCGCGGTGTCCACGACTCCGGCGGGGGCCCAGGAGGCGTCGTCGAATCCGGGCAGGTCCCAGCCGGGCTGTTCGAGGCGCGCGTCGTACCACTCGCCCATGAGCAGGTCGGCGTGGCGCAGCGGCCCGGTGCTCTCCCGCCAGCGCCCGTCGGTGCCGACGACCGTACGGGAGCCGTTCTCGTGCTCGGCGACGATCTGGACCAGCAGCTGCGGGCGCCGGCCGTACCGTTGCGCCTGCTGCCGCATGTCCCAGCCGAGGCTGCCGGACCACCAGCCGTCCGCGAGGATCGCCCCCACGCAGACGGGACCGTCGCCGGTCAGGTCCGTGACGTCGTACACCTGGTACGGTACCCGCTGCCGGTAGTCGGTCCAGCCCGGCGTCAGCTCGCCGTCGCCGACCCGGTGGCCGTTGACGCGCAGCTCGTACAGCCCCCGGGCGCTGCACGCGATCCGCACGGCGGTCGCCGGGGGCAGGTCGAGCACGCGCCGGAAGTACCGTGGCGCGGGCAGGCCCGCGGTGCGGGTGGAACGCGGCTCGCCCTCGTCGGTGGGCGGCTCGAACGGCGGCTCGGTCTCGGGATCGTGCCCGATCCAAGCCGCCACCCACTCGTCCTGGTGCATCACCCCGGTGTCGAACCACGACTCCGCCACCCCGCCCGGTCTTGTCTCGACCTTCCAGGTGTAGCGGGTGAACGACGCCAGCGGCGCGCCGCCGTAGTCGGCGCTGACGTCCTGGCCCCCGACCCAGCCGCTGTCCCAGACCAGCGCGCCGCGCGCGTGGACCCGGATCCGGTACGCGTCCTGCGCGTCGCCGCGCCGGTCCGAGGCCAGCCGCCAGCTCAGCCGGGGCACCGGCGTGCCGATGCCGAGCGGGGTGCCGCGGTGCTCGCAGCGCAGGTCGTACGGCCGCAGCGAGCCGCCTGCGGGCACCTCGGGGAGAGACCAGTTCACCATGCCCACTCCTTCGCCGGCCGGGCCAGCTCGTAGTCGCGCCGGGGCGCGGTTGGATGGACCTTGCGCCCGCTGTACATCGGTCGGGCGGTCCCCTCCGGGCTGATGCCGATCACGTCGTCCCCCCGCCAGCGCACGCGGTACTCCCGCCCCGCCGCCACCTCGGTGGTCGCCGTCTCGGGCACGGGGAACGTGACCGTGACGCGCTCCCCTCGCCGTGGCGCCGGGATCGACAGGTAGCCGTCCGGCGCCCACGCTCCGGCCTGGGTCCCGTCGAAGCCCCCGCTCTCGCGGGCGACGCGCACCTTGGCGTACCCGGCCCAGTCGGGCACCCGCATCCGCAGCTCGCGCAGGTTCTCGTGAACGTCCAGGTCGACGCGGCCCTCGTGGGGGAGGTGGCTGAGCACGGTGACCTGCCGGGTGGCCCGGGTGAGGAGCAGGTTGACCCGGACGGCCACGGGGTCGGCGGTGACGATCGAGTTCCAGCCCCAGAACAGGCCGCGCAGCCCCGAGCCGACGCAGCACGCCTGCACGTCGGCCGTGTGCCCGCGGCCCAGCTCCACGTCGCAGACGAAGTCGTTGGGCGCGCCGTACCCGGCGAAGGCCCCGCGTACCCGCTCGCCCACCCGCACGTGGGTGACCCAGCCCGGCTCGTCCCCCGAGGCGTCGGGCGCGGACTCCACCCAGCTCAGGTCCAGGAGCTGCGACTCCACGAGGTGGTTGCGCAGGAACCGCTCCACCACGCCCCAGTACGCGGTGTGGCCCGACCCGGCCAGCGTGCTCCCGGTGCCGATCAGGTCCACCAGGGAGCAGCTCTCGTGCTCGTAGCGCTGGTCGGCCAGGTCGCCGGGCGTCCAGCCGAACGCGGTGGCCTGACCGAGTGCCCAGTCGTAGGCGCGGCGGACGTACGCGGTCAGCTCGTGGTCGCCGACGTGGCGGGCGTAGCGGGCGAGCCCTTCGAGCGTGCCGAGGCGGGTGTGGAAGTGGGCGCTGCGGTACGCGCGGGCGGGGTTGAAGCTCCCATCGTCCCCAAAGACTCCGCTCTTGTGCACGATCAGCCGGGCGAACCAGCCGCACAGCTCCAGCGCGTCCTCGTTGCCCGTCGCCTGGTGGTAGCGCAGCAGCGGCATGATGAGCCGACCGCTGAACGAGGCCGGGTCGGGGGCGAGGTGGAGCGCGATCGCGTTCGGCGAGGGCCAGCCGCCGGGGGTGTACTCGGAGGCGGGGTAGAACCACACGTCCCGCTCCTTGATCGCGACCCGCTTGAGCGCGGCCACGTGCCGGTCGGCCAGCCTTCTGGCCTCGGGGTCGCCGTCGGAGACGTACCAGGTGGTGAGCGAGAGGAGGACCGCCCGCTGGTCGATGAGGTTGGCGTTCGGAGGCCAGCCCACCTCGGGGCGCGCCAGGCGGTAGCTCAGCCCGTCGTCGCCGAAGAAGCCGATCAGCCGCCGCCTGAACCCCTCCTCCACCTCTCGCCAGGTGTCCTTGCCGGTCATCTGCCGGGCGAGCACGCAGGCGTCCAGGAGTCGTCCGTGGCTGGAGCCGTAGTCCCAGTCGCCGTGCCGCAGCGCCGCGGGGCGGGCCAGGAGGTCGGCGCTGAAGTACGGGATGCCGTCCATGTCCTGGTCGGGCAGTCCGGCCACCGCGTTCATGGCCAGCTCGGCCCGTTCTTCCAGCAGCACCGTGTCGGGGATTTCGGGCATGGGCGTCCCTTCGCATAAATATTCATACATGCATAGACGTCCCATCAAGCGTGCGTCGTCCCTCCCGCCCCGTCAAGGCGCACCCCCGCACTTCGGTCGAGGTTCTTCTGGGGGGCGAGGGTGCGCGCCGCCTCGCCCCACGGCGCGCTCGGCGGCGCACGACGGGCGGTCGGTGGTGTGCGCCGCCACCCCGATTCCGGCAGGTGGCCGGGTGGGCGTCCTTTCGTCTCCTCTCCCCAAAGGACGGCAACCCCGGTCGGCGGGTTCCGGATGCAGCATCGGGGAGCATAAATATTCGACCCTTGTTGGATATTTGGCCCTGAGGCAGGATGAGCAGTATGAGCGATGATCGGATGTCTTCGGTCGTACGGCCCGGCCCCGACGCGGCGGTGGCCCTGCGTCCCGTGGCGGGCGGGCGGGTCGAGGGCGGGTTCTGGGGGGCACGGCAGCGGGTCAACCGCGAGGTCACGATCCCGCTGGGCGGCGAGCGGGTACGCGAGTCCGGCGCGTTCGACAACCTCAGGCAGGCGGGCCCGCATCGCGGCAAGGTGTTCGCCGACTCCGACGTCTACAAGTGGCTGGAGGCGCTCGCCTGGGAGCGCGGCCGGGCGGACGACGACGACCTCGCGCGGCCGTACAAGGAAGCGTCCGAGCTGGTCGCGGCCGCCCAGTGCGACGACGGCTACCTGCACACCCACACCCGGCTCACCGGCGCCGAGCGCTACTCCGACCTGGCCTCCAGCCACGAGCTCTACTGCGCGGGCCACCTCATGCAGGCGGCGGTGGCGGGCAGCCGGGCGGTCGGCGACCGTACGCTGCTGGGGGTCGCCACCCGGTTCGCCGACCACCTGGCGGCGGCGCTGCCCCCGGACGCGCTCGACGGCCACCCCGAGGTCGAGATGGGCCTGGCCGAGCTGCACCGGGAGACCGGCACGCGCGCGTACCTCGACCTCGCCGCACGCCAGGTCACCACCCGCGGCCACGCGCTCATCCCGCTCAAGGGCCACCACGGGCCGGGCTACCGGCAGGACCGGGTGCCGGTGCGCGAGGCCGCCACGGTCGAGGGGCACGCCGTACGCGCCATGTACCTGGCCGCCGGGGCGGCCGACGTCGCCGTGGAGACCTCCGATCTCGAGCTGCTCGCCGCCCTGGAGCGGCAGTGGCGCGACATGGTGGCGACCAAGACGTACCTCACCGGCGGCCTCGGCTCGAACTGGTACGGCGAGGCGTTCGGCGGCCACCACGAGCTGGCCCCGGACACCGCCTACTGCGAGACCTGCGCGGCCATCGGCAGCATCCAGTGGTCGTGGCGGATGCTGCTGGCCACCGGCGCGCCCGCGTTCGCGGACCTGATCGAGCGCACGCTCTACAACGCCGTCCTGCCCGGCGTCTCGCTCGGCGGCGACCGCTTCTTCTACGTCAACGCGCTGCGCGTCCGCGCCGGCGCCGACCCCGACGACCTGCGCTCGCCGGCGCGCGGCCGCCAGGACTGGTACGGCACCGCCTGCTGCCCGCCCAACGTGATGCGCCTGCTCTCCTCCCTCGACCATTACCTCGCCACCAGGGACGGCGACGGCGTCCAGCTCCACCTGTACGCGCCCGGCACCGTGCGGGCGGGTTCCGTGGTGCTGGAGGTGGCGACCGGCTACCCGTGGAGCGGCCGGATCGAGATCACGGTCAGGGAGACCCCCGACCAGCCGTGGACGCTCTCGGCCCGCATCCCCGCCTGGGCCGACGCCGCCGGCGTGGACGACCGGCCGGCCGAGCCCGGCACCTACCACCGTGTCCGCAGGACCTGGCGGCCCGGCGACCGGATCGTGCTCGACCTCGGGATCCGGCCCCGGCTGACGGTGGCCGTACCCCGCCTGGACGTGGCCCGCGGGCAGGTGGCCGTCGAGCGCGGCCCGCTGGTCTACTGCCTGGAGCAGGCCGACCACCCCGGCGTCATCGTGGACGACCTGTGCGTGGCGGGCGCGGACCTCCGCGACGGGACCGCCGTCTCCGGCCTGCCCGACGAGGTGGTGCCGGTCATCGCGCGCGGCCGGGCCCACGCGCACCGGGAGGAGGACGGCGGCTTCCCCTACCGCACCGCCGCCGCCCCCCGCGAGCCGGAGCACGCGGGCCCGGCCGACCTCACGTTCGTGCCGTACTACGCGTGGGCGAACCGGGGGGCGGGCCCGATGACGGTCTGGGCGCCGATGCACGGCTGACACATGATCTCCGGGCGCGCGTGGCCTGACCACGGCCGTCGCCGCGCGCGCCCGGCCATACATACCTCCCAGGGACCTACTCCTGAGACGCGGCGGTCACCGTGACGCCGGTGACCGACAGGTCCTCGACGTGCTGTGCCACGTCGGCCCGGAGCACCCCGGTGAACGAGCTGTCCCTGATCGTGATCTCCCTCAGCGGCTGCTCGGGATACCCCCGCAGCAGGTACGCGCTGCGCGTCCGGTCGCTGCGCAGCCCCGCGACGTTGATGTTGCGGATGAGCGGCGCCTCGTCGCCGTTGTGACCGTCGCCGTGGTAAAGATCGATTGAGACCGCCTCCTTGGTCAGCCCGCTGATCTCGATGTCCTTGACGAAGACGTTCTCCACGAAGCCGCCGCGCACCGAGTTCGTCTTGATGTAGAGCCCGAAGTACAGGCCGGGCCCGCCCCAGCGGCAGCGGCGGACGAAGACGTTGCGGATACCGCCGGTCGTGTCCGTGCCGATCGCGACCGAGCCGTACCGGTAACGCATGTCGCAGTCCTCGATCAGCACGTCCTCGCACGGCACCCCGACCCGCCGCCCGTCGGGGCCGCGCCCCGCCTTGATCGCGATGCAGTCGTCGCCCACGTCGAACACGCACCCCGAGATCACCACCGAGCGGCACGACTCGGGGTCGCAGCCGTCGTTGTTGGGGCCGCGCGAGTGGATCGTCACGTTCCTGACCAGGACGTTCTCGCAGCGTACGGGATGGATCTCCCACATGGGGGAGCGGACGATCCGCACGCCCTCGACCAGCACGTTGCGGCACAGGTACGGCTGGATCAGGTTGGGCCGCAGGTAGTGGCCCGCGCCGAACACGCGCTCCTCGACGGGCACGTTCCGCGCGGCCATCCGCTGCAGCGCGGCCCAGTCGTCGGCCTCGTGCGGCGTGCCCGGCCGCCAGCCGAACTCCGGCGTGCCCACCCACGGCCACCAGTGCTCGGGCCCCGCCCCGCCGTCGAGCGTCCCGGCGCCGGTGATCGCGATGTTCTCCTGGCCGTAGGCGTAGACGAAGGGGGAGTAGTTGTAGCACTCGATGGCCGAGAAGCGGGTGTAGACGGCGGGGAGGTAGTCGGCGGGGTCGGTGCTGAACAGGATCGTCGCGCCCGCCTCCACGTGCAGGTCCACGTTGCTGAGCAGGTGGACGGCGCCGGTGGGGTACGTGCCCGCGGGCACCCGCACGTGGCCGCCGCCCGCCTGGTGGCACGCCTCGATCGCGGCGTGGAACGCCCCCGTCCACGTGCCCCCCGAGCCGCCGAACTCCGTGAGGTCGAACCACCGGTCGGGGAACTCCGGCGGCCGCACGCGCTCGCGCAACTCGTCGGCGTACCGCCACGCCTCTTCCTCGTTCATGGAACCTTCCTCATGCGCAGCGCGTGGTAGAGGGGCAGCGCGATCACCCAGGACGGGTTCCACGTGTTCGCCTCGCCTTTGCGCTGCCAGTTGGTCTGGAAGAACCCCTCACCCTGCTCGCCGGGCGTCTCGAAGCCCCAGTCGCCGGGCTCGCGGCAGATGCCCTGGCCCATGGTGTGCAGGATCGTCTCGGCCCTGGCCGCGTACCGGGGCCGGCCGGTCAGCAGGCCGAACTCCATCAGCTCGGAAGTCGGGAAGAACACGTCGAGGTGGTGGTTCTGCACGCTGACCGACGGCCAGCCGCACGCCTTGAACCCGCGCCGCTCGAACGTGCTGCCCGCGTCGAACTCCGGCGACCACACGTAGACGAACGTCAGCAGCCAGTCCGCCGCCGCCTCCGCCCACCGCGCGTACAGGTCGCGGCCGGTGAGCCGGTAGAGCTCGAAGGCGGCCAGGAAGTAGTACATCCCGGCCTCCTTGTCCTCGCCGGAGGCGTCCAGCGTGGCGTGCGCGAACGGCCGCTCGAACGTGGCCGCGTGCAGCCGGTGGTAGCACCCCAGCACCTCCTCGGCCCGCCGCAGCCACACCCGCTCGCCGCCCAGCCGGTACGCGCCCAGCATGGCCTGGACGCAGGCGATGCCGGCCGCGCTGACCATCGCCGAGAACGGCCGCCCGTCCGGCGTCCAGCCGATCGGGACGATGCCCTCCTGGAGCCTGGTCCGCCAGAAGAAGGCGGCGGCCTCCGCCACGGCCTCCTCCCAGGCGGGCGGGACCGGCAGCCCCGCCTCCCTGAAGTGCAGCGCGATCCCGGCCAGGTCGGCTACCGTCTCGCCGTGGGCGCGGCTGGAGACGAAGTCCGCGCCGTCCTTGCGGAACGTCTCCCACCGGCCGTCGTCGAGCAGGTACCGGCCGTGCCGCAGCCCCGGGGTCGGCGTCCGGCTGCCCTCGACGTAGAAGTCCGCCGCCCGGCGGGTGCGTTCCGGGCGGCCGAGCAGGGCGTCGCACAGCGCGAGCTTGAGGCACTGGCCGGTCCAGCCGTACAGGTACGACCGGGGCCGCCCGTGGCGGGCGCCCTCGTAGGCGAGGTAGCCGTGGCCGGTCCAGC
Source organism: Nonomuraea sp. NPDC003709 (assembly GCF_040610775.1). Lineage (NCBI taxonomy): Bacteria > Bacillati > Actinomycetota > Actinomycetes > Streptosporangiales > Streptosporangiaceae > Nonomuraea > Nonomuraea sp. NPDC003709. The sequence continues at coordinate 85,110 of NZ_JBEXMW010000015.1, read as the reverse complement.
GCGCGTCCATGGCGCCCGCCTTGAGCCGGACGATGTCCTCCCGGCCGAGCGGGCGGGCGCCGTCGTCCTCCGGGTGGATCCGCGTATGGACGAGCTTCCTGAAGCCGTGGCCGCGCGGCTCGACCGGGCCCCAGTCGAGCGTGTGCCTGGTGGTGATCGTCTCGCCCGGGGCCAGGGTCCGGTAGCCGATCGGGTCGTCCGCGACCTCCGCCTTGCTGACGTAGCAGACGTCGGGCCTGCCGTCGAACATGATCACGCCGGTCATGGCGGCCACCGTCAAGCCCGGTGACCTGATGACGCCCAGGGAGTCGTAGGTGACCCTGCCCTCCGTGTCGCGGCGGGGGGCCGGGTGGGCGAAGAGGCTGACGTACCGGCCGGACCAGGCGGCGTTGACGGCGGGGATGGGCAGGCGGTCCTGCTCGCACACGAACCCGCCGCCCGGCTCGACGCGGGGGACCCTGCGGTGGGGGTCGGAGGAGGGGTTGCCGTTGTAGAGGACGCCGGGCATGGTGATGTTCGCGTCGTCGGTGGGGAGGGGGAGCAGGAGGCCCGCCGCCACGTCGGTCACCTCGCGCCCGGAGTCGTTGTGCCAGGTGGCGGTGAGGGTGAGCAGGCCGCCGGGGGTGAAGGCCAGCTCCAGCCTGGCCCCGAGCGGCCCCGTCCGCGCCGTCACCACCAGGGCCTCGCCCAGGGGCGCGAGGTGGACGGAGCCCGGGTGCTCGATCCGCCAGGGGCGGCCGGTGGAGACGGTGAGCAGGCCGCGCAGCGGCGCCCGCAGGTGCGGGCCGTCCGCGTCGCGGTGGCGCAGCCGCACCTCGGGGCCGCCCTCGCCGGGCACCACCTCGACGACCTTCCCGCCCGGCTCGGTGCGGGCGGCGACAACAGCGGACACCGTCACGCGTGCCTCCTGAGGCGGACGGCCTGGGCCCCGGTGGCCGGCAGCGGGACCGTCAGCGTCCCGCCCTCCTGGACCCCCAGCGAGCCGACCGTCATCGCCCACGTGTCGATCACCTCGACCTCGTACCGCCCGGCCGGCACCTCGTACACCCGCTCAGGGAACCGGTGCTCGCCGCAGTACTCCAGGTAGAACTCCCCGGGCACCTCCAGCATCGGCGCGTCCCGATCCCGGTAACGCGCCTGCGCGGGCGTCTCGGCGATCACCTCCCGCAGCAGCCCCAGCCGCGCCACGGCCGCGCCCGCCAGCGTGCCGCCCGCCTCCGACCAGGTCAGTCCCTCGTCGTCGAGGTACGACTCCCCGTGCGTGACGTACCGGCGCCGCACCGACCCGTCCCATGCCTGGGCGACGACCTCCTCGGGGGTCAGGCTGTGCCATGGATCGTCCGAGTCCCCCTCGTACCCGCACATGTCCATGAGCACCGGCTTGTGGTGGTCGCGCGTCCCCACCCAGGCGTCGCGCGGGCTGCGCGCGGCCACGCTCCCGTGCGTGAACGCGCGCCGCCACAGCAGCGGCGAGCCCGCCTCTGCGGTGATCGACAGCGGGTGGTGCCCGGGGTCCTCCTCGGCGACCAGGTCCGCGAGACGTACCCAGTCGTGTTCGGAAATTTCGGGGAAAAGGGTGGGGTCGGCGGCCAGCGACCACCACACGTTCGCGTGCGCGGCCAGCCGCGGCACCACCTCCGCCACCAGGCGGGCCGCCGCGTCCACGTCCCCGATGCCGTCGGAGGGGTGCAGCAGGACCAGCTCGGCCGTCACGCCGATCGCGCCCAGCTCCGCCACCCGCTCCTCCAGCGAGTCCAGCGAGCACCGCATCGCGAACGCCGCCATCCGCACCCGGTCGAACGGCGACGACTCCAGCGTGGCCAGCGTCCGCGCCCGCCGCTTCTCGCCCTGCAGGTGCCAGCCGAGCGCGGTAGTGGCCAGCGAAATCATGATCACACCCTCGTCATTCGCAGCGCCAGGTACGGCCGGCTTGGCAGCCCGACGCGCACCCGGTCCCGGTGCACCCCGTCCACCGGGGTGATCGCCATGTTCCAGGCGTCGATCAGCTCCACCTCGTAGTTCCCTTCCGGGAGTTCGACGGTCACGGAGGAGGGTCGGCGCCGGCCGAGGTAACGGAGCAGGACGCCGTCGCGTCGGGCCTCCATGACCTCGCGCAGGAACGCGATCCTGGCCGGGCTCTGCCCGCGCAGCTCGCCGCCGTTGCCGACCCACGGCCGGCCCGGTCCGCCGGTCACCACCTCGCCGTGCCCGACGTACCCGCCGCGCACCATGCCCTCCCAGAACCGGTCCACCAGCTCGGGCCCACTGATGTTGCCCCAGCGTTTGCCCGCGTCCCCCTCGTAGGAGATCTCGTCGATCACCACGGGCTTGGGGCACGTACGCAGCCACTCGTCCGTCAGCGTGGCGTCCCAGTGCTGCACGCTCTGGTGCGTCACCCACGGCTTGGTGAAGTCGTACAGGGAGGCGACCTCGTACATCCGCGTCCCGTTGTGGATCGACCGCAGATGCTCGTACGGGTCCAGCCGCACGACGGTCCGCAGCAGGTCGTCCCAGTCGGCGACGGTCTTGGCGTGGTTGAAGTCGTACTCGTTGGCGACCGACCACCACACGTTGCGGTAGGCCGCCAGGCGGGCGACGACGTGGCGCAGGTACGCGTGATCGGCCTCGCGCCCCATGTCCTCCACCCCGCGCAGACCCTCGTCGTACGGGTGGAAGAGGATCACGTCGGCCTCGACCCCGATGTCCCGCAGGTCCCGGATCCGGGCCTCCAGGTGCCGGAAGAACACCGGGTTGAAGCGCGTCTTGTCCAGCCCGCCGGGGTCGTCCCCGGCGAAGGGCACCTCGGGCGGCCACATCCGCCCGGTCGGTAGCACGCACATGCGGAGCTTGTTGAATGGCGAGGCCGCCAGCGTCCGCAGCGTCTCGCGCTCGCGCTCCTCGTCCATGTCGTGCGTCCAGTGGTAGCAGGTCGTCCCGAACGGCAGGTACGGCGTCCCGTCGGCGTACGCGAAGCCCGTCCCCACGGCCCGCACGGGACCGTGGTTGCCGGCGGACGCGGGCGTCACCTCGAAGCCGCCCGCGTGCCCGTCCAGCTCGCTCACGTTGCTGACGGTCGTGAACCGCCACGGACCCACCGCGTCCGGCATGAACCGGACGCGGTAGACACCGTCGCCGTCGTAGAAGCCCTCGGCCTCCACAACGCGGTTGCGGTACCGGTACCGGGCCGACAGGCGAACCTCCGCGAAGGGATTGCCGCCCGCCGGTCCGGCCAGCTCGATCTCGTGGACGCCCCAGCGCTCCACGGTGTCCGGAGAGGTCACCAGTCCTTCCCAGCGGCGGCCTGCGCCTTGATGTAGGCGGGGATGTCCTGCTGCTCGGAGACGGTCAGCGACTGCTCGGCCGTCATGCCGTCACGCAGCACGTGCTGGCGGAAGACCGAGTACAGCGGCAGGTCCCAGAACTCGGTGTTCTGGTAGTTCGACACGGTGGCGTTCTCGCCCCAGTACACGCCCGAGGTGTCGATGCCGGCCAGCTCGGGGACGCTCTTGCCGAAGTTCGACACGACATTGTCGGTCTGCAGGACGGCCTTGATGCCCTGCTTGGACAGCTCGGTCTGGGCCTCCTCAGAGACCAGCCACTTGACGATCTGCAGCGCCTGCTCCTTCTTCGCCGAGGACGGCGGGATGAACGCGGCCCGGGTGTTCGGCTGGTAGATCGCCTTGGAGCCCCGCTTGAGCACCGGGATGGAGGTGACCCCGATGTCGACGTTCTTGGCCTGCTCCTTGAACGACTCCTCGTCCCCGTCCTCGATGAACAACTCGCTGCCGGCGTACATGTTCAGCCGCGACAGCGTCTCGACCGCCATGGCCAGGTGCCCCGGCCGGCTCATGTCGCCCTTGAAGAAGTCGGTGACGGTGGTGAAGTCGTTGCGCGGGATCTCCAGGAAGCGGTACAGGTTCTCCACGTACTGCTTCCAGCCGTTGCCGCTGATGCTGACCTTGACCTCTTCGGGCCTCGGCTCCTCGCTCGTGGTGGGCTGGAACGGGTAGAGGCCGAGCTGGTTGAACTCCAGGTACTGGTCGGGGTGCTGCATGTAGCCCTTGTAGTGGTCCAGGCCGTCGTCCCTGGTCAGCTTCTTGGCCATGTTGTACGCCTCGTCGTACGTCATGCCGGGCTTGGGGTACTTCACCCCGAACTTGTCGAAGATCTTCTTGTTGTAGAGCAGCACGTGCTCGTCGATGAACAGCGGCACGCCGTAGACCCCGCCGTCGGAGCGCGACTTGACCAGCTCCACGCTGGCCTTGTTGAGCTTGCTCAGGTCGATGCCGGCCTTCTGGAGGTCGGGGGTGAGGTCGCCGACCCAGCCCATCGGCTCCAGGTCGCGGTCGATGCGGGACTTCGGGTCCTCGATGATGATGTCGGGGGTGACCCCGGCACTCTTGAGGTTCTCGTAGCGTACGGGGAGGTCCCACGTCGCGTACTTGATCTTGACGCCGGGGAACGCGGCCCGCAGCCTGTTCCCGATGATCTCGTCGAAGACCCTGGTCCCCTGCCTGTTCCCGTCGACGCTCGACTCGAACGGCTTGTAGTTGGCGGCGAAGATGAACAGCTCGTCGTCACAGACGCTGAACGGCTGGTTGTACTTGTTGGGGACGTTCTTACAGTCCGCGGCCGAGGCGCCCGCCGAGGCGTTCGCGGGGGTGGCGACGACGGTCAGAGCGAGCGCGAGCAGCGCGAGCCCGCGGGTGCTGTGGTTCATTGTGACTCCCCCTTGGAAGGCGTGTAGCTGCACTGGCGCACGACATTCCGCCGGACGCCGCTTCTGAATTCGGTGATCGTGTGCTCGGGCCAGTTCGACAGCAGGCCCACGGCGTCACGCAGGTAGGACTCGTTGAAGACGACGTGCCGGATGTTGTTGCGGTTGTAGGAATAGACCATGTGGATGAAGCCGTCGCTGCTCTGCGTCATCACCGGATAGGTGAACTGCGGCCCCGACTGCGCCTCCACGTCGACGGAGTTCTCCCAGGTCCGGCCCTTGTCGGGGGACAGCGACACCCGCATGGGGGAGCGGTGCTCGACCCAGGGGTTGTAGGCCAGCACCAGCTTGCCGTCGTCCAGTTTGAGCGCGGCGATCCGCGAGTTCGGGTTGCCGATGGGCTCGGCCACCGGCGCGCTCCAGGTGCGGGCGAAGTCGGTCGACACGCTCTTGTAGATCGCGCCGTCGCCGGTGCGCATGTAGGCGACCAGCTTGCCCGGCTCCACCTCGACGACCGTCGGCTGGATCGAGCTCTTCGCCGTCTTGATCCAGCTCGTGTGCTCCTCCGGATACGCCTTCCACGTGCTCATGTCCTGGCTGAAGACGTAGAAGCCGGAGCTGGACCCCGCCTCGTCGTAGATCGGCAGCAGTACTTCGCCGTTGGACATGCGGATCGGGTTGGTGCCGACCATCCACCCCCACTCCTTGCGGAGGTAGGTGGGCTGACTCCAGGTGTGGCCGCCGTCGTCCGAGGTGATCAGCCGGATCGGGGCCTGTTCCCAGCCGTGTCCCTCGATCGTCACGAAGAACAGGTAGAGGCGCTTGCCGTCCGACCACAGCACCGGGTTGCCGTCGGCCTTGCCCGGCTCGTCGAACACCACCTCGGGCGTGGACCACGTCTTCTTGCCCACCGCCAGGCGCGACAGGTAGAGCGCCTGGTTGGGCGCTCCCTCCGAGGTGCCGCCGTAGTAGACGGTCAGGATGTCGCCCGTCGGCGCCTGCGCGATCGCGGCCGCGTGCACCTTGGGCACGTTCGGGTCGGGGGCGGCCACGTCCTGGCGGCAGGCGTACGAGCCGGTCGGCTCCACCCGCACCACGCCGCCGCCGTCATCGGTGAGGTACGACGGGACGGCCACGGCCACCGCCAGCGCGCCGTACAAGATGCTCTGCCTGAATCTCATGGCTGGCTGATCTCCAGATATTTGATGGTCTTCCGCAGGTAGGAAAAGGCGACGTGGAGGCGTCCGCCGCCGCCGTCGATGACGCTCGGGTAGGAGTAACCGAGCTCGTTCTGCCAGTACTCGGGGTCGGCGTCCTGCAGCACCCGCCGGTGCGGCCACCGGGCGCCGCCGTCCTCCGACACCGCGAGGACCAGCGGGGTGCGCAGTGCCTTCCTGCGCCGCTCCCCGTTCTTGGTCACCCATCTGAACTGGTCGCGCTCCAGGCTCGCGTCGTTGTAGACGAGCGCGAGCCGGCCATCCACCCTCGTGAGCTGGACGGAGGAGTCGTTGTTCGGCAGGTCGGTCCGTTCGGGAGCCGACCACGTACGGCCGTCGGCGGAGGCCGAGGCGTGGACGCGGCCCGCCTTCCGGTCCCTGAACAGCGCGAGCAGCCGGCCGTCCGGCCGCCGCGCGATCGTCATCTGCACCAGGTCGCGGCTGCCGGGGACCGGGTGCTCGGCCCAGGTGCGCCCGCCGTCCGCGCTGACCTCGACGACGCTGCGGTCGCCGGAGGCGCCGCAGTGGTAGGCGGGCAGCAGCCAGGTGCCGTCGTCCAGGATCAGCGGCGGGTGCCGCACGAAGATCCCGGGCTCGGCGAGCAGCACCCGGGGTTCGCTCCACGTACGTCCGGCGTCCGCCGAGGTCCTGGCCACGACGTGCGCGCTCTTCTGGTCGTACGGCTCGCTGGAGGTGTGCAGCAGCCAGAGCAGCCCGTCCGCCTCGAACAGCACCGGGTTCTGCTCGCTGCGCTCCGGGTCGGCGGCGATCACCTGGGGCGGTTCCCAGCGGTCGCCGGCCAGCCGCGACAGCACGACGTCGGTGCCGGGGTGGCCCTCCTCGGGGCCGCTGAACCAGGTGCACAGCAGGTCGCCGCCCTGGGTGCGCAGCAGGTTGGCCGCGTGGTTGTCCGGGCCGTGCGGCGCGGGCAGCAGCGCCTCGCGCACGCCCGGAATCGATGGCCTGATGATGCCGTCGAAGCGCGGATCCGTCATGCCTTCACCTCCCGTACGTCCGGGTCCGGCACGCCGCGCAGCTCCAGCTCCTCGGCCAGGTGGCAGGCCACCCGGCGGCCCCCGATCTCGCGCAGCGGCGGCGGCTCCGTACGGCAGGTGTCCCTGGCGTACACGCAGCGCGGATGGAACGGGCAGCCCGGCGGCACGTGCGCCGGGTCGGCGATGTCGCCCAGCAGCTTGATCCGCTCCCGGTGCCGCTTGGCCGCCGGGTCCGGGTCGGGCACCGCCGACAGCAGCGCCTCGGTGTACGGGTGCAGCGGCCGCGTGTACAGCTCCTCGGTGGGGCCCTGCTCGACGACCTTGCCGAGATACATGACCGCGACCACGTCCGAGACGTGCTCGACGATGCCCAGGTCGTGGCTGACGAACAGGTAGGCCAGGCCCGAGTCCTCCTGCAGGTCCCTCAGCAGGTTCAGGATCTGGGCGCGGACCGACACGTCCAGCGCGCTCACGGCCTCGTCGGCCACCACCAGCCGGGGTGACAGGGCCAGCGCCCGCGCGATCCCGACCCGCTGCCGCTCGCCGCCGCTGAAGGCGTGCGGGTAGCGGTTGGCGTACTCGGGGCGCAGGCCCACCCGGTCGAGCAGCTCGCCGACACGTTCGTCGATCTTCTCCTTGGAGCCGTACCTGTGGGCGCGCATCGGCTCGCCGATGATCTCGCGCAGGGTCTTGCGCGGGTTGAGCGAGGAGTGCGGGTCCTGGAAGATCATCCGCACCTGCGCCCGGTACGGCTTGAGCTCCTTCTCCTGCAGCCCCGCCACGTCGATGACCGAGCCGTCCGGCTGCCGGTAGAGCATGCGCCCGCCGGTCGGGTCGTGCGCCCGCACGATGCACCGGCCGAGCGTGGTCTTGCCGCAGCCGGACTCGCCGACCAGGCCGAGCGTGCTGCCGGGCTCGATGGCCAGGTCGACCTCGTCCACCGCCTTCACCGCGCCCACCTGGCGGCCCAGCAGCCCGCTGCGGATGGGGAAGTGCTTGGTCAGCCCCTCGATGCTGAGCAGGGGTTCCGTGCTCACGCTTCCTCCTCGTAGAGCAGGCAGGAGACCTCGCGGTCGGCCATCGGGACCCGGCGCGGCAGCACGACGTCGCATTTCCCGGCCACGACGGAGTCGCAGCGCGGGTGGAACGGGCAGCCGTCCGGCCGCGCGTACGGCGGGGGCACCATGCCCTTGATGGCCGTCAGCCGGGTCCGCGAGGCCCGTCCGAGCCGGGGCATCGAGCGCAGTAGCGCCCGCGTGTACGGATGCCGGGGCGCGGCCAGCACCTGCTCGGCCGCCCCGTACTCCACGACCCGGCCCAGGTACATGACCGCCATGCTGTCGGCCACCTGCGCGGCCACCCCCAGGTCATGCGTGATCATCATGATCGCCATGCCGAAGTCCGCCTGCAGGTCCCGCAGCAGCTCCAGGATCTGCGCCTGGGTGGTCACGTCCAGCGCCGTCGTCGGCTCGTCGGCGATGAGCAGGCTCGGCCGGCACGACAGCGCCATCGCGATCATCGCGCGCTGCCGCATCCCGCCGCTCAGCTCGAACGGGTACGCGTCCACCCGGCGCTGCGGCATGGGGATGCCAACCCGGTCGAGCATCTCGATCGCGCGCCGCCGGGCGGCGGCCTTGCCGACGTTCTCGTGCAGCCGGACCGCCTCGACGATCTGGCTGCCGATCGTGTGCACCAGGCTCAGGGAGGCCATCGGCTCCTGGAACACCATCGCGATGTCCCGCCACCTGACCTGCCGCAGCAGCCGGCGGTTCGCGCCGACCAGCTCGACGGGGCCGCCCTCGCGGTGCAGCGTGATCCGCCCGCCCTCGATGTGGCCCGGCGGGTCCACCAGGCGCAGGATCGAGCGGGCCATGACGCTCTTCCCGCAGCCGGACTCGCCGACGATGGCGAGCGTCTCGCCCTTGCGCACCCGCAGGTCCACGCCGTCCACCGCGCAGACCACGCCGTCGTCGAGCAGGAAGTGGGTGCGCAGGTCCTCGATCTCAAGCAGCACGTCGTCTGCGGCCACGCCGGACCCTCCTGTTCCCGTACGGATCGGCGGCGTCCCGCAAGCCGTCACCGAAGAAGTTCATGGCCACCACGACCACCACCACCGCGACGCCCGGCGCCAGCAGCCAGGGGGCGTTCGCGACCACGCGGATGTTCTGGGCGCCCTCCAGCAGCACGCCCCAGCTCACCGCCGGCGCCTGGAGGCCGAGCCCGAGGAAGCTCAGGCTCGTCTCGCCGAGGATCATGCTCGGGATGGCCAGCGACAGCGACGCGATGATGTGGCTGGCGAACGACGGGATCATGTGCCGGAAGATGATCGACAGCCGGCCCACGCCGTCCAGCCGGGCGGCCATGACGAAGTCCTCCTCGCGCAGCGACAGGAAGCGTCCGCGCACGTCCCTCGCCAGCCCGGTCCACCCGATCAGCGACAGGATCACCGTGATGGCGAAATACCTGGTCAGCGGCCCCCAGTCGGTCGGGAGCGCGGCCGAGAGCGCCATCCAGAGCGGCAGCGTCGGGATCGCGATCAGGAACTCGATGACCCGCTGCACGGCGTTGTCCACGCCGCCCCCGAAATATCCGGATATGCCGCCTATGAGCATGCCGAGTAAGAAGCTGGCCGCGACCCCCACCAGGCCGATCGACAGCGACACCCGGGCCCCGTGGATGAGCCTGGACAGCAGGTCGCGCCCGTTCTGGTCGGAGCCCAGCAGGAAGACCGGCTCGCCCTTGGTGACCGGGCCGATCAGGTGGAGGTCCGACGGGATCAGGCCCAGCAGCTCGTACTCGTCGCCGTGCACGAACAGCCCGACGTCGATCCGCTGGCCGGGGTCCTCGGTGTAACGCTGCTCGTACGTCTTCGGGTCGCGCTCGGTGCGGTAGCCGTGCACGTACAGGCCGAGGTCGCCGGAGAAGCGCAGCACCTGCGGCGGCGCGTACGTCATCGACGTGTTCGCGGTCGAGCTGGACATCGGCGCGAAGAACTCCGCGAAGATCGCCACGAAATACACCGGCACCAGGATGGCCATCCCGGCCAGCGCGAGCCGGTGCCTGCGGAACTGCCGCCACATCAGCCGCCACTGCGGCAGCGTTCCCACTTCCTTGGTCGGTCGCCTGAGGAACATGCGGCGCTACTCTCTCTTGTACCTTTTACGGATTCGCGGGTCCCACCACGCCAGCGCCAGGTCGCTCAGCACGGTTCCGATCACGGTCAGCGTGCTGAGGATCATGATGAAGCTGCCGACCAGGTACATGTCCTGGTTCATGACGCCGTTGAGCAGCAGCGGGCCGCCGGTCGGCAGGCTCATGACCACCGACACGATCGTCTCCCCGCCGATCAGGCCGGGCAGCAGCCAGCCGACCGTGCTGAAGAACGGGCTGAGCGACATCCGCACCGGATACTTCAGCAGCAGCTTCCACTCCGGCAGGCCCTTGGCCCTGGCCGTGTGCACGTACGGGCGGTAGAGCTCGTCCAGCAGGTTCGCCCGGGTCACCCGGATCATGCCGGCGGTGCCCGACACGCCGATCACCACGATCGGCACCCACAGGTGGCCGAGCAGGTCGAGGACCTTGCCCAGGTTCCAGGCGGCGTCCTGGAACTCGGGGGAGAACAGGCCGCCGACGCTCTGGCCGAAGTAGCGGAAGCCGACGTACATGAGGACCAGCGCCAGCATGAACTCCGGCACCGCCATGCCGATGAACCCCAGGAACGAGAAGCCGTAGTCGCCCCACGAGTACTGCTTGACCGCGCTGTAGATGCCGATCGGGAACGCGATCGCCCAGACCATGAGCAGCGAGCTGATCGACAGCACTGCCGACAGCGCGACCCGTTCGCCGATGAGCGTGGAGACCGCCTGGTTCCAGGCAAACGATTGACCAAAATCGCCGTGCAGGAGGATCGCCGTGATCCAGCGCCAGTACTGCAGCAGGAGCGGGTCGTCGAGGCCGTACCGGTGCCTGAGGTTGGTGATCTCCGCAGGGGTGAGGCCCTCGCCGCCGGCCTGCGCGTTGGCCACGAGCGTCGAGACGTAGTCGCCCGGCGGCAGGTTGATGATGACGAACGTGACGATCGAGATCGCCCAGAGCGTCACCACCACGTACACCAGGCGGCGGCCGAAGTAGCCCAGCACGTCGGCCCCTCAGAGGGAGTACTGCTCGGGCTGGGTCGGCCCGGGGGTGGTGGGTGCGCCGGCCATCGAGTCGGGCACGTTCTTGAAGCTGTTCGACACGATGCCGTACTCGTCCGGGTACGTGCTGATCCCGATCGCGTAGAACTGCTGCGCCGCGATCTCGATCACCTTCCTGGCGGACTCGATCGCCTTGGTGGTGTCGGGCTCGGTGCGCATCGTGGTGAATGCCTCCAACTGGTCGCGCACCTCCTTGGGCGGCTCGTCGCCGGCCTTGCCCTTGCTGCCGTACCACTGCGCCCAGCGGATGGCGTAGCGGGCGCTGCCGGAGTTGCTCGGCACGTAGTAGTGGTCGCCGCCGGTGCCCGTGATGATGTCGAAGTCGCTGCAGGTGTACGTGGAAACCTGCGGCTGGTTCGCCATCGTGCGCTCGGTGAACAGCGTGCCCGCGACCGGGTCCACCCGCAGCCCGACCCCCACCGCCTCCCAGCCCTTCTTGACGAACTCCAGCGCCTCGGTGTGGTGCGGGAACTCGGTGCTGGCCATGATCGTGACGATCAGCGGCTTGCCGTCGGGGCCCAGGCGCTTGCCGTCGGCGTCCTTCTTGGTCAGCCCGGCCTTGTCGAGGTGCTCGTTCGCCTTCGCCGCGTCGAACTCGGTGTACTGCTTGCCGAACGCCTCGTTGTGGACCACGTTCCGCTTGGACGGCGCGGCCTGCCACGGCTCGCCCTGGCCCGCGTACACGCCGTCGATGATCTCCTTGCGGTTGATCGCGTACGACAGCCCGACCCTGAAGTCCCTGTTCTGGAACAGCTTGCGCAGCTCGTCGTCCGCGATGTTCTGGTTGAACTGGATGATCATCGTGTTGCTGAGCCGGCTCGGCACGTCGAACAGCCGGTACTTGCCCTTGGCGGCGTTCTGGGAGACCAGCGGCTTGTTCTCCGGTGTGTTGAAGTTGCGCAGCTGCATGCCGATCTCGCCGTTCATGATCTTCAGCAGCTCGACCTGGACGTCGCCCAGCACCTCCGCCCGGTAGCGGTCGATGTACGGGAGCTGGCGCCCCTGCTGGTCGACCTTCCAGTAGTACGGGTTGCGCTCGGCCACCAGCGCCGTGCCCTTGCCGATCGGGCTGCTCACCTTCCAGGCGTGCAGCGTGGGCTGGTCGGCGTTGTGCCACGGGTCCTGCTTCTGCATGAACAGCTGCGTCCAGTCCTCCAACTGCTCGTCCTTGGCCAGCTGGTCGACGTCCGGGTTGTACTTCTTGTGGAACTGCTTGAGGTAGTGCTTGGGCAGCAGGAACCCGATCGGGCCGGGCCGCTCGAACGTCGCGACCGCGATCTGGAACAGCAACCCCGCCTTCGGCTCCTTGTAGACGTAGCGGACGGTCCGGTCGTCCATTTTCTCGACCTTCACCCGCTCGGTGGTGCTGCCGTTCTCCAGGTAGAGGTCGTAGATGCCGGTGGTGTGCAGGTCGTGGTACGTGGCCACGTCCTCGAAGGCGAACATCAGGTCGTCGGCGGTGCACGGCTGGCCGTCCGACCACTTGAGGCCCTCGCGCAGGCGGAAGACGTATTCCCGGCCCCCGTTCTTGACCTCGAACTCCGCCACGTTGGCCACGATGTCGTCAGGGCCCTTCTGGCCGTTCGTGCCGGGCTTGAGCCTGACCAGGGGCTCGTACCCGAGGGTGTTGGTCAGCCAGTCGATGTCGTCGTCGCCGACGAGGGCCGAGGCCCAGGTGCCGCCGTACCTGCCCGGTTCCTTCAGCGGCGTGACGACGAGGGGGTTCTTCGGCAGGCGCTGCTCCAGCGGCGGCAGCTTGCCGCTCTTGACCAGCTGCGCCAGCGCCGGGGACTCCTTGGCGGACATGTCGGCGGCCTGGACGGCGCCGCCCGTGTCGGGGCTGGTGTCGAAGAAGCTGCAGCCGGTGGCGGTGGTCAGCAGGAGAAGGCCGCCGCCGCGGAGGAGGTTCCTCCTCGTGAACGGTTGGTGGGTCATGGGGGGTACTCCAGTTCTAACGATTGACCTTCACCAGGCTGAACCTGGCCGTGGTGTAGGCGTGGACCGCGTTCGCCTCCTGGTTCCCGTCGACGGCGAGGCCGATGTAGAACCGGCCGGTCCGCATCGCGATGCGCTCGTAGCCGATGCGGTCCCAGTTCAGCGAGTTGGACGACAGGAAGGCCTCGAACTCGTTGTCCCCGGTCAGCAGGCTCCGGCAGACCAGGCGCAGCCAGTACGGCTTCTTCGGGTTCAGCGGGTCCTCGCCGGCGGCCGGCCAGATGCCGACGCTGGGCTGCTTGCCGTTCGAGGCGACCCTGATGGCTTTGGCGCGCATGCCGGCGCCGTCGTCACCGCTCGCGGACAGACCGATGCCGGCCAGCATGAACGGTGAGTTCGGCGCGAGGTCCTGACGCACCATGATGCCCGCGACGGCGTCGACGTGCCCCATGCTGATGCTGTCCACCCGCGCGGTGATCTCGATGACCTCGCCCCGTTGGCTGAACCCGACGGCCTGATAGGCGAAGTGGAAGGAGTCCTTCCAGCCGGCGATCTTCCCGGACCCCTTCAGCGTGAACACGCCGTCCTTCAGCGCCGTGCTCCCGGGGATGGCCACCTCGCCGATGTCCTGCGCCGTCCACGGCTTGTGGGTCATGGTGCGGGTGACGTGGATCGGCACCAGCGATGAGGTGGTCGCCGACCCTGTGCTGTCGGTCGCGCGCGCCGTCAGGGAGTAGGTGCCGTCGGTCGCGTCCGCCCAGGTCGCCTGGTACGGCGCCGCGGTGGCCTCGCCGATCTTCTTGTCGCCGTGGAAGAACTCGACCTTGGCGATGGACGCGCTGTCGAGGGCCTTGGCGTCGGCCTGGACGACGACGGACTGCTGGTCCGTGTCCGCCGCGAACACCTGGTCGATCTTGGGGGAGAGAATCGCCACCTCGGGGTTGCGGGCCCCGGCTCGCTGGATGGAGTTCAGGTAGCGCTCCAGGTTCGTGTACCCGCTGCCGTCCACCGTCTTGGCGTCGTCGGCGTTCTCCGGGTTCAGCCCCTGGGCGGTCTCCCACTCGTCCGGCATGCCGTCGTGGTCGCTGTCGGCGGGAGCGGGCACCTCGGGCGGCGCCGGCAGCCAGCCGCCCACGTCCTTCTGGGAGTTGATGTGGCGTCCCGTGCCGGTGCCCGCCTCGTTGATCAGCCTGGCGTCGATGGCGTCCCGTCGCGGCAGGGTGGCTCCGGCCTGTTCCAGGACCGTCGCGAACGCCTGCTGCGCGGGCTGCTCCGTGATGCCGTTCTCGAACTCCACCGGCCTGGGCCGCAGCGTGATGCCGCCGGTCGGGTAGGTGATGCCGAGCGTGTTGTCGGCCGTGAGGTCGGCGTGGCCCTCGACCGTGTTGCCGCTGACGTGCCACTCGCCGAACCGCCCGGGGGCCACGATCGTTCTGGCGATCGGGGGCAGCGTGTTGGGGCCGGGCTTGTAGTAGTTGCCGATGATGTTGATGCCGTTGGCCCACTCGCCGCCGTAGCAGGTCGTGATCCCGGGGTTGTAGATCACGTTGTTGCGGTGGTCCACCACCAGGCTCATGCCCTCGGTGAAACTGAAGCGCGGGTTGCGGCCGTTCTCGTGGATGAGCAGGTTGTGGTGGTAGGTGATGGTGTCGCCGCCCCACAGGCCGCCCATGCCGTGCCGGCCCTTGGGGTGCACCGAGTTCACCAGGCCCTCGGAGATGATGCACCACTGGACGGTCACGTTGGTGTTGCCGTAGACGGAGAAGCACTCGTCCACGCCCCAGCTGAAGGAGCAGTGGTCGATGATGATGTCCCGCACGCCACGGGCGCCGAAGGTGTCGATGGCGGTGCCGAGTTCGTCGCCGCCGCGGAAGCGCAGATGGCGCAGGATGATGTTGCTGCCCTTGATCTGCGTCTCGTTGCCGATGACGGTGATGCCGTGACCGGGGGCGGTCTGGCCGGCGATGGTGAGGTTCGAGCCGGTGATGTCGAGGCCGCCCTTGATCCTGATGTTCCCGGAGACCCGGAAGACGACCGTCCCGTCGGACTTCGCCACCGCCTCACGTAAGGACCCGGGGCCGTCGTCGTCGAGGGTGGTCACCTCGTACACGGCGCCGCCCCGGCCGCCGGTGGTGTACATCCCGGCCCCCTCGGCGCCGGGGAAGGCGGGCACACCCTTCGCCTTCACCTTCGGCGCGACGGTGGGCGTGGGGCTCGGGCTGGGCGGTGCCGCCACGCCGGAGGTGCCCGCCCATGCCACGGTGGGCGGAACCAACGCCGCGGACCGCACGAAATCCCGGCGACTGAATTCTGATTGCTGGCGATCGAAGCCTTCGGCCTCGCTCATGCGAAACGCTCGCTTTCTGCCCCGAATAGACAGGGCTGTGCCGTCTTTCGGCACGACTCCGGACCACGCTGTCGCTAAGTGAGAATTTTTATTCAGCCATGAATGGAGTGGATTCATCACATCGTGAACGACACCGTTGTGACTGTCAAGAGCGCTTTCCAACCCGCCAGATCCAGCGTCAACCCCCGCAACGGGCCCACCCGAACCCGCCCACCCACCTCACACCCCCAGCCGCCCGGGCCCGCCCCGGCCTCACGAGCCCGACGGCGTCCGCCCCCACGAACCTGAGAGCCCTCACGAGCCTGACGGTCTGCGGCGCCACGAGCCCGACACCTTTAGGCGCGCACGCCGACGGCCTCCGTCGCGCGGGATCGCCGACCCGCCACCCAAACCCGGCGGCCTCCTGCACCCAAGCCCGGCAATCTCCGCCGCCCAGCCCGGCGACCTGCAGCACAAAGCTGACGGCCCCGCCGCGCAAGACCTACGGCCCCTCCGGCACGCGGGTGCGGCTCGGCGCACGATGCACGGCGCCCAGCCGGCTCCTCACCGGCCCTCAGGCAGCCGCGCCCAACTGGGCCCCAGCAAGACCGCCCCCAGCAAGACCATCCCCCTGACCAGGCGAAGGTCAGTCCTTCAGGAGTTGCTCAGCCACACCCACATCCGTGATGAGGGTGTTCACCCAACCCCCACGCAACGCCGCCCGAATGGCCGCCGTCTTCCGGCGACCCCCCGCGATGGCGATCCGCCGCGGCACCCGCAGCAGATCAGCCGCCGAGATGCCAAGAATGCGCTCCTCGAGCGGCGACGCGACCAGCCGCCCCTCGGCGTCGAAGAAGCGCAGGCACACGTCACCCACCGCCCCCAACTCCCGCAACGTCTCGAAGTCCTCCTCCGAGATGGCGTTGCCGCTGTCACGCAGCAGCGGCGACGGATCCAGGCTGCCGATCCCCACCAGCACCGTGGTCAGCCGCGACCAGGCATCCACGACCTGTCGTACGACGTGATCGTCCGAAAGCGCCTGCCGGGCGGCCGCGGACCCGACCAGGCCGGGCGCGGGCAGGAAGACGGGCTCGGCGCCCGTGAGGTCGGCCAGATGGGCGGCCAGGCGGGTGGCCTGGACCTGCGCGGACCCCTTGCCCACCCCGCCGATGAGCTGGACGACCTCCTCCGCCACCTGCACCGGACGGCGCTGCATGGCCTCCACCGTGGCCAGCAGGCTGGCGCTCCAGGACGAGATGCCCAGGTGCTCGCCGCCGATCAGCGTGGCGTCCAGGTACGTGGCGCCGGCCGAGCCCAGCGCGGCCACCACGTCGTGGTTGTCGCCGGTGGCGTCCACGACGATGATCTGCTCCACGCCGTACTTGCGCTCGAGGTCCTCCTCCAGTAACGCGTGCACGCCGCTGGGCACCACGACCACCGTGCGTACGATGCCGATCTCCGCGGCCTCCTTGAGCAGCCGCGACACCCGCGGCTGCGAGATGCGCAGCTGCGCCGCGATCTGCGGCTGGCGCACCCCGTGCTCGTGGTAGAGGCGGGCGACCCGCACCAGGAGCCGCATGCGTTCCGACTCCTGGCTGAGCCGGCGACCGCTGAACCTCATGGGCTCACCGCCGGAGCGGCCCTTCTCGAACTGACTGTCAGCTCCCACGATCGCTGGCCTCCGCTTCGGCTCCGCCGCTCATGCTGGTCCGGTGGCGAGCCCGGGCCACTGCCGAGTGCCATTCTGCTAGCCCGCGGCCACGCTCGCACCACGATGCCCCGGGTACGTGGCACGCGCCACGACCCGCCACCCAGGACAGGACCCGACGGGACCGTACACCGACCGCGCCACCGCCACCCCCGCCAGCTCCACCCAACGGCCACGCCGCCACGGCGCCGTCGCCCCGCTGCCCGGTTGCCGCAGCCGCCCCAGCACCGTCCCCCCGCCCCCAAGCCGCCGTCGCCGGTCCGGCACCACCGCAGGACCCGTTCGACGTCGCCGCTCCAGTACCCGCGACCCACCGCCCGTTCGACATAGCCGGTCCAGCACCATCGGCCCGCGGCCCCTTCGACCTGGTCCGCGCCGCGCCGAGGCCGCCGAATAACCCCAGCTTCGTGTGCAGCCCACTCCTCCGGCCCAGGGTCGCGAGCCGGGCGAGCCCCGCCCGAGCCGCAGACCGCCGGCAGGGTGCCCGACCGCCCCACTCCGGCCCCCACCCCCGAGCGTCAGCGAGCCCACGTCGCACCCCTCCCTTCCACCATCGCGCCTACCGCCGGGCGAAGGCCTGCAGCTTCGCGAAGAAGTCCTCGAAGATGAACCCCGCGTCGATCGAGTCGTACGTACGGATCGCCCGATTTTCGAGGGAGAAGTCATACGACCCGTCGTGGCGGAAGTTCGGGGCGGGGCGCTCCACCCACGTCCCGCAGTCGGGGTGGAGCATCAGCCCGATCGCGGGCGAATCGCCGAGCGCGCGGAACTCGATCGACGGCCCGCTGTGCTGCTCGTTCCACTCGACGAGCTGGCGTACGAGGTACTCGCCGATCTCGCCGTACGGCGCCACCTTCGCGTCGAGCTCGGCGTATCCGACCGCCGTCATCCGGTACGTCGGTGCCGGGACCTGCCAGACCTTGACCGCCGAGGAGAACACGACATTGGCCGCCACGATGTCGTTGGACAGGTTGAACTCCGGCCGGGCCGGCAGGCCGCCGCGCCCGTCGTACCCGTTGCCGCCGATCCAGATCACGGTCACGTCCCGCCCGGCGATGCGCGGCTCCAGGAGCAGGGCCGAGGCCATGTCGGTCAGTGGGCCGAGGAAGGCCACGTACAGCGGCTCCGGGACGTCCCGCATGGCCTCTTCGATGATCAGGTCCGCGCCGGGCGACGGGACCGGGGTGACCACGTCGGGCAGCGCGTACGGGGCGCCGTCCTCGACCCTGACCGTGCCGTCGAGCTTCATCAACCGCAGCAACAGGTCGATTTCCGCGCGGCTATCCTCCAGGCTCGACCGGGTGCGGCGATTGCCGAAATGCGCGGCGATCAGCCCGCGAATATCGAGGCTCGGTGAGAGCAGGGCGTGCACGATGGCGAATTGGTCGTCCGCCTCGTTTTTGGCGTCGGTGTTGACGATCACTCTGCGCCGGTGGGAAAAGGTACGGCCCGCCATGCACACCCTTCCAGCTATTTTGAATATCTATTCAAGTACGTATCTATATTCCGATATTATGTTGTGACATCAGTGGTGTCAAGGTCCCAGAGGATGACGGACAGCGCGAACGGCGAGATGGTGTGGTCGTCGTGCGTGGCGTCCTCAAGGAGATCCCACCGTCCGTGCTCGGGCCGCCCGCCGGCGAGCAGCGCCACCCGGTCGCGTACCGGGGCCTGATAGACGCGGTGCCCGACCCCGTTGAAGCAGCACTCGTCGAACCGGTTGAGGATCTGCACCTGCCCGCGCCCCGGACCGACGGACGCCAGCACGTACATGTCGAGGAAGTCGTCGGAGGTGGCGGCGTAGAAGCCGGGCAGCGCCTCCTTGGTCTGCTCCCAGTCGCCGGTCGTGGGGCGCGGCTTCGGCGAGGCGGGACGCAGGAAGAACGGCAGCGACCCGGCCGTGGGATAGCTGCGGGTGACGCGCGGGTCGAGCGCCGCGAACACCGTCGTCGCCCAGCCCCCGCCCGACAGGCCGATCATCTCGACGGAGGCCGGCCGGTACGTGGCCTGCGCGTAGTTGAGGGTGACCGTGAGCGGTTCGAGGAAGAAGGTCAGGGCGGAGAACTCGGTGCTCTCCCAGGGCGGGAGCTCGCGGTGGGAGGGGTTCGGCAGCAGCTTCGCCGGGTCCTTGGGGTCGGCGATCTGCTGCTGGTTCCAGTGCTGGAACGGCATCGCGTACGCCATCACCCGATAACCGCGGTCGAGCAGGGCCTGGACGGTGCGGAGCATGGTGTCGAACGGCTCGCCGTGGCCGTTGTGGTAGAGCGCGAGGCGCCGGTTCCAGGCGCGGCGCGGGACGATGTCGTACACCTTGGCCGAAACCTGGTAGCCCAGGGGGACCGTCAGCCGGTCGATCCGGCGAACACCCGTCAGGGAGGCGAAGTCGGGAGCCGGCACGCCGGTCTCGACGGTGGGGAGCGTCTTCGGCTGCCCCGCGCCCTTCCAGATGTAGTCGATCATGCCCTTGCGTTTGGCGGCGATGTCGGCGGCCGACGCGATTCCGATCAGCGGCTCGATGTCGACGCCTGCGACGGCGGCCGGCAGCGTCTTGTACTCGGGCCCGAACCTGGCCGCCACCTCCTGATTGACCGGCGCCACCGGCCGCGGCGCCCCCTTCCCCCCGCGCACCCCCTCATCCAGCCCACCCGTTCCCACCGCACTCCCGACCCCCGCCGCACTCCCGCTCCCGGCGTGGCCCACGACCCCGGCCGCGCTCCCGCTTCCGGCGCGGCCCACGACCCCGGCCCCCGCACCGGTACGACTCGCCGCCTCGGCCGGCCCCGCGACGACGGCAGCCCCGATACCACCCAGCACCCCGCCCAGCAGAGCACGCCTACTCGCCAACTTGTCCATCTCATCCATTCCTTCCACTACGTCAAACCCGTGATCTCAGCACCCGCCGCCACCCCGACCCGGTTACCGGGAGGTGCACCGCCCCGGCTCGGTGGCCGGAGCCGTATCGCCCCGATCCAATGGCCGGGATGCGCCGCCTTGGTCCGGTGGCCGGGAGGTGCACCGCCCTGGCTCGTTCTCTGGGAGGCGTGTCGCCTTGGTTTGGTGGTCGGGAGGTGCACCGCCTTGGTCTGGCGGCCAGGAGGCGCACCGCCCTGGTCCGGCGTCCGGGGTGCACCCCTCCGGTCCGGGGGCCTGGAGAGGCACCGCGGCGGTCCTTCGCCAGGAGAGCGCATCGCCCTGGTTCGGTGGCCGGAGGTGCGCCGCTGCCCGGCTCAGCGTGACCGGGGATTCCAGCCGCCCAGGACGAACGACGGGTCGCTCCACTTCTCCGCCTCGGCGGTCGTCAGCTGGCGGGAGCAGGGCAGCCGTTGCGCGGTGTCGATGGCGCGGCCGGTGGTGAGGTCGGTGCTGCCGTACTCCCAGAAGGAGAGAGTCTGTGCCTGCGCGCAGTCGTTCGGGTCTATGGCCCAGCCGACAGGGGCGATGTGGCCGTCCATCTCGGTGTCGATGAACACCGCCTGGCTGTGCGTGAACCGCCACACGGCGCTGCGGCTCAGCACCACCGAGCCGTCCGGTACGCCGGGGGCGCGCGTCAGCTTGGTGCGGACGAACACCGCGCCCGGCCGGGTCGCGTCGTTGCGGCTCTGCGAGATGTAGCCGGCGTCCGTCGACTCCAGCACCGAGTCCTGGATGAACACCGTGCCGGTGCCCCACACGAAGTCGGTGTCGCCGCTGATCCGGCTGCCGGTGACGAACCCCTTGCCCTGCAGGCGCAGGGTGTCCTGGTGGCTGCGCAGGTCCACGCGTTCGAGTGCGATCCGCTCGTTGTTGCCCCGGAACGCCTCCGCCTGCGAGCCGCCGTCGGGGGTCGTGTTGTGAAGTGTGAGGTTCTGAATCCGGAAGTCCGCCGCGTCCACCCCGAACATGGCGCGCCAGCAGTTGTGCAGGTCCGAGGTCTCCAGCACGCGGCGCGGGCACACATCGGCGGGGCCGCCCTGGCGCAGCGCCGCGTCACCGTTGCGCAGATCGTTGTTGGCGTACTGGATCACGGTCCGGCCCGCGCCCGCCCCGCGCACGGTGATGTGCGGCCGGTCCTCGCGTACGTAGACGATCTCGGTGTAGACACCCGGCCGTACGTCGATCGTCACAGGCGACTGATTGCCGGTCGGCACGGCGTCGACGGCGCCCTGCACCGTACAGAAGTCCCCGGTCCCAGCCCCGGAAACCGTCAGGTGCCGACTCTGAACCCCCCGCTTCCGGGTTTTGAAGCCCCACCTTCCGGCATCCTGCACCCCGCCGAACCCCGTGAACACCTCGGGGTCGACGGTGACGTAGTACTCCTGTCCGTACTCGAGCTGCCGGTGCAGGTACACGTTGGCCGCGTTGCCGTCGATCATGATCGATTCGTACGAGAAGTCGTGCGGCAGGCCCGTGTCGGAGACGGCGGCTCCGATGTTCTTCTTGTCGGCTTTGGCCGCGGCGGCTTCGACCCGATCGACCAAGGCGCCGTCGGCGACCCGGCGCACCTCGATCGCGCCAGAGGAGCCCAGCGTCGGGGGTGCCGGGAAGCTGATCTTCAACGGCGCGTCCACGCAGGTCCCCCTCGCCCGCCCGGGCACCGAAAACCGCACCCCCGTCCCACCGTCAGTGTCTGGTCCGCCGAGGGTTCCCGCCCCATTGGGCACATCCCGTCCGCTGAGGGTCCCCGCTCCATCGGCCACGGTTAGTTCCGTGAGGGTCCCCGCCCCATTGGCCACGGTTGGTTCCGTGAGGGTTCCCGCTCCATCGGCCATGGTTGGTTCCGTGAGGGTTCCCGCCCCATCGGTCGTGCTTGGTCCGTTGACGCTTGCCGCCCCGATGGCGGCTGCGGCTCCGCTGGTCGTCGCTCTGTCGATGGCGGCGTTGGCTCTGCTGCTGGTGGTCGTGGCTCCGTCGATGGTGGCTGGGCCCCAGTTGGTGGTGGCCGCTGCCGCGGTGGTGGTGGCTGTCGTGCTGGTGCTGGTGGTCGCTCCGTTGGGGGTGGCTGTGGTTCTGGTGCGGGTGGTCGTCCCGCCGGTGGTGGTTGTGGCTCGGCGGTGCCGGTCACGGTGGATGGGGGCGTGTCCGGTGGTTGTCCCGTCGGTGGTGGTTGTGGCTCTGCTGGTGGTCGTCCTGGCGGTGGTGGGTGAGGTGTTGCTGGTGGAGGTGGTCCCGGCGCTGGCTAGGGGGGTCGTTCCCGGGGAGGTGAAGGGTGGGGGAGTGGGGGATAAGGCGAGCGCTGCGGTGAGGAGCGTGGTGATCGGGGCCTTCACATTCACCTCTCTGAGAGCGAATGGATAGTTGGCTTTGAATATATATGTAGACGGCTCGACAAGATCGGTCAAGAGTGGAAGGTCTTGTCGGTTCGTGGGGGTTCGTGGCATGCTGGGCGGCCATCGTGCATGTGACACGTGTAGAGTCGGCGCTTGACCTGGTCAGCGGCCGGAAGGCTTGAAGGAGCAAAGCCATGAAGAAGAGCCTGGCCCTGGTGAGCCTCCTGGCCGTGCTGGCGGCCGGGTGCGGATCCGGAGGAGGCGGGGGCGGGGGAGATTCGGCGTCGAAGACGCTGCGGTTCGTCGGGCCCGAAGATCCCAAGACTTTCCAGCCGGTCATCGACGGGTTCCAGGCCAAGAACCCCGGCGTGCAGGTCGCGTACACGCAGATCCCCTTCGACCAGCTCAACAGCACTCTGCAGCAGCGGCTGGCCGCCAAGGACGACACGATCGACGTCTACACCGTCGACCAGCCGCGCGTCGCGGCGCTGGCCACCCGGGGGTTCCTGGTCGATCTGAGCGACTGGAAGGACCGGGTCAAGCAGGCGGCCCTGCCCGCCCAGTACGAGGTCAACGAGCACAACGGCAAGCTCTGGTCCGTCCCCATCTGGACCTCCGACCAGTTCCTCTTCTACAACAAGACCCTGCTGAAGAAGGCCGGGATCACCCCGCCGCCGAGCGACCCCGCCAAGCGCTGGACGTGGGAGCAGACGATCGAGGCGGGCAAGAAGGCGCAGGCCGAGGGTGGCGCCCAGTGGGCGTTCATCCCCGAGCAGATCGAGCAGTACTACCAGCTGCAGAGCCTGGCCGAGTCGCTCGGCGGCGGCTCCGGGATCACCGGGCCCGACATGCTGACGCCCGACCTGACCACCGACGGCTGGGTGAAGGCGATGACCTGGTACCGCGACCTGTTCGCGAACAAGCTGGCGCCGCGCGGGGTCGGCTCGTTCCAGACCTCGCCGCTGTTCAGCGAGGGCAAGGTGGCCTTCTTCGCGGGCGGCCCGTGGGACGTGGGCGTCTTCTCGGGGGCCAAGGACCTCGACTGGGGCGTGGCGCCGTACCCCTACTTCAAGGGCGGCAAGCAGGTGACGCCGACCGGCTCGTGGTCCTGGGGCATCAACCCGGCTTCGGAGAACCAGCCGCTCGCGCGCAAGTTCCTCGAGTACGCCTCGCTCGACCCCGAGGGCAACCTGCTGACCACGAAGGCCACCACGATCATCCCGTCGAACCGGGCCGCCTTCGAGAAGTACGTCCCCACCCTCGACGCGCTGGGCGGTGACAAGAGCAAGGGGGTCGGCGAGATCCTCACGTACGACGCCGACAACACGGCGGTCGCGCGGCCCAGGTCGGTGGGGTACATCCAGTTCGAGGACATCATGACCAAGGCGTTCGCCGACATCCGGAACGGAGCCGATCCCAAGGCCCGGCTCGAACAGGCCACGCAGGAGGTCAAGACGGCCTGGGCCCAGCTGCGATGACGGGCGCGTCGGACGGGCACCACCTGTCGTCCGGAGGCGGAGGCGGAGGCGGAGGCGGAGGCGGAGGCGTGGCGGGTATGTCGGGCGCGCCGTCGTCTCGGCGTAAGCGGAGCGGCCGGGTGGTCGGGCGGCCGGTGCTGGTGTCGCTGGCGTTCCTGGCGCCCGCCCTGGTCGCGCTCCTCGTTCTCCGGCTGATCCCCGCCGTCATGGCGTTCGCCAGCAGCCTGAGCCACACCAGCCTGGTCACCGGCGAGACCACGTTCGTCGGCCTGGGCAACTACGCCACGCTCTTCGCCGACCCGACGTTCCTCCAGAGCGTCCGCGTCACGCTCGTGTTCAGCCTGATCGTCAACCCGCTGCAGATCGCCGCCGCCCTGGCCCTCGCGGTCCTGTTCACCCGCCGCTTCGCGGGCGTCCGGTTCCTGCGGGTGCTGGTGATCCTGCCGATCGCGGTGCCCCCGGCGGTCTCGGCGGCGATCTGGAGCGTCGCGTACCGGCCGGACGGCCTGCTCAACTCGGTGCTGAGCGTGCTGGGCATCCCGCCGCAGCCGTTCCTCACCTCGCCGGGCCAGGCCCTGTGGTCGCTGATCGTGCTGCTGTCGTGGATCGGCGTCGGCTACTGGATGATGTTCCTCATCGCCGGGCTCCAGGACATCCCCACCTCCCTGTACGAGGCCGCCGCGATCGACGGCGCGTCGGCCTGGGCGCGCTTCTGGCACGTCACGCTGCCGCTGCTGCGCAGGCCGCTGGCGTTCGTGCTGGTGGCGGACACGGTCTCGAACTTCCTCGTCTTCGCCCCCGTACAGATGCTGACCAACGGCGGCCCGCAGGGCTCCACCAACGTCACCATGTTCGACATCTTCACCCGCGCCTACTCCGTGGGCGACCTGAACCTCGCCCAGGCCGAGGTGATGCTGCTGGTGCTGCTCGTGCTGGCCGTGGTGATCGTGCAGTTCCGGCTGCTCCGGGGGAGGGACTGACCGTGTCCAGACGTCTGTACGCCCTGCTGGGCACGATCGTCGGCCTGGTCTTCGCGCTGCCCCTGCTCTGGGCCCTGTCCAGCTCGTTGCGCGGCGGCTCGGAGATCTTCCGGCACATCTCGCGGCTGTCGTGGGAGACGCTCGTACCGGCCGTTCCCACCCTCGGCAACTACGCGAGCCTGGTCACCGGCGACTTCGGCCGCGCGATACTCAACTCCCTGCTCGTGGCGCTGGCCACCGTGGCCGTGGGCCTGCTGATCTCGGCGGCGGCCGCGTTCGGGCTGTCGGCGGTGCGGTTCAGGGGCCAGGGGGCGCTGTTCGCGATCGTGGTGCTCAGCTTCCTCATCCCCTTCGACGCGATCGCGATCCCGCTCGCCACGCTGTTCCGCGACTGGGACCTGACGAACACGTACGCCGGGCTCATCCTCCCGGGCCTGGGCCACGGCCTGGCCATCTTCCTGCTGCGCCAGTTCTTCCTGGCCATCCCCAAGGACCTGGTGGAGGCGGCGCGCATCGACGGGCTCGGCTGGTTCGGCGTGTTCGCCAGGATCTACCTGCCGCTCTCGCGTCCCGCCCTGGTGAGCGCGGGCCTGACGCTGTTCATCTTCCAGTGGCAGTCGTACGTCTGGCCGCTGCTCATCGGCACCGACGCCGAGCACCAGCTCGGCCCGATCGCCTTGGCGAACATGCGTGGCCAGTTCACCATCGACTACGGGCAACTGTTCGCGGGCTCGATCGTGCTGACGGTCATCCCGCTGCTGATCATCCTGCGCTTCCAGCGTCACTTCACGCAGTCCATCGCCACCACAGGTCTCAAATAACCTCCGAGAATAACCTCCGAGAAGGGTCTCCATGAGTTCTTCGACCATGCGCGTCATCTTCGACACCGACATCGGCTCCGACGTGGACGACGCGCTCGCGCTCGCCGTCCTGCTCGGCTCGCCGGAGGTGGACCTGGTCGGCTGCACGACCGTCTACGGTGACACGTTGCTGCGGGCGCGCCTGGCCAAGCGGCTGGTACGTCTCGCGGACCGGTCCCTGACCGTCATCCCGGGGGCGGCCAAGACCCTGACGGACCGGCCCGTCTGGTGGGCGGGTCACGAGGGCAGGCTCTTCACCGACCTGGAGACCGAGGCGGTCGACTCCGGGGACGCGGCGGCGTACCTGGTGGACCAGGTGAGCCGCGCGCCCGGCCAGGTGGACGTCGTGGCGGTCGGGCCCCTCACCAACCTCGCCAACGCTCTGACGGCGTCGCCGTCGTTCGCCCGGGACGTCCGGCACCTGTGGATCATGGGAGGCCGCTTCAACGACCCAGAGCCTGAGCACAACCTGCGCTGCGACCCGGAGGCGGCGGCCATCGTCTTCGGCTCGGGGGCGCCGATCACGGTGACCGGCCTGGAGATCACCACCACGGTCCGGATGGACGCCGCCGACGTGGCCGCCGTCGCGGGGGCCGGGGCGCTGGGGGAGGCGCTGAAGGCGGAGATCGAGCAGTGGTGGCGGTTCTGGAACGAGGAGTGGAACAGCCCGCACGACCCGATCACGGTGCTGAGCATGCTGGCGCCGGACTTGTTCGCCTTCAGCCCGGAGGGCCGGGTGGAGGTGGGGGCGGACGGCTCCAGCACGTTCGTGCCCGGGGGTGGCCGTACCCGGGTCACCGTCTCGGGCTCGCCGGAGCCCATCGCCCAGGAGATCGTCCGCCGCATCGTGGCCGCCGCCACGAAGGCATGATCATCATGACAGCCGGCAGGTCGTCTCCTGCGAGTACGCGTACTGAGGCTGCTCGGCGACCGCGTCGCGGCCCTGGTACTTCCACTGGCACACCGCCGTCGCGGTGATGGGTTTGGTCGTCATGCCGAAGCACGACAGCGAGCTCCAGTTTCCGCCGGCCATGCTGTAGCCCTGCGCTTTGCAGTATTCATGCGCGTCGTTGAAGGTGATCGAGCCCTGGGAGGGCGCCGGCGGGCTGCTCGGGGGCGGTGTGGTTCTGGTCGGCCTGGTCGTGGGCCTGCGGGTCGGCTTCTTGGTCGGCTTCTGGGTGGGCTCGACGACCGGTGCTTTCGTACGCGGCGTCCTGCGGGTCGGGCTCGACGTGCCGCGCGGGACGGCGCTCGTGCTGGGCACGGCCTCGGCCGCCGACGACCGCTCGATCTCCGCCGGGGCGGGTGTGTCCTGCGTGGTCGGCGTTTCAGGCGCGCTGGAGGAAGGCAAGGCCACGGGCACCGACGCTACCGCGGTCGCCGCGGTCGTCCCGGTCGCCTTGCTGCCGGACGCGGCGGGCACGAGCGCGAAGTAGCCGGCCGCCGCGGCGGCGACGAGCAGGGTCGCGCCCGCCGTACCCATGATCAGGCCGCGCCTCCGGCCGTCCGCCTTCTGAACGGTGACGGCCGGGCGTCCCGGCCGGCTCACCGGAACGGTGTTCCAGACCGGGGACGGCAGAGCGCGCAGGCGTTCGATCACCTGAGCGGCGGTGGGCCGCCGGGCCGGGACCTTGGACAGGCACTCCCCCAGCAGCGCCCGCACCGCCCCGTCCAGCCCGCCGAGGTCCGGCTCGCCGTGCAGGATCGTGTGCAGGACGGCGGGGATCGACTCGCCGGTGAAGGCGTGCTGCCCGGTGGCCGCGTAGACCATGGTCGCGCCCCAGGCGAACAGGTCGCTCGCGGGCCCGACGTCGCCGCCGGAGATCTGCTCGGGCGCCATGTAGGCGGGGCTGCCGATGGCCTGGCTGCTGACGACCGACTGGCTGAGGTCCAGCGCCCGGGCGATGCCGAAGTCGATGACGACCGGTCCCTCGGGCCCGAGCAGCACGTTGCCGGGCTTGAAGTCGCGGTGCACCACGCCGGCCTCGTGGATGGCCATCAGGGCGGTCGCGGTGTTGATCGCCAGCCGCTGCAGGGCGGCCGCCCCGCGCGGCCCGTTGTCGCGTACGGCGTCATGCAGCGACGGCCCGTCCACGAACTCGCTGACGATGTACGGCCTGCCCCCGAGAAACCCGCAGTCGAGGATCTGGGCCGTGCAGAAGGGCGCCACCCGCCTGGCGGTCTCCACCTCGTGCAGGAACCGTTTCCGCTCCCGGTGGTCGGCCATCAGGTGCGGGTGCAGGAGCTTGACCGCCACCGGGCCGCCGTCGCCGCCGCGCCCCAGGTAGACGGTGCCCTGCCCGCCCACCCCGAGTCGCCCTTCCAGGCGGTAGGGTCCCACCGTCCTGGGATCCTCGGCCAACAGGGCCAACACTTCGGCCACCAAGCCTCCAGCCCGTCAGTGGGCCAAGATCGTATCAGAGCAACGCCAAGGTCAGTTAAGTGACGAGTCAGACACTCAGCGCAAAATTTGTTCCACGCGCGAGGCCGGGGTTGCCCATGATTCGGTACAAGGTCCAGATATGCCCGTTGACCAGGCATATCGTCCGGGTCATCGGCGCCCGTCCTGGGCATATGTTGGTTATATCGGCTCTTGGTCGCGTACGGTGACCCACTCGGTGGAGCCGATGCGAGGCATCGATGACCATTGCCACGTTGCGCGCCTCGGCGCAGACGTACGCCGGCGGTCTGCCCGCTGAGGTGACCAGTTTCATCGGGCGTCGGCACGAAGTAGCGGCGATCAAGCGCTTGCTCTCCGAGGCCCGGATGGTCACCCTCACCGGTCCGGGCGGCGTCGGCAAGACCCGGCTGGCCCTGCGCGTCGCCACCGACCTGCGGCGGGCCTTCCCCGACGGAGTCTGGCTGGTCGAACTCGCCGAACTCGACAACCCGGCCCTGCTGCCCCAGGCCACGATCGCCGCGCTGAAGATCCAGAGTCACACCGCCCGGCCACCCCTCCAGGTGCTCACCGAGCACCTGTGCGGGCGGCGGACGCTGGTCGTCCTCGACAACTGCGAGCACGTCCTCGACGAGTCCACCATGATGGCCCAGGCGCTGCTGCGTTGCGCCCCGGACCTGCGCATCCTGGCCACCAGCCGGCAGCCGCTGGGAGCCGTCGGCGAGCAGGCGTTCCCCGTGCCGACGTTGCCGCTGCCGGGCTGCGACTCCCAGCCTGACACGGCGTCCGCCATGTCCGACGCGGTACGGCTCTTCGCCGAGCGAGCCACGGCCGTTCTGCCCGATTTCACCGTCACGAGCGAGAACCAGGACCTGATCGAGCAGATCTGCCGCCGCCTGGACGGTCTGCCGCTCGGCATCGAGCTCGCCGTCGTACGGCTGCGCGTGCTCTCGCTCCACCAGCTGCTCGACCGGCTGGACGATCTGTTCGGGCTGCTCAACACGGGGCCGAGCGCCACGGTGTCCCGCCACCGGACGCTCCGCGCCCTGATCGACTGGAGTCACGGGCTCTGCACCGAGGACGAGCGCCGGCTGTGGGCAAGCCTGTCGGTGTTCACCGGCAGCCTGGATCTGGAGGGGGTCGAAGCGGTCTGCGCCGGGGCCGGCATCGCCCATGACGAGATCCTCGATCTGATGATCGGCCTGGTGGAGAAGTCCGTCCTGATCCGCGAGGAACATCCGTACGGAGTGCGATTCCGGCTGCTGGACACGATCCGGCAGTACGGGCGTGAGCGTCTCGTGGCCTCCGGGCAGGAGCAGGAGCTGAAACGCCGGTATCGCGACTACTACCGGCGGCTCTCGCGTGAGGCGCAGGCGCAGCTGTTCGGCCCGGCGCAGGCGCAACTGCTGACCCGGCTGCGCGTCGAGCACCCCAACCTGCGCACCGCCCTGGAGTACTGCCAGGCCGAGCGCGCCGGGCTCTGCATCGACATGGCGAGCGACCTGCTCGACCACTGGATCACCAGCAGCCACCTGGGCGAAGGCCGCGACTGGCTCGAACAGGGACTCGCGCAGCCCGCCGCCCGGTCCGAGGTCAGGGCCCGGGCGCTGTGGGCATGCGGCTCGCTCGCCATCATCCAGGGCGATCAGGCCTCGGCCGTCGGGTTGCTGGCCAAGAGCAGGACGCTCGGCGAGAAACTCGGGCTGGAACCGGTGCTCGGCTACGTCGCGCTCTACTCCGGAATGGTCGCCATGCACGCGGGAGACACCGAGTCGGCCGTCAAGTCCTTCGAGGAGGCGGTGACCCATCATCGCGCCGGTGGAGACCCGGCGGGCCAGGTCCAGGCGCTGACCTGGCTCTGCCTGGCGCACTCGTTCCTCGGCGGCTCGGACAGCGCCGTCGCCGCCGCCGAGGAGGGCATCGCCATCTGCGACGCCCACGGCGAGGGCTGGCACCGGGCGTACACGATGACGGCGCTCGGCATCGAACGCTGGCGCCAGGGCGACGTGCGGCGCGCGACCGCCTTGGAGCAGGAGAGCCTGCGCGTCTTCCACGCCCTGGACGACTCGGTCGGGGTCGGGCTCACGATCGAGGTGCTGGCCTGGATCGCCGCCGCGCAAGAGGAGTACCCGCGGGCCGGCGCGTTGCTGGGCGTTCTGCGCAACGTCTGGGAGGCGATCGGCACGCCCCTGCTGGGATTCGGCCACCTCGTCCGGTACCACGACGAATGCGAGGACCGTACCCGCCGGGCCCTTGGCGAACCGGCCTTCCAGGCGGCCGTCAAGCGCGGGGCCAGGCGCTCCGCCGACCAGGCGCTCGCGTACGCCCTCATGGAGGAGGCGCCCTCGCGCGGCCCGTCCGGTGAGGAGGACCAGTACACGCCGCTCACCCCGCGGGAGACCGAGATCGCCCAGCTCATCGCCCGGGGGATGCGGAACAAGGAGATCGCGGCGGCGCTGGTGATCGCTCAGCGCACCGTCGAGGGCCACATCGAGCACATTCTGTGCAAACTCGGCTTCAATTCCAGGACCCAGATCGTCGGCTGGGTCGCGGAGCAGGCCCGCCGCACCGGCGAGAGGCCGCCCGGCGGCGAGTGATCATGTCTGTGAAAGACACGATCTGGAGCCCTCCGGACGCCGAGGAGCCGGCGGCGGACCGGCGGCAGGCCGACGCTCCCGGCTTCGTCGGACGACGGCATGAGATCGCCCAGGTCAGGCGGCTCCTGGCCAAGACCCGCCTGCTGACTCTGACCGGCGTGGGCGGGGTCGGCAAGACCCGGCTGGCGCGCCGCGTCAGCGAGATCCTGCCCCGGAGGTACCGGGAGGGCGTCCGGCTGGTGGAGCTGGCCACCATCGACGACGAGGACCTGCTGGCCCCCGCCGTGGCCGCCTCCTTGGGCATCCACGACCGCACGCCGGACCTCGAGGCCCAGCTGATCGAGCACCTGGCGGACAAACAGCTGCTGCTGGTGCTGGACAACTGCGAACATCTGCTCGGAGCGTGCGCCCGGCTGGTGGAGCAGCTGCTGTACGGCACCTCGCGGCTGCAGATCCTGGCCACCAGCCGGCAGTCGCTCGGAGTGTATGGCGAGCGGGTGCTGCCGGTGCCGTCCCTGCCGATCCCGCGGCCCGGCGACCGTACCCGCGACATCGCCCGGCGCGACGCCGTGCGCCTCTTCACGGAGCGGGCGGCGACGATCCGGCCGGGCTTCCACGTCGACGCGGCCAACGCCCGGGCGGTCGCCCGGCTGGCCCGGCGCCTGGACGGGATCCCGCTGGCCATCGAGCTGGCGGCGGTACGGTTGCGGACGACCTCCGTGGAAGACCTCGTGAACGAGCTCGACGAGCGCCTGGACGCGCTGGCCGAGGCCGGCCCCGGCAGGCTGGCACGCCACCAGACCCTGCGGGCGACCATGGAGTGGAGCTTCGGGCTGTGCTCGGCCGGCGAGCGGCGGCTGTGGGAACGGCTGTCGATGTTCCCGGGGGGAGTGGACGTGGAGACCGCCGAAGCGGTCTGCCCCGGGCAGGGACTGGCCCGCGAGGACGTGCTGGATCTGATGATGGGGCTGGTGGACAAGTCCATCCTGGGCGTCGCGGAGCCGCACGGCGCCGGGGCCCGCCACCGCATGCTGGAGACCATCCGCGCGTACGGCCGCGAACAGCTGCCCGCCGCGCACGCGGAGGCGCTGCGCGAGCGGTACATCGAGCACTATCGCCAACTGGTCGAGCAGGTGCGCGTGGACCGGGTGGAGCCGGGCCAGATCGATCGCATGCGGAAGCTGGAGCCGGAGCTGCCCAACGTACGCGTCGCCCTCGACCTCTGCTTCGGCCGGCCCGGCGACGCCGCCGCCGGTCTGGAGATCGCCGCCGAGCTGTGGGCCAACTGGCTCGTCGCCGGTGGTCTCAGCGAAGGCCGGTACTGGCTGAAGCGCGGCCTCGCGCTCGTACCCCGATCGAGCGTCGCCAGAGCGATGGGCCTGTGGGCCGACGGGCTGCTCGCCCACTACCAGGGCGATGCGGCGGCGGCCGACGCGCGGGAGTGCCTGGCGCTCGCTCGTCAGTTGAGCGATGAGAGAGCGCTCGCGTTCGCCGTCCAGCTCGCCGGCGTCGCGGCGTTGTCCGAGGGCGACGTCGAGGGCGGGCTCGCGCTCCTGGAGGAGGCCCGTGCCCGGCACTGGGCGAGAGGCGACGTCCACGCGGTGGGGGTCACCCTGTATGTCGCCGGCCTCTTCGCCGCCACGATGCGTCCGGACCGGGCCGCCGAGTACGGCGAGGAACTCGTGACGTTGTGCGAGAGGCGTAACGCTACGCTCTTCCGCGCGTACGCATTGTACGCGGTCGGCATGGCCCGCTGGGAGCAGGGCGACTTGCAGCAGACCGAGGCCAGGATGCGGGAGGTGGCCGCGTTCTGGGGCGCCGCGAACGACCGGTGGGGCCTTCCGCAGTCCCTGGAGGTGCTGGCCTGGACGGCCGCGGCACGTGGCCGGTACGAGCGGGCCGCCCGGCTGCTGGGAGCCGCCCATGTCCTGTGGGAGGCGGTGGCCGCCTCTCCGGCGCGGATGCGGTACCAGGCGAGATCGCACCAGGAGTGTGCCGAGCGGGCGCGCCGGGAGTTGGGGGCTCAGGCGTTCACGGCGGCCTTCCGGGACGGCACGCGGCTCGGGCTCTCCCGGGCGATCGCGTACGCACTGGAAGAGCCGTGACAAGCCGCTGCCCGCGGCACGCGTGCCCGGGTGATCAGCGGCTGCGTGATCAACGGCTGGGGGATCAACGGCTGGGGGATCAACGGTGCAGGCGAGGCTCAGGGCAGCCGCAGGAGCCGCGGGTGACGAGCGTGGCGGAGAAGATCTTGGTCACCGGCTCCACACCCTCCGACTCGATGGCGCCGACCAGCGTCTCCGTAGCGTGGCGAGCCATCTCGTCTATCGGCTGGCTGATCGTCGAAAGCCCGGGCACCGTGTACGCCGCCTCCCGCGCCCCGTCGAACCCCACCACCGCCACATCCCCGGGCACCCGCAGCCCGAGATCGGCAGCGGCGCGCATCGCGCCGATGGCCTGGCCGTCGATGGAGGCGAACAGGGCCGTGGGACGCGAGGGCGACGACAGCAACCGGAGCGCGGCCTCGTAGCCACCCTCCAGACTCAACTCCCCCTCCTCAACGAGCCCCGCCCCTTTGACAAGCTCGGCCTCCTCGACCAGCCCCGCCTCCGACCCGGCGGCGGCCGCGGCCTCCTGGAGCGCGCGGCGCCAGCCCGCGGCCCTGAGCCGCACGGGGGTGATGTCCAGCGGGCCGCCGACGAAACCGATGCGGCGATGGCCGTGCTCCAGGAGATGTCGGGTGGCCTGATAGCCGCCCTCCTCGTCGTCCACCGCGAGCCGGGAGAAGAACGGCGGCGCCGCGTGGTCGATGGTGACCACCGGAACGCGTCCCCGCATCTCCTCGGCCTGATCGGCCGAGACCGGCACCCTCATCAGCACCAGCCCGTCGACCTGCCGCTCCAGGAACCCCCTGACATAGCCCTCCGCCCGCGCCGGATCCTCGGCGGAGTTGCCGAACAGCACCGAGTAGCCCCGCTGCCAGGCCACCTCCTCGCAGGCCCGGGTGAACTGGCCGAAGAACGGGCTCTTCCCGCCGGCGCTGTCGGAGGCGATCACCCCGATGGTCCATGAGCGCCGCGAGCGCAGCGACCTGGCCACCGCATTGGGGCGGTAACCGAGCTGCTTGATGGCGTCCAGCACACGCTGCCGGGCCGCAGCCGAGACCGGCCGGGGCCCGTTGTTGATCACGTAGCTGACCACGGCGGGCGAGGTGCCCGCCAGCCGCGCCACGTCGTTGCGCGTCACCACTCGCGTCTCACTCCGGCATTCACGAACCCAGCTTATGGGCCGGAACACCCCATACAGGTCTGCGGGTAGGCGGGCGATACCGGCGGCGACCGGCTGAGCGCGAAGGCCACAAGCCGCCGAGCATGGTGATCAAGATGGACCGGCGTTTGCGACGCAGCCGCAGCTCTTCCGGATAGCGCAGCGGGCGGCCTCGGCCATGTCCGCCGAACGGAGAGGTCGGCCTAGGGAGACCGGGTCAGCGAGAGCCCTCCGGGGCGCGGGAGGCGAAGCGCCTGTGGCACGACCACCTCGAAGGGGACGCGGGGCAGCGTTTCCGCGGACGAAACGGGCGGGTGGCGTTCCAGGGGAAGGCCGTCCTGGCGATCGCGCTTGACCGTGCTTGGTCACTCAGTGCGAACAGTCGATAACTTCTAGTTATGACGAGCCGTCGTACGGTGGCGACTGTGTCACCGTACGAGGTTGTGGCAGGTGACACGGCAGGGTTGGAGGAGGCCCTGGCGCGGGTGGTGCGACTGGCCGGCGATCACGTCGGCGCGCTCGACTCCAGCATGCGTTACATGGCGGCCCACGCCTGGGTCGGCGGTGGCGCCGGCCCCTTCACCCAGGCCATGGGTGACCAGCGGGCCCGGCTGCAGCGTGCCTTCGAGGTGGCGGCCGCGCAGGTCGCCGACCGCATCCGAGCCCTCGGCGGGCACGCCGCCCCGCCGTCGCTGTCCACCCCGCTCCCCGCCGCTCCATCTACGCGCGGCGGCTACTCCGGGATGAACGTGGAGGCGATGACCCGCATGGTGGCGGATCTGGAGCGGGTTGGGCACGAACTCCCCGCCGCGGGAGGTGTTCTCTCTGCGGCGCTGGGCTCCGCGGGCGTCAGCGCCGCGCCCGCCCAGCAGGTCGGGGGCGTGGGCGCCTGGGCCGCCGGACAGGTCGTCGACCTGCGCAGACGGCTGACCCTGCTCCAGAGTCGCCCCGATGGAGAGGCGGCCACTGCGGCCGTGCTCGGCTTCGGGCTGTTCGGCGGGTCCGCCCCGGCCCCGGGCACCATCGGCGACGTGATGGCCGCCGCCGCGGCTGGCGACACCTCTGCGCTGGAGAAGATGGTGGCGGCCCAGAACACCGGCAAGGACTCCACCCTCGCCGCCCGGGTCAGCGCCTGGTGGCAGCTGCTCGACCCGGCCGCCCGCCAGCGGCTCATCGAGGCCGCGCCGCAACTGGTCAGCTCGCTCAACGGCGTGCCCGCCGCCACCCGCGACAGCGCGAACCGCGCCTACCTCGCCATACGTAAGGACGCCATCGCCAAGCGGCTGGCGGAGCTCCGGGCCCTGGACGAGTCCCTGGCGAAGGGGATCATCATGGCGGACGCGTGGCGGAGGATGAGCACGCGCCGCGAGATCGAGGAACTGGAGAAGCAGCAGCGGCAGATCGAAGCCGTCACCAAGAGCCTGGCCCTGGGCGGGGTCAACGGCCGCCCGCCCGCGCTCCTGCTCGCCCTCGAACTGGGCGGACTCGGCAAGGCCGCCATCTCCTTCGGCGACCCTGACAAGGCCGACCCGGTGGTCACCTCCGTGCCGGGCACGGGCAGCACCCTGGAGGGGATCGGCGCCGACGTGGCCCGCGCCGGAACCCTCTGGGACCAGGCGAGCCGTTCGGCCCCCCACACGAAGACCGCCTCGATCCTCTGGCTCGGCTACACGGCCCCGCAACTCGACGCCGGGATCCTCCGAGCTGACACCTCCGTCGCCTCACACCATCTCGCCCAGGCCGGAGCCGGTCCGCTGGCCAGCTTCCTGGACGGCCTGCACGCCACCCACCAGGCGGCCGGCACACCCCGGTTCACCGTCCTGGGCCACAGCTACGGCAGCGTGGTAACCGGCATCGCCGCCCAGACGAGGAAGGGGACGTTCGCCGATCAGCTCATCCTCGTGGGCAGCCCGGGGACGATGGCGATGCAGGCGGGCGATCTGGGAGTCAAACAGGTGTGGGTAGGGGAGTCCCCGCAGGACCCGGTAGCCGACCTGGGGCACCTTCCGGTGAGCGGTGGGCGGCACCCCATCTCGGGCGTGCTGCAACCCGCCCTCCCGAATGGCCCAGGCCCCTTCGGCGCCGACCCCAGCAACATCGCCTTCGGCGCTCGGCGTTTCGTTGTCAGCCCTACGCCAGTCTCGGGCTTCCTGGCTTTTACTGGGTATGACATCGGGACGCACTCCGGTTACTGGAACGATGAGTCGGTCTCGCTGAGGAACATGGGATTCATCATCGCTGGTCGATATGACCAGGTGACGAAGCTGCCGACGCCGAAGCAGGTGCCGACTCCGACACCCTTGCCGACACCGTCGCCACCTCCGGCACGTCCTTCTCCTGAGCCCGTGTCCCCGCCGTCGCCCAGTCCGCAGCCGTCGCCGACCCCGCCAGGAGACTAGATGTTCCGCTCCGCCAGGTTGATCATCGCAGCCGCGGTTCTCGTCGCAGGATGCGCGCCCGGTGGAGCTCTAGGAGGAGCGATGAACGAATCGGCCGACAAGCCGACGATCACCAAGGCACAGGCACTGGCCCGCATTGAGCAGCTCATCAACGGCACCGTCGCCATCATGCATCCCAAGCCCGAACTGGAGCTGCACCAGCCCAGTCTCAACGACAGCCTGTGCCTCGACCCGGTCGACGGAGGCTCCGAAGATCGGCTCATCATCAATCGCACGTACTACCTGCGCGGGCTGCCCAAGGGCTCGCTCAAGAAGGTGATCGTCGAGGTGAAGGCGTATTGGCAGAGCCAAGGCCACTACATCGAGGCCCAGTCCGACAACGGCCTGCAACTCTATGGGCGCTCCCGCCCCGACGACTTCTTCATCACCATCGGTTGGACGGAGGGCGACGTGCTTTCCCTGAGCTCCACCTCTACCTGCCTGTGGCCCAACGGCACCCCCGAGCCCTCCTCCACGCCCTGACCCCCCTCAACCCAGGTTCAGGCCGGCCTCGACGTACGGGACGAGCCGGACCGGGCCGAGGAGGCCGTAGGGCTGGCGGGTCAGGCCGCCGTAGACCGTCGGGTCTGCCACCCTGAGTCGGTTGCCGAGGGGGGTGGCTACTTCCACCTGCACTGTGCGGACGCCCCGTCCCAGGTCCACGACCGGGTTGAGCTGGTTCACGGGGTCCAGGCGGCGGCCGTCGGCGAGGATGCGGCAGGTGTCGGTCACCGCGCCGAGATCCAGGTACGCCCCGCCCTCCAGCCGCACATCGGTGGTGTAGACGCCGATGCCGGACGTGTCGGTCAGGTCGGGAATGTCTGACCAGGGGGTGAGCTGGTCGAGAGTCAGTCGGTGCGTGGTCGTGCCCTCCGGACGCCAGTCCTCGACCTCCAGCCGCCACGACGGCAGGGGCACCGGCTCGGGCACCGGACCGAGCACGGTGGTGACGGTGCGGCCGTCGGAGAGCGTGGTGGTGTAGATCCCGGCGCGGGAGGCGCGCACGACCAGTGTGCCCAGGTCGTACCTCACCAGGTCGGCGTCCGTGGCCACGGCGTGAGGTCCCTGCACCGGGCCTGTTCCGAAGAGGCCGGGGCGACCGATGGCCAGCACCGTCGACTCGCCCGGGCGCAGCTTCACCCGTAGCCGGATCCCGTCGGTGTCAGCCGTGTAGAGCGCCAGGCGCTCGGCGCGGCCGGTCCACGGGTTCAGGAGGTACGGGACGCCGTCGCGGGCCGTGCGCGCCAGCGTGACGTCGTGGTCGATGGGCGCCACCGGTGGCTTCGGGTTCTCGGTGTGCTTGCCGTTGCAGAGGTAGTAGTAGTCCACGTCGCCGGCCACCCGGCGGGCTGCGAGGAGGGTGGATGCGGTGGCGTAGCGCATGTCGGGACGCACGCCGAGGGTGGCGAGCGCGACCGGGATCTCCGACTGGTCCGCGACAAGCCGGACGGACGGCTCGGCCAGCAGGTCGGTCAGAACCGCTCGAAGCCGCTCGTTCTCCCCCTCCGCGGCCACCCCCGGCACCGAGGCGGACCGCCACGCGCCGAGGAGTACGACGGGCAGCCCGGCCCGCGCGTACGACAGCAGCCGCCGCGCCACCGCGACCGTCATCGTGCACTCGGAGGCGTAGAAGCGGTCGCCCTCCACGAACAGCGCCTTGTAGGCGGGCCCGGAAGGCGCCAGCCGGCGGCCCGAGACGCGGGCGGACGGCAGGTCGAGCAGGGGTGCGCTGATGAACTGGTGGGTCCACCCGGTGGGGACGCCGCTCGCGGTGAACCAGGCGGCGCCGATGCCGGTCTTGGTGTAGCCGGTCTGGCGTAGGACCGCCACGTCCGCACGTGGCGTACCTTCTCGCAGAATCTGGTGGATTCGAGCGAAATATCCGGAAATATCGCCGATATGCCGCCAGGTGGGCTGGCGCGGACCCCACGACTCGGCATAGCCGACCGTCCCCGAATAGGGGGTGAAGGCGGCGAACCCGGGCCAGGCCGCACCCGGCGCCGTGGCGTAGGAGAAACCGTGCAGGACGGTCTGGTTGAGCCCCGCCGCGTACGCGCCCCCCACCGTGCGCAGCAGCTTCGTCCAGGTCGTCGTGTACGCCCCGCCCGCGTACGCCCCCGCCTCGCACGACAGCACCTCGCGCCCCGCCAGGTCCCGGCCCCCGGCCAGGCAGCGGTAGTCGTCGAGGTTCTTGAAGCCGAGCGACTCACCCTCGGCCACGTCGAGAATGGCCGCGGCGGCGATGGCGTCGGTCTGCAGCCCGTACGGCTGCGCCCGCAGCTCCAGGCCGATCGAATGCGCCCAGTCGCGCA
Organism: Nonomuraea sp. NPDC003709; assembly: GCF_040610775.1. Classification (NCBI taxonomy): domain Bacteria; kingdom Bacillati; phylum Actinomycetota; class Actinomycetes; order Streptosporangiales; family Streptosporangiaceae; genus Nonomuraea; species Nonomuraea sp. NPDC003709. Next base: position 46,440 of record NZ_JBEXMW010000015.1, on the reverse strand, counting down.
GCATCCCGAAGTGGTGCTCGTTGAACAGCTCGGAGACCGTGTCCCAGTAGTCCTTGCGGGCATGCCTGGTCAGCACGGCGTCGTACGCGAAGACCGGATCCTCCTCCGCCAGCACCACCACCGGCAGGTACGGCGCCAGCGAGTACCCCCGCCGCCGCTCGAACTCCGCGAGCAACCCCGGCGTCCACGGCAGCGCGTCGCTCTCGATCTCGATGGAGTCCTCGAACAGCGCACCGCCCGCCCGCTTCAGCAGCCGCCGCACGGCGGGCGTGAGCAGCGTGGACTCCCAGTAGTCGATCACCGCCCGGGTGCCCGCCCGGCTGAAGTGGTCCACCACGTACGCCTCGGGCACGGTGTGCGGGCCGGACTCGGGACGCTGGCCCGAGCCCCGTTCCCAGTACGCGATCAGCATCCACTCGCCCCCGGCGGGCGCCGTCCAGTCGACGCGCCCGTCGTTCACGGGCACCCGAACCACCGAGGCGGGGTCGAGGCCGGTCTCCTTGCGGGTGGAGTTCGCGGGGTCAAGCCGGGCCGCCTGGACCAGCAGCGGCGTACGCGCGGGATGCCCGGCGACGGCGGGCGGCGGCACCTCGCCCGCGTACGTGGCGCCCCCGGCCACGGCGACCGAGCCGTGCGCCAGCTCCTTGACCGCGGCCGGGTGCTCCGGCGTGATCGTGGGGACGGCGGCCGGCCAGGACGGGCCGATGGTGAGGTCGATGGTCAGGCCGCGCCGGGCCGCCTGGTCGAGCGCGGCCTCGACGGCGGCGTTCCAGGCGGGGGTGCCCCAGCCGTGCCGGGCCGGGTCCAGCACGGACTTGTCGCGGATGCTGTGGTGCACCGCCGCGATCTCCGCCCCGCCGAACCCGGCGTCCGCGAGCACGTCCACCTCCCGCCGGATCTCGGCGGGGTCGACGTGGGCGTCGGGCCACCACCAGCGCACCATCGGCCGCACGGCCCGGCGCGGCCGCGCGAACCACCCAGCGCCCGGATGACCTGAGGCGGAGGCGGGGGAGACGGGGAGGGTGACGGCGAGGGTCGCGGTGGTCGCGGTGAAGAGGAAGCCGCGGCGCGAGAGGTCGTCCATGATGCGTGCGCTCCAGGGGGTGCGGCGCCCGCGCGACGGACGCGGGACGCAGGCTGCTCGGAGGCCCGGGGCGAGGGCCCGGCCGGGCCGGACCCTCGCGATGGCGTCTAGCTCGGGATCGGGTACGGGAACGCGCTCGTCACACCGATCTTGTCGTACTCCATCTTCGAGGTGTCGAAGCCGTCCGCCCAGTTGGCGTTCTTGACCTCGTTGCACTTGTAGGCCTGGTACTTGTCGTCGCTGACCTTGCCCACCTCGACGTTCTCGATCGAGAACCCGCAGCCGCCCGCGTCCATGTGGACGCCGCGCGTGCCGGAGTCCGGCATCTGCCCGGCGGGGTCGTTGATGACGTCGCCGATCACCATCTGCGAGACGTAGTTGTCGATCGGGTGCGGTTCGACGTTGTGCACGCCGTAGGTGTAGAAGGCGCCCATGTCGCCGCTGTCGAGGCCGGTCTCCTCCAGGCGGATGTAGGAGAACCGGTTGTTGCGGGCGTAGTTGTCCTCGTTCTTGATCTCGGGACGGACCTCCAGGCTGATGCCGTAGCGGGCGCTGTGCTTGACGACGATGTTGCTGACCACGTTGTTGCCGGTGCTCATCATCTCGATGCCGGCCGCGTCGCCGGGCACCAGCTCGCCGACGTGGTAGATGTAGTTGTTGGCGAACGTGTGGTGCCCGGTGATGTCGCCCTCGCCGGGATAGCCGCCCTCCACCTTGATGCCGTCGCCGCCGATGTTGTCCAGCAGGCTGTCGGTCACCTTGACGCGCTCGTTGGCGAAGAGCAGGAAGACGCCCGTGTAACCGCTGTCGGACAGGTGCAGCCTGGTCAGGTCGATGTCGCGGGAGTTCGTCACGGTGATCATGCCGAACCGGTTGCGCGGCAGCTCGATCTGCCGGTCGTAGATCGGGTACTTGTGCTCGTATCCCGAGTCGCCGGCGGCGTTCCACCCGTAGCGGTACCAGTCGACGAAGTCGGAGTACTGCAGCGCCAGCCCGTCGAAGGCGAGGTTCTGCACCCGCCGCTCGGGCGAGGACCCGGCCAGCGAGATGAGCGTCTTGACGGTGGGCGCCACGACCTTGTCGATCGAGCCCTTCGGCCAGTAGTAGACCTCGCTGTTGGCGAAGTCGAAGTAGTACTCGCCCGGCTGGTCGAGGAAGCGCAGCGTGTTCTGCAGGAAGTAACGGGAGCCGCTGCGGCTGTTGACGAGGCTGAAGCGGGTGTCGTGGTTGAACGTGAAGAAGTTCTTGCGGAAGTCGGCCCCGCCGAGCGGCACGGTGTCGCTGAACCAGCTCCACGACCCGCCCGACCAGACGACCATCTGGGCGTTCTTGTCGAAGTCGGCGTCCCACTCCTTCGGGACGTCCTTGGGGTCGAAGAAGAGCCAGTTGTGCACGGCCTGGTACTCCGCCTCGGGCAGCACCGAGAACAGGTACGGCGACCAGAGGTCGTCGCTGGTCCTGTTGGGGTAGCGGGCGGTGGTGGCGCGCTTGCCGTCCTCGAAGAGGGTGTAGAAGTTCCGGTCGACCTTGGTCTTGTAGATGTTGTCGTCGTACTTCTGCCAGCCGGTCAGCGGCCTGGCCCCGAGCAGCCTGGCCTTGCCGGGGCCGTCGGCGCTGCGGTAGATGATCTTGTGGCCGTTCTCGCCTGAGTCAGCCTCGGTGAAGGTGATCGTCTTGTCGACCACGTAGTCACCGGTCTTGAGGTTGACCACGATGTCGCAGTTCTGGTGGTACTTCTTCTTGGCCCGGAGCTGGTCGCGGGCCTGCTCGATGGACTTCCACGGGCGCTGGGCGCTGCCGTCGCCGCGGTCGCCGCCTGAGGGGGAGACGAAATAGTCACACGTCTTGGCGGCAGCCGCCGGGGTCGGGGTCGTCAGTCCGCCCAGGAGTAAGACGACCGCGCCCAGGGACCTGAGGATCACTGGCTCTCCTTAACTTCCCGCCACCGCTCGTACTCGGCGCGGGTCTCGGGGGTGAGTGGGTAGTAGTCAGAAAGCGCCCCGCCCTCCTCGATGCGGGCGCGGCTGTAGCGCTCCCACTGCTCGTGGTCGGCGGCGGCTTCGAGCACCGACGTGGCGCGCCGGCGCGGCACGACCACGGCGCCGTCGTCGTCGGCCACGCACAGGTCGCCGGGCAGCGCGAGCGCCCCGCCCACGGCCACCGGCACGTCGTACGCCCACGGGAACAGCTCCGCCTGCGAGGCGTAATGGGGGGTCGCGCCCGTCGTCCAGAGCGGCAGCCCGATGCCGCTCACCCGGGGCAGGTCCCGGATCCGGCCGTCCACGACGATGCCCGCGCCGCCCTTGCGCTTGAAGTAGCGCACCAGCATGTCGCCGAAGCAGCCGGTGTACGCGCTGCCGTACGCCTGCACGAGCAGCACGTCGCCGGGCTCGATCGTCTCCAGCACGGCCCACAGCGCGGTGTGCCGCTCGACGTACTCCTGGCCGAGTCCGGAGGCGATGTCCTCGCGCTGTGGCATGAACTGCAGCGTGCGGACCCGGCCGGCGATCTGCTGCCCCTGCGCGATAGGACGCGGTCCCTCGATGAAGGTCCGCCGGATGCCCTGGGCGTGCAGCTTGGCGCAGGCGGTGGCCGAGCTGATCCGCTTCAGCCCCTCCACGAGGACGGGGTCGGGTCCGGCGGGCAGCTGCCCGCGAACAGGCAGATCCCAGATGGCGTCGTCCATGTAGCTCCTCAGTAGTACTGGTGTGACGGCGTGCGGACGCGCGCGGTCGTGTGCAGGTCGAGCCGGATGCGGCGGCCGGGCGGCAGTTCGACGACGAGGCGCGGCCCGTCCACCGTCACCTCCCGCTCCGACTCGGTGATCGGGGGAGTGGTGTAGGAGCGCGGGTCACCGGGGTAGTCCTCATCCCCCCGGGTGATGACCGCGCGGTCGATGCGGTGCTCGCCGAACGCGCCCGCCTGGAGCACGACTCTTCGGGTGTGGGTGAGGCCGAGGTTGACCAGCTCGACGCGGGTGCCGTCGGGGCGTACCGAGTCGACCAGCGCGGCCACGTCCCGGGGCAGCCCCGGGCGGTGACGGTCGGCGTCGAAGTAGGCCAGCCGGGTGGGCAGCAGCCCGCCGTTGTAGAGCACCTGCGGGGTGCCGGTGACGAGCTGCAGCAGCGCCTCGGTGAGCACGGGGTTGAGCCGCTGCCAGTGGTGCACGTGGATGGCGGACAGGTCCTCGTGGTCGGCGTCGATGAGCGCCATCCGGCGCTGCACCTGCCCGAGCGCGGTGGACAGCATGGCCTCGGGGAAGCCGGGGTTGGCGCCGCGCAGGAACTCCAGCCAGGGCGCCTCGTGCCCGGCCTCCTCCTTGTTCCGGAACGGGCGCACCGTGGCCCAGTCGTATCCGGAGGCGGCTCTCAGCCGGTCGAGCCGCTCGGCGTCCTGCCGTCCGAGCGAGGTGTACCAGAGCCAGACGGGCAGGCCGAGCTGCGGCGGCTGGAAGTCGAACCAGCCCCCGTCGTCGTGCCGGTTCGGCACCAGCATGGTGGGCTTGCCGGCCTCGTCGCCCAGCTCGGCCAGCCAGCGGTCGCTGGTGCTCATCTCCGTCTCGGTCACGCCGGCCTGGACGGCCTTTTCGTACACGATCTCCAGGGGGTCGCGGCCGATGGCGAGCGCGGCTTCGTCGCCGGTCAGCAGGTGGGCGTTGACGGCGGCGATCGCGGCGGCGGCGCCGACGCTGTAGAGGCCGTGCGGCCACTGCCAGCCGTAGGTGCCGCCGTACCAGCGGCCGCCGTGCAACTCGCCGACCTCGCCGGACAGGCCCACGTTGTCGGGCAGGATCCCGCCGTTGGCCGCGGCCCGGCGCTCCCAGGCGCCGATGTAGCGCAGGGCCCAGTCGCGGTAGCGGTCGTCGCCGTCGTACAGCCAGGCGTTGACGGCCAGGCTGGTCGCGGCCAGGTTGACGGCCACGTCGCCGCGGCCGAGGCGCTCGTTCATGGCGGCGCCCATGCGGGCGGCGTTGCTCGGGTCGCCCAGGTCCGCCCACTCCGCGATGCCCGGCAGGTCGCGCAGCGGCAGGCCGTACGGCCGCATGCTGATCAGGTCGGTGTGGTAGGAGGCCCACTCCCACTGCAGGCCGTAGCGGGGGCCGCCGGCGCCGTTGTGCGGGGCGCGGATGATGTCGTGCTCGGCGTCGTAGTTGGCCGAGCCGGGCAGATAGAGATCGGCGAAGCGGCGGGCGCGCTCGCGGAATTGCTCGTCGCGCGGGTCGGCGGCGCAGATGCCGTAGAACAGCAGCAGCGACTCGCCCTGGTGAAACCAGTCATAGCCGCGCTCGAACTCGTCCACCAGGTAGCCCAGCTCGGTGAGCTGCGCGGTCACGCCCTCCCAGTGGTGCTTCGAGGCGTCCAGCAGGTCGTCGGCCCCGCCCAGCTGGTAGAGCGTGGGCCAGTTGAAGAACGCCTCGTAGAAGTCGTCGGCGCCGTCCCGGTCGGCGGCCGGTCCGTGGTAGACGAGCCGGCCGTCGGGGCCGCAGTAGCGGGCGGCGAAGGCCCGCCAGGCCTCGTCGAGGGCGTCGAACAGCCTGCGCTCGAGCACCGCCCAGACCGGTGGCACGCCGAGCGGGACGGTCGCCGTGACAGAGGGACCGTTCGCGGGTCCCGGAGATACTGTCCGCATCTTCACCCTTTCGTTGCTCCGGCGGTCAGGCCGCTGATGATGTGCCGTTGCATGAAGACGAAGAAGACCAGCAGCGGGGCGATGGCCAGCAGCAGTGTCGGGAAGACCACCGTGTAGTCGGTGGAGTACTGGCTGACGGCCGCGTAGACGCCGGTGGTCACGGTGTAGAGGCCGCTGCCGGGGCCCAGGATGATCTGCGGGTTCACGAAGTCGTTCCACACCGAGAAGGTGTTGAGGATGACCATCGTGGCGACCGCGGGCCTCATCAGCGGGAAGACGATCTGCCAGAACGTACGCAGCCTGCCGGCCCCGTCCACGGCCGCCGCCTGGTCGAGCACGGCCGGGATGGTGGCGATGTAGCCGGCGTACAGGAAGATCGAGAACGGTAGCGTTAACACGGTCTCGAACAGCACGAACCCCCGGATGGTGCCCATCAGGCCGAGGGTCTTGAGCACGTACACGACGGGGATGACCAGCACCTGGCCCGGGATGAACGTCCCGGCCAGGAAGAACAGCATCAGCACCCGGAAGCGGCGCTTCGGGCTGCGCGCGATCACGTACGCGGCCGGCGCGGCCAGCACCACCGACAGCACGTTGACCGCCACCACGAACAGCAGCGTGACCGCGTAGCCCTTGACCACGTTGAACTGCGGGTTCGTCAGCGCCCTGCCCAGCGGCTCCAGCGTGAGACCCCCCAGGCCGAACGGATTGGCCAGGATGTCCTGCTGGCCCTTGAACGCGTTGACGGTCAGCACGTACAGGGGGATGAGCATGAAGGCGACGGTCGCCCAGAGGAACGTCCTTCTCACTGGTGGACCGCCAGTTCCCCGCGCCTGCGCAGCCTGGTCACCACGAACGCCAGCGCCGCCGTCACCAGCATGAGCAGCACCGACTGCGCGGAGCCGAAGCCGAGGCGGGCGTCGTGGAAGGAGTTCCACAGGATGAGGTAGGCGACGGTCTGCGTCTGCCCGGCCGGGCCGCCCGCCGTCAGCGACACCACCAGGTCGTACGTCTTGAGCAGCGTCACCAGCGACAGCACGATGTTGACCGTCACGGACGGGCCGAGCGCCGGGAGCGTCACGTTCCTGAACACCTGCCAGCGCGTCGCGCCGTCGATGCGCGCCGCCTCGATCAGGGAGTGCGGCACGGCCTGCAGCCCCGCCAGGTAGAGCACCACGTTGACCCCGAACCCGGCCCACACCAGCACCCCGATCATGGTGACCGTGGCCCACGCCGGGTCCGACAGGAACGGCAGCACCTCGCCGCCCCACTTCGTCACCAGGTTGTTGACCGCGCCGTTGGTGCCGAGGATCGCCGACCAGAGGAAGCCGACCACGAGGGCGCTGAGCACGTGCGGATAGAACAGGACGATCCGGAAGAACGTGTTCGCCTTCGAGGCGCCGTTCACCAGAAGGGCGAAGCCGAGGCCGAGCAGGTTGAGCCCGGCCGTGCCCGCGGCGGCGACCAGCAGGGTGACGAGGGCGGCGCGGCGCAGCTCGGGGTCGTCGAGGAGGTCGAGGTAGTTGGCGGCGCCGACGAAGGCGGGGTCGGCGCTGAAGCCGTCCCAGTCGGTGAGGCTCAGGTAGAGCGCCAGGCCGACCGGGACGATCAGCATCACGGTGTAGAGGACGGTGGCGGGGGCGACCATGATCGTGGTGGCCCACCCGTCACCGCGCCTGGTCTTCGGAAGGGCGGGAGCTTCGGGGATGGCTGGGGGTGCTTCCCGGGTGAGCGTCATTTGCGGCCGGCCAGCCAGCGGTCCACGCCCTCGGCCACTTCCTTGGGCGACTTGCCCACGTACAGGCCCTGGACCTCGGTGTTCCACGCGGCGTTGAAGCCCTTGGGGAGGGTCGCGTCGCCGTACCCCTCGCCCTGCGGGACGCCGGAGGGGGCGCTGTCGAGGATCTGCTGCACCTGCTTCTCCAGCGGGGTGAACTCGCGCTCCACGCCGGCGCGGAAGTTGCCGTCCTGCTTGAGCTGGCTCTTGACCGCCGCCTGGTCGGTGACGAGCCACTGCACGAGCTTGAGGGCCGCGTCCTTGTTCGGGGTGGACTTGAGGATCATGTACGGGGCCGCCATCGTGGCGCCCTGCGGACCCGGGTACGCCTGGCCCTTGTCGACCGGGGCGGGGAAGACGCCGACCTCGAAGTCCTTCGTGGACTTGGCCTCGGCGGCGGTGAACCAGCTGCCCATCACGTACATGGCGGCCTTGCCGGACAGGAACGCGGTCTCGGCGTCGGCGTACTTCGTGCCCAGGGCGTTCTTGTCGACGTAGCCCTTGTCGATCCAGGTGCGGTAGCGCTCCAGGTAGGGCAGCAGCGACTCGCCGGCCTTGAGCTTGTCCGCCTTGACGTCCTGCTGCCAGGTGGGGTGGAGCTGGGCGCGCGACGGTCCGGAGAACTGCAGCAGCTGGAGCCCGGTCAGGAACTCGCCGCCGGTCTGCAGCGGCAGCCACCCGGCCGTCTTGAGCTTGCCCATGGCGGCGTCGAACTCGTCGAGCGTGGCCGGCGGCTTGTCGATCCCGGCCTTGTCGAACGCGCTCTTGTTGTAGAAGACCAGCGACTGCGCCTGCACGCCGACGCCGACCGTGTAGATCTTGCCGCCCAGGCTCGCCTCCTTGGCCAGCGGCGTGTCCTTCGCCCACGGCTGGTCGGTCAGGTCGAGCATCTGCTTGGAGAGCGTCTCGTCCACCGTCAGCGTCTCGACCACGTCGGGCGCGTTGCCCGCCGCGAGCTGCTGCGGCAGCGTGTCGGCCACGCCCTTGCCGGTCGGCGCCTCGACCTTGACGTCGACGCCGGGGTTGGCCTGCTCGAACGGCTTGACCAGGCCGTCCCAGTACGCCTGGGTGAGGTTCGGGGTGATGTTGACCAGCATTCGCACGGTGATCTGGCCGCCCTCGCCCTGCTTGGCCTGCGAGTCGCCGGCGAAGCCACCCCCGCCGCAGCCGGTGAGCAGGAGCAGGCAGCTGAGGGCTGTGGGGGTGAGGAATGGATGGGGGGAACGCATCGCACCTCCAAGGGGGCGAGATCTGCGACGCCTTTTAATGGGTCGATACTCGATTAGCGATTATTTAATACGTTGGTCACATGGCCTCGTCAAGGGGCTATGTGGTGCTACAAATAAGTTTCCAGCGGATGACTGAGTCATAAATACGTTAAGGTGGGGCCGTGGCTGGACGCGATGACGACAAGCGGCTGATGCTGGGCGAGGAGGAGCGCACCGCGCTGCGCGAGTGGGCCGAAGGGTCCTCCGGGGGTCTGGGACTGCGCAGCCGGATCGTGCTCGCCTGCGCGGACGGGCTGCCGCGCAAGGAGATCGCCGACCGGCTCGACGTGAGCCCGGCGACGGTGGCCAAATGGCGGGCGCGCTTCGTGGAGCGCGGGCTCGACGGGCTGGCGGACGCGCCCCGGCCCGGCCGCCCGCGCACCGCGGAGCGGCAGGAGGCCGAGCGCGTGATCGCCGCCGCGGCGGTCGGCACGGCCGTGCCCTCGACCCGTACGATGGCGCGCCAGCTTGGGCTGTCGCAGTCGACGGTGGCCCGGATCTGGCAGGAGCAGCAGATCGCGCCGCCCACGGCCCGGCTGCTGCCCAGGGAGCTCCTGTCCGACCGCGTCTACGCGCTGCTGCGCGGGTGGATCGTCTCGGGGGAGCTGGTGGCTGGGCAGCGGCTGGTGGAAGCGGAGATCGCCCGCCGGGTCGGCACCAGCCAGGCCCCGGCGCGTGAGGCGATCAAGCGGTTGGCGCACGAGGGGCTGGTCATCTCCTATCCCAACCGGGGGAGCTACGTCGCGGAGATCTCGGACGAGCAGGCCCGGGAGGTCCGTGACATCAGGGTGCTGCTGGAGGAGTATGCCGCACGGGGCGCCGCCGCCCGCATCCAGGCCGACACCCTGCGGGAGCTCTCGGCCGACGTGCTGGCGATGCGGCAGGCCGCCCAGGACGGGGACATCGGCGCCTTCCGCGACGCCGACCTGGCCTTCCACCGGCGGGTCTGCGCGGCGTGCGGCAACTCGTTCCTGCTGCGGCTGTGGCGGACCATCGAGTCGAACCTGTGGAGCCTGCACGTGGTGGGCAACCCGCTGTACGACGGGGACTGGACGGCCATGGCGGGCCACCACGACGACCTGGTGGCGGCCCTGGCGTCGGGCGACCCGGACGAGGCGGCCCGCCTCTTCGCCGCCCACGCCCGCGGCGAAGCCTCCCGCACCCGCCCCCGCACCCGCACCTCCCCACCCCCGCCCACCGCCACCGTCTGAGCGGCGCCGCGTCCGGACGGGGTGCGGTGGAGCCCGGCGCCCAGGCAGGGTGCTTGCCCGGGCGGGGCGGGGGCGGGCAGCGGAGGTCAGGGGGACGGGGTGAGGTCGTAGGTGGTGCCTCGGCGGGTGTCGAGGACGACGACGTTCGGCTCCGGGCGGGAGACCGTGACCGGGCGCCCGCCCGACGTCACCGTCACAGGCGCGGCAGTCCGGAGGGTGAGTTCGCGGCCCAGGTCCGAGCGGATCCGCCCCCCGGTCAGCGCGCCCGCGCTCCACGACAGGTCCACCTCGAAGCCGCCCCGCGCCCGGAAGCCCCGGATCGACCCGGCCGGCCAGGCGGCGGGCAGGGCGGGCAGCAGGTGCACCTGGTCCCCGTGGCTCTGCAGCAGCATCTCCGTGATCCCCGACGTCCCGCCGAAGTTGCCGTCGATCTGGAACGGCGGATGCAGGTCGAACATGTTCGGCGCCGTACGGGCGGGCAGCAGCAGGTTCGACAGCCGCTTGTACGCCTCGGCAGCGTCCAGCAGCCGCGCCCAGAAGTTGATCTTCCAGGCGAGCGACCACCCGGCCCCCGCCTCGCCGCGCAGCTCCAGGGTGCGCCGGGCGGCGGCGGCCAGATCGGGCGACAGGCGCGGGTCGATCTGGTGGCCGGGGAAGAGGCCCCACAGGTGCGAGATGTGGCGGCTGCGCGAGAGCGCCGCGTCCCCCCGGTAGTCCTCCTGCCACTCCTGGATCTGCCCCAGGTGGCCGATCTGGTTGGGGACGAGCTTCGACCGGGCGTCCGCGGCCTTGGCGCGCATGTCCGCCTCGACTCCCAGGATCTCCGACGCCTCCGAGAAGGCCCCGAACAGGTCCCGCAGGATCTGCATGTCCATGGTGGGCCCCGCGCAGATGCTGACGTTCTCGCCGCCGTCCTCGTGGTGCCCGACCTCCGGGGAGTGCGACGGGTTCGTCACCAGGTAGCCGCTCCGGGGATCGGTCTGCAGCGTGTCCAGGAAGAACTCCACCGACCCCTTGATCAGCGGGAAGTGCTCGCGCAGGCGCCGTTCGTCCCCCGTGTAGAGGTAGTGCTCCCAGAGCATCAGGCACAGCCATGCGCCGCCGCTGGGCCACACGCCGTAGAAGGCGAAGTCCACGGGCGCCGTCCCGCGCCAGCCGTCGGTGTTGTGGTGCGCCACCCAGCCCTTCGCGCCGTACTGTGCCGCGGCGGTCTTCGCCCCCGTCTCCGCCAGATCCTTGATCAGGTCGAACAGCGGGTCCATGCACTCGACCAGGTTCGCGGGCGCGGCGGGCCAGTAGTTCATCTCGCAGTTGATGTTGATCGTGTACTTCGACTCCCACGCGGGCGTGAGCGAGTCGTTCCAGATGCCCTGCAGGTTGGCGGCGTAGCCGGGCGAGCGGGAGGAGGAGATCAGCAGGTAGCGCCCGAACTGGTAGTACAGGGCGGCCAGCCCCGGGTCGGTGTCGAGCTGCTTGCGCGCGATCCGCTGGTCGGTGGGGAGCGCGGCGGCCTCCGAGGAGCCCAGGTCGATCTCGAGCCGCCCGAAGAGCCGCTGGTAGTCCCGTACGTGCTTGCGCTTCAGCACCTCGTACGGCTGCCCGCACGCACGCGTGAGATGCCGGCCCGCCACCTCGGCCGGGTCGCCGCCGACGTCCTTGTAGCTGCGGTAGCTGGAGCCCATCGAGATCAGCAGTGTGACCTCGTCCGCCCCCTCGACGATCAGCGTGCCGCCGTCGGTGCGGACCGCGCCGCCGCGGGCCTCCGCCCTGGCCAGGGCCCGGAAGCAGACCTCGCCCTTCAGGCCCTGCGTGTCGGTGCTGACCCCGTCAAGGGCGATGGAGTCGCGGCCGGCGGAGGAGGTGGAGGACGCCTGCGGGCTGGTGAAGGCCGCCTGGAACGTCACCGAGCCCGGCTTGTCGGCCGTGTGGCGGACGACGACGACCTGGTCCGGGTTGCTGGCGAACACCTCGCGCGTGTGGCGCACGCCGTCCCGCACGTACGTGACCGTCGTGACGGCCCGGGACAGGTCCAGCTCGCGGCGGTACTCCGTGAACTCAGCCGCGCCCGGGAAGGTCAGCGTGAGGTCACCCAGCACCTGGTACGGCGCCTGCTCGCTGGGCTTGCCGAGGAACTTCTTGTCCGCCAGGTTCTGGGCGGCCTGCCACTTGTCCTCCCAGACCAGCCGCCTGATCTCGGGGAGCGCGGCCAGCGCCTCGGGATTGTCGTAGTCGTGCGGCCCGCCGGCCCAGATGCTGTCCTCGTTGAGCTGCAGGCGCTCGGTGGCCACGCCGCCGAAGACCATGGCCCCGAGCCTCCCGCACCCGACCGGCAGCGCCTCCAGCCAGGCCGCCGCCGGGCGGTCGTACCAGAGCTTCAGCGGGCCGGCGGCCGTGGAGGCGTGCGCGGGGGTGGTCACGAGCAGGGACCCGGCCGCGGCGCCTAAGCCGGTCTTGAGTACGCCTCGTCGTGTGTAGCCGTCGTTGGACACCGTCACTCCTGTTCCAGAACACGGTGGAGGGGGGAGCGCATGGATGCGTACGACCTGTCCGGCTCAGCAGCCGCTCACAGGGACGCCACAAGCGCGGTGAACGTAGGATGTATCTTTACGCGAAGAAGTCATCTGATGTCCATACCTCCCGTAGATCTAGCCGAAAGATAGGAGCTCTGCTAGGTTGCCGATCATGGAGAAACTCGGACGCAGCGGCGTTGGCGTTTCCCGGATCGGCCTCGGCACCGCGCCCCTGGCAGGGCTCTACACCGCGGTCGGCGACGAGCAGGCCGCCGCCACGCTCGACGCCGCCTGGTCCGCGGGCGTCCGCTACTTCGACACCGCCCCCCGCTACGGCTCCGGCCTGGCCGAGAGGAGGCTGGGAAGCTTCCTCGCGGGTGTCGACCGGTCCGAGGCGACGGTGTCCAGCAAGGTCGGCGCGCTGCTCGGCCCCGCCAGGCGTGACTACACCGTGGAGGGCGTCTACGCCTCGCTCGCCGCCAGCCTCGAACGCTCCGGGCTCGACGCGTTCGACATCCTGCTCATCCACGACCCCGACGACCACTGGGAGGAGGCCGTGCGGCACGCCTACCCGGCGCTCGCGCGGCTGCGCGAGCAGGGCGGGGTGCGGGCGATCGGTGTCGGCATGACGCAGGCCGAGATGCTGGTCAAGTTCGTGCGGGAGACCGACGTCGACTGCGTGATGGTGGCCGGCCGCTACAGCCTGCTCGACCGCACGGCGGCCGACGAGCTGCTCCCGCTGTGCGCCGAGCGCGGCACCGGCGTGCTGGTGGCGGGGGTGTTCAACGGCGGCATCCTGGCCGACCCGGGGCCCGGCGCGTACTACGACTACGCCCCGGCGCCCGAGCCCGTGCTGAAGCGGGCGCGCCGCCTGGCCGAGCGCTGCGCCGCGTACGACGTGCCGCTCGCGGCGGCCGCGCTCCAGTTCCCGTTGCGCCACCCGGCCGTGACCGGCATCGTGGTCGGCGCCCGCAGCCCCGAGGAGGTGGCCGAGGACCTCGCCCTGGCCGCCACCCCGATTCCCGAAGCCCTCTGGACCGAGTTGGACTGAGCCATGACCCGCATCGACGCCCACCACCATGTCTGGGACCTCGCCGCCCGCCCGCACGGCTGGCTCGACCCCGAGCCGCTGGCACCTATCCGGCGCACGTTCACCCTCGACGACCTCGCCGGGCCCGCGGCCGCGGCCGGAGTGACCGCGACCGTGCTGGTGCAGGTGCTGCCCGAGCTGGCCGAGACGCGCGAGTTCCTGGCGCTGGCCGCGGAGTCCGACCTGGTCGCGGGCGTCGTCGGCTGGATCGACCTGACCGCGCCCGACGCCGCCGACACCCTGGCGGGCCTGCCGGCCGGGCTGGTGGGCGTCCGCCACGGCGTCCAGTCCGAGCCGGACCCCGACTGGCTCACCCGGCCCGACGTGCGCCGCGGGCTCGCCGCGGTGGCCGCCGCCGGGCTGGCGTACGACCTGCTCACGCTGCCGCACCAGCTCCCCGCCGCCGTCGAGACCGTGACGGCCATGCCCGAGCTCACGTTCGTGCTCGACCACCTGTCCAAGCCGCCGATCGCCACCGGCGAGCTGGAGCCGTGGCGCGGCCGGATCCTGGAGCTGGCCGCCCGCCCGAACGTCTACTGCAAGCTGTCCGGCATGGTCACCGAGGCCGACTGGGCGTCCTGGCAGGTGGCCGACCTGCGGCCGTACGCCGAGACCGTCCTGGAGGCGTTCGGGCCCGAGCGGGTGATGTTCGGCTCCGACTGGCCGGTCTGCCTGCTCGCGGCCGGGTACGACCAGGTCGCACAGGCCGCGGACGACCTGTGCGCCGGGTTGTCGGAAGGCGAGCGGGCCGAGGTCTTCGCCGGTACGGCCCGCCGCGCGTACCGTCTCCATTAGGCCGTCTCCATCAGTGCTGGCTGCACTAGGAGACGCGGAAGGTCGTCTGATACGTCCGCGACTCCTGCGGGCCCAGCCAGATCATGCTGCCGTCCTCCCGCGCCGCCGCGTCGCCCGACACGTGGTGGGTGGACGGCTCCAGGCCGACCGCGTAGTTGCCCGAGCGCAGGTTCAGCCACTCGAAGAAGTACGGGAACTCCTCCGCCCGCCACTCCACGGTGACCTTCATCCCGAGCCGGTCGTTGGCCACCGCCACCCGGTGCAGCCCGTCCGCGCCGGGGTTGAGCGCGTGCTCGTACACCTGCTCCACGAACCCCGGCGCCGGCCCGGGGAAGGTCACGTGGTCGGCCTTCTGCTCGGCCACGCTGTCGCTCTGCCAGAGCGTCTCGCGGATGTCGGCCTCCAGCCGGGCACCCTCGTCGAGCAGCGGCCAGCCCAGGTTGATGTGGTAGAGGAACATGTGCGGCGCCGGCTCGAACCCGGCGTTGGTGACGGTGTCGACCAGCCGGATCTCGTCGCCGCCCAGGTCGGCCTCGATGCGGCGGACCAGGCGCAGGTTCTCGGCGAACACCGCGGCCTGGCGCACCTCGCCCTCGGCCCACAGCACGCAGCGGTCGCCGTCCCAGCGCTCGCCGTACCCGGTGAGCCGGGCCGGGAGGTTGCCCGCGCGGCCGTGCAGCCCGTGCCGCACCGACTGCCGGGGCGGGTAGCGGTAGGTGCCGGCGGGCACCTCACCCCCGAACAGCGTGTGGTCGAGCCCGGCCGTGACGATGAGCCCGGAGAACGAGCGCAGCCAGGACAGCCCGTCCTCGTCGGCGTTCTCGTGCAGCCCGGGGTGGCGGAAGCCGGTGGGGGAGCGCCAGCCGAACGAGCGCCCGGCGTGCTCGGCGTGCCCGATGTCCATGCACCTGTCCACCAGCACGTCGAACGCCAGCCCCGAGCCGGTGCGGAACTCCAGCGTCCTGATGCCCCGCTCGACCCCGTCCCCGAGCGTCACCAGCCGGACCCCGCCGGCCGCGCTCAGGTCCCCGGTCAGCTCGGCCAGCCGCCTGCGGTCCGGCGTCATGCCATCACCCACCCTCCGTTGACTTCGATGGTCTGGCCCGTGACGAACGACGCGTCCGGGCCCGCGAGGAACGACACCACGGCCGCCAGCTCGTCGGGCGTGCCGCGCCGCTGGAGAGACTGCCGCTCCAGGACGAACCGGTTGTACGCCTCGGGGTCCTCGTGGATCTCCTCGGCCGCCGTCGGGAACGCGCCCGGCGAGACGCAGTTGACCCGGATCTCCCGCGGCCCCAGCTCGCGGGCCAGCGCCCTGGTCAGCGCCGCCGCCGCGCCCTTGGTGGCCACGTACGCGGCCAGGTCGGACCAGCCGCCGTGCATGGTGATCGAGGCGATGTTGACGATCGCGCCGCCCGAGGTCATCTGCCCGGCCGCGTGCTGGGCGGCCAGCCAGTAGGCCCGCTGGTTGACCGCGTGCACGTCCTCGTACTCGGCCAGCGGCACCTCCAGGAACGGCCTGGCGGGATAGATCGCCGCGTTGTTGACGAGGATGCCGACCGGGCCGAGCCGCGCGGCCGTCTCGGCGAACGCGGACTCGATCGCGGCCGGGTCGCGCAGGTCCACCTTCAGGTTGAGCGCGCCGTCGAGGGAGCCGGCGTCGAGGTCGAGCGCCGCCACCTGGTGGCCGTCGGCGGCAAGCCGGCGGACGATCGCCCTGCCGAGCGCTCCGGCGGCGCCTGTCACGAGCGCCGTGGTCATGTCTGCCTCCATTCCTTGTGCAGGTCCCTGAGCAGGTCGCGGGGCCGGACGCGGGCGAGCAGCCCGTCGCGGACCAGCGCGGACGACCGCTCCTGCAGGGCGATGTAGCCGGGGAAGCGCGGCCTGATCCAGGCGGCCTCCAGGGTGGCGAGCGTGGGGTCGCCCCGCCAGGCGGAACGGGCCGCGGGCTGCCCGCCGGTGGCCGGGAACAGCTTCGTCTGCACGGGCTCCGACACCAGGCGGCGCAGGTGGGCGCGGACGGCCTCGCGGATCGAGCCGATGCGCCGCCTGGAGACCACGAGCCCGGTGCCGCCGAGCACGCTCCCGGGCGGCTCGCCCGGCCAGGCGGGGGCGTCCGAGAAGGTCAGCGGGTAGGTCACGTAGCCGTACAGAAGGGGGCAGAAGTCCACCCCGCCGGCCGTCATGGTGTCGAGCACGCCGATCGGGTTGAGCAGCGACACGTCGCGGTCGGCCCGCGCGAGCAGCTCCGACATGAGCTCCAGCGCCCGCTCCCCGGCCGCCTCGTCGAGGAAGTCACCCGAGCACAGCGCGCAGAACATGAGGAACGCGTGCGGCCCGCCCAGGCACAGCGCCATCCGCGCGTCCCGCGCGAACTCCGCCATCTCCGGCCACGTCCTCGGCACCTCGATGCCGGGCCCGGCCGCGCTCACCTGGGTGGCGGCGTCGAGCGGCAGCGCCCACTGGCGGCCCTCCAGGTGGTAGCTCTCGTAGCTCCTGCCGACGAACCGCGTCTCCACCGGCTCGTCGAACAGCTCGTCCATCGGCACCAGCGCGTCCATGGCCGCGCCCAGCCCGGGATGGTCGATCACGAGCACGTCGTACGTCTCGCACAGCTTCGCGATCGGCTCCGACTCGAACCCCTCCAGGGGCTGCCGGTCCCACTCGATCGGCTCCGGCACGTCCCCGTAGGGGTTGTCCCCGGCCAGGTCGAGCCGGGTCAGCTCGTCCAGCGGCGCGTACCCCCGGGGATGGTCCCAGGTCAGTCCTCGCATGCCAGCACGCCCTCCGCCACCAGCTCGGCGGTGCGCTCCGGCGGGTAGCCGAGCTCCTCCAGCAGCTCCCTCGTGTGCTCGCCGACCAGCGGCGCGCCGCGGCGCACCCGCGGCGGGGTGGCGCTGAAGCCGTAGGGGAAGCCGGGCGTGGTGACCGTGCCCTCGGTGCGGTGCTCGTACGTGACGAACGAGCCGTTGTGCTTGACCTGCGGGTCCGCCACCAGCTCCGCGTAGCCGTACACCGGGCCCGCCCACAGGTCGTGGCGGGCGCAGATCTCCAGCCACTCGGCCGTCGTCCGCTCCGGCAGCCGCCCGGCGACCATCGCGGTGATCTCGTCGCGCCGGGTGTGGCCGTCGGCGTCGCCGTCCATGGCGGCCAGCTCCGGCAGGTCGAGCGCGACCGCGAGCGCGTCCAGCCTGGGCATCCCGAGCGCGAGGTAGCCGTCCTTGGTGGCGAACACCCCGTACGGCGCGCGGATGTAGGTGTGGCCGTGCGGCTCGTGCCCGCGCCGCTGCGGCACGCCGCCGACCGTGAAGATCGACAGCTCCTGCATCTGCACGGCGACGGCCGCGTCCAGCATGTTGACGCTCACCCGCTGGCCCTCGCCGGTCCGCTCGCGGTGCAGCAGCGCGGCCAGCGCGCCCTCGAAGGCGCTGTAGGCGGTGATGGCGTCGATGGCGTACGTGCCGGCGGGCGCGGGCGGGTCGCCGTCGCGGCCGGTGCTCAGCATGGCGCCGCTCATGGCCTGCAGGAGCAGGTCCTGGCCGGGTCTCGACACGTACGGGCCCGTCTCGCCGTACCCGGACATGGAGACGTACACGATGCCCGGGTTGATGGCGCGGATCGTGTCGTAGTCCATGCCGAGCCGCTCGGCCACGCCGGCGCGGTAGTTCTGCAGGAACACGTCCGCCGTCGCGGCGAGCTTGTGCACGATGGCGCGGCCCTCCTCGGACTTGAGGTTGACGGCGAGGCTGCGCTTGTTGCGGTTGAGGGACAGGAACGAGGCGTTCACCTGGTTCCCCGTCGCCCCGCCCGCCGGGGCGTGCCGCTGCCACTCGCCGGTCACCGGCTCCACCTTGACCACGTCCGCGCCCAGGTCGCCCAGCCGCATGGCGGCCAGCGGGCCCGCCATGGCGATGGACAGGTCGACCACGCGGTAGCCGTCCAGGACGCCCATCAGCGCCCCTCGAAGACGGGCTCGCGGCGCTCGGCGAAGGCGGCCCGGCCCTCGGCCGCGTCCTCCGTGGCGAAGCAGACGGTCTGCAGGTCGCGCTCGTACTGGATGGCCTGGTCGAGCGGCATCGAGTAGGCCGCCTTGAGGTTGGCCTTGGCGGTCTGCGCGGCGATCGGCGGTCGCCTGGCGATCGTCGCGGCCAGTTCGAGAGCCGCCGGCACCAGCTTCTCCTGCGGGAACACGTCGGTGACCAGCCCCCAGCTCTGAGCACGGGCGGCGTCTATGGGGTCGCCGGTGAGCAGCATCGTGGCGGCGTTGCCGGGCCCGACGGAGTGGGCCAGCAGCGCCGACTGGCCGCTGCCGCCGATCCAGCCGAGCTTGATCTCCGGCGCGGCGAACGTCGCCGTCTCGGCCGCCAGGCGGATGTCGCAGGCCATGGCCAGCTCCAGGCCGCCACCGTAGGCGTAGCCGTTGACGGCCGCGATGATCGGCTTGCGCAGCGCGCGGACCGCGTCGCCGTAGTCGCCGCGGTTGCGGAACTCCCACGGCGTGGCGTACTCGTCCAGCTCGCGGATGTCGCTGCCGACGCAGAACGAGCGCTCGCCCGCGCCCGTGAGCACCGCGACCCGGAGGGCGGGGTCGGCGTCCACCCGGCCCAGGCAGGCACGCAGCGCGGCGGCCATGTCAGGGGTGATCGCGTTGAGCTTGGCGGGTCTGTTGAGGGTGACGACGGCCACGGGGCCGTCCACGTCGATGAGGACGTCCAAAGTCAGCTCTTTCTTGCTGGAGATAGCTAGCAGCAGAGGCGTACGTGCTGCTCGGCGTCGGCGCGGGCGACCTCGACCACCTCGCGCATGGCCTCCTCGGCCTTGCGGTGGTGCCGTCGCCTGATCGCCAGCGCCACGCGCTCGTGGCCGGGCAGCGTTTCCTTGTTGTGCGCGACCGAACGGGTGTGCACCTGCCGTACGGAGCGCAGGGCGATGCTGATCATGTCGTAGATGTAGAGCAGCAGGTCGTTGTCCGCCGCGGCGAACACCGCCTTGTGGAAGGCCAGGTCGGCCTCGATGAAGGGTTCGGGGTCGTCGGCTGTGGCGTACAGCGCGGCCAGGGCCTCGTCGATGCGCCGCACCGCGGCCGCGTCCGCCCGCTCGGCCGCCACCCTGGCGGCGCCAGGCTCCAGCGCGACCCGCAGGTCGGCCAGCATCTGGATGTCCCGGGGGCGCGGCTCGGGCTCGAACCGCCAGCTCAGGACATCGGGGTCGAGCAGGTTCCAGGACTCGCGCGGGCGCACCCTGGTGCCCGCGCTCCGCCTGGTCTCCAGCAGGCCCTTGCCGGCCAGGACCTTCACGCCCTCCCGGACCGCGGAGCGGCCGATGCCCAGCTCGCCCACCAGGTCCTCCTCGATCGGGATGGACGTGCCGGGAGCGAGCTCGCCCGTGACGATGCGGGGGCCGAGGGCCTGGACCACCTGGGCGTGCCTGTCCCGCTTGGGATCGATTGCCACGCTCCGGACGCTACCGCTCCCGCCTGATTTTTCATAGCATTTCATCCGATGAAGATGACATTTCATCGGATGAAGTGAGGCTCATGACGAAGAGGCTGGGACTGATCCACACCTCCGCGACCCTGGTCGACGTGTTCGCCAAGCTGTGCGCCGAGCACCTGCCGGGAGTCGAGACCTTCAACATCGTCGACGACAGCCTGATCAAGAACACCATCGCCGCCGGTCGGCTCACCCCGCGGACCGCCCGCCGTGTGGCCGGCCACATCGGCTCCGCGGAGTCGGCCGGGGCCGACCACATCCTGGTGACGTGCTCGTCGATCGGCGCCGCCGTGGAGGCCGCCGAGCCGCTGACGGGCGTGCCGGTGACCCGGGTGGACCGGCCGATGGCCGACCGCGCCGTCGCCCTCGGCCGCCGGATCGGCGTGCTCGCCACCCTGTCCACCACCCTCGAACCCACCGCCGACCTGGTACGCCGTCGCGCGGCCGCCTCGGACAAGGAGGTCTCGCTGACGGCCAGGGTGTGCGAGGGGGCGTTCGAGGCCCTGATGGGCGGGGACGCCGCCACGCACGACGCGCGGGTGGCCGGGGCGCTGGCCGCGCTGGCCGCGGAGGTGGACGTGATCGTCCTGGCCCAGGCGTCGATGGCCCGCGTGGCCGGTACGGTCGAGGCCCCGGTCCCGATCCTCGCCAGCCCGCCGCTCGCCATGGAGCACCTGGCGGCCGTGCTGTGAGCGGCGAGCTCACGGTCGCGACGTACCGGGTGCTCACCCGCCTCCCGCTGGAGCAGGCCGTGAGCGCGATCGCGGGGGAGCAGAGCACCGGCACCTTCGTCAGCGTGCGCGGCGAGACCGACGAGTTACGCGCCCGCCACAGCGCCGTGGTGCTGTCCATCACGGAGACCCCGCCCCTCTCCGAGCCCCTGCCGGGCGCGATCGGGGACGGGCCCCTGACGGCGGCCCTGGTCAGGATCGGCTTCCCGCTGGCGAACACCGGTCCCTCGCTCACGAACCTGCTCCCGGTGGTCGCGGGCAACCTCTACGAGCTGCGCGAGCTGGCCGGGCTCAAGCTGGTGGACCTGGAGCTGCCCGACGCCTTCGGGTCGGCGTACCTGCCGGCGGGGTTCGCCGTCGAGGGCACCCGGCGGCTGGTCGCCCGTCCCGAAGGCGTGCTGATCGGCACCATCGTCAAGCCGAACGTCGGGCTGCGCCCCGCCGACTATGTGGACCTGGTGCGCGAGCTCGGCCTGGCCGGCGCCGACTTCATCAAGGACGACGAGGTGAACGCCGACTGCCCGCCGGCCCCGCTCCCCGAGCGGATCCGCGCGGTGACGGCCGCCCTCGACGAGGTGGAGCGGCGGACCGGGCGGCGGCCGATGTACGCGTTCAACATCAGCGACGAGCCCGACCGGATGCTGCGCAACCACGATCTGGTGGTGGCCGCCGGCGGCACCTGCGTGATGGTCAACCTCAACGTCGTCGGCTTCCCGGCCGTCGCCATGCTGCGCCGGCACGCCAGGGTGCCGATCCACGGTCACGTCACCGGCATCGGGGCGCTGGCCCGCCACCCGGGGCTCGGGATGGGGCACGTGGCGTACCAGAAGCTGGCCCGGCTGGCCGGGGTCGACCAGCTGCACTGCGGCGGGTTCCACAGCAAGTTCTACGTCACGGACGACGAGGTCGCCGCCACGGTGGCGGCGGTCCGGGAGCCGCTGCTCGGCGGCTTCCCCTGCCTGCCGGTGCTGTCGTCCGCCCAGTGGGCGGGCACCGCGCCCGTCGCCCTGGCCCGTACGGGGACCACCGACCTGCTGGTGCTGGCCGGGGGCGGCGTGCTCGGCCACCCGGACGGTCCGGCCGCGGGGATCACCAGCATGCGCCAGGCCTGGGCGGCCTCCGTGGCGGGCGTTCCGCTGGACGAGGTGGACGAGCCGGAGCTGCGCGCGGCGCTGAAGCACTTCGGCGGGGTGATCCGGAAGTGAGGCTGAAAGGGGTGAGGTGGCCGTGACGTCGTTCGCCTTCGTCGCGGACGACTTCACGGGGGCGACCGACGCGTTGTGGCAGTTCAGGCGGTTGGGGTTGACCGGCTCCCTGGTCACCGACGCCGGCCGTCTGGACGACGCGTACGACGTCATCGGGATCGCCACCACCGCCCGGGCTTCCGCGGACCCGGTGCCGGTGGTGCTGCCCGTGCTCAAGGCCGTGGCGGCGCTGCGGCCGCTGGTGATCCAGTACAAGGTCTGCTCGACGTTCGACTCCTCGCCCGCGCACGGGAGCATCGGGGCGGTCATCGCGGCCCTCCACCGTGAAGGGCTGGCGCGGGGCCCGGTCCCGGTGCTCGCCGCCCAGCCGGAGCTGGGGCGTTACACGTGGTTCGCGAACCATTTCGTACGCTCGGGCGCCGAGGTCCACCGGCTCGACCGCTACCCGCCGACGCGCGACCACCCGGTCACCCCCGCCTCGGAGTCGGACCTCCGGATCCGCCTGGCGGAGCAGGGGGCGGGGCGGGTCGGCTGGCTGCCCGCGTCGCCCGCGCCGTCGGAGGAGGCCTATCGGGCGCTGGGGGAGGACGCGGCCTTCGTGGCGGACGCCCAGACCGAGGAGCACGTCCGCGCGCTCGGCCGCCTCCTGCTCGCCGACGCGGGAAGCCGGGACGGGCCGCTGTACTGCGTCGGCTCCGGCGGCCTGAGCCACGCCCTCGCCTCCGCCCGCGTGGCGGCGGCCGGTGCGGGGCGGCGGCGGGAGCCCGAGCCGCTCGGCCCCGCCGCCCCCGTGCTGGTCGTGTCGGGCAGCCGCTCTCCGATCACCGCCCGTCAGATCGACGCGGCCGAGCGGGCGGGGTGGCGCGTGCTGGACGCCTCCAGCGGGCTTCGAGGCGCGACAGGCTCCTTCGCGGGGCTCCTCGCCGAGGTGGCGGAGAGCCTGGGGGAGGGGCGCCACACGATCGTCCAGTCGACCCGCGGCCCGGCCCGGGATCCCGCGGCCATCGGGGACCTCCTGGGGCGGATCGCCTCGGTGGCCGTCCGCGCCGGGCTGGTCGGGCGGCTGGTGGTGGCGGGTGGCGACACCTCGGGCCAGGTCGTGGCCGCGCTCGGCGCCCGCTCCCTGGACGTGGTCGCCGCGCTGGCCCCTGGCGCGCCGGTATGCGTGCTGACCTCGGACGATCCTGCATACGACGGGCTCGAAGTGGCGCTGAAGGGTGGCCAGGTGGGCGGTGAC
Source organism: Nonomuraea sp. NPDC003709 (assembly GCF_040610775.1). Lineage (NCBI taxonomy): Bacteria > Bacillati > Actinomycetota > Actinomycetes > Streptosporangiales > Streptosporangiaceae > Nonomuraea > Nonomuraea sp. NPDC003709. Next base: position 23,411 of record NZ_JBEXMW010000015.1, on the reverse strand, counting down.
GACTACTTCCTGGCCGTCGCAGCTGAAGGCCCAGGGGAGAAAGGGTAGAATCTGAGTAAGGACAGGGTAGAAGGAGGCGTCGTGAGCTTGAACATCAAAAATCCCGAGGCCGAACGGCTGGCAGCGGAGATCGGCGCGCTCACGGGAGAGAGCAAGACCGCCGCCGTCATCTCCGCCCTGCGCGAGCGGCGCGAGCGTCTGCTTGCCAAGCGTCTGGAGGAAGAAGACGCCACGATGGCGGAAGAACTGCTCGCGCTCGCCGCGAAGATCCGCTCGAGATTGGGTGATGCGGACCTGTCCACCGACTTCCTGTATGACTCCGAGACGGGGCTCCCCGCGTGATCATTGACACCAGCGCGATCGTCGCGATCCTCAAGGGAGAGCCGGATGCCGCCGCCTTTACTGAAGCAATCCGAGATGCCGTGTTGCGCCGCATGTCGGCCGCGACGTATCTGGAGGTAGCCGCCGTGGTCGAGCGTACGCGCGATCCGGCCGCTTCCCGACTCCTGGACGATTTCCTGAGCAGGATGAAGGTCGAAATCATGCCTGTCACAGTGCAGCAGGCACGCATCGCCCGCCGGGCTTACTGGGACTATGGCAGGGGGAGTGGGCACAAAGCTGGGCTGAATTACGGCGACTGCTTCTCCTACGCGCTGGCAAGAGATTGTCATGAGCCACTGCTCTTCAAGGGCGACGACTTCGTTCACACCGACGTCACACCGGTGCTGTGACGACTGCGTGCTCCACGCCGCCGCCCTGACATACCTCGCGTACGACCTACGGAGTACGGACCGCGCCCTGGCACACGCCCACGGGCGCAGCGGGAAACGCCCCTCGCGCCTGATGTACCGAGCCCTCCGCACAGGGCAACGTTGACTCGCAAGGGAACGGCCGCGAGTTGGCGAGGGAGTGGAAGTCATGATGTATCCGGATCTGCAGGGCAAGGTAGCGCTGGTCACCGGCGGCTCCGGGGGGATCGGGCGGGAGACCGCCCGGGTGCTGGCCGAGCAGGGCATGCGGGTCGTCGTGAACGGGCGCGACCCCGCCGCGATCGAGGCGGCCGTGAAGAGCATCGGCGGCGGGGCGCTCGGCGTCGCCGCCGACACCACCGACTTCGCCGCCGTCGAGGAGATGCGGGTGGAGGTCGAGCGCAGGATCGGACCCGTGGACGTGCTGGCGATCTTCGCGGGTGGCGGGACCGGGATCCCGCGGCCGATCGACCAGACGAGCGAGGAGGACTGGCACGCCACCATGCACGCCAACCTCACCTCGACGTTCCTGGTGATCAAGGGCTTCCTGCCGCGCATGAGAGAGCGGCGCAGCGGGTCCATCATCACGATGTCGTCGCTGGCGGCCCGTACCGCGACCTCCGCCTCCGTGGCCTACACGGTGGCCAAGGCCGGGATCATCGCGCTGACCAGGCAACTGGCGCACGAGCTCGGCCCCACCGGCATCCGGGTCAACTCGATCGCGCCTTCGACGATCATGACGGACCGGCTGGCGGAGCGCATGCCGCAGGAGTATCAGGAGCGCATGCTGGCCGAGCACCCGCTCGGACGGCTCGGCACCCCGCTCGACGTCGCGAACGTGACGGCCTTCCTCGCCTCCGACGCCTCGTCCTGGCTCACCGGGCTCACGATCGACGTCGCGGGCGGCAAGTGGATGCCGTGACTATGCGTGTCTATGCCGGGGCGGCGCGGACAGGATGGCGGTGAGCGCAGCGAGCAGTTCCGCCGTGGGGTCCGCGGCCGGTCCCGGGCTGCGCCAGGCCACGAACCCGTCCGGCCGCACCAGTACCGCCCCTCTCGGCCCGAGGCCGTGCCGCGCCGCCGCGCCGTCGGTCTCCAGCCGCCGGGCGGTCACCGGCATGGGCAGCTTGCCCGCCGCCGTCACCCAGTCCTGGCCGTCGTGGCCGGTCAGCAGGACGAAGCGGTCACCGTACAGGTCGATGGTGGATCCCTCGCCGGAGCCGGCGAGCGGGAGGTGCGGAGCCCTGGTGCCGGGCTCTCCGCATAGGCCGGAGACCTCCACCGGCGCGGTCACCCCGCTCGCGCCGCCGATCACCGCCGTCGACCGGTAGCGATGCCCCATCATCACGGTCGAGCGGTCCACCGGCACCTCATCGGTCGCGGGTAGCCGTTCCAGGCGGGACCGGTAGCGCGCGAGCGCCTGCCGCAGGGCGAACTCCGCGACCGGGCGGCGCTCGTCCGCGTACGTGTCGAGCAGCCGCTCCCCGGCGTGACCATGGACGACGGCGGCCAGCTTCCAGGCCAGGTTGTGCGCGTCCTCCACGCCCACGACACCGCCGAATCCCCCGGTCGGCGGCATCAGGTGCGCCGCGTCGCCGATCAGGAACACCCGCCCCTTCCGATAGGCGGCCGCCACGGCCGCGCCGACCTCGAAGCGCAGGACGGTCCTGGCGGTGCCGGGTATCTGCGGCCGGAGCGTCACCCGCGCCTCCGGCAGGCCGGCGGCGGCGCGTACCAGCTCTACGCATTCGTCCTCGTCCGGCTCGGCGCCGTCCGGATCGTCCGTGGTGCCGAAGACCCACCGCTGACCGGTCCGGTCCAGCGCCATCAGGTACGTCCTCGGCCGGGGCCGTTCGAGGAAGGCCATGTGCACGGTACGCCCGGCCAGCGCGGGACGGAGGTCGGCCTCGACCATGAGCGTCAGCAGGCGGAAGAAGTCGACCGGCCCTTCCATCGGGATGCCGAGCCCGTCCCGGATCGAGCTGCGCCCGCCGTCGGCCGCGACGACATATCGGGTCAGGAGCCGATGCCCGGTGCCGTCAAGATCGCGCAGGTGCGCCTCCACCCCGTCCTCGTGCTGGGTGAGGCCGCGTACCTCGGTGCCGAACCTGATCCGCGCGCCGAGCTCACGCGCCCGGGTCCGCAGCAGATCCTCCACCCGGTTCTGATCGATGGGGGTGCCCGAGCAGGGGCTGAAGGCGGTGGTTCGCGCGGCGTCGTCCTGCTGGTCCACGGGGAGGTGCCGGGCGCCGGCCAGCGTCTCCGCGCGGATGGCCACGTATTCCGCGGAGCTCGCGAAATCCACCCGGTTCTCCCGGATCCGGGACTCCAGACCGACCTGCCGGTAGATCTCCATGAGGCGGGGGACCAGGCTGCGCTGCCTGGGGTGGCTCAGCAGGTCGGGGTGGCGCTCGACGAGCGTGCACCGTACGCCGTGCCGGGCCAGGAACAGCGCGCAGGACAGCCCGGTCAGGCCGCCCCCAACGACCAGCACCTCGGTGTCGTGGGACTGGAGCATCGGATGACCCCTCGTTCGTGTTGTTGCCCGGGCCAGGCCGTGGCCTGATCGCGCAGGATCAGGCCACGGTGTGAGTGATCAGTACCAGTACCGCATGGCGCACCTCCTTGACTCGCCGCTGCCGTCCGCCGAGGTCTGGCGGACGGTTCCGAGGCCCGAACGGCGCCCGGCAACCTGGCAGGTGGCCGCGGGACGTCCACGGGGGGCCTCGAGCTCAGAGCCGGGCGATCAGCGTGCCCTTGTCATCGAGCGGGGTCACCTCGTCGGCGACGGCCGAGCCGCCCACGGCGGTCAGGCCGGCCGCGCGCAGGTCGGCGAGCACGTCGGCGGGCCGATGGAGGTGGTAGTCGCATTCCACGGTCTCGGTGGCCACCAGGGTGTCGCGGTGGTAGGTGCGGTAGACGCGCCGCACTCCGGCCAGGTCGGGGCCGAGCGGCCGGACGGCCGACGACAGGGTGTAGCGGCACTCTCCCTGGTGCGCGCCACGCGTCTCACGCTCGGGATGGTCGGGTACGGCCTCGTCCGTCAGCATGTCCATGGCCAGCACGCCACCCGGCGCGAGGTGCTCGGCCAGGCCGGCGAAGAGCGGCCGGCGCGCCTGCGGCGGCACGTCCTGCAGCACGGCGGCCAGGTAGACGTAGTCGAAGCGCCGGTCGAGAGGGAAGTCCGGCGCGGCGCCGGCCAGCACGGTCACCCGGTCCCGCAGGTCCGGCCGCGCGGCCAGCTTGGTCATGAGCACCGCCCGCATCCCGGGGGAGGGCTCCAGGCAGTGCACGCTCGCCGCGCGCCCGGCCACCGCCAGGGTCATCCGGCCGGTACCAGGGCCGATCTCCAGCGCGTGCCCGCCGGGCGGGGCCAGGTCGGCGAAGAAGGAGACCAGCGCGGCCGATCGCGGGCCCACGTGCAGGTGGTCCCAATGCGCTGCCACCACTCCGTACGGGTCGGCGGTGGATGAAACGGTGAGCGCCACTTACCTGTCCTTTTTCATCGTGGCGGGAGCACCCCGGCCTGCTCGGCGCGGCGCAGATAGTCGCCAGTGGTGTTCGCCACGGGGAAGGGCTGGTCCGGCACGTCGACTCCCAGGGCCGCGCAGAGCGGCTCCCAGCCATGCGACGGCTCGACCTCGACGAGCCGTCCGGGCGGCACGGCCGCGCGAACCTCGTCCAGATGGGCCCGGTAGACGCCCATGGCGTGCTCGCGGTCCTCGAACCGCCCGGAGAACGTCCCCTGCCAGACGATCTTCTCGATGACCTGGTCCCGGACGGCCGTCTCCTGGCCGGCGGGCCTGGTGCGGTACAGGGTGCGGCTCATGCTGGCGTACCACGAGGCGGGATCCCGCACGATCAGCAGGACCTTCGCCTCGGGAAAGGCGGCGGCCAGCTCCCGCCAGTAGAATGCCGCCGGCCAGGCGATCGTCGAGGTGAAACCATTGAGCAGCCGTTTCCAGTCGGGTTTTCCGCCGTCGGCGACGCGGAGCCATTCCCGGGCATGCGCGGGGGCGGCGAAAAGCTCTTTCATGTAATGGCAGGGGCCGAATCCGAGGGTCTCCAGCGCTAATCGGACCGAAGAGGTCCCGGTCCGCCCGAACGATGCTCCGACGACCTTCAGCACATAAACCTCCTTCACCGAAGGGCAACGTCGAAACGCTCAATGCTGCGGGCGGTCAGGTTCGGGAAATACGTCGGCGCGCCGAGCGCCCTGATGGTTGGATAACGTTTGGCGAGGACGCGGAGCACCACCCGGGTGAAGATGGCTGTAAAGGGGGAGCCGAGGCAGGACTTCGGGCCCCGGCCGAAGCCGAGATGCGGATTGGGATGCCGGTCCAGCCGCACCGTGTCCGGGTCGGGGAACCGCGCGGGATCCCGGTTCGCCGCGCCGAGGAACAGCGTGACGGCCTGTCCCGCGCGCACCGTGGTCCCGCCCACCTCGGTGTCGCGCACGCACGCGCGGGCGACCGCCTGGATCGGGGAGGCGTAGCGGACCAGCTCGTCCACCGCGCGTGCGGTGTCGGCCTCGCCGAACCGCTCCAGCTCGGTGGCCCGCCGGTGCAGCAGGGCGATCGCCACCAGCCCGAGCAGCTTGCTGCCGGAGCTGTAGCCGCTGAACAGCAGCCCCCGCACGGTGTTGGCGACGATGTCCGGGGCCACGCCGCTGCCGGCCGCCCGCCGCGCGATGGCGCCGACGACCCCGGAGGGCGGCGGATCGGCGAGCCAGCCCTCGACCAGCACGGCCAGCTCTTCCTGCGCGGCCACTACGGGCCGCGCCCGCTCGGGCCACAGCCCGGCGTCCATCCCCGCGACGATGTCCCGGGCAGCCCGGCCGGCCCAGGCCGGATCCGGCATCGGCACGCCCAGGTACGCGGAGGTCGTCGACAGCGCCAGCGGTTCGGCGAATTCCGTGAGGAACTCGAACGACGGGCGGCGCGCGAGACCGGCCAGCAGCTCGGTCGTGTGCTGCGCGATCATCTGCTCCAGGGCCGGGTGGTCCTGCTCGCGCAGCGCCTCCATGAAGAACCGGCGGACCACGGTGTGCTCCGGCGGGTCCAGGGTCAGCATGTTGATCGCCCGCGGCGGCATCGTCTCACCGACGCGGCGCCAGTCGGCGGCGAAGTTCGCACTGTCCTTCAGCACGGAGACGCAATCGTCGTACCGGCTGAAAATCCATGAGTTAAGTCGGTCGTAGAAAAAAGTGGGTCGTTCCCGGCGGAGGATTTCGTACCAGGGATAGGGGTCGGCAAGGAGTTCGGGAGAGGCGAGGGAGATAACGGGGTCGTGGTCAACAATTTCCGACAAGAGGCCCCTCTAACCGGCTGTCCAGCCTAATCAGACTCAAGCTCTCTAGAGAGATGATCCCTCGCGACCGGGGTGCTGTAAAGGGCGTCAACTCGACACAGCACTGCGAATTCTCTCGGTGAGTAAACCGGTGCTCACGGTGACCTTTTCCGGTGCCCCGGGCCGGTTTTTCGCGGGCCGTGGGACGGTGGTGCCCCCTCGCTGACCGGGTGCGACATGCCTTGTACGGGCCTTCGTCGGTGGGGTGCCGGCGGCGGAGGGCCGGGGGAGCACCCGAGTGGGGGTGCGGGGGTGTCGTCAAGGTGGTGTCCGAACTCACTTGACGATGAGATCAACGTGAAGTGGATCACTTTGCGTAGTCGCCAATTTATGTCCGGGTTTCGTGACACAACCCCCCGGATGGAACCCGAAAAATCCGCCTAAATTGGGACGTTTCCGCAGGTCAGATGGGGTGTGGTAAGCGATCGTTCCGGTCATGTCGATCTATTGCGAGTGACCTTACCGTTATGTCGGACGGTTTCTGACTGTTACATCTTTGCTTATATTCTGCGCGTTGATCGCCATCTCGCGGCAAGTGGTTTTTGCACCGCGAGACGGGTTTTCGTTGCGGGGACGCCACTCCGGCCCGGAGGTGCGCGCCCCCCGTCAGCGCGAACGGAGAGTAATGGGCAAGTACCTGCTCCGCAGGTTGGCAATAAATGTGGTCTTGGTCGCCATCGCGGCGAGTCTCGCGTACATGCTCGCGGCCACCACCATGAACCCGCGAGCCGCGTATCAGGCCCGCCAACCTCCCATCGCCGAGTCGGTGATCGACTCCACGCTGGACGCCTACAACATGAACGACAAGGTCCCGGTGCTCGTGCGGTACGGGACCTGGGCGAAGGGCGTCATCACGGGCGACTTCGGCAAGACCTGGAACGGCGGCTCGGTCAATGACGAGATGGGCCGCCGGATCTTCGTCAGCCTCCGGCTGCTGCTCATCGGCACGCTGGTGGGCTTCGCCGTGGGGGTGGCGTTGGGTGCGATCTCGGCGGTGAAGCAGTACAAGTTCAGCGACCGGTTAATAGGCGTCAGCTCTTTCGTGATCATGGCGATTCCGGTGTTCGTGCTGGCCACGGTGCTGGCCATCGCGACGTACAGCCTCAACGACGGGCTCGGGTTCACGCTGATCGAGTACACCGGCGAGTACAACCCGAAGCTGGCGGGCTGGGACCTGTTCCTCAACCGGCTGAACCACCTGATCCTCCCCACGATCTCGCTCAGCCTCGGTTCGATCGCGTTCTACAGCCGCATCCAGCGCAACATGATGCTCGACGTGCTGGGTCAGGACTTCGTCCGCACGGCGATGGCCAAGGGCCTGCGGCGCAGGACCGCGCTCACCAAGCACGCGCTGCGCACCGCGCTGATCCCCTCCGCCACGTACTTCGCCTTCGCGTTCGGCACGATGTTCACCGGTGCCACGTTCACCGAGAAGATCTTCGCCTGGCACGGCATGGGCGCCTGGCTGGTCGAGGCGGTCAACTCGAACGACGTCAACGCCGTCGCCGCGGTGACCTTCTTCACCGCCGTGTGCGTCCTGTTCGCCGCGTTCCTGTCCGACGTGCTGGTCGCGGCCCTCGATCCTCGGGTGCGGGTGAGCTGAGATGCGTTCGAAAGTCGTCCTGCGGCGCCTGTTCCGCAACAAGCAGGCGCGTTACGGCATCGTCGCCCTGTTGCTGCTGGTCGTGCTGGCGTACGTCGGCCCCTACTTCGGCTCGTACGACTGGACGGACAAGGACTTCATGGCCTTCCTGTCGGCTCCCGATGCCGACCACTGGTGGGGCACCACCTCGATCGGCCAGGACATGTACGCGGTCACGCTGCGCGGCATGCAGAAGTCGATCATCATCGGCCTGCTGGTCGCCCTGATCGCCACCGGACTCGCCGCGGTCGTGGGCGCGTTCGCCGGATATTTCGGCGGGTGGATCGACCGGCTGCTCATGTGGTGGGTCGACCTGCTGCTGGTTCTCCCGAGCTTCCTGGTCATCGCGATCGTCTCGCCGAGGCTGAAGGACGCCACCTGGCTGTGGTTCGTGGTGCTGCTCGCCGCGTTCTCCTGGATGATCACCTCCCGGGTGGTGCGGAGCATGACGCTCGCGCTCCGCGAGCGGGAGTACGTCCTGGCCGCCGTCTACATGGGCATCCCGCGCTGGAAGATCATCTTCCGGCACATCGTCCCCAACCTGTCCTCCTTGCTGATCATCGACGCGACGCTCAACGTCAGTGGCGCGATCATCGGCGAGGCGGCGTTGTCCTTCTTCGGCTTCGGCATTCAGCCGCCGGACGTCTCGCTCGGCACCCTGATCGCGGAGGGCTCGCGCAACGCCACCGGTTATCCATGGCTGTTCGTCTTCCCGGCCGGCCTGCTGGTGGCCATGGTGCTCGCCGTGAACCTGATCGGCGACGGCCTGCGTGACGCACTCGACCCGGGGAGCAATTCGTGAGCATCTTGGAGGTCAGGGACCTCACCGTCACCTTCCCCGGCGGCATCGAGGCCGTGCGCGGCGTCAGCTACGAGGTCGAGCGCGGGGAGGTCCTCGGCATCGTCGGCGAGTCCGGCTCCGGCAAGTCCGTGACCTCGCTCGCGGTCATGGGCCTGCTGCCGCGCAACGCCACGGTCAGCGGCTCGGTCAAACTGCACGACCGCGAGCTGCTCGGCATGGGCGAGGACGAGCTGATCAAGGTGCGCGGCAAGGCGATCAGCATGATCTTCCAGGATCCGCTGTCGGCGTTCACGCCCGTCTACACGATCGGCGACCAGATCGCCGAGGCCGTGCGCGTCCACCAGAAGATGGGCAAGGACAAGGCCGCCAAGCGGGCCGTCGAGTTGCTCGACCTGGTCGGCATCCCGAACCCGAACCTGCGGGCCAAGGCGTTCCCGCACGAGTTCTCGGGCGGCATGCGGCAGCGCGCGATGATCGCCATGGCCATCGCCAACGACCCCGACCTGCTGATCTGCGACGAGCCGACGACCGCGCTCGACGTGACCATCCAGGCGCAGGTGCTGGAGGTGCTCAAGACCGCGCAGCGGGAGACGGGCGCCGGCATCGTGATGATCACCCATGACCTGGGCGTCATCGCGGGCATGGCCGACCGGGTGCTGGTCATGTACGCGGGCAAGCCGGTCGAGCAGGGGCCGGTGGACGACATCTACTACCGGCCGCGGATGCCGTACACGATGGGTCTGCTCGCCTCGATCCCCAGGGTCGACGGCGAGGAGGGGCCGCTCGTGCCCATCGAGGGCAACCCGCCCTCGCCGTCGGCGCTGCCGCCCGGCTGCCCCTTCGCGCCGCGCTGCCCGATGAAGGTGGACATGTGCGACGACGAGGAGCCGCCGCTGACCCCCTTCGGCGGCGGTCGCCACGTGGCGTGCATCCGCTCGCACGAGATCGAGCACAAGGGCCTGACCGGGGCCGACGTGTTCCCCGTGCCGGTCATCCCGCCGAGCGACGTGGTACGCGTGCCGCGTGCCGAGCGCGCCACGGTGCTCGAACTCGACGACATGATCAAGCACTATCCGCTGATGAAGGGCGCGGTCTTCAAGCGCCGCGTCGGCACCGTGTTCGCGGTGGACGGCATCAGCTTCGACATCGCCGAGGGTGAGACGCTGGCGCTGGTCGGCGAGTCCGGCTGCGGCAAGACCACCACGCTCCAGCAGATCATGCAGCTCCAGCCGCCGCAGGGCGGGCGGGTCGTGGTGCTCGGCAAGGACAGCGCCAAGATCGACTCTGGGGGGCGCAAGGCGCTCAGGCGCGACCTGCAGATCGTCTTCCAGGACCCGATGGCCGCCCTGGACCCGCGCATGCCGGTCAGCGCCATCATCGCCGAGCCGCTGCGCGCGCACGGCCGGAAGAACGTGGACGCCCGGGTCGCCGAGCTGCTCCAACTGGTCGGGCTGTCGCCGGAGCACGCCGACCGCTATCCCCAGCAGTTCTCCGGCGGCCAGCGCCAGCGCATCGGCATCGCCCGCGCGCTCGCGCTGGAGCCGAAGCTGTTGGTGCTGGACGAGCCGGTGTCGGCGCTCGACGTCTCCATCCAGGCCGGTGTGATCAACCTGCTGGAGGAGCTGAAGAACCGGCTGGGGCTGTCGTACCTGTTCGTGGCCCACGACCTGGCGGTGGTCAGGCACCTGGCCGACCGGGTCGCCGTCATGTACCTCGGCAGGATCGCCGAGATCGGCACGGTCGAGGACGTCTACGACCATCCAGCCCACCCCTACACGCAGGCATTGCTGTCGGCGATCCCGCTGCCGGACCCCGAAATGGAGCGAACCCGGAAGCGGATCCTGCTCGAAGGCGACCTGCCCAGCCCGGCCGACCCGCCATCGGGATGCCGGTTCCGTACTCGCTGCCCCAAGTTCGCCCTGCTCAGCGAGGCGGAGCGACGGCGGTGTGTGGACGAAGAGCCCTCGGTTGCTCGGCTCGCGAACGCTGTGGATCACGGCGCCGCCTGCCACTACGCGGAGGAGATCGAGGTCATCACGGCCTCGGACGATCAGGAGGAAAAGTGAAGGTTCGTTACCGTGCGGCTGCGGGCATCGCGGTCCTGGCCATGGCCGTCGCGGCCTGTGGCGGAGGTGGCGGTGCAGCCAAGAAGCCGAGTGCCGAGCAGTCGCAGCAGGCTCAGCAGCAGATGGCGGAGACCCCGTCGATCACCATCAACCCGGTCGCCTACGACCAGGTCAAGGACGGCGGCACGCTGACCCTCCCCATCGGGCAGTGGCCTACCCAGTGGAACATCAACCACGTCGACGGCAACCAGGCCGACACCGCGGACATGCTCGACCCGCTCATGCCGCAGCTGATGGTGTCCGACGACAAGGCCAACTTCACGCCGAACCCGGACTACGTGACCGACGTGAAGAACGACATGTCGTCGGGCAAGCAGGTCGTGACCTACACGCTCAACGACAAGGCCAACTGGTCGGACGGCACGCCGATCACGTGGAAGGACCTCGAGGCCGCGTGGAAGATCAACAACGGTAAGGACAAGAAGTACAAGCCGGCTTCCACGGACGGCTGGGACAAGATCGAGTCGGTCACCAAGGGTGACTCCGACAAGGTCGCCGTCGTCACCTTCGCCAAGCCGTACCTGGAATGGCAGGGCCTGTTCAACCGGACCACGAACCACCTTCTGCCCGCCTCGCACATGCTCGACGCGGACAAGTACGATAACGACTACAAGCAGAAGATCCCGGTCACCGCGGGTCCGTTCAAGGTCGAGAAGATCGACGAGGGCACCAAGACGCTCACCCTCGTGCGTGACGACAAGTGGTGGGGCAAGAAGACCAAGCTCGACAAGCTCATCTTCCGGACGATCAGCGATCCCTCCGCCGCGGTGAACGCTTTCGCCAACGGCGAGCTCGACGCCACGGACATCGCGGCCGGCGCTCCCGCCGACCTGAAGCGCGCCAAGGAAGTCCCCAACGCGGACATCCGCAAGGCGCTCAGCCCCAACTGGCGGCACATCACGGTCAACAACCAGAGCGCCAACCTGAAGGACAAGTCCGTCCGCCAGGCCGTCGCGTACGCGATCAACCGTGACGTGATCACGCAGTCGGACCTGAAGGACATGGACTGGCCGCTGCAGACGCTCGGCAACCACGTCTTCATGAACAACCACAAGGCCTACGTCGACAACTCCGGCGACATCGGCAAGTACAACCTGGACAAGGCCAAGCAAATGCTGGACGCGGCCGGTTGGAAGCAGGAGGGCGAGTACCGCAAGAAGGACGGCAAGGAGCTGGACCTGACCTTCGTCATCCCGACGGACACTCCCGTCGCGAAGACTGAGGGCGAGCTCACGCAGGCCATGCTCAAGGAGGCCGGGGTCAAGCTCACGGTCCGACCGGTCCCCGTCGACAAGTTCTTCACCGACTACATCATCAAGGGCGACTTCGACCTGGTGCCGTTCACGTGGATCGGCACGCCGCTGCCGCTCGGTGGCCTGCCGCAGATCTACAAGACCGGCTCCGAGAGCAACTTCCCCAAGAGCAACGACCCTGAGCTCGACAAGGCCATCGAGGCCGTGGGGAACGAGACGGACCAGACCAAGGCCTACGAGCTGGCGAACGCCGCCGACAAGATGATCTGGGACCTGGTGCACACCATCCCGCTGTACCAGCGTCCGGAGATCTGGGCCACGAAGAAGACGCTCGCCAACTTCGGCGCTCGCGGCTACAAGTTCTACGACTGGTCGGCGGTCGGCTACACCGGCTGATCCCCGCCCGCACGGAACCCCCGGCCGCTCCTCGGCCGGGGGTTTCCCCATTCGTCCAGAGTCATGGGCGGCCGGCCGCCGTAGCGCTCGATGCTCTCGGTGACCCGGTACAGCGGGTGGTCGCCGGAGCCGATGAGGCGGAAGATCGCCCACAGGTGCGTCAGATGCTCGACCGTGTACGGGTCGCCGTAGACGCCCAGCGCCCGCGCCTCCCACTCCTCGGGCGGCAGATCGGCGTACGAGAGCCCGAGCGCGTCCGCCGCCTCGCCGATCGTCGCCAGCTGCCCCGTCACCAGGCACACCGGGTCGGCGGGTCCGGGGTCGAGCAGCAGCCCGGCGGCGACCCTGGCCACGTCCTCGCCCGCGACCAGCGGGATCCGCGTGTCGCGCGGCCCCAGCGGGAGCGCCAGCGTGCCGCCCGAGGCGGCGACGGACAGGTTCTCGAAGAAGACCGCGGCCCGCAGGTGCACCGCTCCCACCCCGGCCCAGTCGAACACCTGCTCCGCCACCCAGTGCCGGCGCATCCGCGGCGTCAGAGCCCCGGGGGACGCGTCGAGCTGCGACACCTCGACGACACGCGCCACCCCCTCCTCCCTGGCCGCGGCGGCGAACACGCCGGTCGCGTCCAGCAGCCCCGCCGTCACCGGATAGGTGAAGAACGCCCTGCTGATCCCGCGCATGGCGGGCCGCACCGACGTGATCTCCCTGAGGTCGCCGACCACCACCTCGGCCCCGAGCTTGCGCAGCTCCTCGGCCCGGTGGTCGTCGGAGTGCACGAAGGCGCGCACCGCCTCGCCGCGCTCCAGCAGCAGGTTCGTGACGTGCCGGCCGGTCGAGCCCTGCGGGCCGCCGGCCGCGCCCGTGACCAGGATCATCGCTCCTCCTCCTTGTCCGGCTTCTTCGGCAGGGTGAGGGTGAACAGGCCGAGCCGCTCCAGGTCGCGCAGGAACGGCTCCGCCGGGAACGCCTCGGCCGGGCCGTACACGCCGGGACTCCCCGGGTCCGCGGCCAGGCGGACGGCGGCCTCCACCGAGGCCAGCGCGCTCATGCGCCACAGGTCGCGCCCGCTGACCTGCCCGGCCCTGCCGCCGTCCGCGGTGATCACCTGCGCGGCGACCGTGAACGCGGAGCCCGCCCGCGTCTCGGCGTCCGCGTCCTCGCTGCTGAACACCTGCTCCTCCTGGAACGTGTCCGCCGTGAGCTGCGCCTCGACCATTCGCGCGCGTACGTGTCTGGGGACCGTGACGACCTCGGAGAATGGGACGGGGGCGATCATCGTGCGCGGGCCGAGCGGCGGCGGGAACGGGAAGACGGCGTTGCGCGGCTCGACATAGCCGACGTGCTGCTCGCCGTCGGTGTAGGTGATGCGCCGCGTGTCGGCGAACAGCAGCTCGGCGGTCTGCTTCGCCCCCGTGGTCAGCCGCCAGCCGGACACCGCGTAGGCGGCGATCACCCGTTCGACGTCCGTCAGGCCGTCGGCCACGGCGGCGGCGAGCAGATCGCCTGTCCCGCCGTAGAAGCTCATCGCCGTGACCATGGTGATGCCCGCTCTCCTCGCGGGCTCCTGCATCGTGTCGAACATCCACTTCGTGTGGTGCTGCTCCAGGGCGTGGTCCACATAGTGGCAGCCGCCCTCGGCCGCCGCCGTGGCGACGGGCCTGCCGGTGTGCGTGAACGGGCCCGCGCAGTGGATCAGCACGGTCGCCTGCTCCGCGAGCGCGCGTAACGCGGCGGGGTCGTCCAGCGGGGCCTGGTGCACGGGCGCCCCGCCGAGCTCGTCGGACAGGGCCTTGAGTGCTCCGTCGTCGCGACCGGCCAGGATGACCTCCTTGCCGCGGGCGCCGAGCTCCGCCGCGACCAGCCGCCCGGTGTGGCCGGTGGCGCCGTAGACGGCGATGCGCGGTGGGGACGAGGGGGACACGACTCACCTCCATGTTTCATACTGGCGGTACGTAACTGTTCTTCGAAGTTACGTACCGCGAGTATGTAAGTCAATGGGAGCACGATGATCCGCCGTACCCAGGCTGAGCGATCGGACGAGACGACGGGGCGGCTGGTGCGGGCCGCGCGGGAGCTGTTCGGGGCCCATGGTTACGCACTCACGTCGATCGATGCGGTGGCCGCCGAGGCCGGGGTGACCAAGGGGGCGGCCTACCACCACTTCAACGGAAAAGTCGCGCTATTTCGGGCGGCGTTCGTGGGGGAGCAGGAGGAGGTCGCCGCCGCGCTGGAGCGGGCGGCCCTGTCGGAGTCCGACCCGTGGGCGGCGCTGCGGCGCGGCTGCCGCACCTTCCTCGAGCGCTGCCTCGACCCGGGATTCCGGCAGATCGTCCTTCTTGACGCGCCGTCGGTGCTGGGGTGGGAGACGGTCCGCGAGATCGAGTACGCCCACACGCTACGGGTCCTGCTCGCCGGCCTCCACCTGGCCACGGCAGCCGAACAGCCCCCCAACGGCGACGCGGCGAACGGGCGTGCGGCCGACGGCGACACGGCGGTTGGGGGTGCGGCCGACGGCGGCCTCTCCATGCGTGCGCAGCTCGTCTTCGGCGCGTTGTGCGAAGGCGGCATGCTGCTGGCCCGCTCCGCCGACCCGGCGGCCGACCTGCCGCGGCTCGCCGCGGAGGCCGACCGCTTCCTGGCGGCGCTCAGGCCGTGATCAGCCGTGCGAGTCGGTCTGTGCCGCCTTGACGGTCGCCCCCTCAGGGGGGAAGCACGACGGGCCGTTCGGGCCGTCGAAACGGACGGAGTTGAAGAAGTCGCGGAACGGGGTGTAGAAGTTGCCCTTCCCGCCGGCACTGGTCACGGCCGAGCAACCGCCGTAGTTCGCCTCCGAGTAGAGGTGGATGGTCGATCCCGTGCGGTTCCAGTCGGACTTGGCACGGTCGGCCATGTTGAGGGCGGCCAGGTCGGGGGTGTTGCTCTGGATCTGGACGATGTCGCCGGTGCCGTCCAGGCCGGAGAACAGGCAGTAGTAGTTGGTGGGGCAACGGTCATAGCCGTCGGCCGCCTGCGCGGGAACGGCCGTCAGCGCCAGGGCCGCGGCGGCGATCGGTAATGCCAGAATGTGAAGCTTCTTGCCCAACGTTCCTCCATGGGTGAAACTTTCTTTCGGATCGAACATACAGGGCGGGATCTTGTCAGGAAAGAGGTCGAACAACGCCACTGCCCCGCATCGGAGGGAACGGTAGTCAGAGGCGGGCGCCTACGTCGGTGCCGTTCTTGGGGCGGAGGAAGGTGGAGGAGGGGATGGAGCCGTCGGGGCGGCGGGGGCCGGTCAGGGTGGCGGGGTCGGTGCCGGCCAGGGAGCTGTCGTCCCAGGTGCCACCGAGGTCCCAGGAGTTGCCGCTGCCCGACGACGACGAGCCCAGGTCGGCTGCCTTGGCATTGGTGGCGGCCAGGTTGCGGGTGAGGGTGCCGTCGGCGTCGGCGAGGTCGAAGCCGGTCCCGCCGTTGCGCCAGGCCGTGTTGCGGGTCAGCGACAGCGCCCCGGGGTTGGCGTTGTCGATGAACCCGCCCACCGCGTTCCGGAAGGCCATGCTGTTGCTGACGACGTGCGCGGCCGGCAGGTCCTCGTCACCGCCGCCCAGCTTGAAGCCGTTGCCGTCGCCGGTGTAGTCGGGCAGGTTCCAGCGGTTGAAGCCATTGCCGTACGCGACGCTGTTCTCGATGCGGATCGGCGACAGGAACTCCCACGCGTCGAACCCGTCGTCGGAGTTGTTCCACAGCCGGGCCCCGCGCACCACGTTCCCAGAGCCGCTGCCTTCCTTGATGGCCAGGCCGTCGGCGCTCTCGCCGTTCTTGCGCGGGTCGCGGTTGCCGTAGCTGTCGAGGTTCTGGATGAGGTTGTTGCCGGAGGCGGCCTGGATGTGCAGTCCGGACTCGTAGTTGTCGCGGGTGACGAGCCGGTCGAAGACGTTGTTGTTGCAGCCCCGGCAGAAGATCCCGTACGGACCGTTGGCGATCTCCAGCCCGGTGATGCGCCAGTAGGAGGCCTCCATGTGGATGGCTCCGCGCTGCGCGTTGGGGATGCTGCCGCCGACCGGGGCCGGTGTGTTGGGCAGGGCCTCGCCGTCGATCAGGACCCGTTCCGTGCCGTACGCGGCCAGCGTGATGGGGCTGGACGAGGTGCCGCTCTTCATGATCTGGATGTTGGACGTGAGCGCGTACGTGCCGCCGCGTACTGAGATGACCGTGCCGGGCTGGGCGAGGTCGACGGCCCGCTGGATGGTGGCGAGCGGACGGTCGAGGGTGCCCGGGTTGGCGTCGTTCCCGTTGGTGGCGACGTAGAGCGGGGTCGCGGCGGCGGTCGCCGCCAGAGGGGTGATCTTGCCGTAGCCCGCCCCGGCCCGGACCGCCGCCGGGACGTTCTGCGGCGGGTCGACCGTGTAGCCGTAGTACGTGCCTGGCTCGACGACGGCTCCGGCGGTCTCGGGCGTGCCGGAGTTGACGAAGACGTTGTTGCGCTGGACGGCCCGGCCGGGGCCGCTGTCGCCGTATCCGCTCGCCGAGTAGAGCGGGTGCGCCACGTTCTCGAAGTAGTTGCCCTCGACGACGGCTCCGGCGTTCTCGGTGGAGGCCACCCCGTACAGCTCGTTGCCCAGGAAGTAGTTGTTGTAGACGTGCACCGGCTCCCCGAACCTGATGCGCGGATGCCGCTGGCGGCTGTGGTCGAAGAAGTTGTGGTGGATGGTCACCTTGAGGTGGCCGACGTCCGTGCCGGCGGCGCCGTCGGAGTGGCTGATCAGCATGGACTTGTCGGAATGGTCGAAGTGGTTCCAGGAGACGGTGACGTAGTCGGCGCCCCTGACGATGTCCACGGACCCGTCCACCGCGCCGGAGAACGTGTTGTGGTCGATCCAGATGTGGTGGGACTGCTGGCCGATGTTGACCGCGTCGTCCTCGGCGTTCGTGAAGCGGAGGTTGCGCACTATCACGTTGTACGAGCGGTAGAAGTCCAGCCCGCCGCCGGTGATGTGGCCGGTGGTGCCGACGCCGACGATGGTCTTGTTGGGCCGCACCCCCTGCTTGCTGGTGATCGAGATCGTGCCCGACACCTGGATGACCAGGGGTTCGAGGCTGTCGATGTACTCGAGGAACTGCGTGGCGTTCGTGGCGGTGACGGTCCTGCCGCCGGCGCCGCCGGTGGTGCCGTTCTGGCCGAGGGCGTTGACGGCCGCGAAACCGGTCGGTCCGTCGGCGGCGACCGCCTGCGCGGGAACGGCCCGCATCGACGGTACGGCGATCGCGGCCGCCACGAGGACGGCCGTCCAGCGTGGGGCGCGTAACGAGGTGAAGGGCATAGTGCTCTCCGTCTGCCGGGTGCCTCCAAGGGTCGTCGGAAAGCGCTTTCCTTCGGGTATTATCTGCACAACCTCACGGGCGGTAAAGCCGCGATGAAAGTTTCACGCCGCCCCCATCGCCCGGAGGCCGTGGATGAACAGCTCCAGGTGGCGCCGGGCGAGCGCGTGCTTGGCCTCGTCCGGGATCGGCCCGGGGAGGGGGCGGGAGATCCGTACGAGCATGGTCGTGATGTCCATGAACGTGACACCCTCCGGCAGCGTGCCCGCCGCGTGGGCGTCGGAGATCATCCGGCGTATGGTGCGGGCGGACTCCTCGCGCACGGGTGCCAGCAGCGGGTCGTTCGCCGGGTCCACCGCGTCGAGCAGGGCCGGGAGCACGGCTGAGACGCGCAGTTCGAGCGCCGCGCGCAGGTAGCGCGCCAGCGCCTCGAACGGGTCGCGCTCCTCCTCGGCCGCCGCCCTGGCAGCGGCGGCCGTCCTGGTCAGGGCGTCGAGCGCGACCGCGCGGAGCAGGGCGTCGCGGTCGGGGAAGCGGCGGTAGAGCGTGGCGCTGCCGACCCCGGCGCGCCGGGCGATGTCGTCGAGCGGGACGTCGGGGCCGCGTTCGGCGACCATGTCGCGGGCGGCGAGCAGGATCTGCTCCAGGTTGCGCCGCGCGTCGGCCCGCATGGGCTTGGTCATCACACTCACCAGCATATGGGGGAAAACTCCCCGGTTGGGGTTGTGTCGGTCGCCGGTATCTGCCAGATTTAAGTGGGGATATTTTCCCCGGTTAAGAGAGGGGCAGATCATGAGCAGTCAGGAGCAGGTGCTCGACCTCGTTCGCCGCTGGGCGCGGGCCGAGTTCGACGGTGACGCGGACGCCTTCGACGACCTCCTCGGCGACGACTTCGCCGGAATCGGTCCTGTGGGGTTCAAGCTGGACAAACGGCAGTGGGCGGGCCGGCACCGGGGCGACCTGAAGAACCACCACTTCGAGATCCTCGACCCGCAGGTGCGCCTCCATGGCGACACCGCGATCGTGGGCGGCGTGCAGGAGCAGCGGACTTCGGTCAGAGGGCACGAGGTCAACGACTCGTTCCGGCTGACCCTGGTCGCCGTCAAGCAGGGCGAGCGCTGGGTGATCGCCAACATCCAGCTCAGCGGCCCGCTCCAGGACCCGTCCGCGCCGCCGCCGTTCGCCCGTAAGCAGGGGTGAAACTTTCACCTCGTTTGCGCTGCTGGGGGTTGTGGGTGCGGGCTGGGCCCTGGGCGGCGGCACCGGCGTGTTCTAAAGTCATGGGAGCGCTCCCATTATGCGGCCCACAACCTCTGGACGTGCCATGATCAGCAGACAGTGGGCGATCAGGGCGGCCGTGCAGCTGCTCGTCGCCGCCGGACTGGTCGTTCCCCGGGCGTCCGCCGCGGCCGCCCCCTACCAGGACCCCAGCCTCCCCGTGCCCACGCGGGTGGCCGACCTCATGTCCAGGATGACGCTGGACGAGAAGCTCGGCCAGATGACCCAGGCCGAACGCGGCTCGGTCGGCAACTCCGACGTCACCACGTACCGGCTCGGCTCGGTACTGTCGGGCGGCGGCTCCGCGCCGTCGCCCAACACGGCCGCGTCCTGGGCGGACATGTACGACGGATACCAGAACGCGGCCCTGGCCACGCCGCTCCGCATCCCCATCCTCTACGGGGCGGACGCCGTGCACGGCCACAACAACGTCGTCGGCGCCACGATCTTCCCGCACAACATCGGCCTCGGCGCCACCCGGGACCCCGCCCTCGTCGAGCGCATCGGCCGGGCGGTGGCCGAGGAGGTGTCGGGCACCGGCGTCGACTGGGACTTCGCCCCCTGTCTGTGCGTGGCCCGCAACGACCGGTGGGGCCGCACGTACGAGTCGTTCGGCGAGACGCCGGAGCTGCCCTCGTCCATGGCCACGATCGTGACGGGCCTGCAGGGCACCGCGTTGAACGGCCCCGCGTCCGTGCTCGCCACCGCCAAGCACTACGTCGGCGACGGCGGCACCACGGGCGGCGTGGACCAGGGCGACACCCAGCTGTCCGAGGCCGACCTGCGGGCGATCCACCTGCCGCCGTTCAGGGCCGCGGTGGAGCGCGGGGTCGGCTCGGTGATGATCTCGTTCAGCAGCTGGAACGGCTCCAGGCTGCACGGACAGCAGTACCTGATCACCACGGTGCTCAAGGGCGAGCTGGGCTTCTCCGGGTTCGTGGTCTCCGACTGGAACGGCATCGACCAGATCGACGGCGCCCCCGGCACGTCCGCGCTCGACGTGCGCACCGCCGTGAACGCGGGCATCGACATGGTGATGGTCCCCACGGCCTGGCGCCAGTTCATCGACCTGCTGCGGGCCGAGGTCCAGGCCGGCCGGGTGACCACGGCCAGGGTCGACGACGCGGTACGGCGCATCCTCACCAAGAAGTTCGAGCTCGGGCTGTTCGAGAAGCCGCTGACGGACCGCTCGTACACCTCGACCGTGGGCAGCGCCGCGCACCGCGCGCTGGCCCGCGAGGCGGTCGCCAAGTCGCAGGTCGTGCTGAAGAACGCGGGCAACGTGCTGCCGCTCGCCCGCAGCGGCAAGATCTTCGTGGCGGGCCGGAGCGCGGACAACATCGGCTACCAGAGCGGCGGCTGGACGATCTCCTGGCAGGGCTCGTCCGGCAACATCACCCCCGGCACCACCATCCTGCAGGGCATCAGGAACAGCGCGGGCTCCGGCACGACCGTCACCTACAGCCAGGACGGCACCGGCATCGACTCCTCCTACCGCGTCGCCGTCGCGGTGGTCGGCGAGCCGCCGTACGCCGAGGGCCAGGGCGACCGGACCGGCAGCCTGGGCCTGGACGCCGTGGACCTCAACACCATCGCGAACCTGCGCGCGTCCGGCGTCCCGGTCGTCGTGGTGCTGGTCTCGGGCCGCCCCCTCGACGTCGCCTCCCAGCTGTCCGGCTGGAACGCGCTGGTCGCCGCCTGGTTGCCGGGCACCGAGGGGCAGGGCGTGGCGGACGTGCTGTTCGGGACCGTCCAGCCGACCGGCAAGCTGCCGGTGACCTGGATGAGCAGCGCGTCCCAGCAGCCGATCAACTCCGGGGACGGGAAGACGCCGCTGTTCCCGTACGGGTTCGGTCTGACGTACGGGCAGGGGGACTCCACCCCGCCCACCGCGCCAGGCACGCCAGCGGCCTCCGCGGTCACCTCCTCGTCCGCGACCCTGGCCTGGGCCGCCTCCAGTGACGACGTGGGGGTGACCGGGTACGACGTGGTCCGCGTACAGGGCTCGACGGAGACGGCCGTGGCCACGAGCGCGACCGCCTCGGTCACCGTCACGGGGCTGGCGGCGGGCACGTCGTACTCCTTCGCCGTGTACGCCAGGGACGCGGCGGGCAACCGCTCGCCGCGCTCGGGAACGGTGAGCGTGACGACGTCCGGCGGCGGCCAGACGGGCGGCTGCACGGCCGCCGCGACCGTGCAGAGCCAGTGGAGCACCGGGTACGTCATCCAGGTCGCGGTGACCAACACCGGCACCACGTCCCTGACCGGGTGGGGCGTCACGTTCACGCTGCCGCCCGGGCACGCGGTCACCGGGTCGTGGAACGTCACGATGACCACGTCCGGCCAGGCCGTCACCGCCCGCAACGCCGCGCACAACGGCTCGCTCGCGCCGGGGGCGAGCACGTCGTTCGGCTTCCAGGCCAGTCGCCCGAACGGCGACACCCGCCTGCCGTCCGGCTACGCCTGCGGGTGACGGCGGACGCGGTATGTCCGGTTACGCCTGCGGGTGACGGCGGACGCGGTATGTCCGGTTACGCCTGCGGGTGACGGCGGATCGGTAGGTACGGCTACGTCCGGCGGGTGACGGCGGACCCGGTGCGTCCGCCGTCACCCGGGAGAGGTCAGCGGTCGACGTGCAGTTGACCGAACTCGACCTGCGGCGCGCTTCCGGCGAAGTTGCGGTCGACCTCGGCCCGCTCGGCGGCGCTAGGGTTCGCGTTGGTGCAGCTCACGGGCGCGCTCGACCCCGACATCAGGTCGGAGCACAGCCCGGTGCGCCGGTCGGGCAGGCCCAGGATGTGGCCGATCTCGTGGGTGGAGATGCGCAGCGGGTTGTATCCCTGCGTGGTGGCCTGCCGGCCGATCCAGACCGTGCCGCGGCCCAGGCTGGTGGGCAGCGCGCGCGGCCAGCCGTTGTCGGCGTACACGACGAAGTCGGCGGGCGTTCCCTGGACGAGCCGGACGTTGACGACGCTGGAGTTCCAGAGCTGGGCCGCCTGGTTCACCACGGACACGAACTCGGCCGCCCTGCTCGCGTCGTACCTGACGACCCTGACCAGGGCCGCGGCCTGCGCGGGCGCGGTGACGAGCAGGAACGTGAGGCCGAGTAAGAGGGAGAGCGCGAGACGAAGGGGTCTGGGCACGGAGCCTCCTCCGGGAGTTGGGGGTGCCGCCACGGTATGCGCGCCCTCCGCCCCGGGAGAGGTACCAGATTGCCCCTATCGCGGTGATATGGCGGGCGCGCCCTGTCCATCGCGACGCGCAGCCGAATGAAAACTGTCAGTGGTCGAACGCATACTCAGAGCATGCAGGATGAGCCTCTCGAACTCGGCGAGATCGCCACCCCCACCTGGAATGTTCACAACGACAAGATGGCGGAGGTCGGTTTCCTGACCATCGCCAGGCGGCTGCCGTCGCTCGTGGCACAGGCGATGCGCATGGCCTGGGGCGCGAGCCCGCGCGACACCCTGGCCACGATCACGCTCAACCTCCTCGGCGGCGTCTTCACGGCCTTCGGCCTGCTGGCGACCACCGGCGTCCTCAGCGCCCTCTTCAGCGAGGGCCCGACCCCCGACCGCGTGCTGGCCGCGCTGCCCAGCCTCGCCCTGGTCGGCGGCGCGGCCGTGCTGCGCACGACCGTTCAGGCGGGCGCGGGCTGGGCGGAGTCGCGCCTCACCCCCCAGATCACCCGGCTGACGGAGGAGCGCCTGTTCGGGCTGACCAGCCGGGTGGAGCTCGTGGCCTACGACGACCCGGAGTTCCACGACGCCCTCGAACGCGCCAGGGCGCGCGGCGCGGGCGTGGCCGACTGGGTGGTGTCGTCGGCCATCGACGTGGTCACGGCCGCGGTCGGCATCGCGGCCGCGGCCGGGGTGCTCGGCCTGCTCCACCCGGTGCTCCTGCCGCTGCTGCTGCTCGCCGTCCTGCCCGACGCCTGGGCGGCGGTCCGCAGCGCGCGCATGCGCTACGCGACCATGTACGGCCTGATCCCGGCCCGCCGCCGCAAGTGGATCATCGCGGAGCTGCTGGCCGAGCGCGAGGCCGCGGCCGAGGTGCGCTCGTTCACCATGCGCGGCTTCCTGCTGCGCATGTACGACGCGGTGGCCAGGGCCGAGCAGGACGTCCTGCTCCAACTGGCCAGACGCCAGACCTTCGCCCGGCTCGTCGGCGAGGCCCTCGGCGGCCTCGGCACCGCTCTGGTCTACGTCGCCCTCGGCGTGCTCCTGGCGGTGGCCGCGATCCCGCTGGCGGTGGCGGGCACCGCGGTCCTGGCGATCAGATCGGGCCAGAGCTCGCTGAGCAGTTTCCTGTACGCCACCAACAGCCTCTACGAGCAGGGCCTCTACTTCACCGACTTCCTGGAGTTCTGCGAGGACGCCGAGCGCCGCCTGACCGGCCGCCGCCCGGCCGCGGCTCCGATCGGCTTCGACCGCATCACGGCCACGGACATCACCTTCACCTACCCCGGCGCCGAGGCGCCCGCCCTGCGCGAGGTCTCGATCGAGATCAAACGCGGCG